>NZ_BCUG01000065.1 GCF_001591165.1 Thauera butanivorans NBRC 103042
CTCCCCATCCTACGGCTGCCGTCAGAAACCCTGGCCGCCCGCGTAGTTCTCGAAGTACTGAAGGCCTCGGCTGTCGAGAGATGTCTTCGGAAACCCCGTCCAGGCGTCGCGGCTCATCGAGGTGCTCACGATTCACCAACGATGTGTTATCGTCCGCGCGACACGCGGGAGAGAACTCCCGACTTGGAGTCGCCGAAGGCGCAACCCCCCGGAACCGCTCAGGCAAAAGGACCGCGTGCGAAGTGCAAGTCTGGAGAGCGGTGCGGACGCCCGACGGCGTGACGCACCCACCGAAGGGGCACCGTCCGGGTCTTTGCCGCGCTCAGCGTCCAGGAACATCTATCTACTATCTATATATAGATGCGTTCGGCGCAGCGGCTCAGGGCGAAATCTCTCAGGTACAAGGGACAGATGGGGCGAATCCGGCAAATTGGCCGAGTTCGCCCTTTTTCGTTCACGACTACCGGAGCCGCAACGATGAGCACCTCTTCCAGGCACACCCCGCTCCACGCAACCCATGTCGCCGCCGGCGCACGCATGGTCGACTTCGCCGGCTGGGACATGCCGGTCAACTATGGCTCGCAGATCGAAGAGCACCACGCGGTACGCCGCGATGCGGGCATGTTCGACGTATCGCACATGCTGGCGCTCGATCTGAGCGGTCCTGATGCAACACCTTTCCTGCGCGGCTTGCTTGCAAACGACGTCGCCAAGCTGAGCAACCCGGGCAAGGCGTTGTACTCCTGCATGCTCAACGAACAGGGCGGCGTCATCGACGACCTGATCGTCTACCGCTTCGGCACCGACGACTATCGCATCGTCGTCAACGCCGGCACCGCCGACAAGGACGTCGCCTGGATGCGCACACGCATCGCCGGCACCGGCGCCAACGTGACGCTAGCCAGCAGGCGCGACCTGGCGATGATCGCAATCCAGGGCCCGCAGGCGATCGAACGCGCCCGCAGCGCGATTCCCGAACTTTCCGCGGGACAGGAGATTCCCTCGCCGTTCAGTGCGATTCGCGCTGGCGAACTGCTGATCGCACGCACCGGCTACACCGGCGAAGACGGTCTCGAAATCACCCTGCCGGCAAGCCGCGCGGAAAGCATGTGGCAAGCTCTCGCCGCCGCTGGCGTGAAGCCCTGCGGCCTGGGCGCGCGGGACACACTGCGCCTGGAAGCCGGCATGAATCTGTATGGGCAGGACATGGACGAAAGCGTTTCGCCGCTGGATTCCGGCCTGTCCTGGACCGTCGACCTGAAGGACGAAAACCGCGACTTCGTCGGCCGCGCCGCGCTGGAAGCCGCGCCTGCCAGCCGCCGCCTGATCGGCCTGATCCTCGAGGACAAGGGTGTGCTGCGCGCCCACATGAAGGTCTTCACCGCCGCAGGCGAAGGCGAAACCACCAGCGGCAGCTTTTCGCCGACGCTCGAACGCTCCATCGGCTTCGTCCGCGTCCCGCTTGCGACGCAGGCAGGCGAAGACGCCGAAGTCGAGATCCGCGGCAAACGGCTGAAGGCCCGCACCGTCAAGCTTCCCTTCGTGCGCAACGGCAAGCCGCTCGTCTGAGCATACACGCATCATTCCACAGGGCCGGCCGCCAGACCGCCGGCCCTTCATTCGATCCAGTCCGGAGAGTCCATCATGAGCAACATCCCCAACGAACTGAAGTACACCAAGTCCCACGAATGGATCCGCGTCGAAGACGACGGCAGCCTGACCATCGGCGTCACCGACCACGCCCAGGAGGCGCTGGGTGACGTCGTCTTCCTCGAGTTGCCTGAAGCCGGCCGCAGCGTGAACGCGGGCGAAGCATGTGCCGTGATCGAATCCGTCAAGGCTGCTTCCGACATCTACGCACCCGTCGCCGGCGAAATCATCGCCGCCAACCAGGACGTGGCCGATGCACCCGAAAGCGTCAATGCCGACGCCTACGCCAACTGGCTGTTCAAGCTCCAGCCGGCCAATGCCGCCGATATCGATGCCCTGATGGACGCTGCCGGCTACGCCGCCGAAATCGCCCAGGCCTGAACGCCCACGCCCGAGTTTTCCAACCGACCATGACCGATTCCCTGCTTTCTGCTCCGCTTGCCCGGCTGGAGCAGCACGATGCCTTCATCCATCGCCATCTCGGACCGAACGCCGACGAGGTCGCACGCATGTGCGCGACACTCGGCGTCGGCAATCTCGACACCCTGATCGAGCAGACCGTCCCTGCGGATATCCGCCTCGAATCGCCGCTGCCACTCGCCGCGGCGACGCCGGAGCACGAGGCGCTCGCCAGGCTGAAGGCTATCGCCGGCCGCAACGTCGTCAACAAGTCCATGATCGGCATGGGCTATTACGGCACGCACACGCCGGCGGTGATCCTGCGCAACGTCATGGAAAACCCGGGCTGGTACACCGCCTACACCCCCTACCAGGCCGAAATCTCGCAAGGCCGCCTCGAAGCCCTGCTGACCTACCAGCAGATGGTGATCGACCTCACCGGACTGGAACTGGCCAACGCCTCGCTGCTGGACGAGGCCACCGCTGCCGCCGAAGCGATGACGATGGCACGCCGGGTGTCGAAGTCCAAATCGAACGCCTTCTTCATCGACAAAGCCTGCTTCCCGCAGACGATCGACGTGGTCCGCACCCGCGCCCACTATTTCGGCTATGAACTGGTGTTCGGCAAGGCGGAAGATGCCGCCATGCACGAGGTATTCGGCGCGCTGCTGCAGTACCCGAACGCCCACGGCGAAGTCACGGATCTGAGCGAAACCATCGCTGCAGCCAAGGCCAAAGGTACCGTCGTTGCCGTCGCCTCGGACCTGATGGCACTGGTGCTGCTCAGAAGCCCGGGCGCCATGGGCGCGGACATCGCGCTCGGCTCGGCGCAGCGCTTCGGCGTACCGATGGGCTTCGGCGGCCCGCACGCCGCATTCTTCGCCACCCGCGAAGCCCATGTGCGCTCGATGCCGGGCCGCATCATCGGCGTCTCGAAGGACGCCCGCGGCAAGACCGCACTGCGCATGGCGCTGCAGACACGCGAACAGCACATCCGCCGCGAGAAGGCGAACTCCAACATCTGCACCTCCCAGGTACTGCTCGCCAACATGGCCGGCTTCTACGCCGTCTATCACGGCCCGCAGGGGCTGCGCACCATCGCCGCGCGCATCCACCGCTTCGCCGCGATGCTCGCCACCGGCCTGCGCGATGCCGGTTTCGATGCCGGCAGCGATGCCTTCTTCGACACTCTCGAAGTCGACACCGGCCCGCGCACTGCGGCCATTGCCGACGCCGCGCTTGCCGCCGGCTACAACCTGCGCCAGGTATCCGCTACCCGCCTCGGCCTGTCGGTCGACGAAACCACCACCCGCGAGGACATCGCCGCAGTGTTGAGCTGCTTCGGCGCCATCGCCGACATCGATGCGCTCGATGCGCGCGTGGCCCGGGCCGGCGGCAAGCTGCCGCCGGCGCTGCTGCGCGACGATGCGGTCCTGTCGCATCCGGTGTTCAACACCCACCACACCGAGCACGAGATGCTGCGCCATCTGAAGAAGCTGCAGAATCGCGACCTCGCGCTCGACCATTCGATGATCTCGCTCGGCTCGTGCACGATGAAGCTCAACGCCACCAGCGAGATGATCCCGGTGACCTGGCCCGAGTTCGCCAACCTGCACCCCTTTGCGCCGCGCGAGCAGGCTGCGGGCTATCTCGAGATGATCGAAGGCCTGGCCGACCACCTGCGTGCCATCACCGGCCTCCCGGCGGTCTGCATGCAGCCCAACTCCGGCGCCCAGGGCGAATACGCCGGCCTGGTGGCGATCGCGCGCTACCACGCCAGCCGCGGCGATGCGCAGCGCACGGTCTGCCTGATCCCGCGCTCGGCCCACGGCACCAACCCCGCCACCGCGCAGATGTGCGGCATGCAGGTGGTCGTCGTCGATTGCGACGACAACGGCAACGTCGATGTCGCCGACCTGAAGGCGAAGGCGGAGCAGCACGCCGCCAGGCTCGCCGCGCTGATGATCACCTACCCCTCGACCCACGGCGTGTTCGAGGAGTCGATCCGCGAGATCTGCGCAGTCGTCCATGCCCACGGCGGCCAGGTCTACATGGACGGCGCCAACCTCAATGCCCAGGTCGGCTTGACCTCGCCCGCCACGATCGGCGCCGACGTCACCCACATGAACCTGCACAAGACCTTCTGCATCCCGCACGGCGGCGGCGGGCCGGGCATGGGGCCGATCGCGCTGGCGGCACACCTTGCGCCCTTCATGGCCGACCACGTTGTGCAGCCGACCGGCGACGCCGGACGGGCCAATCTCGGCCAGGGCGCCGTTTCCGCCGCCCCCTTCGGCTCGGCCAGCATCCTGCCGATCTCGTGGATGTACATCACGATGATGGGCGGCGAAGGGCTGAAGCGTGCCACCGAGGTGGCGATCCTCAACGCCAACTATCTCGCCGCGCGGCTGCAGCAGCACTACCCGGTGCTCTACACCGGCAGCCAGGGCCGCGTCGCCCACGAGTGCATCCTCGACATCCGCCCGATCAAGGCGGCGACCGGCATCAGCGAGGTCGACATCGCCAAGCGCCTGATGGACTACGGCTTCCACGCGCCGACGATGTCCTTCCCGGTGGCCGGCACCATCATGGTCGAGCCGACCGAGTCGGAAGACCTGCACGAACTGGAGCGCTTCGCCGACGCGATGATCGCGATCCGCGAGGAAATCCGCCAGCTCGAGAACGGTACCTGGCCGGCGGACGACAATCCGCTGAAGAACGCGCCGCACACCCAGGCCGATTTCGTCGGCGAATGGTCGCGCCCGTACTCGCGCGAACAGGCGGTGTTCCCGCTGCCCTGGGTGGCGGAAAACAAGTTCTGGCCCAGCGTCAATCGCATCGACGACGTCTATGGCGACCGCAACCTGTTCTGCGCCTGCGTGCCGATGAGCGACTACGAAAGCTGAGTCCGGTAGAATCCGCTGCTGTCGCACCGAAGCCACGCCTCGCCTGGGGCGTGGCTTCTTTTTTCCCGGCAAGCCGTTTCACTCTCCTCCGCCCGCCTCTGCAGACCGATCCGCCATGCCGACGCTCCACGATGACCGCAAGCCCCTCTGGCTCGCCCTGCTGCTTTGCCACCTGGCCCTGCTCGCCGGCCTGCTCGCATGGGCCGGCTGGCAGACCCGCCCGGTGGACATGCACGATCTTCGCCTGGCCGATGGCGAAAAGCTGAAGTGCGTCTCCTACGCCCCCTACCACCGTCCCGGGCAGACCCCCTTCGATCCGGACCTGCGCATTTCCCGCGAGCAGATCCATGCCGACCTCGGCGCCCTGGCCAAGATCACCGACTGCGTGCGCCTGTATTCGGTCAATCAGGGGTTGGAACAGGTACCCGAGGTCGCGCGTGAAGTCGGCATCCAGGTGCTGCTCGGCGCCTGGATCGGCTACGACCGGGACATGAACGCTGCCGAACTCGACCGCGCAATCGGGCTTGCCAATGCCAACACCGACGTCGTCCGCGCCCTGATCGTCGGCAACGAAGTGCTGCTGCGCCGCGAGCGCAGCGAAGACGAAATGCGCGCGCTGATCCGCGAAGCCAGGGCGCGCGCCAAGGTACCGGTCACCTACGCCGACGTCTGGGAGTTCTGGACGCGGCATGACAGCCTGGCGCAGGAAGTCGATTTCGTCACCGTCCACACATCCTGCCCTTCTGGGAGGACGAGCCGGTCGACATCGCAGATGCGCTCGAACACGTCGCCGCAACCCGCAGGCACGTCGGCGAACACTTCGCCGGCAAGCACGTCCTGATCGGCGAGACCGGCTGGCCGAGCCAGGGGCGCCAGCGCGAGGAATCGCGTCCGTCACAGGTGAACCAGGCGCGATATGTAAGGGAATTCGTCCACCAGGCGCATGCGCAGGGCTGGGACTACAACCTGATCGAAGCCATCGACCAGCCCTGGAAACGCCGGCTCGAAGGCACGGTGGGCGGCTTCTGGGGCATGCTCGACGCCTCGACGCTGGAGCCGAAATTTCTGTTCGCCGGCCCGGTGGCCGAGCGTTCGGGGCTGGCCAGCGTCATCGCCGGCCTCGCCGCCGGCGCGGCGGCAGGCCTGCTGCTCGGCCTCGGCACTGCCTGGGGCGGCCCCCTGCGGCGGGCCGCGCTGATCGTCCTCGGCGCCACCACCGGCCTCATCGCCGTGCTCCATGCCGAGCACGCACGCCTCGCCTACCGGGATGCGCTCGAATGGACGGTACTCGGCGCTGTCGCGCTGCTCGGTGTCCTGCTCGCCACAAGCTTCGCCGCATGGCGCGGCTCCGCCATCCCCAGCGCCGAACAGGCATGGCGGACGCTGCGCCGGACTCCCGCCGGCTACTGGCCGGACGGCGCGCTCGGCCTGCTGCGCGGCCTGCTGCTGTTCGCCGCCGCCATCGCCGCGCTGCTGCTGTTCGTCGATCCCCGCTATCGCGACTTCCCGACCCTGCTCTATCTCGCTCCCGCAGCCTTGCTCGGTGTGCTCGGCTGGACGCAGGCTGCGCACGGCCGCGCCGAGCGCATCTGCGCGGCAATCATCGCAATCTCGGTGATCGGGCGCTGGTCAAGCGAGCCGGCCAATCCCCAAGCCGTCGCCTGGCTGGCCACCGGCCTCGTCCTTGCCACCCCTCTCCTTGCCCTGCCCCTTCTCGCCCGCTCGCTGTCCGGGGCGGGCAAGCACCAGCAGTGACAGCAGGCTGCCGACCGCGGCCGGATCATGGCTGTACAGCACCAGCCCGGCCAGCCCGCTCAGCCAGCCGGCCCAAGCCAGCCAGCGCCGGCCCAGCACGAAGGCCAGGCCACCGCAGGCAAGGCTGAACCAGCCCATGCGCTGATGCAGGAAACTCTCCACCAGAACCGTCTTGAACAGGCACAAGCCGCCGTGCGCATCGGGCAGGGTGCAGTCGCGCGGCAGCAGCCCGTTTTCCAGCAGGCCATGGCGCACCCCCCAGGCCGAAGCCAGCACCAGCAGGGCCGAAAGCAGGATTGCTGCAACACCATATTTGCCCGAATTATTCCATTCCATCCCGCCTTTTCCTTGTAAATCAGACCTTCGGCAACGATATCGCACGATGTTGCAAATTGGCACTGGATGTGGCTCGTAAGCAGCTGAAAGCGTGCATAGAATGCCGGCACCGAGCATCTGCAACAGAATCTTCGGTTGTCTGCCGAAATCGTTTGCGCAGTGCAGCAATTCTTTCGGCAGGCCCACGCAACCGCGCAGGCTTTTCCGTTTTGTCAGCGTTTTACCCGTTTTCCGGCGTCATCTCCACGCCGCTCAGGATTCGAACATGAAACAGGCCGCCTCGCTCCTCTATCGCATCGCGATCGCACTTGCCATCGCCGCGGGCGTCGCCTTCCTCCAGCACTGGATCTGGCAGCAGTTCAACCGCGGCGCCGAGTTCATCAGCACCAACCAGAGCATCAAGGGCTTCGCCTACAACGGCTTCCAGCGCGACCAGAGTCCGCTGAAGGGCACTTACCCGACGACGGAAGAGCTCGCCGCCGACCTCGACCTGCTCGCCCGCACATCCGACGGCCTGCGCACCTACGGCGTCACCGACATGCCGGTCCTGCTGACGCTCGCCGGCGAGCGCGACATGAACGTCACCGCCGGCGCCTGGCTGGACCCCGACCTGGAAAAGAACGAACGCGAGATCACGGCGCTGATCGAAGCCGCGCGCAAGATGCGCCACGTCGAGCGCCTGATGGTCGGCAACGAATCCATCCTGCGCGGCGACCTCAAGCCCGAAGACGTCATCGGCTACCTCGACCGCGTGCGCAAGGCCGTGCGCAAGCCGGTGTCGACCGCCGAACCCTGGCACGTCTGGCTGCGCTATCCGGAACTGGTCGAACACGTCGACTACATCACCGTCCACCTGCTGCCCTACCACGAGGGCGTACCGGTGGAGGCCGCTGTCGACTACGCTTTCGAACGCTACGACGAACTGGCCAGGACCTTCCCGCGCAAGAAAATCGTGGTCGGCGAAATCGGCTGGCCGAGCAAGGGGCCGACGCTGGGCGCCGCCATTCCTTCGCTCGACAACGAGGCGCGCTTCATCCGCGAGTTCCTCGCCCATCCGCGCACCGCGCGCATCGACTACTTCCTGATGGAAGCGATCGACCAGCCCTGGAAAGTCGATGTCGAAGGCTGGGCCGGCCCCTACTGGGGCATGTACAACGCCGACCGCGAACAGAAGTTCGCCCTCGAGGGTATCGTCGAACGCGATCCGCACTGGTCGAAGAAGGCCATGAATGCCGCGGCACTCGCCTTCCTGCCGATGTTCCTGGTGGCCTTCTTCCTGTCCGACTGGAACGTCTTCGGCCGCGTCTTCCTTGCCGGCCTGATCCAGGCCTGCGTATCGACGCTGATCGTCGGCCTCAACGTGCCGGTCGACTACTATCTCACCCAGCGTGACCTCATCGGCCTCGGCCTGCTGATCGGCGCCACCATCCTCACCGCCGCGGTGCTGCTGTCGCACGGCTTCGAGTTCGGCGAGATGCTGTTCAAGAAGCAGTGGCAGCGCCGCTTCATGCCGCTGCCGCCGCACGCCCCGGATCAGCAGCCCTTCGTCTCGGTGCACCTGGCCTGTTACAACGAGCCGCCCGAGATGGTGATCGCCACCATCGACAGCCTGGCAAAACTGAACTACCAAAACTTCGAGGTGCTGATCCTCGACAACAACACCCGCGACGAGGCGCTGTGGAAGCCACTGGAAAAGCGCTGCGCCGAACTCGGCCCGCGCTTCCGCTTCTTCCATCTCGCCAACTGGCCCGGCTTCAAGGCCGGCGCGCTGAACTACGGCCTCAAGGTCACCGACCCGCGCGCCGAAGTGGTCGGCGTCGTCGATGCCGACTACGTCGTCGATCCGGACTGGCTGGCCAGCCTGATCCCGCACTTCGACAAGCCCGACGTCGCCGTCGTGCAGGCGCCCCAGGCCCACCGCGACTGGGAAGGCCAGCCTTTCAAGCGCATGTGCAACTGGGAGTTCGACGGCTTCTTCCGCATCGGCATGCACCACCGCAACGAGCGCAACGCGCTGATCCAGCACGGCACCATGACGCTGGTGCGCCGCCTCGCGCTCGAGGAAGTCGGCGGCTGGTCCGAATGGTGCATCTGCGAAGACACCGAGCTCGGCCTGCGCCTGATCGAAAAGGGCTACGACACCCGCTACGTGGACCACGTCCTCGGCCGCGGCCTGACACCGTCGGGCTTTGCCGCGATCAAGAGCCAGCGCTTCCGCTGGGCCTTCGGCGCGATGCAGATCCTCAAGGCCCACCTGCCGCACATGATCGGCCGCAGCAAGCTCAACCTGGCACAGCGCTATCACTTCCTGACCGGCTGGTTCGCCTGGCTGGGCGATGCGCTGCAACTGGTGTTCGCCTTCGGCAGCCTGCTGTGGACGCTCGGCATCCTGCTGTTCCCGAAGGCCTTCGGCCTGCCGGTGACGGCGCTGGCGCTGCCCATCCTCGGTTTCATGGCCTTCAAGGCCGCGCTCGGCCCAATCCTGTACCGCCGCACCATGGACTGTCCGTGGAAGGACATTCTCGGCGCCTCGATCCTGTCGGTGGGCCTCGCGCACGCGATCGCCCGCGGCGTGTTCGCCGGCCTGGTCAAGAAGAAGGGCGTGTTCGTCGTCACCCCCAAGGGCTGGCGCGGCGGCGGCGCACTCGCCTTCTTCAACCCGATCCGCGAGGAAATCGGCATGCTGGTGGCGCTGCTGCTCGGTGCCGTCACGCTGGTCGCCCAGCGCGGCGCCGACAACCTCGAGACGCAGCTGTGGGTCGGTATCCTGTGCCTGCAGTGCATCCCCTACCTCGCTGCGATCCTGTGCCAGATCGCGGCCTACATGCCGGAGCGCCCGGTCGCGGCCAGCAAGCCCGACGCGCTGCCCGCCGGCGCCTGAACCCCCGCCTCCGGACGGCTCAGCAGGCGCCGGAAGCCGGCGCGGACCTGCGTCGGCAAAGCGTGATGGCTACGCCTGCCACGGCGGCAGCCGCCGCGCGACAGGCTGCAAGGCGAGCGCGCCGTAATCGGGCAGGCCACCCGCGGTGGGCTGCGGCACCTCGCCCTCGATCAGCGGCCGGATGTAGTCGCGGGCCGCCGCGGTGACGTGCAGGCCGTCGGTACGCACGAAGGCCACCGGCAGCGTGCGCTCCAGGTTGGCGATGGCAGCAGCGTCCTCGGTGCCGACTTCCCAGCGATAAGGCGCTTCGCCGAGCCGCCGGATCGCCGGAAAGCAGCCATTGCGCCCGTCGAGCGCCATCTCGACCGCTGCCCGTCCGACCGCCAGCGCCTGCTCGCGGTCCACCGCCGACAGCCAGTGTCCGCCGGCGCGCTGCAGATAGTCGGGTATCGCCCAATGGAACTTGTAGCCCAGGCGCTCGTGGATCATGCGCGCGATGGCCGAGCCCGCACCCCCCAGTTGCACATAGCCGCCTTCACGCGATTTCTCGACGATGGGGCTGCCATCGGCACGACGGATGCCCTCGGCGACCGTGATCGTGCAGTAGCCCAGGCGCTCGGTGACGCGCCGGACTTCGGCCAGGAAACCCTCCTCGTCGAAGCCCGCTTCCGGCACCAGCACGATGTGCGGCGGCGCATCGGCGTCGCCGCCGGCGGCCAGCGCGGTCGCCGCCGCGAGCCAGCCGGTGTTGCGCCCCATCACTTCCATCACGAACACGCTGCCCCGGCTGCCGGCCATGGAGCGGATGTCCAGCCCGGCCTCCAGCATCGAGGTCGCCAGATACTTCGCTGCCGAGCCGAAGCCCGGGCAGCAGTCGGTGCCGACGATGTCGTTGTCCACCGTCTTCGGCGCGCCGATGCAGACCAGCGGATAGCCGCGTTGCTGCGCCGCATCGCGCAGACGCCCGACCACGTCCATCGAGCCGTTGCCGCCGTTGTAGATGAAATGGCCGATGTCGTGCGCGGCGAAGACTTCGAACAATCTGTCCATCACCCGCCTGCCGTCCGCCGTAGCGGTTTGCGGCAAATCGAAACGGCAGGAGCCGAATACCCCGCCCGGACGCAGCGACAGGCGCTGCAGCGCCGCTTCGTCGAGCGCAGCGGTCTCGATCAGGTCTTCCGCCAGCACGCCGAGAATGCCGCGATGGGCGGCCAAGACCTTGCCGATGCGTTCCGGATGAGCCCGTGCGGCACCGATCACCGCACTGGCCGTGGCGTTGATGACGGCGGTGACGCCGCCGGAATGAGCGTAGAGAAGATTCGATCGCGCCATGATGGAAGCCGCCAGGCCTGAATCAGCAAAACGAAACGGCCGGCCCCACCACGGGAGCCGGCCGTCAGGAATGTGGATTGCGCGCTTACTTCAGCGCTTCGAACGCACGCGCGGTGATGTCCTCGACCGCACCCAGGCCTTCGATCTTGCGCACCTTGGGCGCCTTGGCGTCGCCCGAAGCCGCCCACTTGCCGTAGTACTCGACCAGCGGCTTGGTCTGGGCGTGGTAGACGTCGAGGCGCTTCTTGACCGTCTCTTCCTTGTCATCGTCGCGCTGCACCAGGTCTTCGCCGGTGACGTCATCCTTGCCTTCGACCTTGGGCGGGTTGTACTTGACGTGGTAGGTGCGGCCCGACGCCAGGTGGGCGCGGCGCCCGCTCATGCGCTCGACGATCTCGCTGTCGGGCACGTCGATTTCGAGCACGAAGTCGATCGGCACGCCGGCGTCCTTCATCGCATCGGCCTGCGGAATGGTGCGCGGGAAACCGTCGAACATGTAGCCGGCCTGACAGTCGGGTTGCTGCAGGCGATCCTTGACCAGGCCGATGATGATGTCGTCCGACACCAAGCCGCCCGCGTCCATCACCTTCTTGGCCTCGATGCCGAGCGGCGTGCCGGCCTTGACCGCGGCGCGCAGCATGTCACCGGTCGAAATCTGCGGAATGCCGAACTTCTCCTTGATGAAGTTGGCCTGCGTACCCTTGCCCGCTCCCGGCGGCCCCAACAGAATCAGTCGCATACACCCTCCCGACGAAAAGAATATCGGCCGTGCGGCACGGCCACTTGTTTGTACTGTTTATGCGAAACCCTGCGAAATTAACCGACACATGGCCGGCGGTCAAACCCCTTCGATGCGAAACGACTGCCTGACGCGCGCCAGATCCTCCGGCGTATCGACGCCGGCAGCCGGCGCCACCGCCAGCTCGAGCACGCGGATACGGTAGCCGTGCCACAGCGCGCGCAGCTGTTCCAGCGCCTCCCAGTGCTCGATCGGCGAAGGCGCCAGACCGGCATAGCGGCGCAGGAAGCCCACGCGGTAGGCATACAGGCCGACGTGGCGCAGCATCGGCAGGCCTTCGGGCAAGAGACCATCGGGCAAGGCATCGCGGCCGGCGGCGAAGGCATCGCGCGCCCAGGGAATCGGCGCGCGCGAAAAATACAGCGCACGGCCGGCGGCATCGCACACCACCTTGACCACATTGGGGTTGAAAGCCTCCTCCGCGCCGGCCAGCGCATGCGCTGCGGTGGCGATCGCGGCGTCGGCATCACCGGCCAGCGCAGCAGCCACCGCCGAAACGATGGCGGGATCGATCAGCGGCTCGTCGCCCTGCACATTGACGACGATGTCCTCGTCGCCCCAGCCGCGCTGCATCGCCACTTCGGCCAGGCGGTCGGTGCCGCTGGGATGGTCGGCACGCGTCATCACCACCTCGCCGCCGGCGGCCAGCACCGCGTCGCGGACGCCTTCGTGGTCGGTCGCCACCCACACTTCCTGCGCGCCGGCGGCACGCACGCGTTCGAGCACACGCACGATCATCGGCTTGCCGCAGATGTCCGCCAGCGGCTTGCCCGGCAGGCGGGTCGACGCATGGCGCGCCGGAATCACGATGCGGAAAGGCGTTGTCAGCCCGGGCGTTGCCATCTCGGCCCCCGTCACGCGCGCAGGGCGTCGACTTCCTCTGCGCTCATCGCGCGCGCTTCCTCGTCGAGCATCACCGGGATGCCGTCGCGGATCGGGAAGGCGAGCCGGTCGCCCTTGCACACCAGTTCCTGCTTGTCCTTCAGGTGGTCCAGCGGACCCTTGCACAGCGGGCAGACGAGGATTTCAAGCAGACGTGCGTCCATGCTCCAGTTTCTCCAGAATGCGTTCGGCGGCGCCCGAACCGATTTGCGCCTCGACCGGGAACTCCCAGCAGTCGTCGGGCGCGAAAGCCCGGCATTTTACCGCATCCTTGGCCGTCATCAGGATCGGCGCGGCTTCGGCAAAAGCCAGATCCGGCGGGGTGAAGACATGATGATCGGGGAAGGGATGCCTCAGCACCACCAGGCCCGCGGCTTCGAGTTGCTCGAAGAAACGCTGCGGCCGGCCGATTCCCGCCACCGCATGCACGCGGCGGCCACGCAGCGCCTCCAGTTCGAGGGTTCGCTGCGGCTCCCCGAGCGCACGCAGGGCGCCGCCCCGCAGTTGCATCGGGAAGACCGGCACGCCGCCGAGGGCCGCGGCCAGCGCCGGCGGCAGCGTGCCGTGGGCGATCACGGCGTCGACTTCCGCCAGGCGCCCGAGCGGCTCGCGCAGCGGCCCGGCCGGCAGCAGCAGGCCATTGCCCAGCGTGGCGGGATCGACCACCGCGATCTCGACGTCGCGCCCGAGACGATAGTGCTGCATGCCGTCGTCGGCCACGATCACGTCGCACCCGGGATGCAGGCGCAGCAGTTCGCGCGCCGCCGCCGGCCGGTCGCGGCCGACCACCAGCGGGCAGGCGCAGGTGGCGGCCAGCAGCACCGGTTCGTCGCCATGGACTGCGGGATCGCCATCGGCCGGCACTTCGGCGACGCCCTCGATCCGGCCGCCATGTCCGCGGCTGACGATGCCGGGCCGACGGCCCGCCGCGCTCAATTGCGCCACCAGCCACTGCACCACCGGCGTCTTGCCGCTGCCGCCGACGGCGATGTTGCCGACGACGATCACCGGCACCGGCAGCCTCTCCGGCCGTGCCCGCCGCCGACGGCGCCGCGCCAGCGCACCGAACAGCCAGGACAGCGGCTGCAGCAGCCGGGCCGGCAGGCCGCGCCTGTGCCAGAAGGCCGGAGCCTGGGCCGCCATCGTCCGCGCCCCTTCAGCGGCTCACTGCGCCGGCGCCTGGGTGGCGAAGGTCACATGGCCGAAACCGGCGCGCTGGGCCGCCTGCATCACGTCGATGACGCTCTGGTGCGCCGCCTTGGCGTCGGCATTGATGACGATCACCGGCTCGCCGCCGCCCGGTGCGGCCTTGCCCAGCGCCGCGGCCAGCGATTCGACGCTGGGTTCCGCAACCGGCTGGCGGTTGACCAGCACTTCGCCGGCCGCGGTCACGGCGACGAGGATCTCGTTGGGCACCGCATCCACGCCGTCCGCTTCGGCCGACGGCAGATTGATCTCGAGCCCCGACACCTTGGAGAAGGTCGTCGTCAGCATCAGGAAGATGATGATGACGAGCACCACGTCGATCAGCGGGATCAGGTTGATCTCGGGCTCTTCGTTGCGGCTACCGCGACGGAAGTTCATGCCGGCCCCTCAGCCGCGCCGCTCGCCATGCGCCACTTCGACCAGCTTCACCGCCTGCTGCTCCATGTCGATGACGAAGCTGTCGACGAGGGCGCGGAAATGGCGCCAGAAGATCATCGCCGGAATGGCGATGATCAGGCCGAGTCCGGTGGTGTACAGCGCGATCGAGATGCCCTGGGCGAGCTGGGCCGGATTGGCCCCGCTGACGCCCTGCGAGGCAAAGATGTCGATCATGCCGATGATGGTGCCGAACAGCCCTAGCAGCGGGCTGATCGCGGCGATGGTGCCGAGCGTGGTCAGGTAGCGTTCGAGTTCGTGCGCGACCGCACGGCCGGTTTCCTCGATCGATTCCTTCATGACCTCGCGCGAACTGCTGACGTTGCGCAGGCCCGCCGCCAGCACCCGGCCGAGCGGGGAGTGCGCGTTGACGCGCTCGACCATCGCATCGGACACGCCCTGCCTGCGCAGATCGTCGAGCACGTTCTGCAGCAGGCCCGGCGGCACCACGCGCGAGCGCCGCAGGGAGGCCGAACGCTCGATGATCAGCGCCAGCGCCACGACCGAAGCCAGAATCAACGGCCAGATCGGCCAGCCCACTTCCTGGATGATCGCGAACACGCTGGCAGCTCCCCTATTCCGCAAAAGCGGAACTGTAGCGCCCGCAAGCCAGCGGCGACAAGCAAGATGCGTGTCGAAACGTGGAATATGCCCACCTCGTGCCCCACCCCGTGCCCCGCCCCGACTTCCAGACGGGATATGCCGAACCGGCCCCCGCCCTCCTTCCCCAGGACTCCGGCCAACCCGGCAAGCAATCCACAGAAGCTGTGGATAAGTTTGTGGGTTGTTTCTGGATGTGGGCCTCAAAGCCCGTCGCCACAAGCATTCAGACACTCCGATGAAAATTTGTGCAACATATATTTTTCAATTAAAACAGGCACTTATTTTTTCACCCCTTGTAGATCAAGGACTTGCCGCACGGCCCTTGACAGCCTGGCGGAGCTGTGGATTCCGCTACAATCCGCGCTTCTCCAAATTTCCCCAGCGCCCCTGGCGATGTCATCCGCATGACTGGAATGCTGTCCGCTCCGATACTTACCGTGTCCGCGCTCAACCGCCTCGCCCGCCAGGCGCTGGAGGCGGCCCTGCCGCTGATGTGGGTGGGCGGCGAAATCTCCAATCTCACCCGGGCGGCCTCCGGCCATCTCTACTTCACGCTGAAGGACAGCGACGCGCAGGTGCGCTGTGCGATGTGGCGCAACCGGGCCCAGCTCCTCCCCTTCCGCCCCGAAAACGGCATGCGGGTCGAAGTGCGCGCGCTGGCGACGCTGTACGAGGCGCGCGGCGACTACCAGCTCAATATAGAAAGCGTCCGCCGGGCCGGCATCGGCAACCTGTTCGAGGCTTTCAACCAGCTCAAGGACAGGCTTGCCGCCGAAGGCCTGTTCGATGCCGACAACAAGCGTGCCCTGCCACGCTTTCCGCGCGGCATCGGCCTCGTCACCTCGCCTGCCGCTGCGGCGCTGCGCGACGTGCTGGTGACGCTGGCCAGGCGTGCACCGCATCTGCCGCTGGTGCTTTATCCGGCGCCCGTGCAGGGCGCCGACGCCGCGCCGCGCCTTGCGCAGGCGGTCGCCACGGCAGGCAGGCGCGCCGCCCTGGACGGTATCGACGTGCTGCTGCTGGTGCGCGGCGGCGGCAGCCTGGAGGATCTGTGGGCCTTCAACGACGAAGCGCTCGCCCGCGCGCTGCGCGCCTGCCCGCTGCCTGTCGTCAGCGGCGTCGGCCACGAGACCGATTTCACCATCGCCGACTTCGCTGCCGATCTCCGCGCACCGACGCCGACCGGCGCGGCCGAACTGGTCAGCGCAGGCTGGCATGCAGCGCACCAGGAGATCGCCGTCCTCGGCCCGCGGCTCGAGCGCGGCATCGAGCGCCGGCTCGAAACCCTGGCCCAGCGGCTGGACAGGGCCTCGCTGCGCCTGGTCCATCCCAGCGAGCGCCTGCGCCAGACCAGGGCCGACATCGATGCCCGTGCCGGCAGGCTGGCGCGGGCCATGAAGCACCGGCTCGAACAGGCGCGCTTCCGCCAGACCGCGCTCGGCCTGCGCCTGGCCCGCCTGCAGCCGGAGCTGTCCGGCACCCGGCAGCTCGTCGCGCAGTTCGGCCACGAGCTGCAGCGCGCCGCACAGACGAGCCTGCGGCAGCGCCGGGAACGGCTCGAAACCCTGGCATCCCATCTGCAGCACCTCTGTCCGGAATCCGTGCTCGCGCGCGGCTACGCCATCGCCCGCGACAGCCGGGGCCGTGTGCTGCGCTCGGTCGGCAAGGCCAGTGCCGGCATGGCAGTCGACGTGCAGTTGGCCGACGGCACGCTGCATACGCGCGTGACCGGGACCGGGCCGGACGAAGTCGGACAGAAGGACTGAGCCAGGCCTTTGCCGCGTCGATCCCGACGGGAAGGATGGACCGCCCCGGAGCTTCGCCAGGAGCCCCCCAGGGAACCCGCCCAGCGCTGCCCGCGGGGGCTTCACTCTCGACAAGACCGCCGCCGGAAGCTGACAGGCGCCCGCTCGTGCGCCTATGATGTCGGCCGCGAGCGTTTTCGCCGGACGCGAATCCCGCCCGGACTCGTCGGGCTTCGCACGAGTTTGCAGAACACCTTAACAAGGAGAGATACGCATGGAACACACCCTGCCCGCCCTGCCCTATGCCAAGGACGCCCTGGCCCCGCACATCTCGGCCGAGACCCTGGAATTCCACTACGGCAAGCACCACCAGGCCTACGTCACCAACCTGAACAACCTGATCAAGGGCACCGAGTACGAAAACCTCGAACTCGAAGCCATCATCAAGAAGGCGCCGGCCGGCGGCATCTACAACAACTCCGCCCAGGTCTGGAACCACACCTTCTTCTGGAACAGCATGAAGCCCAACGGCGGCGGTGAGCCGACCGGCGCGCTGGCCGACGCGATCAAGGCCAAATGGGGTTCCTTCGACGACTTCAAGAAGGCCTTCCAGGCTTCCGCGGTCGGCAACTTCGGCTCGGGCTGGACCTGGCTGGTCAAGAAAGCCGACGGTTCGGTCGACATCGTCAACATGGGCGCCGCCGGCACCCCGCTGACCACCGGCGACAAGGCCATCCTCTGTATCGACGTGTGGGAGCACGCCTACTACATCGACTACCGCAACCGCCGTCCGGACTTCGTCGCCACCTTCCTCGACAAGCTGGCCAACTGGGACTTCGCGGCGCAGAACTTCGCCTGATGCATCCCGGCCTTGCCCCGGCCTCGGCCGGGCAAGGCAAACCTGCGGAAGCGGCCCTTCGCGGCCGCTTTCTTTTTCGCAGCGCCCCGCAGACGGGGCACCGCGAATCCGACAGCCCATGCTTGACATCCTGTATCGCGACGAATGGCTCGTCGCCATCGACAAGCCCTCCAGCCTGCTCGTGCACCGCAGCCCGATCGCCGCACACGAGGAACGCTTCGCCGTGCAACTGCTGCGCGACCAGATCGGCCAGCGCGTCCACCCAGCCCACCGGCTCGACCGCGGCACCTCGGGCGTGCTGCTGTTCGCGCTCGACCGCGACGTCGCCGCCGCGCTCGGCAGGCAGTTCGAGGCCCATGCGGTCGACAAGCGCTACGTCGCCATCGTGCGCGGCCATCCGCCCGAAGAAGGCATCATCGACCATCCGCTGGTACGCCGCCTGGACCCGATCGAACGCAGGCAGGGCTACGGCGCCGGCCTGCGGGACGGCCTGCCGGAAGACGAGGAAACGGACCCGGACAGCCGCGCCGGACCGGCAGGCAGCGAAATCGCCCTGCCCGCGCTGACGCGCTTTCGCCGCCTGGCGACGGCCGAACTGCCGCATGCGGTCGACCGCTATCCGAGCAGCCGCTACGCCCTGGTCGAGCTGTGGCCGGAAACCGGCCGACGGCACCAGTTGCGCCGCCACCTGAAGCACATCTCGCATCCGATCATCGGCGACGCCACCTACGGCAAGGGCCGGCACAACCGCCTGTTCCAGACCCTGTTCGGCAGCCGTCGCCTGCTGCTGGCCTGCACCCGGCTGGGCCTGCAGCACCCCGTCAGCGATGCAAGGCTGAACCTGCAGTGCCGCCCCGGCGATGACTTCAAGGCCGTCAGCCGGGCGCTGGGCTGGGACGACACGCTGCTGGGCTGAGCCGCTGCCGCGCCCTCCTCCCCCGCGCGGCGATTTCAGGGCACAATCGGTTCCTTCCCGGCAATGCTCTCCTGCACAGGATGCAGGCATGTCCGATCACTCATGCACACTCCAGGTACATCGATGAACCCGCTGCTCCAGGTACGCCAGCACGGCCAGCAGATCTGGCTCGACAACCTTTCCCGCACCCTGCTCAACGACGGCCATCTCGCGCGCTTCATCGCCGACGACGGCATCGCCGGGGTCACCACCAACCCGGCGATCTTCCACAAGGCGATCGCGGATGGGCGCTATTACGAGGACGACCTGGCCGCCCTGAAAGCACAGCCGCTCAGTGCCGAGGCACGTTACGAAGCGCTGGTGATTCCCGACGTGCAGCGGGCCTGCGACCTGCTGGCGGCGCTGCACCGCGACAGCGGCGGCGATGCCGGCTACGTCAGCCTGGAAGTCTCGCCCGCGCTGGCCCACGACGCCGCCGGCACGCTCGCCGCCGGCCTGCGCCTGAAAGCCGCGGTGAACCGCCCCAACCTGCTGATCAAGGTGCCGGCCACGCCGGCCGGGATCGACGCCATCGAGCAGTTGATCGGCGCCGGTGTCAGCGTCAACGTCACGCTGATGTTCTCGCTCGCCCACGTCGAAGCCGTCGCCCAGGCCTATCTGCGCGGCCTCGAACGCCTGCTTGCGGCTGGCGGCGACGTGGCGCCCGTCATGTCGGTGGCGAGCCTGTTCCTGTCACGGGTCGACACCCTGATCGACAAGCAGCTCGAGGAACTGGGCGGCACGGCGCTGGCCCTGCGCGGCAAGAGCGCGGTGGCCACTGCCAGGCTCGCCTACCTGCGCTACCGCGAACGCTTCAACGGCCCCGATTTCGCTGCGCTGCGCGCAGCCGGCGCACGGCCGCAGCGGATGCTGTGGGCGAGCACCGGCACCAAGAATCCGGCCTACAGCGATCTGCTCTACGTCGAACCGCTGATCGGCGCCGAAACCATCAATACCCTGCCCGACACGACGCTGGACGCACTGCGCGACCACGGCAAGGTGGCGGCCGACACCGTGGGCCAGGACATCGAGGATGCGGCGGCGCAGTACGCCGCGCTGGAGCAGCACGGCATCGACCTGAACCAGGCCGGCGAGCGCCTGCAGCAGGAAGGCCTGCGGCAGTTCGAACAGGCGTTTGCCGCGCTGCTCGAACTCACCGCCTGAACGCTGCCGGCAGAACGAAACCGGACCTTTCGCGTTCAGCACGCGAAAGGTCCGGCTCCGGCTTGCGGCCGCTCAGGAAGCCAGCGCCAATGCTTCCTTGCTGCCGCGCATCAGCGTGGCGCGCGGCACGCCGCGGTGGTCGCCGGCGGTACCGAGCAGTTCCTTCATGTCGAGGATCAGCACGATCTGGCCGTTCGACAAGGTGGTCACGCCGGCGACGCCCTTCGGCCGGAAATCGTCGAGCGACTTGATCACCGCGTCTTCGCGGCCGGCAAAGCTGTCGATCGCCAGGATGAAGGACAGTTCGGCGGCCTGCATCAGCACGCCGTACTGCGGCGCCCGCTCCTGCGGCCAGCCGAGCAGCGAGGACAGCGGCAGGATCTGTAGCACTTCGCCGCGCACCACCATGGTCGCCTTGCCGCCGACGTCCTGGATCATCGACGGATCGATCGGCAGGATCTCGCGCACCATCGCCAGCGGCACGGCGAAGGGCTGCTCGCCCAGGCGCACCAGCAGCACCGGCAGGATCGCGAGCGTCAGCGGCAGGCTGATGATCAGGGTCGTGCCCTTGCCCTGCTGCGAACGGATCTCGATGCTGCCGTTGAGCTTCTGGATGTTGGTGCGCACCACGTCCATGCCGACGCCGCGGCCCGACACGTCCGACACCTGCTCCGCCATCGAGAAGCCGGGCTGGAAGATCAGGTTGTAGCTCTGGCGCTCGTCCATGGTGCTGGCCTCCTCATCGGTGATGAGGCCCTTGGCCAGCGCCTTGCTGCGCAGGCGCTCGGCATCCATGCCGCGGCCATCGTCGGCGACGAGAATGACGATGTGATCGCCCTCCTGGCGCGCCTCGAGGCGGACGATCGATTTTTCCGGCTTGCCGGCGGCGATGCGGCCGGCGCGGTCTTCGACCCCGTGGTCCACCGCATTGCGAACCAGGTGGATGATGGGATCGGACAGATCCTCGATCATCGTCTTGTCGATCTCGGTCTCCTCGCCGACCAGCACCAGCTCCACATCCTTGCCGAGGTTGCGGGCAAGGTCGCGCGCGATGCGCGGATACTTCTGGAACAGCCGGCCGATCGGCTGCATGCGGGTCTTCATCACCGCGTTCTGCAGGTCGGAGACCAGCAGGTCGAGCTGGCTGACGGCGAGATCGAGCGCATGCAGCGTTTCGGAATCGTTGCGGCCGCTGAGGATGTCGCTGCGCAGCGCGTTGAGCCGGTTCTTGGTCAGGCCGATCTCGCCGGAGAGGTTCAGCACCTGATCGAGGCGTGCGGTATCGACGCGGATCGAGTTGTCCCGCTGGCGCTCGCTGTCGCGCCGGCCGACCGGTCCGGAAACACCCGGCTTGTCGGTGGCGCGCCGCCCGATCGCCGCCTTGATGATCTCTTCGGCAGGCGCGGGCCTGGCCGGCGCAGCGGCCGGGACGACCGACGATGGCGCCGCGGCAGCGGCCTCGGCCGCAGGCCTGCCGGCCACGGCCGCGTACAGCAGATCCCATGCCGGCTCGCCCGGCAGCGGCAGGCCGACCCCCTCCGCCGCTTTCGCCGCAGGCTGCGCGGCCGCGATCGACTCGCCTGCCAGCGTGGCCTTCAGACGCGCCATCAGATCGGGATCGGCCGGCGGCGGCTGGGTCCCGCTTTCGAGAAAGCCGAACATTTCGCGCACCGCGGAGGTGGCGGCCAGGATCACGTCCATCGCTTCGGGCGTGATCGACAGCTCGCCGTTGCGCAGCTTGTCGAACAGGTTCTCGGTCAGATGGCACAGGCTCACGAGCTCGGCCGCATTCAGGAAGCCGGCGCCGCCCTTGATCGTGTGAAAACCGCGGAAGATGTCGTTGAGCAGGCCACGATCCTCGGGCGAGCGCTCCAGATCGACCAGCTTGTTGTCGACCCCGGACAGCAGGTCCCCGGCCTCGATGAGGAAGTCCTGCAGCAGGTCTTCCATTCCCGCAAAATCACTCATGCTCTTCTCGCTCCACTTTTTCCACTGCGGACGTGCGGTCTTCCCGGTCCGTCCCCATGCAAGGCCCACTCGCCGGCAGACATGCCCGGTTCAGAAACCCAGGCTTTCGAGCAGATCGTCGACCTGTTCCTGGCTCGTCACGATGCCATCAGCCGTCTTGCCGTCGATGACCGGCCCGTTCATCAGGCTGCCCGCGCACTCGACCTTCATCGCCGGCGGCGCGGTCTCGATCAGCACCTCCAGCAACTGGGACTCGAGCGCCTGGGCGGTCTGCAGCACGCGCTTGATGACCTGGCCGGTCAGGTCCTGGAAGTCCTGCGCCATCATGATGTCCATCAGTTGCGCGCCGGTCGCCGCGCTGTCGGCTTCGGCCTGGCCGAGGAAATCGCGCGTCTCGATGCTCAGCAAGCGAAAGTCCGCCGGCGGCATCCTGCCGGCGAACACCTCGTCCCAGCGCGTGCGCAAGGCCGCCGACTGCTGCTGGAGCCTGTCCTGCAGTGGACGGGCGATGTCGGTGGCATTGAGAACGCGGCTCGCCGCCTGCTCGGTCATCTGCGCGATGTAGTCCAGCCGCTGGCGGGTATCGGGAATCGCCTGCGCCGCCTCCTGCAGACTGGCATCCAGCCCGAGTTCGCGCAGTGCATCGTGCAGTTGGCGGGTCATGTGCCCCAGGCGGTTGAAGACGGCGCGATCGCCGTCGCCATCCTGCTGCTCCCCGCCCGCATTCGCGGCCGGCGGCACCTCGGCGATGCCGGTCTCTGCCGACACTGCGTCGAACAAGGCCTGCAATTCGTCACTGTCCCCAGCTTCGTCGCCAGCGGCCGCCAATGACACCGTCTGTGGCGCCGCAGCGGCCGGGGAAACCTCGGCAGGTTGCGCGGCAATGCTGTCGAACAGTGCCTGAAGATCGTCCGAGTCGCCCGACTCGTCGAATTTAGGCCGTTTACTCATGTCCAGACTCCATGCTCGGGATACGCAAGCGTTCAGGTGGTGTGCCCTTCGGCCGGGCCGGACGCCTTCATGCCGGGCGTCCCATCTTCTCGAAAATCTTCTGCAGCTTTTCCGCCAGCGTCGCCGCGGTGAACGGCTTCACGACGTAGCCGCTGGCGCCGGCCTGGGCCGCGGCGATGATGTTCTCCTTCTTCGCCTCGGCGGTGATCATCAGCACCGGCAGGTGCTTGAGCTGCGGCGTGCGGCGGATCGTCTGCAGCAGCGTCAGTCCGTCCATGTTCGGCATGTTCCAGTCGGTGACGACGAAGTCGAACTGCCCCGCAGTCAGCTTCTGCAGCGCGATCGCACCATCCTCGGCTTCATCGACGTTGGTGTAGCCCAGCTCCTTGAGCAGATTGCGGACGATCCGCCGCATGGTCGAGAAATCATCGACGACGAGAAATTTGAGTTTGGGGTCGGACATTCCAGGTTCTCCATTCATTCCTGCTCGGCTCAGGCTGCCCGGCGCGCGCGCGCGAGCAACGGCCTCAGGGTTTCGGCAAGTACGTCAGCGTCGAATTTTGCCAC
This sequence comes from Thauera butanivorans NBRC 103042, assembly GCF_001591165.1. Lineage (GTDB taxonomy): Bacteria > Pseudomonadota > Gammaproteobacteria > Burkholderiales > Rhodocyclaceae > Thauera > Thauera butanivorans. Next base: position 23,394 of record NZ_BCUG01000065.1, read on the forward strand.
GTACGCATCCACCCCCACCCGCTTGCCCATCGCCCGGTTGGCCTCGGACGACAGCGAGGAATGCATCACCACCGGAATTCCGCCGAAGCGCGTGTCGGCCTTGATGTTGCGCGTCAGCACGTAGCCGTCCATCTCGGGCATTTCGGCATCGACCATGATGAGGTCGATCTCCTCGGCGACCGGGCGGCCCGTATGCTCGGCGTGATCGGCGATGCCGAGCAGGCGCGTCCATGCCTCGAGGCCGTTCTGCGCGTACTTGTGGCGCACGCCGAGCTTGTCGAGCACTTCGGTGATCTTGCGCCGCGCCACGCCCGAATCATCGACGAAGAAGACGTTGACCTCGTGGCCGTTGCCGATCGGCTCGATGTTGCCGACCACCGCATCGCCGAAGGTGTTGGCCAGAATGCTCTCGACGTCGAGGATCGACACCAGGCGCCCGTCCGGCAGTTCGGTGATGGCGGTGATGTAGGCATGGCTGCCGCCCGACACGTTCTCGGGCGTGCGCACCTTCTCCCAGTCGACGCGGATGATGCGATCGACTTCCTCGACCAGGAAACCGAGCGTGCGCTTGCTGTACTCGGTGACCATCATCGAGCCTTCGTTCAGCGTGCCGGGCTGGGCGATGCCGAGGATGCCGGCCAGCGACAGCACCGGAATGACGTTGCCGCGCAGGGAAATCAAGCCTTCCACGCCGGTCGGCATGTTGGGCGTGCGGGTGATGAAAGGCGTCTTCGAGACTTCGCGCACCTTGAACACGTTGATGCCGAAATGCTCGGTGGTGCCGAGCGAGAACAACAGGATCTCCATGCAGTTGGAGCCTGCGAGCTGGGTGCGGCTGACGACCGAGTCGAGCAGCGCGGATTCTTCCTGGGCAAGGTTCAGCATGGCGGCTCCTCAATCCTGCGCCTGCGGCGCGACACCTTCGAGCAGCAGGCGGCTCAGGGTCTGCGCCAGACGCTGCGGCTCGAACTTGGGCACATATTCATCCACCCCCACCGACATCCCCAGTTGCTGGTTGGAGTTGCCCGACAGCGAGGAATGCATGATCACCGGAATGCCCGCGAAGCGGCGGTCGGACTTGATCTGCTTGGTCAGGATGTAGCCATCCATCTCGGGCATCTCGACGTCGGTCAGCACCAGGCTGACGAGATCGCCGATCTTGCGTCCGCTGGCCTCCGCATGGGCCGCGGCGCGCTTCAGCTCTTCCCACAACTGCCGGCCATTGACCGCCGAAACATAGCGCACGCCCATGGCGTCGAGCGTCTGCTGGATCTGGCGCCGCGCCACCGAGGAGTCGTCGGCGAAATACACCACGCGGCCATCACCATCCGGCAGCTGGACGATGTCCTTGAAGATGTATTCGTTGTCGTAGCGGGTCGTCTCGGACAGCACTTTCTCGACGTCGAGCATCATCACCAGCTTGTCGCCCGGCAATTCGGTGACGGCGGTGACGAGGCCGCCCATGTTGGCCGTCAGCATCTCGGGCGGCACCCGCATCTGCGACCAGTCGAGGCGCAGGATGGTATCGACGGCCTCGACCAGGAAACCCTGGGTGTGGCCGTTGTACTCGGTGACGATCATGATCTCGCGCGGTGTCTCGACGCTCATGCCGATGTAGCGCGCCAGATCGACCACCGGCACCAGCATGCCGCGCAGGCTCACCATGCCTTCGACCGATGCCGGCATCTCGGGCGCGGCGGTGATGCTCGGCGTGCGCATCACTTCGCGCACCTTGAACACGTTGATGCCGAAGGTCTCGCGCCGCCCGGTGCGGCCATCGGTACCGAGGGTAAACAGCAGGATTTCGAGCTTGTTGGTCCCGGCCAGCCGGGTACGCGCGTCGATGTTCTTCAGAAGGTCGGACATGTTCCCCCCTGTCTGGGGCAAGAATCGGTTATCGCATTTGCGACGGTATGGATTCGATATCGGCCGGATTCGCCAGGACTTGAGCCCATCGGCTCAACTCGGCGGCGGTGGAAGCCCCTGGATCAGGCTGCCTCGCGGCCCGCCCGGCGGCGGCACCGGGACGTTGCTGCCGATCTGCTCGCCGATCGATTCTCGGCTGTCGGCAGCGTCGACATCGACGCCGGCCGTGCTGGTCTGGCTGCGGATCGCATCTTCGGTCGATTTGTTCAGCACGATGATGCTGATGCGCCGGTTGGTCGGGTCGTAGGGGTCGGCGCGATTGAGCGGGATGGTGTCGGCCAGGCCGACGACGCGGACCATCTTCCCGGCTTCGAGCCCGCCCGCGACCAGTTCGCGGCGCGATGCGTTGGCCCGATTCGACGACAGCTCCCAGTTCGAGAAACCCCGTTCCCCTCCGGCGTACTGGGTCGAATCGGTGTGTCCCGACAGGCTGATGCGGTGATCGACGTCGTTCAGCGCACCTGCGATCGTGCGCAGCAGTTCGCGCGTATAAGGCCTCAGCTCGGCGCTCGAAGACGTGAACATCGGCCGGTTCTGCTCATCGACCAGCTGGATTCGCAGGCCTTCGGTGGTGATGTCCATCAGGATCTGGTTCTTGAACTGGCGCAGCGAGGCGTTGGCCTCGATGATCGCGTCGAGGCGGCCCTTGAGGTCGATCAGGCGTGCGCGCTCCCGGCGCTCGGCCAGCCTCTCGGCGCTGACTTCGGCCTCGCTCTTGCGCTTGCCGCCCGCCGCATCCATGTTGATCGAGCGGGAGCTCTCGACATCGCCGCGCCTGACCTGGCCCACCGAGCGCGTCAGGTCCTCGCCGCCGCCCGAAATCACGCTCGAACTGTCGCCCGTGCCATCCCCACCCACCATCGACATCTTGAGCGGGTTCTGGAAGTAGTCGGCGATGCCTTCCAGATCGCCCTGGGCGGTGGAGCCCAGCAGCCACATCAGCAGGAAGAAGGCCATCATCGCCGTCACGAAGTCGGCATAGGCGATCTTCCACGCGCCGCCGTGCGCGCCGCCACCGCCCTTCTTGATGCGTTTGACGACGATGGGTTGCTGGGTGTCGTCGCTCACGCCGCGCTCCCTTCACGTCCCTGGCCGATCTGCGTTCGCATCGCTCAGCCCTTGCGGTTCTTGAGTTCCTGCTCGAGCTCGACGAAGCCGGGCCGGTCGGTGGAGTACAGCACCTTGCGGCCGAACTCGACCGCGATCTGCGGTGCGTAGCCATTCATGCTGGCGAGCAGCACGACCTTGATGACCTGGTAGATCTTGCCGCCTTCCTCGACCTTCTGTTCGAGCTGGCCGGCGATCGGCGCGACGAAGCCGTAGGACAGCAGAATGCCGAGGAAGGTACCGACCAGCGCGCCGCCGATCATCTTGCCCAGCACCGCGGGCGGCTGGCCCACCGAGCCCATGACGTTCACCACCCCCATCACCGCGACGACGATGCCGAAGGCCGGCAGCGCATCGGCCACCTTGGACACGATGTGGGGCGCCTGGTGCGCCTCGGTATGGTGCGTTTCGATCTCCATGTCCATCAGGTTCTCGATCTCGAACGCATTCAGGTTGCCGCCCACCATCATGCGCAGGTAGTCGGTCAGGAACTCGATCGCGTGATGATCGGCGGTGACGCTCGGATACTTGGAAAAGATCGGGCTAGACTCCGGATTCTCGATGTCCCCTTCGATCGACATCAGGCCTTCCTTGCGGACCTTGGCCAGCAGTTCGTAGAGCAGCGCCAGCAGGTCCACGTACATGGCCTTGTTGTACACCGAGCCCTTGAATACCGACGGCAGCGCACCCATCGTGGCCTTGATCGCCTTGCCGCCGTTGCTCGCGACGAAGCCGCCAATCATCAGGCCGACGATGGCGAGATACTCCATCGGCACCCACAGCGCGGCAAGGCTTCCATGCACCGCGTAGGTGCCGAGCGAGGCGGCCAGGATGATGACGTAGCCGATGATCAGGAACACAACTCACTCCAAGATGAAAACACCGCGGCACAGCCTAACCGCAACGGAATCCAGAACCCGTGACTTTTATCGTCAGGCACCGGAAAAACTTGAATCCGGCGACATGGGCCGTGCCGAACGGCACGAAAATGGCCCCCACGCTCCCCCACTGCGTGTGGTCGCTGCCCCCCAAGGGGGCGCTTTTCATCTTGGGACGGCCCGGCGATGAAAAACGGCCCCCACGCTCCCCCACTTCGTGTGGTCGCAAGAGGGCCAGCTTTGCACAGCCGGCCCGTTCCGCAGGCGCGGAGCAGTGCTCCGCGAAACCCCTGCTCCCCCCCCCCCGAGGGGGCGCTTTTCATCTGGGCGC
>NZ_BCUG01000066.1 GCF_001591165.1 Thauera butanivorans NBRC 103042
CCCGGAGCAGGCGCGCCGCGTCACCGGCATTTTCGTGCAGGACATGGGCAAGGCCGACTGGGACGCGCCGGCCGGCCACTGGATCGATGCCCGCCAGGCCTTCTACGTCTTCGGCTCGAAGCGGCTGGGCTCGATGGGGCCGACCGCCGCTTCGTTCGCAACCGAGGCCGACGCCCGGGCCTTCGCCGCACAGCACGGCGGCAAGGTGCTGAAGTTCAGCGACGTCACGCCAGACATGGCCATCCTCGATGGCGGCGCGCTGCACGACCAATCCATGTAAACAAGGCCACGACATGAGCGCAACGATCTACGACGCCCTTCCCCCCGAAGCCGCCCCCGAGCTCGAACGGCTCGCCCGCCTCGTCTATGAAACGCGCGAGCACCGGCGCACGGTGCTGCAGGCCGTCGGCGCAGCGGACGAACAGACCCTGCTCCAGCGCATCATCGACGGCGGCATCGACGAACACCCTGCCTATGAACACTATCTGGCGGCACGCATCCTCGCCGAGACGCACCAGGCTGCGCGCGAAGCGATGGCCGCCAGCCTGAAGGAGCTGAACCGCTGATGAAGCTGCATACGGCCATCCTCGAACACATCGGGCGCGAACATGCGGATGCGCTCGCCACGCCGCCACGGCTCACGCAGGACGCGCTGACCATCGCCCTGCACAACGGCGTCATGCTGACCGTGCGCTATGCCGCGCCCGATGCCTATTCGCTGCGCTGGAACAGCGGACCTGACACGCCGGAAATGGGCATCGACACCGCCCCCATCCACACCCGGCTGCCCACCCGCCCCAACCACCTGCACCGCGCCGACGGCACCGTGGCAGCCGATCCCGTCACCCGCATCGACGCCAGCCCCGAGGCCAACGTCGGCGCGCTGATCGCCGCCCTCATGCGCGATCCCCTGCTCGCTTCACAGCCATGACACCCACCAGCCGCCGTCCCCTCCTGCTCGGCGCCGCGGCGCTATGCACGGCGGCGGCCGGCGCGCTGTTCGTACATTACGCGGCCAGGAGTCCGGCAGTGGAGTTCGTGCCGCCCGCCGAGGACATCTGCATCGTCGCGCCGGCACGGGTGTCGGCCGCCCATCCCTACGACCCCGCATCGGGCCTGGACATGCTTGCAGCGCGCCCGGTACCGGCGGATGCGCGCTGCCCGGTGTGCGGCATGTACCCGGCACGCTTCCCGAACTGGGCGGCGCAGATCATCTTCAGCGACGGCTCGGTGCATTTCTTCGATTCGCCGGTCGACCTCTTCGCCTTCCTCGACGAGCCGGCCCGCTTCGACGCCGAGCACACCGCGGAAGACGCCGCCGCGCTCTACGTTGCCGACCACCTCAGCGGCGGCTGGCTGGATGCGCGCAAGGCCGTCTTCGTCATCGGCTCCGGCGTACGCGGCCCGATGCGCGGCCCCGACCTGCCGGCCTTCGCCGAAGCTGCTGCGGCCCAGGCCTTCATCGCCGAACACGGCGGCCGCGCCCTGGCCTTCGACGAAATCGACCGCAGCACCGTGCGCGACCTGCGCAGCGCGGCCCACAGCGGGCACATGCACTGAAACCCCCGCACGCGGCAGCGCGTTGCCGTGCCGCGCAGACCCTGGCATGCCAGCCGGGGCCGGTAAACGAGAAACGGAGGCTTTCGCCGCCTCCGCCTGTCTGTCGTGCCCGATGCGCGAGCCGCCAGGGCTCGCGCATCGGGCATGGTCGTAGCTTACTGCGACTTCGCCACCATGAAGTCCACTGCGGCCTTGACATCGTCGTCGGGCAGCGTCGCTGCGCCGCCGCGGGCCGGCATCATGCCTTTTTCGCCGGTGAAGCCTTCGATCGCGTGCTTGTACAAGGTCTCGGCACCCTGGGCGATGCGCGGTGCCCATTCGTCCTTGTTGCCGGGAATCGGCGCACCGGCGACGCCTGCGGCGTGGCACAGCGCGCAGGTTTTCTTGTAAACACTCTCGCCCCCGGCATTGGCCGGGGCAGCGGCCGCCGGAGCAGGTGCGGGGGCCGGTGCAGCGGCAGCAGGCGGGGCGGCGGGCGCGGGCGCAGCGGGCGCCGGTGCAGAACCGGCGGAACTGCCGGAATCCTGCCCGCCACAGGCGGCAAGCAGCCCGGCAAGGACGGTGGCGAGGATCAGCGGGGTCTTTTTCATTGGAGCTCTCCGGTGGGTATCTGACAAACGATGCGGCACAGGACACGGCGCATCGCACCCGGGAATGCTACGTGCCGAGCCGAGAGCCTGTGATTGACAGGAATCAATTTGTCCTGCTAAAGCATCGGTCCGGCGCATGCAGCACGGCCCGTGCCGAAGCCGACCGCTGCAAGCGCTGCAGAATCGAGGAAAATCCCCTGCGGGCAGCCCCGGTGCCGCGGCAGCCACCCGGCCTGCATCCGCCCGACCTCTCCATGAACACTCTCGACCTCGCTTCTTCTTCGCCCCCCCATGTCGGCCGCTTCGCGCCCTCGCCCAGCGGCCCGCTGCATTTCGGCTCGCTGGTCGCAGCGGCGGGCAGCTATCTGGAAGCGCGCCGCCACGGCGGGCGCTGGCTGCTGCGGATCGAGGACGTCGATACGCCGCGCACCGTGCCCGGCGCGGCCGAAGGCATCATCGCCACGCTGGCGCGCTTCGGCTTCGAATGGGATGGCGAGATCGTCTGGCAGAGCCGCCGCAACGATGCCTACCGCGCCGCGCTGGAGCAATTGAAAGCGGCCGGCCACGCCTTTCCCTGCGCCTGTACGCGGCGCGAGATGGCGGATTCGGCGCTCGCCCGCGACGGTTCGCGGCGCTACCCCGGCACCTGCCGCGACGGCCTGCCGCCCGGGCGCATTGCACGCGCATGGCGGGTGCGGGCCGAGGGCGTGATCGGCTTCGACGACGCAATCCAGGGCTGGCAGCAGCAGGATCTCGCGCTCGACGCCGGCGACTACGTGGTGCTGCGCGCCGACGGCCTGTTCGCCTACCAGCTGGCCGTGGTGGTGGACGACGCCGAAGCGGGCGTCACCCACGCCGTGCGCGGCGCCGACCTGCTCGACTCGACCGCCCGCCAGATCCATCTGCAAGGTCTGCTCGGCATGCCGCAGCCGGCCTACGCCCACCTGCCGGTCGCCACCAACGCCGCGGGCGAAAAGCTGTCGAAGCAGACCCTCGCCCGCGCCATCGACGAACACCCGCCGGCTGCGGCACTGTGCGCGGCGCTGCGCTTTCTCGGCCAGGCGCCGGCGGCCGGACTCGATCACGCCCCGCTCGCCGAAGTCTGGCGCTGGGCCTTCCGGCACTGGCGGCTCGACGCCGTGCCGCGCCAGCGCCACGCTCCCGCAACCACCATCGACCCACCGAGGACATCATGCACCCCAACGACCTCTCCGCCGACCGCGGCGCCATCCGCGAACTGCTCTCCACCGCCCGCAGAATCGCGATCGTAGGCATCTCGCCGAAGCCCCATCGGCCGAGCAACGCGGTCGCGCGCTACCTGCGCGATGCCGGCTACACCATCATTCCGGTCAACCCGGCCCACGACGAGGTATTGGGCGAGAAGTGCTACCCCAGCGTGCGCGAAGCGCCCGGCCCGATCGACATCGTGGACGTGTTCCGCAAGCCGGACGAAGTGATGGCAGTGGCCGAGGACGCGATCGCCGCCGGCGCCGGCTGCCTGTGGATGCAGCTGGGCGTGATCGCGCCCGAGGCGGCGCAACGTGCTGCCGACGCCGGGCTGAAAGTGGTGATGAACCGCTGCGCCGAAGTCGAGCACATGGCGCTGAGCCGGCAGGGCTGAACACTGCCGTAAAGGCAGCAAACCCGCACGGCAAGGCCTCAATGCTTGCCGCCGTAGCCCGCCAGGCCGATCGCCAGGCGGACGATCTGGTACGAAGCCCAGGTCAGGGCGCGCTGCAGCAGCGACAGCCGGCGCCAGTCCGACGGGCGCAGCTCCACCGCGCCGGCCTCCATCTCGCGCGCCAGGCTGGCGCGCAGCCCGGTGGCGAAGGCCTCGTCGTCGACGACGACGTTGGCCTCGCGCGCCAGTAGCAGGCTGAAGGCATCGATGTTGCTCGAACCCACCGTCGCCCAGCGGCCATCCACCACCGCCACCTTGGCGTGCAGCTCGCTGCGGTGGTATTCGAACAGCCGGATGCCGTGCTGCATGAAATGCGGGTAGAGCGCGCGCGTGGCGTGGCGCTGCAGCGGATGGTCGGCCACGCCCTGCAGCAGCAGGATGACTTCCACGCCGCGCTCGGCGGCATCGACCAAGGCCTGGCGGAAACGCCGGCCGGGGAAGAAGTAGGCATTGGCGATGACGACCTCGTTCCTGGCGTTGCCGATCGCATCCAGGTAGGCGTTCTCGATCGCATGGCGAAAGCGCAGGTTGTCGCGCACGACGAAGGCGGCGCGGATGTCGCCGGCCGCCTCGGTCTGCGCCGGTGCGCCCAGCGGCTGATGCAAACGGCGGCGAAAGCTGACCCATGACAGCAGGCGCCACAGGCGCTGCGCGGACGCGAGGATCGGCGCCAGGACCGGCCCCTGCACATGCACAGCGTAGTCGTAACGCGGATGCGCCGGGCCGTCGGCATGGAAATCGTCGATGATGTTGATGCCGCCGACGAAAGCCTCGCGCCCGTCCACCACCACCACTTTGCGATGCAGGCGGCGCAGGCGATGGCGCCGCAGCGACAGCGCGCGCAGCTCGGGACGATAAATCAGCACCTTGACGCCGTTTTCGAGCAGCCGCGGCAACAGGTGGGCGACGAAGCTGCGGCCGCCGAAGCCGTCGACCATCAGCCTGACCTCCACGCCGCGCGCAGCGGCACGTTCGAGCGCGGCGGCGATGCTGCGCCCGGTCTCGTCCGGCTCGAAGATGTAGCCCTGCAGGAAGACCTCCTGTCCGGCGCGGTCGATCGCGTCCCGCAGTGCGGGGAAATACTGTTCGCCGTTTTCCAGCAGACGCACCGCGTTGCCGGACAGGAAGGAGATCAAGCCAGCGGCTCCAGTTCGGCCGTCAGCGCCGCGTGGTCGGAGATTTGCGCCCAGGGTGCGCCGAAGTGCACCTCGGCGCGCCGGATGCGGAAGCCCCGCACATAGATGCGATCGAGACGGAAGAAGGGCAGTGCGCTCGGAAAGCTGCGCGCCGGCCGCCCGCGGTCGCTGCCGAAGGCTTCGACCAAGCCGAGCCGGCTGGCCAGCAGGCGGTCGGCATGGTTGCGCCAGTCGTTGAAATCGCCGGCGATGATCAAGGGCTCACCGTCGGGCGCGACGTGTTCCATGCGTTCGGCCAGTGTTTCCATCTGCCGCCGCCGGCTGCCGCCCATCAGCCCCAGATGCACGCAGACACAGTGTACCGGCGTGTCGAAGCCCGGCACTTCCACCTCGGCGTGCAGCAGGCCGCGGCGCTCGAAGCGGTGGTCGGACACGTCGTGGTTGGCATGGCTCAGGATCGCATGGCGGCTGAGGATGGCGTTGCCGTGATGGCCGTGGTCATACACCGCATTGCCGCCGTAGGCGGTCTGGTGCCAGTTCTCCTCGGCCAGGAACTCGTGCTGTGGCAGGGCGGGCCAGCTCGGATGGCGCTCGGGGTGGCGCAGGTGCAGCCCCTGCACTTCCTGCAGGAAAACGAGGTCGGAATCCAGCGTCCGCAGCCGGTCGCGCAGTTCGTGCACCACCATGCGGCGGTTGAACTGCGAAAAGCCCTTGTGGATGTTGTAGGTACAGATGCGCAGATTCATGAGCGGAAGGATCCCCGGTCAGCATGCGGTCACGGGACATCATATGCGGCCCGCACGCGGAAATTAAAGCGTTTCCGGCACGAAAAGCATGCACGGTACCTGCGGAATCACGATGTCAGGCCTTTTCGGGCGCGACCGGACGATGCCGCGCGGCGGCGCTTCAAGTGCGCTCCCACGGCGGCAGCGGCTGGAAATGCCCCAGCAAGGCGTCGAGAAAGACGCGCAGCTTGGGCAGGCGCACCCGGCTGGGGGTGTAGCAGGCGTACAGGTCGCGGCCGAACACGATGTCCGGCTCGTAGCCGTCCAGCACGGTCTGCAGCACTCCCGATGCCAGCTCCCGATGGCACAGATAGGTCGGCAGGATGGCGATGCCATGGCCGGCGCGCACCGCATCGAAAATGCAGTCGATGTTGTTGAAATGGATGCGGCTGCGCACCGGCACCACGGTCTCGACGCCCTGGCCGTCGATCAGCACCCAGCGCTTGTTGTCGCCGAGCACATAGCTCAGGCACTGGTGCTGCAGCAGATCCAGCGGCTGGCACGGGCGGCCATGGCGGGCGAGATAGGCGGGCGCGGCGCACACCACCCGGCGCAGGCTGACGATGCGGCGAGCCACCGCGTCGTCCGGCGGCAGGCGCGTCATGCGCAGCGCGAGGTCGATGTTGTCGCCGACCAAGTCGACGACCTGATCGGTGAGGATCAGCTCAATCTCGAGTTCCGGATGGGCGGCCACGACCTCCGGCAACAGCGGCGCCACGCAATGGCGGCCGAAGGCGACGGTGGCGCTCACCCGCAGCGTGCCGCAGGGCCGGTCACCGAGATTGCGCACCGCGAGCTCGGTGCTGTCCACCGCCTCCAGCGCACGCAGCGCATGCTGGCGGAACACTTCGCCGGCCGGCGTCAGCGCCAGCCGACGCGTGGAGCGCTCGAACAGCCGCGCCCCCAGACGGCGCTCCAGTTCGGCCATCTGCTTGCTGACTTGGGCGCGGGTGCAGCCCAGCGTGCGTGCAGCCGCCGCCATGCTGCCGCCTTCGGCGACGCGGACGAAGCAGTCCCAGGCAGGCAGCCAGTTCATCGGGCCTCCGTCCAGCGGTTCCCGGTTGGCTTCATTCTCGTTTTCTCCTGTGGTTCGGATGAAGACCCCTCCGGGACCCCTGTAGCGGCTTGAGCCGCGACGGCAGCGTTTGGAGCGGCAACAAGGCGGCGGGAGCAGCTCGGCGCCCCCGATTCAAGCCGCTGCGAAAAAGCTGGGTAGCCGACTGATCAGGTAGAGATGGTCTTCCTTCGGAGGCGACATCGTCAACGGTTCGTTGACACGACGCATCGAATCGCGGGCTTCTCCGTATACGATGAGGAAACTATCCTCACGCCATCTCCAGCCGCGCCGACGCCCTGTCTCTTCCATCCCACCGAACGGCTCCATTTCTCACTCCTCTCCGGATCGCTCCGAATGTTCCGCTCCCTGCGCCAGCCCGGCGTGCTCGCCATCACCCTCGCCGCCGCCGGCATCCTCGCCATCACGATGGGCGCACGCCAGTCGCTCGGCCTGTTCGTCAGCCCGCTCAACAGCGCCACCGGGCTGGGCATCGCCTCGATCAGCCTGGCGCTGGCCGTCGGCCAATTCACCTGGGGCGCGATCCAGCCCATCGCCGGCGCCGCCGCCGACCGCTGGGGGCCGCGCGCGGTGCTGGTCGCCGGCATCCTGGTGCTGGCGCTGGGCAGCGCCATCACGCCTTTCATGGATTCCACCTTCGGCCTGGTGGTGTCGCTCGGCCTGCTGTCGGCGATCGGCTCGGGTGCGGGCAGCTTCTCGGTGCTGATCGGCGCCGCCGCCCAGCGCCTGCCGGCGGAAGCGCGCGGCGCGGCCTCGGGCGTGATCAATGCCGGCGGCTCCTTCGGCCAGTTCGTGTTCGCGCCCTTGCTGCAGAAGCTGATCCAGCTGTTCGGCTGGATGGGGGCGCTGTGGTCGCTGGCGGTGATGACGCTGGCGGCGCTGCCGCTGATCGGCAAGGTGGCCCAAAGCGACCATGCGGCTGCACGGCCGGCAGAGGAAAAAGGCGGCCTGCGGCGTGCGGTGCGCGAAGCGATGGGCGATCGCAGCTATCTGCTGCTGCATGCGGGTTTCTTCACCTGCGGTTTCCACATCGCCTTCCTCGTCACCCATCTGCCGGGCGAAGTGGATCTGTGCGGCCTGCCACCCTCGGTGGCGAGTTGGTCGCTGGCGATCATCGGCCTCGCCAACATCTTCGGCAGCCTGTATGCCGGCTCCTGGGTGGCGCGCTATCGCAGCCGCAACGTGCTGGCGCTGATGTATGCCTCGCGCGCAGTGCTGGTGGCACTGTACCTGATGCTGCCGAAGACGGAATGGACCTTCTACCTGTTCGCCGCCGGGCTGGGCTTCACCTGGCTGGCCACCGTGCCGCCCACCGCGGCGCTGGTCGGCAAGCTGTTCGGCATCCGCTACCTCGGCACGCTGTTCGGCCTGACGCTGCTGTCGCACCAGATCGGCGGCTTCCTCGGCGCCTGGCTGGGCGGCATCAGCATCACGCTGACCGGCGACTACAGCTGGATGTGGTACGCCGACATCGCCCTGGCCGCGCTCGCCGCGGTGCTGAACCTGCCGATCCGCGAAGCACCGGTGGTACGCGTGCCGCAGCCGGCCTGATCCGAACGCTGCCGCCAGCCCGCAACGACGCCCCACTT
>NZ_BCUG01000067.1 GCF_001591165.1 Thauera butanivorans NBRC 103042
TTTTCACCTGGCTGGCCACCGTGCCGCCCACCGCGGCGCTGGTCGGCAAAAGCTGTTTCGGCAATTCCGCTACCTCGGCACGCTGTTTCGGCCTGAACGCTGCTGTCGCACCAGATCGGCGGCTTCCTCGGCGCCTGGCTGGGCGGCATCAGCATCACGCTGACCGGCGACTACAGCTGGATGTGGTACGCCGACATCGCCCTGGCCGCGCTCGCCGCGGTGCTGAACCTGCCGATCCGCGAAGCACCGGTGGTACGCGTGCCGCAGCCGGCCTGATCCGAACGCTGCCGCCAGCCCGCAACGACGCCCCACTTCAACCGCCCACTGCCACCACGAAGGAAACACAACCATGAGCGTCCTGCGCCCCGACATCGACGTCGCCCTGCTGAACGAGCGCGGCGGCGAATACCTGCCCGGCTACCTCGGCATCGAGATCCTGAGCGTCGCCCAGGGAACTCTGAGCAGCCGCATGCCGGTGAAGAAGCTGCACATCGCCCCCAACGAGTTCCTGCACGCCGCCAGCGTGGTGGCGCTGGCCGACACCAGTTGCGGCTACGCCACCGTCGCCCATCTGCCGGAGGGCGCGGAATCCTTCACCACCATCGAACTGAAGAGCAACCACCTCGGCACCGTGCGCGAAGGCGCGATCCGCTGCGTCGCCACCGCCCAGCACCTCGGCCGTACCACCCAGGTGTGGGACGCGACCGTCAGCGACGAAGCCAGCGGCCGTACCATCGCGTTGTTCCGCTGCACGCAGATGATTCTGTGGCCGAAGTGATTCGTGCTGCTGCGGGCGTGGGCAGCGGCACCGCTCACGCCTTCGCCGGCGGCAGCTCAATGCGACGTGCCGCCGATTCTCGAAAATAACGACACGTTCTGAGGACATGTCGCCAGCAGCGACATATCACCCAGACGTGTCGCCGTTTCTCAGTTTTGTCGACACGTCGCAGCAAGGCCTGATGCAAAAAGGGCGGCTCCCGCGAGGAAAGCCGCCCTTTTCGTTCCTGCAGGTGCGTGTTCAGGACACGGCGAGCATGCGGTCGAGGGCGATGCGGGCCAGTTCGGCCTCGTGTTCCGGCACCTTGATCTGGTTGACGACCTTGCCGTCGGCGAGGTTTTCCAGCGTCCAGGCAAGGTGCTGCGGGTCGATGCGCTGCATGGTCGAGCACATGCACACCGTCGGCGCCATGAACTGGACGTGCTTGCCTTGCGGCTTCATTTCCTCGGCCAGCCGGCTGACGAGGTTCAGTTCGGTGCCCACCAGCCAGCGCGTGCCTTCGGGCGCGGCGGTGATGGTGTTGATGATGTACTCGGTCGAGCCGACATAGTCGGACTTGCGGCACACGTCGAGGCTGCTTTCGGGGTGCGAGATCACCAGGCCGCCCGGGTTCTTCTCGCGCCAGCGGTCGATATGCACCGGCTGGAACATCTGGTGCACCGAGCAGTGTCCCTTCCACAGCAGGATCTTCGCGCTGCGGATCTGCTCGGGCGTGAGGCCGCCGTATTCGAGGTCGGGATCCCACACCACCATTTCGTCGAGCGGAATGCCTTTCTTGAAGCCGGTCCAGCGCCCGAGGTGCTGGTCGGGGAAGAACAGCACCTTCTCGCGCTTGGCGAAGGCCCAGTCGAGGATGGTGGGCGCGTTGGTCGAGGTGCAGACGATGCCGCCGTGCTCGCCGCAGAAGGCTTTCAGGTCGGCGGCGGAGTTGATGTAGGTGACCGGCGTGATCAGTTCGTCGGGCTTGTCCAGCACTTCGGCAAGCTCGCGCCAGCAGCGCTCGACCTTGGCCAGGTTGGCCATGTCGGCCATCGAACAGCCGGCGGCGAGGTCGGGCAGGATGGCGACCTGGCTTGGCTTGGACAGGATGTCGGCGACTTCGGCCATGAAGTGCACGCCGCAGAAGACGATGTACTCGGCTTCGGTCTGCGAGGCCAGGCGGGCCAGCTTGAGCGAATCTCCGGTAAGGTCGGCGTGCTGGTAGACGTCGGCACGCTGGTAGTGGTGGCACAGCAGCACCGCGCGATCGCCGAGGCGGGCGCGGGCGGCACGGATGCGCTCCTGCGCCTCGTCGTCGGCGAGCGCGTTGAAGCGGTCGAAGCTGATGGTGGCTACTTGCATGATGCGGGTCCGGTTCCTGTAGGAAGGGATGCAGGCCTGTCGGCCTTCGTGACTCGGAGCAGCCTCGCCCGGAGGGGTTCCGGTGGCGGGCGCCCGGATTGTAAGGAAAAGCTCAGCCCTGCTGCCAGGGCAGGCCGGCATGGCGCCAGCCGCCTACCCTGTTGCGCTGGCCGTTGGCGTCCTTGTCGCCTTCGAAGCCTTCGAGCACGTTGTAGCAGTTGCTGTAGCCGGCTTCGACCGCCACGCGGGCGGCATCGTCGGAGCGGCCGCCGGAGCGGCACAGGAACATCACCAGCGCCTCGGCATCGACCTGGTGCTTGAGCTGATTGACGAAATTGACATTGCGCTGCATACCGGGCCAGGACAGCCACTCGATCTCGACCGCTCCGGGCACCCGTCCGACCCAGTCGAGCTCGGCACGCGTGCGCACGTCGACCAGCCTGGCGCCCGGCGCGAGCTGCAGCACCTGCCAGGCTTCGGCCGGCGTCAGCGCACCCTGGTAGGGCAGTTCGAGGTCTGCGGCGCGCTGGCGGGCCAGCGCCAGCAGGTCGGACAGGGTTCCCATGCGAGCATCCGTCTAGAATCGTGTATCGCGCGAAGTATAGCGCGTCCTTCCCAGGCTCCCGCATGAACCACGCTCATCCGCACCCGCCCACAGCCCGCGCACCGTTGCCGCCGAACGGCGACGAGGCCGTGCGCAGCCGGGGCATCCAGCGCACCACGCTGATCGCCATTGCCACCAACGCGCTGCTTTCGCTCGCGCAGATCACCGTCGGCCTGTTCGCCAATGCCTTCAGCCTGGTGGCGGATGCGGCCCACACGCTGTCCGATCTGGTCACCGACGTGCTGGTACTGTTCGCCGGCCGCCGCGGCGCCGACCCGGCCGACAGCAACCACCCTTACGGCCACGGCCGCATCGAAACGGTCACGACAATGCTGCTCGGCGCCGTGCTCGCGGCAGTCGGCATCGGTTTCCTGTGGAGCTCGGGGCTGCGCCTGCAGCACATGGACGCCTTGCCGGACCTGCATCCGGCCGCCCTCGCGATGGCCTTACTGACCCTGGCCGCCAAGGAAGGCCTGTTCCGCTACACGCTGGCCGCCGCGCGGCGGCTGAAGGCGCCGCTGCTGGAAGCCAACGCCTGGCATGCGCGCTCGGACGCGGCATCATCGCTGGTGGTGGCGATCGGCATCGGCGGCAGCCTGGCGGGCTACCCTTTCCTCGAGCCGCTGGCCGCCGCGCTGGTGGGCTTCCTGATCGTGGGCATGGGGGTCCGCCTGGCCTGGAAGGCCATCCGGGAACTGATCGATACCGGCTTGTCGGAAGACGAACTGGCGCGCATCCGGGAAACCATCGAAGCGACGCCCGGCGTCATCGGCCTGCACGACATGCGCACACGGCGCATGGCCGGCCGGGTGCTGTGCGACGCCCACGTGCAGGTCGAACCGCGGCTGACGGTATCCGAAGGCCATCGGGTGTCGGACGAGGTTTACCTTCACGTGCGCGCGGCCCACCCCGAAATACAGGACATGCTGGTGCATATCGACCCCGAGGACGACGGCGGTCCACGGGCGATGCCTGCCGGCCCGCTGCCCGCGCGCAAGGACGTCGCCGCCGCGATCGGCCAGTTGCTCGGCATCGGGCCCGGCAGCGATGCCCCCGCCCCCCTGCGGATACAGATCCACTACCTGGGCAAGCGGATCGACGTCGAGGTGCTGCTGCCTGCCGCCGTGCCTGCCGGGCAACTGGAAGCGCTTCGCCGGCGCACCGAAGCCTGGCTGGAAGCACATGCCGAATACCGTTCGATCCGCTTCTTTCAGCAAATCGCACCATGATGGTGCATTTGGCACGAATCAAGCACCATCATGGTGCATAACCCTGGCGGACTGGCACCGCCATTGCGCATCAGCCCTTGTGGCACAATGAGCCGCGGACAGGAATTATGCCTGGCACGCTTGATGCTTACTCGAACGACGAATTCCCGCTCACGGGTCCAGTACCGGTGTGCAAACCACTACGCAACCAACGCCTCATCTCATCAGGAGTGAACATGAACGCCCAAGACGTCATGAAGATGATCCAGGAAAACGAAGTCCGCTTCGTGGATCTGCGCTTCACCGATACCCGCGGCAAGGAACACCACGTCGGCCTGCCGGTTTCCGCTTTCGAGGAAGAGCACTTCGAGCACGGCCACCCCTTCGACGGCTCCTCGCTGGCCGGCTGGAAGGGCATCCAGGCTTCGGACATGATCCTGATGCCGGAACCCGCGTCCGCCTACATCGACCCCTTCTTCGACGAAACCACGCTGGTGGTGACCTGCGACGTCATCGAGCCGTCCGACGGCAAGGGCTACGACCGCGACCCGCGCTCGATCGCCAAGCGCGCCGAGGCCTACCTGAAGAGCACCGGCATCGGCGACACCGCCTTCTTCGGCCCCGAGCCCGAGTTCTTCATCTTCGACTCGGTCGAATGGTCGGTCGACATGTCCGGCGTCTACAGCAAGATCATCTCGGAAGAGGCCGCCTGGTCCACCGCCGACAAGTTCGAAGGCGGCAACACCGGCCACCGTCCGCGCGTCAAGGGCGGCTACTTCCCGGTGCCGCCGGTCGATAGCCTGAACGACATCCGCGCCGCCATGGTGCTGGCACTCGAAGCCTGCGGCGTACCGGTCGAAGTGCATCACCACGAAGTCGCCAATGCCGGCCAGTGCGAGATCGGCACCAAGTTCAGCACGCTGACCAAGCGCGCCGACTGGACCCAGGTGCTGAAGTACATCGTGCACAACGTCGCCCACCAGTACGGCAAGACCGCGACCTTCATGCCCAAGCCCATCGTCGGCGACAACGGCTCCGGCATGCACGTGCACCAGTCGATCTGGAAGGACGGCCAGAACCTGTTCGCCGGCAACGGCTACGCCGGCCTGTCGGAAACCGCGCTGTACTACATCGGCGGCATCATCAAGCACGCCCGCGCGCTGAACGCGATCACCAACCCGGGCACGAACTCGTACAAGCGCCTGGTGCCGCACTACGAGGCGCCGACCAAGCTGGCCTACTCGGCCCGCAACCGTTCGGCTTCGATCCGCATCCCCTACGTCGCCAACCCGAAGGGCCGCCGCATCGAGGCGCGCTTCCCGGACCCGCTGGCCAACCCCTACCTGTGCTTTGCCGCGCTGCTGATGGCGGGCCTGGACGGCATCCAGAACAAGATCCACCCGGGCGATCCGGCCGACAAGAACCTGTACGACCTGCCGCCGGAAGAAGACGCGCTGATCCCGACCGTGTGCACCAGCCTCGACCAGG
Source organism: Thauera butanivorans NBRC 103042 (assembly GCF_001591165.1). Classification (GTDB taxonomy): domain Bacteria; phylum Pseudomonadota; class Gammaproteobacteria; order Burkholderiales; family Rhodocyclaceae; genus Thauera; species Thauera butanivorans. Next base: position 5,420 of record NZ_BCUG01000067.1, read on the forward strand.
CGCTGGACTACCTCGACAAGGACCGCGAGTTCCTGACCCGCGGCGGCGTGTTCTCCAACGACTTCATCGACGCCTACATCGAGCTGAAGATGGAGGAAGTCAACCGCATGCGCGTCACCACCCACCCGGTGGAATTCGACATGTACTATAGCCTCTGACCCGAGGACTACTGCACAAGCCGGAGAGGACGGGCATTGCCCGTCCTTTTTTTATGGGGTCTAATCGAGCCACCATTCCATCAGAATGGCGCCGGTCCGACCCCGTCCGGCGCAGCGAACCGACGAACACCAGCATGCGCCTGCTTCGAATCCTCCCGCTGACCCTGCTGCTCCACACCGCCCTGCCCGCCCAGGCAGCGGTCTACAAGTGCATCGACGCCGAAGGCCGCGTGACCTACACCAACGACCCCAGCGCAGCGCGCGGCTGTACCGCGCTCGATACCGGCCAGTCGGTATCGACCGTGCCTGCCCCGGTGCGCCGCCCGGCGACGACGCCGGGCACCACGCCGTCCTCCTCGCCGTCGAACTTCCCCCGGGTCAGCCCCGACGACCAGCGCGCCCGCGACGACAGCCGCCGCCAGGTGCTGCAGTCCGAGCTGGAAAACGAGGAAACCGCGCTGGCGGCAGCCGAAGCCGCGCTGGCCGAACAGGAATCGATCCGCCTCGGCGACGAACGCAACTACCAGAAAGTGCTCGACCGCCTGCAGCCGTACAAGGACAAGGTCGAGCTGCACAAGCGCAACATCGAAGCCCTGCGCCGGGAGATTTCCGGCCTGCGGTGAGCCGGCGAAACGCCGCGCCACGGCTGGCTGCGCCATGAGGGTTTTCTGGCGCGTATCTTGCGTGTCACCCTGGAGACAAACAGGACGCGCACATGCCGAAGCATCCTCCCCCCATCGTCACCGGCCCTTTCGCCGGCCTCGAACTGCTGTCGTCGGCCGTCGTGCTGATCGATGAAAGGCTGGTCATCCGCTACATCAATCCCGGCGCCGAGAACCTGTTCGCGATCAGCCGGCGCAAGCTGCTGGAGCAACCCCTGAGCCGCCTGCTCGGCACGCCGCCCGGGCTCGGCTCGGCGCTGGAAAACGCCCTCCACACCAACTGGAGCTACACCGGCCAGGACATCACGATCTCGCGCGGCAACGCGGAGCCGATCCGGCTCGACTGCACCGTCAGCCCGGTCGAGACCGACGGCGTCCGCCTGCTGCTGGAATTCCGCCCGATCGACGCCCAGCTGCGCGTGGCGCGCGAAGAGCAGTTGCTGCAGCAGCAACAGGCCAACCGCGAACTGATCCGCAACCTGGCGCACGAGATCAAGAATCCGCTGGGCGGCATCCGCGGCTCGGCACAGCTGCTGCAGCACGAACTGGACGATCCGCAACTGCGCGAATTCACCGAAGTCATCATCGCCGAAGCCGACCGCCTGCAGGGCCTGATGAACCGGCTGCTGAACTCGCACTCGATGATGCGGCCGGCACCGCTGAACATCCACGACGTGCTCGAACGCGTGCGCCGCCTGATCCTGGCCGAATTCCCGGCGCTCGAGATCCGGCGCGACTACGACCTGAGCCTGCCCGACATCACCGCCGACCGCGAACAGCTGATCCAGGCCATCCTGAACATCGTGCGCAACGCCGCCCAGGCGCTGGAGGGGGCGGGCGAGATCCATCTGCGCAGCCGGGTGGCCCGCCAGGTCACGCTGGCCAAGCGGCGCTACAAGCTGGCACTGGAATTGCAAGTGATCGACAACGGCCCCGGCATTCCGGCGGAGATCCACGACAAGATCTTCTATCCGCTGATCTCGGGCCGGGAAGGTGGCAGCGGCCTGGGCCTGTCGCTGGCCCAGAGCTTCATCGAGCAACATCAGGGCATGATCGAGGTGGATAGCCGTCCGGGGCGCACCTGCTTCACGATCCTGCTGCCGATCTCCGATCGTGCGCTGGCCGCCGGCAGCGCACCAGAATAGTGCATACGACATGAACAAAGTCTGGATCATCGACGACGATCGCTCCATCCGCTGGGTCCTCGAGAAGGCATTGAGCCGCGAGGACATCCCCCATCGCAGCTTCAGCTCCGCCAGCGAGGCGCTGGAAGAGCTCGACCGCAGCGGCCAGCCGCCTGCGGTGATGCTGTCCGACATCCGCATGCCGGGCGAATCAGGCCTTGACCTGCTGCAGAAGGTCAAGGAGCGCCATGCCCAGCTGCCGGTCATCATCATGACCGCCTACTCCGACCTCGACAGCGCGGTGTCGGCCTTCCAGGGCGGCGCCTTCGAATACCTGCCCAAGCCCTTCGACGTCGATCAGGCGGTGACGCTGGTCAGGCGCGCACTGGAACAGGGCATGCCCGAGAAGAGCGGCTCGGAGGAGTCCGCGCTCGCGCCCGAGATCCTCGGCCAGGCGCCGGCCATGCAGGAAGTGTTCCGCGCCATCGGCCGCCTCGCACAGTCTCACGCCACGGTGCTGATCAACGGCGAATCCGGCAGCGGCAAGGAACTGGTGGCACGCGCGCTGCACCGCCACAGTCCGCGGCGCGACGCGCCCTTCATCGCCATCAACACCGCGGCGATTCCGCGCGACCTGCTCGAATCCGAACTGTTCGGCCACGAGCGCGGCGCCTTCACCGGTGCCGCCGCCCAGCGCCGCGGCCGCTTCGAACAGGCCGACGGCGGCACGCTGTTCCTCGACGAAATCGGCGACATGCCGGCCGAACTGCAGACCCGCCTGCTGCGCGTGCTGTCCGACGGCCATTTCTACCGCGTCGGCGGCCAGCAGCCGATCCGCGCCAACGTCCGCGTGATTGCCGCCACCCACCAGGACCTCGAGGAACGGGTGCGCCAGAACCTGTTCCGCGAAGACCTCTTCCACCGCCTCAACGTCATCCGCCTGCGCCTGCCGCCGCTGCGCGAACGGCGCGAGGACATCCCGCTGCTGGTGCGCCACTTCCTGCAGAAGAGCGCGCAGGAGCTCGGCGTCGAGCGCAAGAGCATCTCGGACGCGGCGATCGAGTACCTGCAGTCGCAGCCTTTTCCCGGCAACGTGCGCCAGCTCGAGAACCTGTGCCACTGGCTGACGGTGATGGCGCCGGCCCAGGTGATCGAAGTCGCCGACCTGCCGTCCGAGATCCGCAGCCAGCCGATGCGCGAAGTGCCGACGAGCTGGATCGACGGCCTCGCCGGCGAAGCCGACCGCCTGATCGCCGCAGCGCCGGGGACGGTGTTCGAACAGCTCACCCATACTTTCGAGCGCACCCTGATCCGCCGCGCGCTCGCCGCCACCGGCGGCCGCCGCATCGAGGCGGCACAGTTGCTGGGCATCGGCCGCAACACCATCAGCAGGAAGATCCAGGAGCTCGGCATGGACGAGGCCCCCGGCGGCGGAGATCACACGGCCGGCTGAGAAATCCGCAGGCCGGGCCGCCGCTCCGTCGCAATCACGCACCAAGCTCGTGCGCCCGGCACGGTTGACGGATAATGCGGCCAACCTGACCGACTCCCGCCCGACCGTGTCCGACACTTCCACCAACACCGCCAGCCTCCTGTCCCATCTCGGCCCGCTTGCCTCGCGCTTCGCGATCGCCTGGATCGACAGTTGCGCATCGACCAACAGCAGCCTGATGGAACGGATGCCGGGCGACGACGGCAGAGCGCATGTGCTGGTGGCCGACCGGCAGACGGCCGGCCGCGGCCGGCGCGGCCGCCAATGGCAGTCGTGGCCGGAAGGCAGCCTGACCTTTTCGCTGCTGTGGCGCTTCGCCGCCGGCACGCCGGCCCCCGCCGGGCTGTCGCTGGCCGCCGGCCTGGCGGTCGCCCGCACGCTCGAACGGATCGGCGTGTCCGGCGTGCAACTGAAATGGCCCAACGACGTCCTGGTCAACGGCGAGAAGCTGGTCGGCATCCTGGTCGAACTGCAGCCTGCGCGCGATCGTTCGCTGGCGGCGGTGATCGGTATCGGCATCAATATCAGCCTGCCGCCCGGCGCGCACGTCGAACACCATGCCGGCGTCACCGATCTGGCGCGTGCGCTGGAGTCGCCGCCGCCATCGCGCCCGGCGCTGCTGGCCCACCTGCTTGCCGAGTTGCAGCAGCTGTTCGATCTCTATGCCGTCGCCGGCTTCACTGCGCTGAAGAGCGCATGGGAGCAGCGCAACGCCTTCGCCGAGCTGCCGGTGCGCATCAGCGGCGAACACGCCGCGGTCGACGGCATCTGCCGCGGCGTCGATGACGACGGCGCCCTGCTGCTCGATACCGCCGACGGCATCCAGCGCATCCTGGCCGGCGATGTCTCGCTGCGCCCGCTCGGCGGAGAAAGCGCGTGATACTGCTGATCGACGCCGGCAATACCCGCATCAAATGGCGGCTGCAGGCCGCAGCGGGCGGCCTCATCCACGACGAAGGCGCGATCGCCCACGAAAACCTCGCCCCCCTCTCCCGCCTGCGCAGCACGGTGGCCGCCCCGCTCCGGGTGGTGGGCAGCAATGTCGCCGGCACCGAAACGGCCCGGCGCATCCGCGACGCGCTGGGCGTGGAGGGGATCGAATGGCTTCGCCCCGGCGCACAGGCCTGCGGCGTGCGCAACCTGTATGCCGAGCCGGGCCAGCTCGGCGCCGACCGCTGGGCCGCGCTGATCGGCGCCCACGACCTGCACGCCGGCGCCTGCCTGGTGGTGATGGCGGGCACCGCCACCACGGTGGACCTGCTGTCGGCCGACGGTGACTTCCTCGGCGGCCTGATCCTGCCGGGCGTCGAGCTGATGCAGCAATCGCTCGCCAACGGTACGGCGCAACTGCCGCTGGCCGCGGGCAGCTTTGCCGCCCAGCCGCGCTGCACCGCCGATGCGATCCGTTCCGGCTGCCTGCAGGCCCAGGCCGGCGCCATCGAACGCATGTTCCGCCAGATCGCCGCCCAGCCCGGCGCACTGTGCCTGCTCGGCGGCGGTGCTGCCGATGCCTTTGCGGACCTCCTCGAACTTCCGCTGAAACGCTTCGACAACCTGGTCCTGCATGGGCTGGCCACGGTCGCCGCCCAGCCGGCTGGAAACACGGCATGAGCACGCATCGCATCCTCATCATCATCCTGCTCGCACTGAACGCGATCGCCTTCACCGGCGTCCAGGGATGGCTCGGCGGCGCCCCGCCCCGCACCGAACCCGAACGCTTCGCGCAACAGCTCGATCCGGAACGCATCCGCCTGGCTTCCGATCCGCCCGCTTCCGCCGCACCGGAAGCCGGGGCCGCCACGGACACGGCCAGCTCGCAGCCGGAAGAGCAGACGAGCGCGGCAGCCGAAACCGGCTCCGCCGAGACCGCCCCTTCTGCGATGCCGCCCGACAGCGGCGCCGAAGCCGGCTCGGCCGGGACTGCCGCGGCCGGGACCGCTGCGGCCGAAGCCCCGGTTCCGGAAACCCCGCCGGCCCCGCAAGCGGCTGCCGCCGCCCCCGTCCCGACGAGCTGCGTCGCCTGGAGCGAGCTCAGCGAAGCCCAGGCCGACGCGCTGATGCGCCGCCTGCGCGGCAGCGGGGCCAGCGCAGAGCGCAGCAAGATCGAAACGCCCAGTTCGTGGTGGGTGCGCATTCCGCCCCAGGGCAGCCGCGAACGGGCTGAGGAACAGGCCCAGGCGCTTCGCGCCCTCGGCGTCCGGGACTTGTTCATCGTGCAGGAGCGCGGGCCGGCGCAGTATGCGATTTCCCTCGGTGTGTTCAAGACCGAACCCCGGGCACGCCAGATGCTGACCGAGTTGCGCGCCCAGGGCGTGCGCAATGCCGGCGTCGAGCCGCGCATGAGCACCGCCTACCGGATCCAGGCCCAGCTCACCGCCGACGTGGCGCGCGAGGCCGAACGCGGCGTGCGCGGCCTCGCTTCGCGACGCACGACCTGCGCCCAGCGCTGATATCCACCGCCCCACCACCATGACCAGCACGCCGTTCTCGCCTCCCTTCATCGTCGGCCTGACCGGCGGCATCGGCAGCGGCAAGAGCGCCGCCGCCGACCTCTTCGTCGCCCATGGCGCCAGCCTGGTGGATACCGACGCCATCGCCCATGCGCTGACCGCAGCCGACGGCGCCGCGATGCCGGCCATCCGCGCACGGTTCGGCGATGCCGTCGCCGCCGCCGACGGCAGCCTGGACCGTGCCGCGATGCGTGCGCGCGTGTTTGCCCGGGATGAGGCACGCGAGCAGCTCGAAGCCATCCTGCACCCGATGATCCGCGACGAGAGCGCCCGCCAGTGCGCAGCCGCACGCGGCAGCTATGTCGTCCTGGCCGTGCCGCTGCTGATCGAGTCGGGCAGCTACCGCGCCCGCTGCGACCGGATCTGCGTGGTCGATTGCCCGCCGGCGCTGCAGATCGAACGCGTGCGGGCCCGCAGCGGGCTCGAGGAAGCACAGATCCGCGCCATCATGGCCGCCCAGGCCAGCCGCGAGCAGCGGCTGGCAGCCGCGGACGACGTCATCGACAACAGCGGCTCGCTGGAACATCTGCGCGCCCAGGTCGCTGCCCTGCATGCACGCTATGCCGCACTCGCCGCCCGGCAGCCTGACTGAAGACCACGTTGACAATATGGTCTTGGTACGGAGAGCCAAATGGGCTCTGTGCTATCATCGGCAAAATTTACGAGGCACGATTGTTGCGGAAAATGTGCGGTGATTAGCTACGAATATCCTCTCAACGAGCGCATCCGCACCCTGCTGCGACTCGAGGACCTTTTCGTCAAGCTCGCGCACTTCGTCGGGCGCGACGCCCCGCAGGACCATCACGTCGCGCTGCAGACCATTTTCGAGACGCTCGAAGTCGCCAGCCGCGCCGATCTCAAGGTCGATCTGGTGCAGGAACTCGAACGCCAGCGCCAGATCCTGATGTCCTTCCGCAACAACCCCGAGATCTCGGAAGAAGCCCTGTCCGGCGCGCTGTACGAGATCGAGCAGGCTTCCACCGGCCTGCTGGCGATGGCGGGCAAGATCGGCCAGTACCTGCGCGAGAACGAATGGCTGATGAGCATCCGCAGCCGCGCGGCGATACCCGGCGGCGTCTGCCAGTTCGACCTGCCGTCCTACCACTATTGGCTCAACCGCGACCCCGCCGCGCGCCGGCACGATCTCGACGCCTGGATGGCGCCGATGGCGCCGATCCGCGAAGGCCTGGAAATCGTTCTGCGCCTGCTGCGCGCCAGTGGCCGGCCGGAAGCGCAGACGGCGCGCAGCGGCGCCTACCAGTTGACCATGGCCGGGCGCAGCGCCCAGATGCTGCGTGTGCGCGTACCCCGGACCGATGCGGTGGTGCCCGAGATCAGCGCCAACAAGTACGCGCTGAACATCCGCTTCATGCTGCCCGAAACCGTCGCCCGCCCACGCCTGGCCGAACGTGACGTACAGTTCGAGCTCACTTTCTGCAGCCTCTGAGCGAAGCCATGGGCGACACGCCACGCACCGTATCATGCCCGACCTGCGGCAAGCCCGTGGTCTGGAGCGCCGAGAGCCGCTACCGGCCGTTCTGCTCGGCACGCTGCCGCCAGATCGACCTCGGCGCCTGGGCTTCCGAAGCCTATCGCGTTCCCACTTCGCCGCCCGATGCCAGCGACGCCGAGGACTTCCTGCCGCCCGGGCAGACACGCGACTGAAATCCCCCTGGGCGAAGAAGAACGTGCCGCATCATCACCAGCGAATCGGATGGAATGCCTCCAGGGGAACGGCTTCAGCCGGGGGCGCCGAACCGCAAGCTAGCTCTCGCAAGCGGCTTCAGCCGCGATAGCAGCCATGGGAGCGCATTGCAGCCCTTTTCGCGGCTAAAAAGCTGCTCCCACTGGTACGGTCCTTCAAGCTGTCAAACACTCCACGCCCCGCGGATTGCGGCAATGCCATGTGCACCGGCATCGCGCGCTTTTTCCATGTTCTCCGGCTGTAGACCGCCCAGGGCCAGTACCGGCAATGGCAGGCCAGCCACCAGTTCAGTGAAACGTGTCCAACCCAGTCCCGCTTGGCCGGGATGGCTGGCCGTCGGCGCCACCGGACCGAGCAAGGCGTAATCCAAGCCCAACGTCGCAGCCCGTTCGAGTTCGCCGCGATCATGGCAGGACGCGCCCACCCAAGGGCAATCCGGACGTTCATTCAGGATCGCCAGCATACGTGCGGGCAGATGCACGCCGTCGGCTCCGACTGTCCTGGCCAGGTCCGGATCGCCGTTGAGCAGCACCAGGCCGCCGCAGCCATGGACGCGCGCGACCACTTCGCGCGCGAAGCGCTCGCGCAGCGAACTGTCGAGCGCCGGCTCGCGTACCTGCACCAGCCGCAGCCCGTCCGCCAGCGCGCGATCGAGCGCGGCGAGCTGGGCATCGATACCCTGCTCGCCGGCATGGGTGATCGCCATCAGGCGCGGCAGGCGCAAGGCCTTCAGAATCGGGCCGTTGGCCGGCAGCATCGGTTCGCGCGTGGCCTGCTCCGGCAGCACCCAGTCGAGCACGCTGTGCACCTTGCCATGCGGTTCGCCTTCCCAGGCCGAGACCTCGAAGAAGTGCAGGCGGACGTGGGCGTGCTCGTACAGGTGTTCGCGCAGCATCCAGGGCCGCAGATGGGTGACGCGGATGCCGAGCTCCTCGTCGAGTTCGCGGCACAAGGCCTGCGCCGGCGTTTCGCCCGCCTCGACCTTGCCGCCCGGAAACTCCCAGTAGCCGGCATACACGGTGTCCGGCCCGCGCTGACCGAGCAGGTAGCGTCCGTCGGCACGCAGCAGCACGCCGGCGGCCACTTCGACACGCTTGCGCGTCACCGCCCGGCTCCTTCGCCGTGCTGCGTGGCTTCGCCGATCTGGCCCGCGTAATCGCGCGCGAACTGCCAGGCAACCCGGCCCGAGCGGGAGCCGCGCATCAACGCCCACTGCAGCGCATCCTGCCGCGCCTCGTCGATGCGCGCCTGCGGCAGCCCGAAGCTGGCGAGCCAGTGCCCGACAATGTCGAGGTATTCGTTCTGGCTGAAGGGATAGAAGGAAATCCACAGCCCGAAGCGCTCGGACAGCGAGATCTTTTCCTCGGTCGCCTCGCCGGGATGGATCTCGCCGTCGATGTGACGGGCCTGCAGGTTCTCGTCGTGGTACTCGGGCATCAGATGGCGGCGATTGGAGGTCGCATAGATCAGCACATTGTCCGCCATCGCCGACACCGAGCCGTCGAGCACGCTCTTGAGCGCCTTGTAGGCATCCTCGCCTTCCTCGAAGGAGAGGTCGTCGCAGAACAGGATGAAGCGCTCGGGGCGGCCTTCGACCAGTTCGACGATCTCCGGCAGATCGACCAGGTCGGTCTTATCGACCTCGATCACACGCAGGCCGCGATCGCTGTATTCGGCCAGCAAGGCCTTGATCAGCGAGGACTTTCCGGTTCCGCGCGCGCCGGTCAGCAGCACGTTGTTGGCCCGGCGCCCAGCGAGGAACTGCTGCGTGTTGCGGTCGATGCGTTCTTTCTGGTCGTCGACGTCCTGCAGGTCCGCCAGACGGATGCGGTGCGGCGAGCGCACCGGTTTGAGGACCGCACGGCCATGGCGCCGCTGCCAGCGGAAAGCCACCGCGGCATCCCAGTCGGGCGCCGTGGCCGGGCCGGGCAGCAGCGCCTCGAAGCGCTCCAGCAGCCGCTCGGCGCGGCTCATCAGGTCTGACAACTCAGTCATCGTGTTCGTCCTTGTTGTCGCCAGCGTTTCCCCGGCGCGGCCAGGTCGCCCAGACGATGATCAGCAGCAGCACGAGCGCCAGCCCTGCTTCGAGAAAGATCACCCACATCGCAAACCTCGGGGTCGGGATACCGCCACCGGTATACTGTTGTCCGAAAGTTTCGCAGTCTAACCGATCCCCTCCATGATTCCGGCTCCCTCCCGTCTGGCACGCCCCGCGCTGCCCTTCCTGTTTGCACTGCTCGGCGCTTGTGCGACCCCGCAACAGGCACCCGATACCGAAGCACAGTGTCCGCCGCAACGCGCCTGTCCGGCCTGTCCCGCTTGCCCACCCTCGACCGACAAGCCGGCGACGACGCCCACCCCGCCAGCCGGCGCAGCGGCAGAGCCTCCGCCCGCCGTTCAGGCAAGCTGGTCTGCCATCCCCGGCTGGAGCGAGGACGATCCGGCCGAAGCCTGGCCGGCCCTGCTCGCTTCCTGCTCCAGGCTCGCCCGGCAGGCGGGCTGGCAGTCCGTCTGCGCAGCGGCATCCGCGCTCGGCAGGACGCCCTCCAGCCAGCAGGCACGGGCGTATTTCGAGCAGCACTTCGTGCCCTGGCAGCTGTTCAACGGCGGCCCCTCGGCGGAAGGCCTGGTGACCGGCTACTACGAGCCGCTGATCCGCGGCAGCCGCAGCCGCTCCAGCCAGTATGCGTGGCCGATCCATGGCGTACCGGCGGACATGCTGACGATCGAGCTCGGCGACGTCTATCCCGAGCTCAGATCCATGCGCCTGAGAGGACGCATCGTCGGCAACAAGGTCCTGCCCTACTGGACGCGGGGACAGCTGGAGGAGCGCGGCAATCAGGTGCCCGCCCCGGTGCTGCTGTGGGCGAACGATCCGATCGACCTGTTCTTCCTGCAGGTGCAAGGTTCGGGGCGCGTCCGGCTGCCCGACGGCAAGACCGTCCGCATCGGCTACGCGGACCAGAACGGACACCCCTACCAGTCGATCGGCCGCTGGCTGGTGGCGCAGGGAGAGCTGAGCCTGGAGCAGGCTTCGATGGACGGCATCAAACGCTGGGCGCGCGACAACCCCGGCCGCTTGCGCGAAATGCTCAATGCCAATCCGAGCTACGTCTTCTTTCGCGAACTGCCGGCTTCGGATGGCGGGCCGATCGGCGCACTCAGCGTTCCGCTGAGCGAAGGCCGCAGCATCGCGGTCGACCCGCGCTACGTCCCGCTCGGGGCGCCGGTGTTCCTGGCGACGAGCCATCCGCTGAGCACGCGTCCGCTGAATCGCCTGGTGCTGGCCCAGGACACCGGTAGCGCCATCAAGGGCGCGGTGCGGGCGGATTTCTTCTGGGGATTCGGCGAAAGCGCCGGGCGGGAAGCCGGCAGGATGCGCCAGCAGGGGCGGATGTGGGTGCTGCTGCCCAAGGGAATGAAGCCGCCCCGCTGAACGACCGCCCCTGGTACCTTTTCGGCGCCGGGGGCGGTTCGGGTCACTTGGACTTGGATGCGGTCTTGGGCTTCACTTCGGCAAGCGCCTTTTCGAGCTCCGCCGCAGGCATGTAGCCACCGATGCGGGTACCGTCGGCCAGGAAGATCGTCGGCGTTCCGCTGATGCGCAATTGCTGGCCCAGTTGCACGTTCTGCGCCACTGCGGTGACGTCGCAGTCGGCGGCGGCCGGCTCCTTGCCGTCCAGCACCCAGCCTGTCCATGCCTGGGCCCTGTCTTTTGCGCACCAGATGTTGTTCGACTTGTTGGCCGAATCCTCGCTGAGGATCGGATACAAGAAAGTGTAGATCGTGATGTCGTCCATGCCGGCCAGATCCTTGGCCAGGCGCTTGCAGTAGCCGCAGTTCGGATCCTCGAAAGTCGCGATCACGCGCGTACCCTTGCCCTTGACCTGCTTGACCGCACGCTCCAGCGGCAGCGAAGCGAAATCGATCGCGGACAGTTCGTTCAGACGTGCCTGGGTGACGTCGCGGCGAGTCTTCATGTCGATGATGCTGCCGTCGATGACGAACTCCGCCTTGGCATCGGTGTAGACGAGCTGGCCGTTCTTCAGCACCACTTCGTACAGCCCGCCGTACGGCGTTTCCGCCACCGACTCGACCGCGGGCGCGCCGATGAAGCTTTCCATGCCCTTCTTTACCGCCTCCTCCGAGGCCTGCGCGAACCCCATCGTCGTCAGGCCCAGCAGAAATGCGATCGAACGCGCCACGGCAGGTTGAGCAAACACAGTCATCGATATCTCCGGATGGTTTCAGAATCGCCCATTGGCCGCATAGCGCGTCAAGGCGTTGGTTAGGACAGGCAGGCTGCCGGTGAGGTTCATCCCGGTATTGCGCAGCGCAGCAAGAATCGGGTTGGGGTGATTGAAAAGACGGTTCAGGCCATGGGTGAGGTACTGCATCAGGAAAGGCTCTTCCGCGCGCGCGCGCGCATAACTGCGCAGGATGGCGAGTTCGCCGATGTCCCGCCAGGCGGGCGTCCGCGCGAGCACCTCGGCCAGTGCCTTCGCATCCTGGAAGCCGAGATTGATGCCATGGCCGGACAAGGGATGGATCGCGTGCGCCGCATCGCCGATCAGGGCGATCCGCGGCTTGACCACCGACGCGACCCGCATCAGCCGCAGCGGGAACGCAGCCCGCGGCGTGATCAGGCCGAGCTTGCCCAATGCGTGTCCCCCCGCAGCAGCCGCCTTGTCGCAGAAAGCAGCGTCATCGAGCGCAAGCAGGCTGTCGGCGACCTCGTCCGGCGCCGACCAGACCATGGACATCCGGTTTCCGGGCAAGGGCAGCCAGGCCAGGATGCCGTCGCCGCGGAACCACTGGAAAGCCGTCGCACGATGCGGCAGGGCGCAATCGAAATTCGCCACCACGCCGCGCTCGCCGTAGGCGGAGACGCTGGCCTCGATGCCGGCCTGCTGGCGTACCCAGGACTCACGCCCGTCGGCACCGACGACGAGGCGCGCCCGCAATACCTTGCCATCCTGCAGCCCCAGGGAAACCCCGTCGTCCGCAAGCGTGAGGCTGGCCGGCGAGGCCGGACAGAACAGCGTGACGTTGTGCTGCCGCTTGAGATTTTCCCAGAGCTCACGGTGAATGCGGCTGGACTCGCCGATCCAGGCAAGTTCGGACAGACCGCTGCCGTAGGCGGAAAAACGCAGCGTACCGCCGGCATCGCCGAAGATCCGCATTTCGGCAACGGCTTGCAGCCGCTCCCGTTCCAGATGCTGCCAGACGCCGAGTCCGTCCATGAAGCGGACGCTCGCCGGACTGTAGGCATACACCCGCTGATCCCAATCCACCGGCAGGCGTGGCGCACTCGCCTCGATGACGGCCACCTTCAGGTGAGTGCGGCGCAATGCAACCGCGAGCGCCGCGCCGGCCAATCCGCCGCCGACGACAATCAGGTCGAAATTCATTCAAGCATCCAGGCGTTGCCTTCGAACTCGGCATTGTGCCGAATGGCGGGGTCATCGTCACGCTCCGGCCCGTCACGAACGAGACTTCTGGTGCGTACGGAGTTGGATGTTGCGGCGTTTTTCTCCGCGTCCACGCACG
>NZ_BCUG01000068.1 GCF_001591165.1 Thauera butanivorans NBRC 103042
AGTTCAGTTCGATTCTGACCTGAACGGTATCGCCGGCCTTGAGGCGGTCGGCCCAGTTCTTTTCCATCTGCCCCCATTTCCCCTTTGGATAGGCATTGATTTGTCCGGCCATGGGGGTGAGGTTTTCGTAGCCTTCGTACCCGCCGAACTGTGCGCCGATCAGGTGGCCGCCGTGGTCACCGGGCGCCCGTCCGTCGTCGACGCCGACGTTGCCTTGCATGCGGTCGCTTCGGTTGGGATTGGCTCGGCACGCAATTCGCCCTCGACGGCATTGATCCGGCCGTGTTCGTCGGTGGTGTATTTGTAGCCGTTGGGCTCGTAGGTGCTGTTCGGCGCAAGCCAACCCCTCTTGACCGCCACGCCCGCCGTCCTTGCCCTGTGTGGGCACGCCGTAGTTGAGAGGCTCCGCTCCGCAGTTCAGAGAGAAAATCATGGATAGCCCGAACTGGAGGCTTCTCAGGCGTTCGTGACATTTTCGAATTCTGATTTGAATGCAGACCGGAGATTATCTAACGACAAAGTTCAGCCAATGCCGCTGGTTGTGTCGGCTGCGACGACGGATCAGGAATGGTTATTCTTTGTTTGGGCCTTCATGCGAAGATAATCGAGGAAATGATTTGTACTTGGTGATACTGATGCAATACTGAATTCATCGTCATCTTCTTGTATTAGTTCATATTGCCCCTGCTCGTACATGAACAGCAAATTCCCCAGAAATTTGACAAGATTCTCGGCGGCTCTCACCCGAGTGAACTCTCGCCCTCCAAATGATATGACTTGAGCAACGTCTCCGTGAACACCAGGGTCGAAGTCCAGGCCGAGGTAGCTCCCGGCTGCATCATCCGCCAGGGGAATCCATGATTTATTCATGACAACCTGCTTGATAGTACCAACAGGGAGACAGGTATAGTCTTGGCTCCATTTTTCCAATTCTTCTGGAGATGCTTCGTCCAAAACACTGCATTCAAAATTCCAATGCTGGATGACTTTATCGATCGACAGGAAGGGCAACCCGAAAAAAGACCGATTCCACGGAATGCCTCGGATTGCCCATTGTGCCAACGATAAAGATCACGTACGTTCTCGGGCAACTGGGCCCCGATATTTTGCTCCAAAACTGCAATCTCGGTTTCGTTGGCTCCAAGATTCAGGCTTGCTGCTGTACTCGGAAATCGGCTGTCAATACATTTTTGCAGCCGGTAGAGAAGTTCCTTCATGTCTTCTTCCCAACCTGTTTGAGCCGTGCAACCATCGACTTCCATTCCTCATATGGCACGCGCCCATCGATCCAGTCCTGGATCTGGGCCTGCAGTTCCGGCCGAGGATAGTGCTTGAACTCGTCCAGCCAGTCTTCCGGGTCCGGCATGATGTCGAAGGCCGGCAGATGGTCGTAGTCGAAGTCGAACTTGAACTTGCCGTCCGGGGTGAGGGTGAAGGTGGCGGTGTACCAGGCATGGCCGTTGTCGTGCAGTTTGGCCATTTCAGCACGGAGATGCTCGAATGCCGTTCGGACAGCGTCCGGAATATTCAATATTCCATCGAATGTACCGTTTTTTTTCTCATATTTTCCGCCAGAAGAAGAGAACTGAGTGATCTCCTTGTAGGTGAACTCTGCCCTTTTCCAACGCCCTTCGGGCAGGCTCCCCCATACCCCTCTCGCAATCTCCGTGTGGTAATGGCTCAGGTTACTGATCATGGTTTTGGATTCCTGACGATGTTCACATTCTGAGTGACGCTTGAACCGCTTGTGATTGTCTCAGTCACCTTGAAGCTCCCCGCCCGCATGGTGCTGTCAGGATAATTGACTTCGATCTTCACGTGGACGGTGTCGCCGGCCTTGATTCGGTCGGCCCAGTTCTTTTCCATCTGCCCCCATTTCCCCTTTGGATAGGCATTGATTTGTCCGGCCATGGGGGTGAGGTTTTCGTAGCCTTCGTACCCACCGAACTGTGCCCCGATCAGATGGCCGCCGTGGTCACCGGGCGCCCGTCCGTCGTCGACGCCGACGTTGCCTTGCATGTGGTCGCTTCGGTTGGGGTTGGCCTCGGCGCGCAATTCGCCCTCGACGGTCTTGATCCGGCCGTGTTCGTCGGTGGTGTATTTGTAGCCGTTGAGGCTATACGTGCTGTTCGGTGCCAGCCGCCCTTTCCTGACGGCCACGCCGTCCTTGCCCTGTGCGGCTTCGCGCCGGGCTTGGGCGAGGCGCTGCGCGCGGGCGCGCTCGAGCACGGCGATCTCGTCGGCGCTTGCCCCGGCGGCCTTCGCGGCGGCGATCGCCTCGTCGAGCTTGTTCGCCGCCTCCATGGGCGTCCTGGCAAGGCGCACGATGTCGGCGACCTTCTCGGCCGCCCGGGCGACGCCGGCTGCGCCTTTGCCGCCGAGGGCTTCCATGCCGAGGGTGGCGAGCACCATGGCGCTGGCCCCTGCGGCGCCGTTGCGCTCGTAGGCGGCGTTCCAGGCTTCCTTGACCGAATCGCCGATTGCTCCGAAGGCCTCGCGCTGGTTCTGCTGCATTTGCTCGACCAGCGCGATCGCGTCGGGATCGCCGCTCATGTAGGCGTGGTTGATCAGCTCCGGCGGCGGTCCCATCAGGGTGCCCAGCCCTTCGAGCGTGCCGATCGCGCCATCGGCGATGCGCTGGCGGGCCGCTTCGGTCGAGGCCGGGTCCGATGTGCCCGGCAGTGCTTCCCACACGGTCCTGGCGCCGTCGATCCAGCCGTCGATGGTTTCGGAGCCGACCCGTGCGGCTTCTTCCCAGGCACGTTCGTACCAGGGGCGGGACTCCGGCGAGGGGGCTGTTTCTCCTTCGGCGTGCTCGCTTGCAGGTTGCGGTGGTGGCCCCATGGGCATCGTATACACCCGGCCGAGGGTGGCGTTGTCGGCGGGGTTGACCGACTGCGGGGCGGGAGGTGGGGATGAAACCGGGCCGGAGTTCGGGTGTTTGGCGGTGAAATCACCGTGCGGACGCCCCTGGCCGTTCGGATCGAGGTAAATCTCCGGGCCGCGCAGCGCTTCCGGCAGGACGTCGCCGACCACCTGGGCCTGAACGCCCTGCGGGGTGAAGATGAACTGGACCGGGCGGCCGAACTGGTCGACCGGATGCTTGTCGCCCATCAGTCGGCCTCGGACAGGTCCACGTCCAGCGCGGCACCGCCCAGCCGGCAGTTCATCAGGCAGGCGTCCAGGTGGCGTAAGACCTTGCGGCCTTCGGCGTAGACCGTGCTCGATCCTTCGCGCATCCAGACATGTCCCGCGCCCTGCGACACGCCCGACTTGATGCCGCGTCCGGCGTTGCCCCTGACCCCTGCGGCCACGCTGTCGATCATCAGCACCGGCTCACCGCGTGCGAACACCGAGCGGGCGTACAGCGTCTTGTCCCGGTCGAGCGTGCGGGCGATGTCGAAGGGAATGATCTTCTTGCCGACCTTGCAGAAGTCGGGCGTGACGTTCAAGGCCGCCCATTGGGCCTCGCGGTCGGCGATGTGTTTGTTAGCCATGGATTCAGTCCAGCCGAAAGCTGCGCAGCACGGCATGGCGCGCTTGCAATACATGGGGAACGGGCAGGCGCCAGGTGAGATACAGACGCTCGGCATCCAGGTCGATGTCTATGGTGTCGAGGCGCATCGGCGCCAGCTGCGCCTGCCCCTTGGCGGGCAGCAGCAGCGCTTCGAGGCGGATTGCAGGCAGGTGGCCCACGCAGTGCGCCAGGCCCCGGAAGCCGCGCAGCGCCAGTTGTTCGCCGCCGGCAAGGGGGCGTTCGAATACCCAGTCCGGATGGGCGGCGTGGAAGAAGCGCGGATCGAAGTCCGCCGGGTAGTCGGGGCCGGCGGTGCTGTCGGCCTGTCGTTGCCAGGCCTTGTCATAGGTGCCGGCAAAGCGGCTGCGCGCGTCCCAGAAGCGTGGGATCGGGCCAAGGCCGGGCACGGGCACCAATGCGCCGGGCCGCTCGCTCATCACGTCGAAGGCCTCGATCTGTGGAGCAGGGTAGTGGATTTCGCGGTCCATGCGCCGTGCATCGAAAAAGCCGATGCCGACGGGGTTGGGCTCATGCTCGATCCACCCGCCTGCATTCGGGTAGCGTCCGCCGAAAGCCAGCTCGTAGCGCAGCGGCCAGGACTCGGCAGGCTCAGGCTCGCTCAGCTGCCAGCCTTTGATGAACGACCAGCGCCATTGGCGCGGCCCGACCAGACGCGCCTGACGCTGGCGTTTGAAATTCTTGCCGGACACCTCGACGGACACCGCCCAGTGCTGACGGTACTGCTCGGGAGCCGTGACCGACCCGCGCACCCACAGATCCGTGCCGGGTTTGTGCAATACCGTATCGCCCGCCACACGCAGGCTGGTGCGCTCAGGGGCGCCGTAGTGCTCGTCGGCCAACCACAGCGGAGCGGATTCTGCCGTCAGTTCGATGCCGTCGCCGTGTCCGCGTCCTTCCTCGCCGGGGAGCAGGCGGCAAACGGCCTTGCAGATCAGCACGTCGAAGTGCCGCCGTCCCGGCCCCGCCTTTTCGAAGGAGAAGTATGTGAAGGGGGTGTAGTTCTCGACCGTTTCCAGTTGCATGAGCACGGATCAGGACAGGCTGCATGGCTCGTTCATATGATGAGGACTCATTATGCATCAATCTCCCGTCGGCGACAGGCGGAAGGCGCGCACCTCGTCGAGCTTGCGCAGTTCTTCCGCCAGCGTGCGCAGGTTGCCCTGCTGGCTGGTGCGGATGGTCATGCGGTATTCGAAGTACAGCCCGTCGTCCGAGACGCGGTAGTTCATGTTGGCCACGGTGAAATCGTGCCGGGCGAGCAGCGCGCGCACTTCCTCCTCGTTCATCGCATGGCCGCGATCGAAGCGGATGGTGTGCTGGGCATACAGGTGCGAGGGCAGGCGGATCTCGATCCAGCGGAAGGCCGCCAGGGTGCCGAGCGTGATCAGCGTGGCGAACACCGCCGGGAAGTAGAAGCCGATGCCCATCAGGATGCCGATCGCGGCCGTCATCCAGATCGAGGCCGCGGTGGTCAGCCCGCGCACGCTGAGCCCTTCCTTGAAGATCACGCCGGCGCCGAGAAAGCCGATGCCGGTCATGATGCCCTGCGCCATGCGCGTCGGGTCGGTGCGCACGGTTTCCATCGGCACGCCGGGCAGCCAGGACCACTGGTACAGCGTCACCAGCATCAGCAGGCTGGATGCTACGCAGACCAGCGAATGGGTGCGGAAGCCCGCCGGGCGGCCGTGGTAGCTGCGTTCGAGGCCGATGATGCCGCCGGCGGCGAGCGCGGCCAGCAGGTGGACGGAGATGTTCGCCAGATCGGCGTGCATGTTCGGCGGGCTCATGGCTGCCTCCTTGCCGAAGCGTTCCCGTTATTTACCGGCTCAGCCGTGGCCGCCCTCGAGATAGGCCGCCCGCACTTCCGGACTTGCCAGCAGTTCCGCGCCCGTCCCCGCGAGCGTGATCTCGCCATGCTGCAGCACGTAGCCGCGGTGTGCAACCCGCAGCGCCTGGTTGGCGTTCTGTTCGACCAGCAGGATGGTCATGCCGTGGTCGCGGTTCAGCTCCCTGACGATCTGGAACACCTTGCGGATGTAGATCGGCGCCAAGCCCAGCGAAGGTTCGTCGAGCAGCAGCAGCTTGGGCCGGCTCATCAGCGCGCGGGCGATCGCCAGCATCTGCTGTTCGCCGCCGGACAGCGTGCCGCCGCGCTGCGACTGGCGCTGCTCCAGGATCGGGAACATCGCGAACATGCGCGCGAGGTCGGCGCCGTAGTTCGCCGGGTCGGCGTGCGTCGCGCCCATCTGCAGGTTCTCCAGCACCGTCATGCGCGGGAAGATGCGCCGGCCTTCGGGCACCAGCGCGATGCCGCGGCGGGCGATCTCGTGCGTGTGCACGCGGGTGATGTCCTCGCCGTCGAAGACGATGCGCCCGGCGCTCGCGCGGGGGGTGCCGAACAGGCTCATCATCAGCGTCGACTTGCCGGCGCCGTTGGCGCCGATCAGCGTCACGATCTCGCCGACCTGCACTTCGACGTCGATGCCGCGCAGCGCGTGGATGTGGCCGTAGTGGGCGTGCACGCCCTCCATCGTCAGCATCATGCCGTGGCCCCTCCCGTCGTCACCGCAGCGTCCTGCGCATCTTCGTCGTCGTCCTCGCCGAGATAGGCCTTGATCACGTCGGGGTCGTTCCTGACCTGTTCCGGCGTGCCCTCGGCGATCTTGCGGCCGTAGCTGATTACGCCGATGTGGTCGGAGACGTTCATCACCACGCTCATGTCGTGCTCGATCAGCAGGATGGCGATGCCCAGTTCGCGGCACAGGTAGAGCAGCAGCGCGTTCAATTCGGCCGATTCGCGCGGGTTGAGGCCGGCAGCGGGCTCGTCCAGGCACAGCAGCACCGGGTCGACGCACAGCGCACGGGCGATCTCGATGCGGCGCTGGATGCCGTAGGGCAGCGCGCCGGCGGCGTGGTCGGCGAGGTGTTCGAGCCGCAGCCGCTTCAGCCACGTTGCCGCGCGCTCGATCGCCGCTTGCTCGGCCTGGCGGTAGCCGGGCAGGCCGAGCAGGCCGGCGATGGAGAACTTCGAGGCGTGCTGCAGCACGTTGTGCTGGGCGACGATGAGGTTTTCCAGCACCGTCATCTTCGGGAACAGGCGGATGTTCTGGAAGGTGCGCACGACCTGGGCGTCGCGCGCCACGCGATGGCTGGGCAGCGCTTCCAGGCGCATTTCGCCGTGCTGCGGGTGGGCCAGCCGCAGGCTGCCGGTGGTCGGCTTGTAGAAGCCGGTCAGGCAGTTGAACAGCGTGGTCTTGCCGGCGCCGTTGGGACCGATGATGCCGGTGATGCTGCCGGCCGGCACGTCCAGCGACAGGTCGTCGATGGCGACCAGGCCGCCGAAGCGCATCGTCAGGTTCTGCACCGACAGCAGCGTGGCGGCGGTGTTCGGGGCGGTGGCATTCATCGTGCGGCCTCCCTGGCGGAGCCGGCCTTGCCCAGCGGGTTCAGGCGCACGGTCGGTTCGCGGTGCGACAGCAGGCCGCCCGGCTTCCAGATCATGATCAGCACCATTGCCGCGCCGAACAGCAGCATGCGGTATTCGGCGAAGTTGCGGCCGAACTCGGGGATCAGCACCAGCAGCGTCGCCGCCAGCACCACGCCCATCTGCGAACCCATGCCGCCCAGCACGACGATGGCGAGGATGATGGCGGACTCGGAGAAAGTGAAGCTTTCCGGCGAGATGAAGCCCTGGCGCGCGGCGAAGAACACGCCGGCGAAGCCGCCCAGCATGGCGCCGATGGCGAAGGCCGACAGCTTGATGTTGGTGGTGTTCATGCCCATCGCGCGGCAGGCGATCTCGTCCTCGCGCAGCGCCTCCCAGGCGCGCCCGACCGGCAGCTTGCGCAGCCGCGAGACGAAGGCGTGGGTCAGCAATGCCAGCACCAGGATCAGGTAGTAGAGGAAGATCAGCCGGTGCATCGGCGAGAAGGCCAGGCCGAAGAAGCCGGCGAAGGTCTGCTCGCCTTCGGGTGCGCTGCGGGCGAACTCGAGGCCGAAGAAGCTCGGCCGCGGGATCGAGCTGATGCCGTTGGGGCCGCCCGAGAACTCGGTCCAGTTCACCAGGATGACGCGGATGATCTCGCCGAAGCCGAGCGTGACGATGGCGAGGTAGTCGCCGCGCAGGCGCAGGATCGGGTAGCCGAGCAGGATGCCGAAGCAGGCGGCGAGCGCGCCGGACACCGGCAGCGCTTCCCAGAAGTTCCAGCCGTACTGGGTCGACAGCAGTGCGTAGGAGTAGGCGCCGACCGCGTAGAAGGCGACGTAGCCGAGGTCGAGCAGCCCGGCCAGGCCCACCACCACGTTCAGGCCCCAGCCCAGCATCACGTAGATCAGCACCGTGGTGGCGGTGTCGACCACGTAGCGGTTGTCCGAATGGAAGATCGGCAGCGCCACCGCGGCGCCGAGCGCGATCCAGCCGAGCACGGTGACCACTTTCTGCGCGCCCTGGGCGCGCTCGTCGGCGGTGGCCGGGGCGCCGGCCGCGCTGCGGGCCTGCCTGCGCTCGCGTGCCTGGTCGAGCGCCCAGCGCAGCAGCAGGCGGCCGGCGAACACCGCCGCGACGGTGGCGGCCAGCAGGCCGAAGCGGGTGTCGACCGCCAGCCGGCCGCCCACGTCCACCGTGGTCAGGCCGATCAGCGGCACGCCGAGGATGAAGCCGACGAAAGCGACCCAGCCGGCGTCGCGCAGGCGCTCGGCGGGCGTCATCGCGTGGCGGGCGAAGACGACGGTGCTCATCAGACTTTCTCCACTTCGGGCCGGCCGAGCAGGCCCGAGGGGCGCAGCATCAGCACCAGGCACAGGATGCCGAAGGTGGCGACGTCCTTGTATTCCGCCCACAGGTAGGCGGCCCAGAAGGATTCGATGAGGCCGATCAGCAGGCCGCCGAGCATCGCCCCCGGCAGCGAGCCGATGCCGCCCAGCACCGCCGCGGTGAAAGCCTTGATGCCGACCAGGAAGCCGATGAAGAAATCGACCACGCCGTAATACACCGTCACCATCACGCCGGCGACCGCGGCCAGCGCGGCGCCGAGCATGAAGGTCAGCGAAATCGTGCGGTCGACGTTGACGCCGAGCAGCGCGGCCATCGTGCGGTCCTGCTCGCAGGAGCGCTGCTGGCGGCCGAACGGCGTCTGCGTGATCATCCAGGTGAAGGCCGCCATCAGCGTCACCGTGGTGACGATGATCAGCAACTGGCTCCAGCTGATCTGCACGCTGAAGGCCGGCGCGTCCCACAGCACGAGACCGCCTTCGATGACCGGCGGGATCGGCTTGACGCGCGCGCCCTGGGTCAGCTGCACGGTGTTCTGCAGGAAGATCGACATGCCGATCGCCGAGATCAGCGGCGCCAGCCGGGTCGAGCCGCGCAGCGGGCGATAGGCGGTGCGCTCGACCGCCCAGCCGTAGGCCGAGGTGAAGAAGATCGCCACGACCAGCACGAAAGTCAGTGCCAGCGGGATGGACGTCACGTCCGCTGCCGCCAGCAGCGTGAAGGCGGTGACCGCGATGAACGCGCTCACCATGAAGATGTCGCCGTGGGCGAAGTTGATCATGCCGATGATGCCGTACACCATCGTGTAGCCGATGGCGATCAGGCCGTACATGGCGCCGAGCGTCAGCCCGTTGATCAGTTGCTGAAGTGCGTAGGCCACGATGTCTCCGTTGGGGGCACGGCGGTTTCCCGCGCTGGTCGCCGGGGCGCAGTGCGGGCGTGCCGCTGTGATGTGATCCGGCCCGCGCCGCTGCGTCGGGCGGCGCGGGGGAGGTCTGGCCAGGCCCAATACCGTTCGTTCGAGCAGGCGCCTCTTTCACCGTAGGAGCGGCTTCAGCCGCGAAAGGCGTTTGTTCGCGGCTGAAGCCGCTCCTACACCGGAAGGGAATCTCCTAAGTGAACGGCACTATGGCCGGACCAGGCGAAGCGGGGCCGGACGATTACTGGACGTAGTCGTACTGGCCGCCCTGCCAGCGGTAGACGACGAAGCCGGGCACGTTCAGGTCGCCTTTCGGACCGAAGGCGAGATCGCCGATCACGGTCTTGAAGTTGCCGCTGCGCATCGCCTTCTCGAGCTCGGCGTACCGGGTGCTGTTGGCTGCGGTCGCCACCTGCTCGAACAGCTGCATCGCGGCATAGGCGTACAGCACGTAGCCTTCCGGCTCGACCTTGGCGGCGCGGAACTTCTCCACCACCGGCGCGGCGTCGGGGTTCTTGCGCGCGTCGGGCGAGAAGGTGAACAGCACGTTGTCGGCGGCCGGGCCGGCGGCGGTGACCAGCTCGGCATTGGTCATGGTGTCGCCGCCCATCACCGTCAGCTGCAGGCCGGCGGCCTGGGCCTGGCGCAGGATCAGCGCGACTTCGGTGTGGTAGCCGCCGAAGGCCATCACGTCGACGCCGGCCTGCTTGAACTTGGCGATCAGGCTGGAGTAGTCGCGCTCGCCGGCGGTGATCGATTCGCGCAGCGCGGGCTTGAGGCCCTTGGCACTCATCGCCTTGGCCATCTCGTCGGCCAGGCCCTTGCCGTAGGCGCTCTTGTCGTCGACCACGGCGACCTTCCGGTCCTTGAAATGGTCGGCGAGGTAGCCGCCGGCCACCAGGCCTTGCTGGTCGTCGCGGCCCATGATGCGGAAGACGTTGGGCAGGCCGCGTTCGGTGACTTGTGGATTGGTCGATACCGTGGCGACCAGGATGTCGGCGTCGGCATAGACGTCGGAGGCGGGGATCGTCGAGCTGGAGCACCAGTGGCCGTGCATGTAGACGATGCCCTTGTTCACCATGGTGTTGGCGACCGACACCGCCTGCTTGGGATCGCAGGCGTCGTCGCCGATCTCCAGCTTCAGCTTCTGGCCGAGCACGCCGCCGCGGGCATTGATGTCGGCGATGGCCATTTCGGCGCCCTTGCGGATCTGGTCGCCGGCCGAGGCGTACTGGCCGGTCATCGGGCCGGCGATGGCGACCGTCAGGTCGGCCAGCGCGGCACCGGAAAAGCCGCCGAGCGCGAGCAGGGCGGCGGCGAGCAGGGTTTGCTTCTTCATGGAACGTCTCCTTTGTTGTTTGATTTGGACAGGGGGGCAGGCCTCGGCGGTGGAGCCTGCGGCGATCCCGCCCCGTAAAGGTAAGCGAATTTTTCTTCCTTGCCATCCGTGGCGACCCTCAGGCCGGGGATCCCCGCCCGCAGTGCCGGGCGCCCAATGTCTCAAGCTCCGGGGCCTTCCCGCTCTGACCGGGATCAAAGCTCGGCTCCATTACCGGCAGGCTCGGTGCCGGGCCCGCGACGTGCTGCCGCGCGTGCCGGCTGCGTGAGCGCTGCGGGCCATGGTGTAACATCCCCGCCAATCGTTTCGCCGCCTGCCGGGCCGGCAGGGGCTCATCCAGGCCAGAGACAATCCATGGTTCCGCACCTCACTACCGCACTCACCGGGCCGCTGCTCGAACTGGAGCGCCAGTTCCTCGACAACGCCTGCGACATCGAAAAGTGGTTCCGCACCCAGTGGCAGGACCACATGCCGCCCTTTTACGGCTCGACCGACCTGCGCAACTCGGGCTTCAAGCTCGCGCCGGTCGACCTGAACCTGTTCCCGGGCGGCTTCAACAACCTCAACGACGCCTTCATGCCGCTGTGCGTGCAGGCCGCCCAGGTCGCGATCGAGCGCATCTGCCCCGACGCCGGCAAGCTGCTGCTGATTCCCGAGAACCACACCCGCAACCAGTTCTACCTGCAGAACGTGGCCAAGCTGGTGTCCATCCTGCGCCTGACCGGGCTGGAAGTGCGCATCGGCAGCCTGCTGCCCGAGATCACCGAGCCGACCGTGATCGAACTGGCCAACGGCGTCGCGCTGACGCTGGAGCCGCTGCGGCGCAGCGGCGGCCGCGTCGGCCTGGATGGTTTCAGTCCCTGCGCGGTGCTGCTGAACAACGACCTGTCGGCGGGGATTCCGCCGGTGCTGCAGGGCCTGGACGAGCAGTGGCTGATCCCGCCGCTGCACGCCGGCTGGCATGCGCGCCGCAAGTCGAAGCACGCCGAGTGCTACGACCGCGTGGCGCGCGAGTTCGCCGCCGCGATCGGCATCGACCCGTGGCGCATCAACCCCGAGTTCGGCGTCTGTGGCCAGATCAACTTCCAGGAGCGCACCGGCGAGGAATGCCTGGCGGCGCAGGTCGATTCGCTGCTGACCCGCATCCGCGCCAAGTACAAGGAATACGGTGTCAGCGACGAGCCCTTCGTCGTCGTCAAGGCCGATGCCGGCACCTACGGCATGGGCGTGATGACGGTGAAGGACGCGTCCGAAGTGGTCGGCCTGAACCGCCGCCAGCGCAACAAGATGGCGGTGGTCAAGGAAGGCCTGCAGGTGCACGAGGTCATCATCCAGGAAGGCGTGCATACCTTCGAGACGGTCGAGGACGGCGTCGCCGAGCCGGTCGTCTACATGATGGACCACTACGTCGTCGGCGGCTTCTACCGCGTGCATACCGAGCGCGGCCGCGACGAGAACCTCAACGCGCCGGGCATGCACTTCAAGCCGCTGGCCTTCGACACCTCCTGCACGCTGCCCGACATGGCGCAGGGGCCGGATGCGCCGCCCAACCGCTTCTACGCCTACGGCGTGGTCGCGCGGCTGGCGCTGCTGGCGGCCTCGGTCGAGATCGAGGAAACCGCGCCGCTCGAGGAACTCGGAGAGGCGGCATGAAGCTCGCCTTCATCCTCGATCCGCTCGACGGCCTGAAGGCCTACAAGGATTCCAGCATCGCCGTGATGCGTGCCGCCGCTGCGCGCGGCCACCAGGTGTGGACGCTGCAGCGCGGTGCGCTGGCCTGGCGCGACGGCGCGGTGGCGGCGCGTGCGCTGCCGATCCGCCTGCTGGCGGGCGACAAGCCCTGGTACGAGCCCGCCGGAGCGGAGCAGGCGCTGCCGCTGGCGGAATTCGACGCCGTGCTGATGCGCCAGGACCCGCCTTTCGACTTCGAGTACGTCACCGCCACCTGGCTGCTGGAAGACGCGATGCAGGCCGGCGCGCGGGTGTTCAACGACCCCCGCGCGATCCGCGACCACTCCGAGAAGCTTGCCATCACCGAATTCCCGCAGTTCATGGCCACGTCGCTGGTGGCGCGCGATGCGGTCGACATCCAGGCCTTCATCGACGAGATCGGCGACGTCATCCTGAAGCCGCTCGACGGCATGGGCGGCAGCCAGATCTTCCGCGTCAGGAAGGACGACCCCAACCGCAACGTCATCATCGAGACGCTGACCCAGGAAGGCACACGCACCATCATGGCGCAGCGCTACCTGCCGCAGATCGCCGACGGCGACAAGCGCGTGCTGATCATCGGCGGCGAAGTCGTGCCGTATTCGCTGGCACGCATTCCGCAGGCCGGCGAGACGCGCGGCAACCTCGCCGCCGGTGGCCGCGGCGTGGCGATGCCGCTGACCGAACGTGAACGCGAGATCGCCGAATACCTCGCGCCCATCCTGTGGCAGCGCGGCCTGCTGATCGTCGGCCTCGACGTCATCGGCGGCCACCTCACCGAGATCAACGTCACCAGCCCCACCTGCATGGTCGAGATCGCCACCCAGCAGGGCTTCGACGTCGCCGGCCTGGTCATCGACAAGCTGGAACAAGCTTGCGCCTGATGGGGGCGAGGCCGGGCTTGTTCTCCTGCTGGCTGCGCTGCCTGGGGCTGATCGCCTGCGTGCTGCTGCTGGGCGCCTGCTCGCGCGCCGAAGTCTTCCATCATGAGGCTTTCGTGTTCGGCACCCGGGTCGACGTGGCGGTGTATGCCGACGACCAGGCGGCGGCCGATGCAGCGGCCAACGCCGTGCTGCGCGAGTTCGACCGCCTGCACCGCGCTTACCACGCCTGGGAGCCGTCGGAGCTCACGGCCTTGAATGCCGCCATCGCGCGCGGCGAGGCGGCGACGGTGTCCGCCGAGCTGGCGGCGATGCTGAAGGATGCCCAGCGCATTGCCGCCATCAGCGACGAGCTGTTCGACCCCGCGCTGGGCGCGCTGGTGGCGCTGTGGGGCTTCCATTCCGATACTTTCGTGCCGCTGCGGCCGGATCCCGCCAGGCTGCAGGCCCTGCTCGACGCCCGGCCGCGCATGGCCGACCTCGTCATCGACGGCAACCGCGTCGAAAGCCGCAACCCGGCGGTGCAGCTCGATTTCGGCGGCTACGCCAAAGGCTATGCGCTGGACCGCGCCGCCGCCATCCTGAAGCAGCAGGGCGTGCGCAACGCGCTGATCAACATCGGCGGCAACGTGCTGGCGCTGGGCAAGAAGGGCGATCAGCCGTGGCGCATCGGCATCCAGCATCCGCGCGAACCCGCGCCGCTGGCGGCGATGCCGCTGTACGACGGCGAGGCGGTCGGCACCTCGGGGGACTACCAGCGCTACTTCATGCTCGACGGCGAACGCTACGCCCACCTGCTCGACCCGCGCACCGGCCAGCCGGCGCATGGCACGCAGTCGCTGACGGTGCTGGTCACGCCCGGCAGCGCGGCGGAAAACCTGGGCAGCGAGGGCACCGGCACCTTGTCCGATGCTGCCAGCAAGCCCGCCTACCTGGCAGGCGATGGCTGGCGCGAACAAACGCGCCGTTTCGGCATCGAACACGCGCTGCGCATCGCCGGGGATGGCCGCGTGGAAGTGACGCGGGCCTTGCGTGCGAGGCTGCAGTTCCTGGGGCCGGTCGAGCCCCGCATCGTCGATTGAACAAGAACAGGATCAGGGGAGGGAACAAGACATGACTGAACAGACCGCATGGTTCGCCGCCATCGCCGCGGTGCTCGTCGCCGCGCTTATCGGCTTCTTCATCGGCCGCCGCTGTGGCGGCGGCAAGGCCCGCATCGAGGAACTGGAAGCCGAAGTCCAGCGCCAGGTGCAGGAAATCGAGGGCTACCGCAAGGAAGTGGAGACGCACTTCGACAAGACGGCGACGCTGTTCGTGTCGATGGCGGGCTCGTACAAGGAGCTGTTCGAACATCTGTCCTCGGGCTACGAAAAACTGTCGTCCGGCTCGGCGCGCACGCTGTTCCAGCAGCGTGTCGATGCGCTGCTGGTCGGCTCCGCCCGCGATACCGGCGAGGCGGACAAGCTGCTGGCGGGGGTGGGGGCTGCGGCGGCCGTGGCCACCGTGGCAGATGCCGCTGCCGTGGAAGCTGCGGGCGCCGATGCACCGGACGTCGATACACGGGATGCCGCCGCATCGGGCGCCGTTGCGCCCG
Organism: Thauera butanivorans NBRC 103042; assembly: GCF_001591165.1. Taxonomy (GTDB): domain Bacteria; phylum Pseudomonadota; class Gammaproteobacteria; order Burkholderiales; family Rhodocyclaceae; genus Thauera; species Thauera butanivorans. The sequence goes on from NZ_BCUG01000068.1 coordinate 14,753, forward strand.
AGGCCGACGCGGCGCCGGATGCAGCCGCCAGGACGGCAGAAGCTGCGGCTGCTCCGGAGGAAGCCATCGCCACGCAGGCCGACGCGCTTGCGGAGAGCGCCGAGGCCGAAACCCCTTCGGAAGTCGCTGAAGTGCGGGACCTGGCCACCGAAGCCTACCGGAACGAGGGGGCACAGGCCGACGATCCGCTGAGCGATACGGTCGCCGGCGAAGCCGGCCAGCACGCCGGGGCTCGCCGGGACGGCGCCGGCTGAGTCACTGCGATGCCGCCGCCCGGCCAGCCGCGCTTTCGCCTGGGTCGGGTGCGCACGGCCCGGCCGGCGGTGTCTGCATGCGCGCGAAGCTTCGTCGCCGTGCTGCTGGCGGTACTGGTGCTCGGCGGCTGCGGCGTGCGCTTTGCCTATTCCCAGCTCGACTGGCTGGTGCCCTGGTACCTGCGCGACTACGTCACCTTCGACGCCGGCCAGCGCCAGGTGCTGGACCAGCGCCTCGCGCTGCGGCTGGATTGGCACTGCCGCGTGCATCTGCCGGGCTACGTCGGTCTGCTGCGCGATGCGCGCCGCCTGCTGGCGCGCGAACGGATCGAGGCGCAGGAGCTGGCGCCTTTCCTGCGCCAGGGCGAAGCCTGGTGGGACGAGCTCCGCGTCGAACTGATGAACGATGCGAAGGTGCTGCTCGCGGGCCTGTCGGACGATCAGGTCGCCGAACTGGCGGCTGCCTTCGAGCGCCGGGACAAGGAGGCGCGCGAGGAATTCCTCGGTGGCAGCACCGAGGCGCGCCGCAAGGCACAGATCGCGCGCATGGAAAAGCGCCTGCGCAACTGGTTCGGCCGCCTCACCGACGAACAGCGCGCGCTGGTCGCCGGCTGGAGCCAGGGGCTGCAGCCGACCACCGAACGCTGGCTGGACGAGCGCCGCCAGTGGCAGCAGGGTATGCTCGAGGCCTTGAAGGTCCGCCGCGAGCCGCGGCTGTTCGCCGAACGCATCGCGGCCCTGCAGGCGCCGGCCGGCGAGGTGCAGGACGAATACTCCGAACAGGCGGCACACAATCGACAACGGACCCTGGACTTGCTGGCCGGTGTGTTCAATACCGCCAACGACCGCCAGCGGGAACGTCTGCTCGCCGAGATCGATGGGCTCACGGGGCAGTTCGACAAGCTGGCCTGCGCCGCGCCGAAAATGGCGGAAACGGGACGGGGGCTGGAGTGAATCGCATCGGCGAGGCTTAGTTTTCCTAAGCCTCAAGCACAGAAATCGTCGCTTTACGCTGCGGTTTGCGGCGGCCTACGATCTGCATGTCCGGCACGCCCGTTTTCGGCGCGGAGCCACATCTTCGGAGGTCGACCATGTCCCAGCACCACGCTGCCATCCATTGGCAACGTTCCCCGCACCCCACCGACGGCAGCACTTATTCGCGCAACCATGTGGCCGAGCTGAACGGCCAGCAGGCCGTGAATGTGTCGGCGGGCGTCGACTACAAGGGCGATCCGGCCTGTGCCGATCCCGAGCAACTGCTGCTCGGTGCGCTGGCGAGCTGCCACATGCTGACCTTCCTGGCCATCGCGGAATTCCAGGGCTACTGCGTGGAGCGCTACGAAGACCAGGCGACCGGATACCTGGAGAAAGTCGAAGGTGTCGGCATGAGCCTGACCCGGATCGAACTGTCGCCCCGGGTCAGCTTCGGCGGCGACAAGCAGCCGGACGCTGCCGTGCTCGCGCGCCTGCATGCCGGTGCCCACAAGAACTGCTTCATCGCCCATTCGATCACGGCCAAGGTGACGGTCGTGCCGGCGGCCTGAGCCGCGCGTCCATCCGGAGTTGCCATCATGCCCGCACTGCAGAACGCTACCGATACCCCGTTGCTGCGCAGCGACGCCGACGGCGTCGTGACGCTCACGCTGAACCGTCCGCAGCAATTCAACCCCCTGTCCGAAGCCATGCTGGATGCCCTGCAGCGCGAGCTGGATGCGCTGTCCTGCGACGACGAGGTGCGCTGCGTCGTGCTGGCAGGGGCCGGCAAGGTCTTTTGCGCCGGGCACGATCTGCGTGAAATGCGCAGCCAGCCCCGGCTCGGGTATTACCAGGACCTGTTCGCCCGCTGCAGCCGGGTGATGCAGGGCATCCAGACGCTGCCGGTACCCGTCATCGCCCGCGTGCACGGCATCGCGACCGCTGCCGGCTGCCAGCTCGTCGCCAGCTGCGATCTGGCGATCGCCGCGGAGACGACGCGTTTCGCGGTGTCGGGCATCAACGTCGGCCTGTTCTGCTCCACGCCGGCCGTGGCGCTGTCGCGCAACGTGTCGCCCAAGCGCGCTTTCGACATGCTGGTGACGGCGCGCTTCATCGATGCTGCGACCGCTGCCGATTGGGGGCTGATCAACGAAACCGTGCCCGAAGCCGAACTGGACGAAGCGGTCGCGCGCAAAACCGCCGAGATTCTCTCCAAAAGCCCCGTGGCGGTGCGTTACGGCAAGGCCATGTTCTACCGCCAGCGCCAGATGGCACTGAACGATGCCTATGCCTACGCAGGCGACGTCATGGCGCGCAACATGATGGAGGAGGATGCCTGCGAAGGCATCGACGCCTTCTTCGAGAAGCGCCCGGCCCGATGGAAGCGCTGACGCGCTGCCGGTGAGTGCCGTGGCGGCTGAGCTTCACGCGGCTGTCCTGACACCGTAAGCTGCCGGCCCATGTCCAAACGAGCTTGCCGATTTCCTCCGCTGCCGGCCACACCCGATGCGAGTGTGGAGGCGGCACCGGGTTGCCGGATGCAGGACGGCGTTCCGTCGCGGCCTGCGCCAGCCTCCACGCGGCGCTTGCCGCCGCTGGTGGCGCTGTCGTATTTCGAGGCTGCGGCAAGGACGAGGAGCTTTGCTGCCGCAGCCAGGGAACTGCACGTCACGCCGGCAGCGATCAGCCACCAGATCAAGGCGCTGGAGGCGCTGCTCGGTGTCGAGCTGTTCGTGCGCCATCACCGCCGGGTCAGCCTGACGTCGGCGGCCAGGCTTGCGCTGCCGGCGCTGCAGGAGGGCTTCGCCGCGCTGGCGGATGCGGTCGAGCAGCTCCGTGCCCACAGCGAGGCGCGCAACCTCATCACGGTATGCGCGGAGCCGATGTTTGCGACCAAATGGCTGGTGCCGCGCCTGCATCGCTTCTACGCCCGTTGCCCCGAGGCGGAAGTGCGCCTCCAGGCCAGTCTCAGCTCGGTCGACTCGATGCGCGGCGGTCCCGCCGGGCTGGCGGAGTTCCGCCGGGCGGGTATCGATCTGGCCGTGCGTTTCGGCTATGGAAGCTATCCGGAGCTCGAAGCGCAGCGTTTGCTGGAAGTGTCGCTGCTGCCGGTATGGGCGCCCGAGCCGGGGGCGGAGCCGCGCGTGGAGCCTGAAGCCCTGCTGGGGCAGGCCTTGCTGAGCGACGGCACGGCCTGGCGTTCGGCCGATCGTTTCGGCTGGCCGCAGTGGTTCGAACATGCGGGCGTCGCAGTGCCGGCTCCGCTGCGCGAGCAGCGCTTCGGCAACGGGCTGCTGGCGCTGGAAGCTGCGCTCACGGGGCAGGGGGTGCTGCTGGCGTCCCCGCTTCTGATCCAGGCCGAGCTGCAGGGCGGCAAGCTGGCTGTCGCCTGCGAGGTGGCGATGCCCTGTCCCTTCGCCTATTTTGCCGTCTGCCCGCCGCTGGCGCTGGAGCGCCCGATCGTGCAGTCGTTCAGGGCATGGCTGTTCGAGGAGGCCGTGCCCTGCGGAGGTGGGGGTGCCGCGACGGCATGAGCATACGGCACGCCTGCTGCGCGTCAGCGCTGCTGCGCGGGCAGGCTGTCCGGACCGGCCGACCAGATGCGGTAGCGCACCTCGATGTCGCTCGGCGCGTAGATGACCAGCGGCAACTGGCTGTTGTAGCGCACCAGCATGGGCTCGCCGCCGGCCTGCACGAATGCCTGTTTGCGGCTGTCGTCCGGGCAGGCCATCATCGTGCTGACGGGCGGGCCGACCCGGTCCAGTTCGTAGTAGCTGTAGCCCCAGCCTTCGACGGTCTTCTCCTGCCATTGGCCGCCCATGCGGTGGTGGTTGCAGTCCACCTCCATCGTCTTGCCGGCGATCAGCTCCACCTTGCGTGTGCTTTCGTCGGTCAGCTTCGGCAGTTCGATGACGTGGCGGCTGTAGCCTTCGGCGGCGCGTGGCCAGGGCTTGAGCGCATCGTCGGCGGACGTCGTCGCGCAGGCGCTCAGCGACAGCCCCAGGGCAAGGGCGGCGAGACTGCTTTGAGTTTTTTTCATCGGAGTTCTCCTGTTGTTCTTGGAGGCGCCTCGCGGGCGGCGGGCTGGCATTATCGGGGCAAATTCGCCCGAAAGCGGGAAGCAGGCCTGAGGGATACCGTAAGAATATGTTGGCGAAGCGGGGCATCGAAGGTGCGAATCATGAGGGCTGCGCTCGAGCCGGAGCCCGGTGCTGCGCGTATGATTGCGCGCGCCTTTGCCGCCGTTCCCTGTTCCCGAGAATCCGATGCCGCCCAAGACCCAGCTCGACCGCCTTGCCATCAGCCTGATGCTGCTGTTCTGCACCTTGTGGGGCTTGCAGCAGGTGGCGATCAAGATCGCCAGCACGGGCATTTCGCCGGCATGGCAGGCCGGGCTGCGCTCGATCGGGGCGACGGTGCTGGTGTTCGGCTGGGCGCGGCTGCGCGGTATTCCGCTGTTCGGGCGCGACGGCACGCTGTGGCCGGGGCTGCTCGCGGGGCTGCTGTTCGCCGGCGAGTTCGCCTTGATCTTCCTCGGGCTCGAGTTCACCACCGCCTCGCGCGGGGTGATCTTCTTGTACACCGCGCCCTTCTTCGTCGCCCTGGGGGCGAAGTGGCTGCTGCCGAACGAGCGGATGCGGCGTGCGCAATGGGCGGGGATGGCGCTGGCCTTCGCCGGAGTGCTGGCGCTGTTCGGCGAGAACCTGCTGCGGCCGTCCGGGCAGGCCTGGATCGGTGACTTGATGCTGGTTGGCGCGGCGATGCTCTGGGCCGCGACCACGCTGACGGTGAAGGCGACCGCGCTTGCGCGCACCTCGGCCGAGAAGATGCTGCTGTACCAGCTGGCGGTGTCGGCGCTGGTGCTGCCGATGCTGTCGCTGGGCCTGGGCGAGCCGGGCGTGTTCGCACCCACGGCCGGGGTATGGGCGAGCCTGGCGTTCCAGACCGTGCTGGTGGCATCGGCGAGCTACGTGGGCTGGTTCTGGCTGATTCGCCATTACCCGGCGACGCGGCTGTCCTCGTTTTCCTTTCTGACGCCGGTGCTGGGTGTGCTGGCCGGCGGCGTGCTGCTGGGCGAGGCGCTGACGCCGGCGGTGTTCGCCGCGCTTGGCCTGGTCGGCGCCGGCATCTGGATTGCCAATCGTCCAGCGGCGGAGTAGCGCTGCGGCACGGCTCGGGAGCCTGCGCTGGGGCGCGTGCCGTGGCGGCGTGCGTGCGCCCGTCGGGCTATAGTGAAGAGGTCCGTTTGCCTTGGAGTCCTGCCATGTCCCGTCCCGCCGTCGAGTTCTGGTACGAGTTCGCCAGTACCTATTCCTGGTTGTCGGTGATGCGCATCGAGCCGCTGGCCGAGGTGGCGGGCGTGCAGGTCGAATGGAAGCCCTTCCTGCTCGGGCCGGTGTTCATGGCGCTGGGCTGGAACGATTCGCCGTTCAACATCTATCCGCCCAAGGGCCGCTACATGTGGCGCGACCTGGAGCGCCTGGCGGCCAGGTACGGCCAGCCCTTCCGCAAGCCGAGCGGCTTTCCGCGCGACAGCCTGCTGGCGGCGCGGGTCGCGCTGGTGGGGGTGGCGGAGGGCTGGGTGGCGCCGTTTTCGCGTGCGGTGATGAGCGCCAACTTCGCCGAGGACCGCGACATCGGCCAGGCCGGGGTGATCGCGGAGATCCTGTCGCGGCAGGGGCTGGACGCCGATGCGGTGATCGGGCGCGCCTTGTCGGACGACAACAAGCAGGCTTTGCGCCGGCAGACCGAGCATGCGACCGAGCTCGGCCTGTTCGGTGCGCCGAGCTTCAGGGTGGGCGAGGAACTGTTCTGGGGCAACGACCGCCTGGAAGATGCGCTCGACTGGGCGCGTGGCCTGCAGCCGCTGTAGGCGGGCAGGGCTGGGCGCCGGTGTCGCGGTGGCCGGCTGCCAGGTGCTGAATGTCCGTCGCCGGCGTGCCGGCCGGCGGATCGCCGCCTGCCGGACCGATGGCTGCTATTTCTTCTTGGTGGCCTGGTCTTCTTCGTGGCGGCGGATGCGCTCTTCGTAGCGCGCGCGATCGCGCTCGGCGGCGGCGGCGCGGGCGGCGGCTTCGGCTTCGGTTTCGGCGCGCTTGGCGGCCCGTTCCGCGTCGCGCGCAGCACGTTCGGCTTGTGCGCCAGTTGCAGCTTGGCCGGCGTTGCGGGCACGCTCGGCGCGGATGCGTTCGGCTTCGGGCGACGGGCCGACGTCCCCATCCGGCGCCGGTGCCGGCGTGGCCGTGGCGGCGGGCGCCGGTACATTGGGTGCCGGTACGCCGGGAGCGGGTTGTGCAGCCGGTGCGTTGGCGCGCTGGGCGGCCTGGACTTCGGCGGCGGCGCGCTGGCGCTGGGCGAGGTCGATCTGGCGGGCTTCGGCTTCGAGTGCGCGGGCGCGCTTGATCGTGTCGAGGCGCAGCTGCCTGGCCTGGTCGATGCAGCGATTGACGAGGAATTTCTGGTAGCAGCCGGCTTCGGTGGCAACGAAAGTGGCTTCGGCCTCGTTGCGCAGCGCCTTGGCCTGGGCGTTGAGTTCGGCTTTGCGCGCGTTTTCGGCGGCGGTCTGCGACGAGGCGCCGGTATCGGCCGGTGCTTGCGCAAGTGCGGGAGCGGACAGTGACAGCAGGACTGCGGCCGACAGCGACAGCAGTGCGCGTGCGGGTCTGGGGGCCGAATTCAGGGGGGCTGTGGGGGTGAGGCTGGGGCGGGACATGCGCGCAGGGTTCCGGAGACGATTCGCTTGGCGCGTAGAATAGCGCCTTTATTTCCGTCCGCGGCCGTCCTGGCCGTGTTTTACCTTCGTGATCAGTCTTCGCAATCTGCGCCTCGCACGTGGCGCCAAGGTCCTCGTCGAAGGGGCCACGCTGCAGATCCATCCCGGCTGGAAAGTCGGCCTGACCGGCGCCAACGGCAGCGGCAAGTCCAGCCTGTTCGCCATGCTGCGCGACCAGCTCCACCCCGACCAAGGCGACCTGGAGATGCCGCCGGGCTGGGTGATCGCCCACGTCGCGCAGGAAACCCCCGGCCTGCCGCAGCCGGCGATCGACTACGTGCTCGACGGCGATGCCGAACTGCGCGCCATCGAGGCCGGGCTGGCCGCCGCCGAAGCCAGCCACGACGGCGGGCGCATCGGCGAACTGCACGCCCGCCTGCACGAGATCGGCGGTTATGCGGCGCGTTCGCGTGCGGCGGCGCTGCTCGACGGCCTGGGTTTCCTGCCATCGGACATCGAGCGCCCGGTGGCGGACTTTTCCGGCGGCTGGCGGATGCGGCTGAACCTGGCGCAGGCGCTGATGTGCCGCTCCGACCTGCTGCTGCTGGACGAGCCGACCAACCACCTCGACCTGGACGCGGTGATCTGGCTCGAGGCCTGGCTGCGCGACTACCGCGGCACCCTGCTGCTGATCTCGCACGACCGCGAATTCCTCGACGCCTGCACCACCCACATCGCCCACATCGAGCAGCAGCGCCTGGCGCTGTACTCCGGCGGCTATTCCGATTTCGAGCGCCAGCGTGGCGAGCGCCTGCTGCAGCAGCAGGCGATGTTCGACAAGCAGCAGCGCGAGATCGCGCACATGGAAGACTACATCCGCCGCTTCCGCGCCAAGGCCACCAAGGCGCGCCAGGCGCAGAGCCGCATCAAGGCGCTGGAGCGGATGGAGCGCATCGCCGCCGCCCACGTCGATACGCCCTTCAGCTTCGCCTTCCGCGACGCGCCGCCGGCTCCCGACCCCTTGCTGCAGATCGAGGACGGCGCGGTCGGCTACGGCGAGCGCATGGTGCTGGAGCGGATCCTGCTGACGCTGCGCCCCGGCGAGCGCGTCGGCCTGCTGGGGCGCAACGGCGCCGGCAAGTCGACGCTGATCAAGCTGCTGGCCGGCGAGCTTCCGCTGGCAGCGGGACGCAGGCTGGAAGGCAAGGGCCTGGCGACCGGCTACTTCGCCCAGCACCAGCTCGAAACCCTGCGTCCGGACGAATCCGCGCTGCAGCACATGATGCGGCTCGACCCGCAGACGCGCGAGCAGGAACTGCGCGACTACCTCGGCGGCTTCGATTTCCGCGGCGACGGCGCCGGCGGCACTTCCACGCCGGCGACCACGCCCTGCGGCCCGTTTTCGGGCGGCGAGAAGTCGCGCCTGGCGCTGGCCTTGCTCATCTGGCGGCGGCCCAATCTGCTGCTGCTGGACGAGCCGACCAACCACCTCGACCTGGAAATGCGCCACGCGCTGACGATGGCGCTGCAGGACTACGAAGGCGCGATGGTGCTGGTGTCGCACGACCGCGCGCTGCTGCGCGCCACCTGCGACCGCTTCCTGCTGGTCGATGGCGGCCGCATCCAGCCCTTCGACGGCGATCTCGACGACTACCGCGACTGGCTTGCCACGCGCCGCGCCGAGATCACCGCTGCCGCCGCCTGCCCCGACCAGGCTGCCGACAAGGCGGCGCGCAAGGCCGACCGCGCCCAGGCCGCCGCCGAGCGCCAGGCGCGGCTGGCCGCGCGCCGCCCGCTGGTGAAGGAGATCGAGCAGATCGACAAGCGCCTGGCGGCATGGAACGAGGAAAAGGCCGAACTCGACGCTCGCCTGGCCGACCCGGCGCTATACACCGGGCCGCAGGCCGGCGAGGTGCCGGCGTTGAACAAGCGCCAGGCGGAGCTGGCGGAGCGCATCGAGGAGGCCGAGTTGCGCTGGCTGGATCTGCACGAAGCGCTGGAAGCGATCCCCGCCGATTGAGTCCGGCGGCTGCGGCTGCTTTTAACCGGCAACCAAATAAACACGAGTAGGATGGGTGGAGCGTAGCGAAACCCATCACCCCTGCTCCCGGCAAACGATGGGTTTCGCCTGCGGCTCTACCCATCCTACCCTGGCTGTGCCTCACTCCGGCAGCCAGCGCGCCGGGTCGATCTTCCAGGTGTCGAAGTCCTCGTGGCCGATGATGCGGTCCTGCGAGCGCCGCAGGTCGATGGTTTCGGGCGTCAGGTAGTGGCCGCGGGTGTGGAAGATGACCTTCACCGTCGGCTGCATCAACTGGTCGGCGTTCTGCGACTGCACCACGGCCAGGCGCCGGCTTTCGAGCCGCACCAGCGAACCCGTCGGGTAGATGCCGACGGCGCGGATGAACGCCTGTACCAGTTCGGGTTTGAAGTGGAACTTGCTCCACTCTAGCAGCTTGCGCAGCGCTTCGGTGGGCGCCATGCCCTTGTGATAGACGCGGTTCGAGGTGATCGCGTCATACACGTCGACGATCGCCCCCATCTGGCCGTACAGGCTGATCTCGTCGCCCTTGAGCTTGTTCGGGTAGCCGGTGCCGTCGAAGCGCTCGTGGTGCTGTGCGGCGACGTCGAGCGCAATGTTGCTGATGCCCGGCGTGTCCTGCAGGATGATCTTGCTCTGCACGACGTGGTTCTTCATCTTGGCGAATTCGGCGTCGGTGAGCTTGGCCGGCTTGTTGAGGATTTCGTCCGGCACCCTGGCCTTGCCGACGTCGTGCAGCAGGGCGCCGACGGCGATTTCGTGGATGATCTCGCGCGGCAGCTCCAGCGCCCGCGCGAACGAGGTCATCAGCGCGCATACCGACACCGAGTGCTGGAAGGTGTATTCGTCGTGGTCCTTGAGCCGCGCCAGCGGCAGCAGGGCGTCCTGGCGGCTGAAGATCGAGTCGACGATGCGTTCGACCAGCGGTTCGATCTGCTCCATCTGGATCTGCTTGCCCAGCCGGATGTCGCCCATCACGTCGCGCACGATGCGGTTGGCTTCGCCATGCAGCCGCTGCGCGGGCTCGATCTCGAGCCTGACCGGTATCCGCGGCATGGCCGTTGCGGCCTCGCCTGCGAGCGCCTGCAGTGCCTCATCCACCTTGTGGGCGTGGTCCTCCTGGGTCGGCGCCTCGGCGACGTCGAGCCCGCGTTCGGTGTCGATCCAGATTTCGAGCACGCCCAGCGCCCGGACTTTCTCCGCGATTTCTTCCGTCCTGACGGCAAAGCGGCTGCGCAGGAAGTTGTGTTCCATCCAGCCGCAGTTGAGGTCATGGATGTACATGCCGGGTTGGAGCTTGTCGATGGGGATGAGCTTGATCATATCGGTACAGGTACGGATGCGGTCATTGTCCGGGAGTATCCCATCTGGTAGCAGCATACGCTTCCGGGATTGCCTGTCAGTCGAGAAGTTGTGCACAGGCCGGCGCTTGTCCGGCACGGCGTGCCGGACCGATACGATTCGGCGCAGCGGCACGGATGCTAGAATCGCGGCTTTGCCAAATTCTGCCCGCAGGAGCGTACGGTGCGTATCGTCTGTCTAGACCTCGAAGGTGTGCTGGTTCCCGAAATCTGGATCGAATTCGCCGAGCGCACCGGTATTCCCGAACTGCGCCGCACCACGCGCGACGAGCCGAACTACGACACGCTGATGAAGTACCGCCTCGGCATTCTGGCGGAGAAGAAGCTCGGCCTGCCCGACATCCAGGAAGTCATCGCCAGCATGGGGCCGATGGAGGGCGCGCGCCAGTTCCTGGACGAACTGCGCGACGCCTACCAGGTCGTGATCCTGTCCGACACCTTCTACGAGTTCGCCAAGCCGCTGATGAAGCAGCTCGGCCTGCCGACGCTGTTCTGCCACAGTCTCGAAGCCAACGATGAAGGTGTTCTGGTCGACTACCACCTGCGCATGCCCGACCAGAAGCGCGAGGCGGTCAAACGCTTCAAGGAACTCAACTTCAAGGTCGTCGCCGCGGGCGATTCCTACAACGACACCGCGATGCTGGGCGAAGCCCACGGCGGCATCCTGTTCCACCCGCCGGAAAACGTCGTGCGCGAATTCCCGCAATATCCGGTGGTCCGCGACTACGCCGGCCTGCGCGCCGAGATCGATAAAGCTTTTGCCAGGGCCGCCTGATCACCGCCATGCATCGCCAACGCTTCTACACACTTTCCGCCTCCTGCCCCGACCGCGTCGGCATTGTCGCCCGGGTGTCGGGTTTCATCGCCGAGCACAAGGGCTGGATTCTCGAAACCTCGCTGCATGCCGAACAGCCGCGTGACGGCGAGTCCGTCGGGCGCTATTTCATGCGCATCGAGATCAAGGCCGATTCGCTGCCCTTCCATCTCGCCGAATTCCGCGAGCGCTTCCGTCCGCTGGCCGAGGAACTGGAGATGGAATGGAAGATCACCGACTCCGCGGTCAAGAAGCGCGTCGTGATGCTGGTCAGCAAGCAGGAGCACTGCCTGTACGACCTGCTCGCGCGCTGGCAGTCGAAGGAACTGGACATCGAGATTCCGTGCGTGATCTCCAACCACGACACCCTGCGCGGTTTCGTCGAGTGGCACGGCATTCCCTTCCACCACGTGCCGGTCACGCCCGACAACAAGGCCGCCGCCTATGCCGAGGTGCAGCGCCTGTTCGAGGAGGTGCGCGGCGACACCATGGTGCTGGCGCGCTACATGCAGATCCTGTCGCCCGAGCTGTGCGCCGCCTATCCGGGCCGCATCATCAACATCCACCACAGCTTCCTGCCCAGCTTCGTCGGCGCCAAACCCTACCACCAGGCCTACGACAAGGGCGTCAAGCTGATCGGCGCCACCTGCCACTACGTCACCGCCGACCTCGACCAGGGGCCGATCATCGAGCAGGACGTGATCCGCATCGACCACTCCGACGCCGTCGAGGACATGGTCCGCTATGGCAAGGACATCGAAAAGACCGTGCTCGCCCGCGGCCTGCGCTACCACCTGGAAGACCGGGTGCTGGTGCATGGGAACAAGACGATCGTGTTCCGCTGAAAATCGCGCCGCGAACTTGCACGGGATCATGGTGACCAAGGCATGGATCGGCCACCTTCCCTGGAGCATGGAGAAATGAAGAAACAGAAGCGCCTGAAGCCTCGAAACGCTTTGATTCCGATCCTGTTCAACGAATGCGGGCACGCGGTTCACAAGAACAAGCGCCGCGAAGAGCGCGATCGGCGAGCCAGGCAGGAAATCAAGAACCATACCCGCGAAAGCGGGTATTTTTTTGG
>NZ_BCUG01000069.1 GCF_001591165.1 Thauera butanivorans NBRC 103042
TTGATGGACGCCCAACCGCACAGAGGGAGGGCTATGCGTAAAAAATAATATTTTTAATTTATTCTTGTAGTGCATATATTGCATTTATGCGCATTGACGCATAAATTGGAGATATTCCTCTAGCGCATATTGACCATGCACACGATACGGACCGTCGAGCAGCTTGCTTCCGTGCTTCAAGGCATGAGGGCCTCCCGCAAACTCACGCAGGCCCAGTTGGGCGAGGCCATGGGGCTGTCCCAGGCGCGCATCTCGAGGCTCCTGGACAATCCAGCGAACGTGACTGTCGATCAGCTCCTCACCCTGCTGATGCTGTTCGACGCCGAGCTCGCCATCCGACCCAGGCCGCAAGGCGGTGCGGCGGCTGCAGGTTCGCGCGAGGACGCCTGGTAATGGCGGGGCGGCCGTCGAAACGCAGGACACTCGCCGTATGGATGAATGGCGAGGCGGTGGGGCACTGGACCCTCGCTCCCGACGGTCACCGGTTCGTGTACTTGGAGGCCTGGCTCGGCTCACCGTCGGCGCGCGCGATTTCGCTGTCCATGCCGTTGGAGCAGGGCACCAGACCCTTCGCCGGTGACCGGGTCGAGGCCTACTTCGAAAATCTTCTGCCTGAGAGCATCGCGATTCGAAAGCGTATCGCGCAGAAGTTCGGGACATCCGCCTCGACCTTCGATCTCCTGGCCCATATCGGCAGGGATTGCGTGGGAGCCGTGCAGTTGCTCCCACTGGACGTGGAGCCCACCGGCTTGCGCCGCATCGATGCCGAGCCCTTGACGGACGGCCAGGTGGAAGCATTGCTCGACGCCACCATCTCGAATGCCCCGATCGGGCTCGGTGACGAGGAAGGGCTGAGGATTTCCATCGCCGGCGCGCAGGAGAAGACGGCGCTGCTGCACCACGCAGGGCGTTGGTGCCGGCCGCTGGGCGCCACGCCCACGACGCATATCCTCAAACTCCCCATGGGTGAAGTCGGCCATGTGCGGGCCGATTTTTCCACCTCGGTAGAAAACGAGTGGCTGTGCGCCCAGATTGCGCGCGAGTTCGGCTTTGCGATGGCGGAGTGCGAGATTCTCCGCTTCGGACACCACAAGGTACTTTCGGTGATGCGCTTCGACCGCATGCTGCTCGACGGCTGGTGGGCTCGGCGCCCGCAGGAGGATTTCTGCCAGGCCCTTGGGGTGCCGGCTGAAAGGAAATATGAAGAGCACGGCGGACCGGGCATGGCGGACATCCTGCGTGTCCTGCGCGGCAGCGATGGGCCGAAGGAGGACCGGCTCCGATTCCTCGCGGCGCAACTGCTGTTCTGGCTTCTTGCGGCACCCGACGGGCACGCCAAGAACTTCAGCATCTTCCTCCTGCCGGGCAGCCGGTTCCGACTCACGCCGCTCTACGACATCATGTCCGCCTGGCCCATCATCGGCTCGGGCGCGCGCCAGTTTCCGTGGCAGAAGGTGAAGCTCGCCATGGCCGTGCGCTCGAAAAACGTCCATTACCGGATGCACGATGTTCAACGCCGGCACTGGAGCACCGTGGCGCGCGCGAACGCGCTTGGCCCCGATTTCGAGCCGGTCATCGAGGATTTCGTCCGGCGCGCGCCCGAGGTCGTCGAAGCAGTGTCACGCATCCTGCCCGCAAGATTCCCGGCGGGCGTGAGCGAACCGATATTTCAAGGCCTGTTGAGCCAGACCAGGCGCTTGGACGCCGGGCAGATCCCCGGAGCGTAGCGGACCGGGGCGAGTTCAGCCGCCAGGGATCATCCCGCCGCCAGGCCGCATTCGCCCAGGAACCAGTCGCGGAAGCGGCCCAATGCCTCGTCGTCGGCCTTGTCCTCGCGGTAGGCGAGGTAATGGCGCGTCTCTTCCAGTTCCACTTCGTGTTCGACCGGCCGGACCAGCCGGCCCTGCTGGATCAGGGGCGCCACCAGGTGGTTCCAGCCCAGGGAGATGCCCTGGCCGTTGAGCGCCATCTGGATCAGCAGGTTGTAGTCGTTGGCGCTGAAGTAGTGCCGGCCGCTGCGGAGGCGGTCTTCGATGTCCAGGTGGTGGATGGCCAGCCATACGCCCCAGTCGACGTGCTCGGAGATCCCCGTGCGCTCATAGGGAGTCAGGTCGAGCAAGACGCCCTGCATCAATTCCTCGATGTTCCGTATTTCCGGATGCGCCTCCAGGTAGGCGGGCGCGCAGACCGGATAGATCCGGTCGTGGAACAGCGGCTTGCTGATGTAGCCGTCCCGTATCGATGAAAGCTTGGTGATGAAAACGTCCGGCTGGATGCCGGGGGCCATGGACAGGAAGTTCTGGGTCGACACCAGGTCGAGGTCGATGTCCGGATTCGCGCTGAAGAAGCCGGGCAGCCGGTGCGCCATCCACAGCGCCGAGAAGGCCGGCGAGCAGCACATGCTCAGGGTGCGCCGGGTGCTGCTGCTGTGGCCCTGCCGGATGCGTATCGCGGCCTGGGCGATGTTGATGAAGGACAGCTGCGCAGCATCGAAGAAGGTGGAGCCGGCCGCGGTCAGCTCGACCGAACGCCCGGTGCGCGTGAACAGCGCCGTACCCAGATGCTCCTCGAGCTCCTTGATCTGGCGGCTGATTGCGGCCTGGGTGACGCACAGCGTTTCGGCGGCGCGGGTGAAGCTCCGGTGGCGGGCTGCGACGACGAAACATCTCACTGCCCGCAGAGAGGGCATCTTGAGCAGCAATTGGCCAGGCGCTGTGCGTTTGTTCATAACATGAGGTTATCGATAGCCCGGAAAAAAGGTTGTTTGTCCAGAAATGGCTGCGTCTCTAGACTCTGCAAAAAATAAATTGATCGGAAGATAAGACGGAGGCCATGAAATGACAAGAGTTACCACGCTTCCTGCAGACGATGCGGCATGCGGTTGGTATCACACCAGTGCGCCTCGCCGGGTAAAAGAAAGCCATTCCGGTGAAAAGAAAACCCGTTGGGCGGTGATCGGTGCCGGATTCACCGGCCTGGCCGCGGCGCGGCAATTGGCCTTGAATTTCCCGGATGAGGAAGTCGTGCTGATCGAAGCCCAGGAAGTGGGTTTCGGTACCTCGGGCAGAAATGCCGGATTCGCGATCGACTTGCCGCACGACATCGGCGCCAAGGATTACATCGGCGATATCAATATCGCGCAGAGCACGCTCAAGCTCAATCTGCTGGGGCAGTCCATTCTGCGCTCGCTGGTGGAGCAGCACGGCATCGATTGCCAGATGCACGCCTGCGGGAAATACCAGGGCGCCATCGAGGATCGCGGCGTGGCCGTGCTCGATGCCTACCGCAGCGGGCTGGACAAGCTCGGCCAGCCCTACGAAGTGATCGAAGGCAAGGATCTGCCGGATCACATCGGTACCTCGTTCTACCGCAAGGCGCTATTCACGCCCGGCACCATTCTGATCCAGCCCTCGGCGCTGGTGAAAGGGCTGGCCGACAGCCTGCCGTCCAATGTCGTGCTGTACGAGAACACCCCCATCACCGATTTCGAATACGGCGACAAGGTGGTGCTGGGGCATCGCAACGGCCGCATCACGGCGGACAAGCTGGTGCTGGCCAACAACGCCTTCGGCATGCGCTTCGGCTTCCTGCAGCGGACGATGCTGCCGATGTTCCTGTACGCCAGCCTGACCCGGCCGCTGACTGCGGCCGAGCAGGCGCAACTGGGCGGCAAGCCGTTCTGGGGCGTGATCCCCGCCGATCCGTTCGGCAGCACGGTGCGCCGCACGCCCGACAACCGCATCCTGATTCGCAACAGTTTCAGCTTCAATCCGAATCAGCAGCCGAAGCCGCATTGCCTGGAGCGTTTCGTCCGCAATCATCGCCTGTCCTTCGAGCGGCGTTTCCCGATGCTGCCGGACGTCGATTTCGAATACACCTGGAGCGGCTCGCTGGCGCTGTCGCAGAACCACAAGGGCTTTTTCGGCCAGCTTGCGCCCAATGTCTATGGCGCGCTGTGCTGCAACGGCCTGGGCGTCACCCGCGGTACCGTGACCGGAACGCTGTTGGCCGACTGGATCGCCGGCCAGCGCAATGAACAGATCGATTTCCTGCTGGATACCTCCGGGCCGAACAAGGTGCCCCCCGAACCATTCCTGTCGATCGGCGTGAATGCCACCCTATGGTGGGGGCAGATGAAAGCCGGCAAGGAAATGTAATCGCCTGAAGTGATCCGCGCACGCCATCGGTGATGGCACAGCGCTCGATTGGCGGCCCGCGGATGGCGCCGGGTGGCGCTCATCCATCCGCAGGGCAATTTCCGCGAACGGGGCGTCAGGCGATCGTCCGGAAAAGGAAATGAACCGCCGGATTCAATTGATACCAAACAAGCATGCAGGAGGCAAAATGAATAAAATTTACCCAAAAGGAACAGGCAGCGCCGTTTCCATTGAAGATGTTCCGATCAATGGTTTCCATCAATTGCTGACCGTGCGTTCGGGCGGCGGCTGGGTGATGGACGGCTACATTCTCAGCATCATCGGTGTCGCCCTGATGCAGTTGTCGGCCGAATTGAGCCTGGACAGTTTCTGGGAAGGCATGATCGCGGCTTCGGCGCTGATCGGCATTTTCTTCGCGGGCTTCTTCGGTGGCTGGCTTACCGACAGGCTGGGACGGCAGAAACTGTATTTCATCCCGCCCATCCTGTTCACGCTGTGTTCGCTGGCACATCTGTGGGTGGATTCCGCCGTCGCCATCTTCATGCTGCGCTTCCTGATCGGCGTCGGTGTGGGCATCGAATACCCGGTGGCCAGCTCGCTGCTGGTGGAGTTCCTGCCGAGCAAGAACCGTGGCCCCCGGCTGGCGGCGCTGACGATTCTCTGGTTCGCCGGTGCGGCGCTGGCCTACATCGTCGGCAACGCCATTCTGAGCGCGGCGGGTCCGGAAGCCTGGCACTGGGTGCTGGCCAGCCCGGCGGTGCTCGGCGTGATGCTGTTCCTGGTGCGCCTGGGGACGCCGGAGTCGGCACGCTGGCTGCTCAGCAAGGGGCGCAGCGCCGAGGCCGATCGTGTCATCAAGAAGGTCTACGGCCCGACGTTCTCGCTGGCCAACATGCCGGAAGCGCCTGCCGACAAGAAGGTCTCGCTCGGTACGCTGATCCAGTCCGGCTACGGCAAGCGCCTGCTGTTCGTCGGCGTGTTCTGGGCCTGCTCGGTGATTCCGGTGTTCGCCGTGTATGCCTTCGTGCCCAAGGTGCTGGCAGCGCTGAACCTGACCGGCGACTGGGCGGCCTATGGTTCGATCGCGATCACGCTGCTGTTCGTGGTGGGTTGCATTGTCGCCACGCCGCTGGTGAACATCATCGGCCGCCGTCCGCTGCTGATCTGGAGCTTCCTGCTGTCGGCGCTGGCGCTGCTGGGACTGGGCAGCTTCTCGAACAGCGCGGAATGGGTGGTGCTGAGCTTCTTCGGCCTCTACGCCTTGTTCATCGGTGGCGCGCAGGTGCTGCAACTGGTGTATCCGAACGAGATCTTCCCGACCGACATCCGGGCTGCCGGCGTGGGCATCGGCGCGTCGATCTCGCGTATCGGTGCGGCCATCGGCACCTGGCTGGTCCCGATCTCGCTGGTGAGCATCGGCATCGGCAACACCATGTACGCCGCCGCCGCAGTGTCCGTCGTCGGCCTGGCCGTGTCGGTGTGGCTGGCGCCGGAAACCCGCGGCATGAGCCTGGAAGACGCCGCTTCGCTGAAGCGCTGAATCCCGGATTTTCCCTGAACCCCTTTCAACCTCATTCGCGTGTCGCTGCCGGAGCGGCGGCACGCTTTTCACCGGGAACACCCTTCCCACACCAATGGAGAACCATCATGAAATTCGAAGGTATCTACACCCCGGCCATCACCCCGCTGACGGCAGACGGCCAGATCGACAAGACCGCGTTCGCCGAGGTGCTGGAATCGCTGATCGAAGGCGGCGTGCACGGCATCATCATCGGCGGCTCGACCGGTGAGTACTACGCGCACTCCGTGCAGGAGCGCATCGACCTCGCCACCTACGCCAAGCAGGTGATCGGCACGCGCGTGCCGCTGATCGTCGGCACCGGCGCGGTGCGCACCGAGGAATCGGTCGGCTACGCCGCGTCGGCGAAGGAAATCGGTGCCGATGCGATCCTGGTCGGCTCGCCGCCCTATGCGCTGCCCACCGAGGCGGAGAATGCCGCCCACGCGCTGGCGATCGACAAGGCCGCGGGCCTGCCGATCATGCTCTACAACTACCCGGGCCGCATGGGCGTGTCGATGGGCCGGGAGTATTTCCGCACCGTCACGGCGGCGTCGAAGAACTTCGTTGCGATCAAGGAAAGCTCGGGCCAGGCCGGCCAGCTGCACATGCTGGCGCGCGAGTTCCCCGGCATCGACATTTCTTGCGGCTGGGACGACCAGGCGCTGGAATTCTTCGCCTGGGGCGCGCGCAGCTGGGTGTGCGCCGGTTCGAACTTCGTGCCGCGCGAGCACGTCGCCCTCTATCAGGCGTGCGTGGTCGAGAAGAATTTCGACAAGGGCCGACGCATCATGTCGGCGATGCTGCCGCTGATGGACTTCCTCGAACTCGGCAAGTTCGTGCAGTCGATCAAGTACGGTTGCGAGCTGGCCGGCCTGCGCCCGGGCGGCGTGCGCGCGCCGCTGCAAGGCCTCGACGACGACGAGAAGCAGGCACTGAAGGCGATCATCGCCGAACTGAAGCGTGAGGTGACCTACATCGTCGGAGGGCAAGCCTGATGGCCGAGCTGCTGACTGCCGCCGAATACGCCGCGATCGCGAAGAACATCCGCTTCCCGAGGCAGGCCTTCATCGATGGAGCTTTCCGCGACTCGCTGTCGGGCAAGACCTTCGTCACCACCAACCCCGCCACCGGCGAAGTGCTGGCCGAGGTCACCGCCTGCAATTCGCAGGACGTCGATCTGGCGGTGGCCAACGCCAAGGCTGCGTTCGACGATGGCCGCTGGCAGCGCCTGCCGCCGTCGCAGCGCAAGACCGTGCTGGTGCGTTTCGCCGAGCTGCTGGAAGAGCATGCGCACGAACTGGCGGTGATGGAAAGCCTGGACAGCGGCAAGCCGGTGCGCGAGTGCCAGACTGCCGACGTGCCGGAAGCGATCCATACCATCCGCTGGCACGCCGAACTGATCGACAAGATCTACGACAACACCGCGCCCGTGGGCTCGAACGCGCTGGCGCTGGTGGTGCGCGAGCCGATCGGCGTGGTCGGCCTGGTGCTGCCGTGGAACTTCCCGTTGCTGATGCTGGCATGGAAGATCGGTCCCTCGCTGGCGGCCGGTTGCTCGATAGTGGTCAAGCCGGCCAAGGAAACGACGCTGACCGCGCTGCGCGTGGCCGAACTCGCCCACCAGGCCGGCGTGCCCGCCGGCGTGTTCAACGTGCTGCCGGGCGGCGGTCGCGAAGTCGGTGAGCCGCTGGGCAAGCACAAGGACGTCACCATGGTCAGCTTCACCGGCTCGACCGACACCGGCCGGCTGTTCCTGCAGTATGCGGCCGAGTCGAACCTGAAGCGCGTGGTGCTGGAGTGCGGCGGCAAGAACCCCGCCGTGGTGCTGAAGGACGTCGAAGACCTCGACGTGGTCGCGCAACAGGTGGTCGCCGGCGCGTTCTGGAACATGGGCGAGAACTGCTCGGCTTCGTCGCGCCTGATCGTCCATGCCGACATCAAGGACGCGCTGCTCGAACGCATGGCCGTGGCGGTCAAGGAGTGGAAGATGGGCAACCCGCTCGATCCGGAGCACCGGCTGGGTTCGCTCGTCAGCAAGTCCCACTTCGACAAGGTCCGTTCCTACCTCGATCAGGCTGCGGCGGAAAAGCTGCGCGTGGTCTTCGGCGGCAACGCCAGCGAAGGCAACTTCGTCGAGCCGACGGTGGTGGACGGCGTCGGGCCGGACAGCCTGCTGTTCGTCGAGGAAATCTTCGGGCCGATCCTGTCGGTCACGACCTTCAAGGATGTCGATGAAGCGATCGCGCTGGCCAACGACTCGGTCTATGGTCTGGCGGCCTCGGTCTACACCAGCAACCTGAACAACGCGATCCGTATCTCGCGTGCGATCCGCGCGGGCGTGGTGACCGTGAACTGCTTCGGCGAAGGTGACATCACCACGCCGTTTGGCGGTTACAAGGAGTCGGGTTTCGGCGGCCGCGACAAGTCGATCTGGGCTCACGACCAATACACCGAGCTCAAGACCATCTGGATCGACGTGCCGGGCGCCGGCTGACGCAAGTCGTGCCCCGTCCAGCCATGGCCGGCTCTTCGCCGGCCGTGCACTGGCGGGGCAGTCGGCTCCATAATCCGCAGTTTTTTTGCGGTCCGGCGCTCAGGCGGCCTGCCGGCCCGTGGGGTGTGGTTTTCACCGGGCCGGATGCGTGACATTCCTGACCATGGACAAGGCAGCATGAACAGCAAGAACAAAGCAACGCTCATCGGTTTCATCGCGATCCTGTTGTGGGCGTCGATCGTGGGCCTGATCCGCGGCGTCAGCGAGAGCTTCGGCGCCACCGGCGGCGCGGCGCTGATCTATACCGTCGCATCGGTGTTCCTGATCTTCAGCGTCGGTTTCAACCGGCTGAGCAAGGTGCCGCCCAAGTATCTGCTGTGGGGCAGCCTGCTGTTCGTGTCCTACGAGCTCTGCCTCGCGTTGTCCATCGGCTATGCCAACACCGGCCGGCAGGCGATCGAAGTCGGCATGGTCAACTACCTGTGGCCGACCTTCACGCTGATGTCGGCGATCCTGTTCAACAAGCAGAAGGCCAATTTCCTGGTGGTGCCGGGTTTCCTGCTGTCGATGGCGGGCATCTGCTGGGTGCTGGGCGGCGACCAGGGGCTGGACATCGCCAGCATGATCGCCAACGTCCAGGACAACCCGCTGAGCTACGGGCTGGCCTTTGCGGGGGCGGTGATCTGGGCCGCCTACTGCACCGTGACCGCACGCATCGCACAAGGGCACAACTGCGTGACGCTGTTCTTCATCCTCGTCGCGGTGGTGCTGTGGGTCAAATACCTGCTGATGGGCGGCGGTGAGATGGATTTCAACCTGCGTTCGGTCATCTATCTGGTGCTGGCCGCGTCGGCGATGGGTTTCGGCTACGCGGCCTGGAACGTCGGCATCCTGCACGGCAACGTCACGATTCTTGCCGGCGCGTCCTATTTCATCCCGGTGCTTTCCGCCGCGCTCGCCGCCTTGCTGCTGAGCGCGCCGCTTTCGTTCGCCTTCTGGCAAGGCGCGGCGATGGTCTGCATCGGTTCGATCCTGTGCTGGCTGGCAACGCGCAGCAAGGCATCGGCGCCGGTTGCAGAGAAGGCGGGACAGAGCGCCTAGCGCCCAGCCCTTCGATTCGCAGCTTTGCGGTGCCAGGGGTGCGCCGGCTCGACCGGCATGCCTATTCCATAAGCATTTAAGCCGCCGGTTCCGCAACGCCTGCCCCGACAGCGGGGTCGGGCGGGGGCTTTCGCATGCCTGGACAATTGCTGCATCAACCTGAAACGAGGAGGAGAAACCATGAACGAGCAATACACAGTCAAGACGGCCTGCATGCCGTACCGCCTGTCGGCCATCGGTGCTGCAATGCTTGCGGGCAGCGTGCTCGCCGCAGCCGGCGTTCCGGCGCAGGCGGCCGACGAGATCACGGCGGCCGAAGGCAAGTTCTCGATCGGCGGCGCACTGCGCGCCCGCTACGACTACAGCTTCGACTACGAGGACGACATCAGCAAGCTGAGCTTCGACACCTTCCGCATCACCCTCAACTACGATTCGCCCACCTTCTACGGCTCGGCGCAGTACCGCTTCTACGGCAGTGCCTACCCCTACGGCTACACCAGCAGGATCGGGCGCATCAACTTCCCCGAGTGGGCCTGGGTCGGCTACAAGCTCGGCGACGACACCCGCGTCGTCGCCGGCATCAACCAGATCCCCTTCGGCGTGCTGCCCTACGTCAGCAGCACCTTCTACCAGACCATGGTCAACGCCATCGGCCTGGAGGACGTGCATAACCTCGGCATCAGGCTGCAGCACACCGCCGGCCCCCTGGATGTGCAGCTGGGCTTCTACCCCACCGACGGCGGCAACTGGAGCGGCACCTCGCGGGACGCCAACCGCTACTCGGTCAACGTGGTGCGCGCCGACGACTCGGTGACAGGCGGCAGCAGCAATGACGAACGCAACATGATGGTCGGCCGGCTGGCCTACACGCTGCAGCACGGCGAGGAGGCGAACTCGGAGCTGGGTATCTCGGCGCTGCACTCGACGCTGCACAACTACGACACCGGCCGCGACGGCCGCCGCAAGGCCTATGCACTGCACTATGGTGGCAGCCACGGCGCCTTGCGCGTGCTGGCCGAAGCAGGCCGGCAGAAGATGACGCCGCGCAATCCGTCGGCGACCGGCAACGACACCATCACCTTCGGCGCCTACGACGGCTCGTTCAACGTCGCGGCGAAAGGCAACTTCTACTCGGGCGAAGTCAGCTACGCCTTGCCCGGCAGCTACGGCCCGGTCAGCGGCATCACGCCCTACCTGAACTACAGTGTGTTCACCAAGGACAAGTCCGGCTTCAAGGATTCGCAGCGCGTGATCGCGGGCGCGCATTTCAGCGCCGGTCCGCTGTACATCTATACCGAGATGCGCTGGGGCAGGAACGACCCCTATACCGGCGACTACACCAACGGCGCCGCGGCCGGGGGCGACGACCGCTGGAAGAAAGTGTTCTACGCCAACATCGGCTATTACTTCTGACCGGGACCGCCCGGAGCGGAGCGCCGCGGACCCAGGCGCGCTCCTCTCAGGATGTGATACAGAAATTCAGCTTGACCAGAATTAAAGTATCATTTCTAATAAAAGGAATTCATTCCTTTATAGGAAATTCAGGTTTGACCAGGGCCAGCTAGAGCCTTGCCAGAACTTCGAGTGCAAACCTGAAAGGCTGCGTGGCGCCCGACTCAAGTTGAGCGCCACGCAGCGCCGCTGAGCCCCGGACCGCTGGGCACGGCGGGTTGGTGTGCAAAAAATAACGAAGAGCAGTAACCACCACAGGAGACAGACAAGCATGAGAAGGATAAAGAATATCGCCGCCGCCATCTCACTGGCACTCACAGGCGCCCTCGTGGCCGGCTGCATGGGCAATGCCGGCGGCCACCCGGCGGAGGACCGCATCACGATCATCCGCGACGGCTACGGCGTGCCGCATGTGTACGCCGATACGACGCGCGATCTGTTCACCGGCTACGGTTACGTCATCGCCGAGGATCGCCTGTACCAGATGGAAATGGCGCGCCGCTCGGTCATCGGCACGGTCGCGGAGGTGCTCGGCGAAGCCTACGTCAACCATGACGTCTCCACTCGCGCGCTGTTCGATCCGCAGGATATCCAGCGGCAGATCGATGCGCTTGGCGCCGATGACTTCGCCATCCTCGACGGCTATGCCAGCGGCTTCAACCGGCGCATCGATGAGGTGCTTGCCGACAAGGCTCGGCTGCTGCCCAGGCAGTTCATCGATGCCGGCTTCGAGCCGACCAGATGGACGCCCTACGACGTGGCGATGCTCTACGTCGGCACCATGGTCAATCGCTATTCGGGCTCGTCGTCGGAAGTGTCGAACTACCAGGCATTGAGCTCGCTGACAGGCAGCTACGGAGACAGTGCAGGGCGCGCGCTTTTCGACCAGATCTACTGGCTCGAGGACGAGCACGCGCCTACCACCGTGCCGCGCAACGAGACGGTCGCCATGAAACGCGATGCAGCCGGGACGGCCGCGCAGCAGATCGCCGTTGCCGACAACGCATCCGCGACGGACGAGAAGGCGTCGTCCTTGTCCGGCCATCTCGCCCGTTTGCGCCCGCTGTCTGCCGACTGGAAGGGCATGGAGCTCGCCGGCTCGATCGTCGGCGGTACCTGGCCGGATGCTCGTCCGACGACCAGCAACATGTGGATCATCGGCCCCGACAAGACCGACGACGGCTCTACCATGCTGCTCAACGGGCCGCAGTTCGGCTGGTTCAATCCGGGCTACGTGTTTGCCGTCGGCCTGCACGGCGCCGGCTTCGACATCGTCGGCAACACGCCTTTCGCGCTGCCGGTCATCCTGTTCGGCACCAACGGCAAGATCAGCTGGGGGGCGACCGCGGGCCCGCTCGACGTCAACGACATGTATCAGGAAACCCTGGTCCCCGGCGACAAGACCGCCTACTTGCACAATGGCACCGTGCAGCGGATGAAAGTGAGGGCCGAGCTCATCAAGGTAAAGGGCAAGCCGGACACGACGACGGAGGTGTATTCCACCGTGCACGGCTTCGTGACCAGTTTCGATCCCGGCAACAATACCGCCTACACCAAGAAATCGAGCTGGGCGGGCTTCGAGGTGCAGTCGCTGATCGCCTGGATCCGCTCCACCCAGGCCGGCAACTGGGAGGAGTTTCTCGATCAGGCGAGCAGGATGGCCCATACCATCAACTGGTACTACGCCGATGCGAAGGGCAACATCGGCTACGTTTCGCCAGGCTACCTGCCCAGGCGACCGGCCAATCAGGACGTGCGCCTGCCGGCAAGCGGTGCCGGCGACATGGAGTGGGAAGGCTTCCACCCGTTCAGCAGCAACCCGCAGGTCTTCAATCCGGCGCAGAAATATGTCGTCAACTGGAACAACCAGGCCGGCCCCGGCACGCTGACCGATTTCGGCAATTACTCGATCGTCGACCGGGTCAACGAATTGTCCAGCCGTATCGAGGCGAAGCCGAGGCTGAGCCGCCAGGACGTGCTGGACCTGAACAGGGCGGGCTCGTTCGCCGATCTCAATGCCCGCTATCTGCTTCCCACGCTGATCGACGCCACGACCGATCTGCCCGCCGGTTCGATGGCGCGCATCGTGCGCGACCATCTCGCCGCCTGGAACTGGGAGAGCGCCGATGCGGACGACGATGGCTACTACGATGATGCAGCGGCTACCTTGATGCGCAAGTGGGTGCCCGTGCTGCTCGAGCGTGTGCTCAAGGACGATCTGCCGGCCGAAGTCTTCGCACGCTATGCGCCGGCGGGCTATCCGGCTGCGGGCAACCCCGGGAGCCCGCGCCCTGCAGCCGGCCTGAAGCTGGTCTACAACGCGATGCTTGGCGCCGAGGCCGGCGTGCCGCAGACCGTCGACTTCTTCAACGGCGAGGCCCCGGCTGCGGTGCTGAAGGAAACCTTCCTTGCTGCGGTCGCTGCGCTCGAGGATCAGTTCGGCAGCAATCTCGCGGACTGGAAGACGCCGGTTGCGACCCATCTTTTCAGGCCGCAGAACTTCCTCGGCATCCCGCAGGCCGGCGCGGACGAGGGCATCGAGCTCGCACCGTTCATGAATCGCGGCACCGAGAACAACCTGGTGGTGTTCAAGGGCGGCAAGGCGGTGAGCCTGTGCACCGTGGCGCCTCCGGGTCAGAGTGGCTTTGTCGACCCGAATGGCGTCAAGTCTCCCCACTACGCCGATCAACTGGAGCTGTACAAGTCCTTCGGCTGCAAGGAAGAGCATCTGAGCCGGGAAGCGGTACGCGCCGACGCCAGAAGCGTCAGGACGCTCGACTGATTCCGCCGGCAACGGAGGGAAGGTATCGGCTATTGCTTCTGGAGAGGGGGCGCCTGAACCGCCTCAGCCGCCCACCGCAACGCCGAACAGGTGGCCGATGCCGTAGGTGATGCCGGCCGCGCCAAGGCCGATGGCCAGTTGGCGCAGGCCGGAAAGCAGCGGATGCTTGCCGGTGAAGACCGCGATGGCCGCGCCCAGTGCGAACAGGCCGGTGGCCGAGGCGATCAGGCTGGCGAGCACGAGCTTGTCGTCGCCGACCAGGAACATCGGCAGTGCCGGGATCAGCGCGCCGACGATGAACACCAGGAAGGACGACATCGCGGCGGCCATCGGCGAGCCGCCGAGATCGTCCGGGTTGATGCCCAGTTCCTCGCGCACCAGGGTTTCCAGCGCCGAGTCCTTGTCCTTGATCACCCGTTCGGCGATCTGGCGTGCTTCCTCGGCGCTGAAGCCCTTGGCCTGGTAGATCAGGGTCAGCTCTTCCTGCTCCTCGGCGGGGACTTCGGCGAGTTCCTCGGCTTCGCTGGCGATCTGCCTTTCCTGCAGTTCGCGTGCGCTCTGCACCGAGATCCATTCGCCCATCGCCATCGAACAGGCACCGGCCAGCATGCCGGCCAGCGCGGTGGCGAGCAGGGTCTGCACGCTGGCGGCCGAGCCGGCCACGCCCATCAGCAGGCAGAAGGTCGACACCAGCCCGTCGTTGGCACCGAGCACCATCGCCCGCAGGTTGTTGGCGGCGCCCGCGCCGTGGCGGCCTTCCAGGCGGGAATAGACCGCACCGTTCCAGCCGCGGCTGGAACGGCTGGCCAGCAGCGACAGCATGCGCGCGTGCGAGCGCTCCTGCGCCGGCAGCGAAGTGCCTGCGGCTTCCTGCTGCCTGTCGTACATCGTGCGGTTGCGTGCCTCGTCGTCGGCCACCAGCGGCAGCACGCTCTGCGCGCCGAAACGGCGGCTGGCCCAGATCAGTACCCGGGTGCGCCAGCCGAGGCCCTTGGGCAACTGGCCGTCCGCCTGCTCGATCCGCCGCCGCCAGAACTCCGCGTGGGTTTCCTCGACCCGCGCCAGCCGCCGATAGACTTCGGCGATTTCCGGCTGGGGTTCGGCATCCGCCATCGCCCGGTACAGGGCCGCGCTGTCGGTTTCGTCGCGGTAGTTGGCGATGAATCGCGCCACATCCTGTCTGCCTGCCATCGAAGAGGCCGCTCCCTTCAAGAATCCTGCCCGACATGATGCATCACTGCGGCGGCTCCGCGAATCTCGTGTCGGTGGCCGCGTGCGCAGAGGACGGCAGGGCAGGGCCGACAGCACCGGCGCTGCCGCGGGTAGGGCCGTGATGGCAGAATGCTGGCTTCGCCCGCCGCACACGCTCCGTTCACCGCCTTTTTCATGTCATCGATCACCTCATCCCGTCCCGTCGCCATGCTCTGCCTGGCATCGAGCATGGCGCTCGTCGGCAGCTACGTCGCGCTGAGCAAGCCGCTGGCGGCGACTTTTCCGGTCATGCTGCTGGCCTGGCTGCGTTTCGGCATCGGCGGGGCCGCGATGCTGGGCTGGCTGAAGCGCCCGGCGGACGAGGAACCGATGAGCGGACAGACCCGCCGGCTGCTGTTCCTGGAGTCCTTCCTCGGCAACTTCCTGTTCACCATCTGCATGATCACCGGCGTCAGCCTGACCAACGCGCTGACTGCCGGCGTGGTGATGGCCTCGATTCCCGCCGTCATCGCGCTGATGAGCTGGGGCTTCCTGCGCGAGCGCATCAGCCCGCGCATCTGGCTGGCCATCGGCTGCGCGGTGCTCGGCATCGCGCTGCTGGCGATCGCCGGGCATGGCGGCGAGGCTGGCGCAGCGGGAAGCGACGAGGGCAGCGGCCGTGCCCTGCTGGGCAAGGCCTTGCTGCTGGCGGCGGTGGTCTGTGAAGCCTCCTATGCGGTGATCGGCAAGAAGCTGACCGGCAAGCTGAGCGCCAAGCGCATCACCGCGCTGATCAACCTGTGGGGTTTCGTGCTGTCGACGCCGTTCGGCCTTTATCTGGCATGGAGCTTCGATTTCGGCGCGGTCACGCCCGGCGTGTGGCTGCTGCTGCTGTTCTACGCGCTGGCCGCCTGCATGTGGACGGTGTGGCTGTGGATGACCGGCCTGAAGACCATCCCCGCCGCGCAGAGCGGGGTGTTCACCGTGATGCTGCCGATTTCCGCCGCCATGGTCGGGGCGCTGGTGCTGGGTGAAGCGCTCAACGGCACCCAGGTGCTTGCGCTGGGCGTAGCCGTGCTCGGCGTGCTGCTCGCCACGCTGCCGACGCGCTGGCTGCGGGCGCGGTAATGGCTGATTGAAAACACGCCGTGGCCTTGTTGCCGCCTGATTGCGGTAGTAGTATTTCAATACCTCAATGCAGAGTGCTCGCCATGCCCAACCTGTCAGTCAAGCTCGATGAAGCCACCCGCCTGCGCTTGCACGATGCCGCTGCGAGCCAGGACATGACGCCGCATGCTTTCATGGTCAAGGCCATTGACGCGGAGCTGGAAAGAACGGAGGCGCAGAATCGCTTCGTGGCTCGTGCGCTGCGCGTGCGTGAAGAAGTGATCAACAGCGGCCGGGTCGTGGACGGCGCCGCCTTTGCCGATTATCTGCGCGCCCGGGTGCGAGGCGTGGTGCTACCCAGGCCGGAAGTGCAGTTTTTGAAGACCGAGGACTCCGGCGCATGACCTGCTGGCTGCTTGCGCCGGAAGCAGCCGACGATCTGGAACGCCTCGTCGATTTCCTGCTGGAAGCCGAACCTTTGCATGCGGTTGAGACGGCCGATCTGATTCTCGATGCGCTTTCCATCTTGTCGCAGCATCCGCGCATCGGCCGCCCTTTACCCCAGGGACTCCGCGAACTCGTGATCTCTCGCGGCCATACCGGTTATTTGGCGTTGTACAGCTACGATGACCAGGCCGATAGCGCCATAGTGCTGGCCATTCGCCATCAACGCGAACAGGATTACCACTGAGAGTCTGAGAGTTTTTCGCCGCGGTGATTTGGACCTGCCACTGGCTTACCATGAGACATGACTGATCCGACCCCCCGGCGAAGCAGCGAAGAGTCTGTTCGAGGATCTGCCAGCGGTTGATGAGCGGCAGGCGGCAGTGGCGCAGCAGGCCCGAGAAGCGGCCAGGCGGCAAGGGCAGGCGCGACTGCTGCAGTCCAATCGCCAGCAGGTCGAGCTGCGGGCGAGCGACCTGGAATCGTTGCTGGGCGAGGATCGCCCCGGCCTCGTCTGCCGGCCCTGTTCGCCAAGCCACGGGGCTTCGGCCCTCGGCGGTCGAATGCTTCTCAAGCTCTGAAGAAAGGAGCGGCGAGCGTGAGCATCATCCTGCGCGAAATCTACGACCGCCTTCCGGATGTCGTGCAAGTTCCCGAGCATCTTCGTCAGCAGCGCGGCGAGGTCATCATCCTGCCCTTGGATGACGAACCAGCGCCCCGGACTGCATCCGACAGTGCCCGCAGGCAGGCCCTGCTATCTGCCTGGAATTGCATCACGCCAGCACGGTCCATCGAGTCCATTGACCGTGATGTGTCAGCAATGCGTGATGAATGGGCTGACCGCACAAGCCCTGTTGAACCAGATGCAGGAAGTTGCGCTGGATGAAGCCGTTATCCTTGAAACCATCAGGTTGCGCGAAACACATCGAATCAAACTGGGGTTTCGTGCTGTCGACGCCGTTCGGCCTTTATCTGGCATGGAGCTTCGATTTCGGCGCGGGCATGCCCGGCGTGTGGCTGCTGCTTTGTCTGGCGAGCAGGGGCGATATTCAGTCGCACACATCATCCCGGCTCGTCGATTGGCACGCTCCCCCCTGTCTTCACCTGGTTCATTGAGACCAGGGTCTTGAAGCTCTTCACATTCTTGTTGTCCAGGAACAGGCGGCGGCTCAGCTCCACGTACTGCGCCATGTCGCGTACCAGAAAGATCAGCACGAAATCGCATTCACCGGCCACGTAGTAGCACTGCTGGACCTGGGGGCAGTTCCGGAAACTGTGCTGGATTTCATCCAGCAGGTCGGTGCGTTCGCTCTCGACCTTGACCTCCACGATGATGGTCAGCGGATAGCCGACCGCCTTGGGATTGACGTAGGCGGTGTAGCGTTCGATGACGCCGGCTTGTGCCAGCAATCTGAGCCGCCGGTTCACGGCGGCCGTCGACAGGTTCGCTCGTTCTCCGAGCTCGCCCTGGGTGATGCGGGCGTTCTCCTGCAGTGCGGACAGCAATATCCGGTCGTAAGCGTCCAGTTCATGAGGCATGTTGAATTTTTTTCCGCTAAACGGGGAAAGTTTGATCGTACGAACGGATTTTATGCCTGTTTTTCATATAAATATTTTTTATATATGAATATTATTTTTATGGGCGCCGATGCTTCGGTGTCTATCCGAATCGCCTTAGGAGACAAGCTATGCTGATTGCTAATGAACGCGCCATCCGCGCACCATATCCCTCTGACCTTCGCTCGATCATGAACATCGAGCGTGCCCACGAAAGTCGTCAGTGGTTGTCGCACTGGAGCGAGATCGCACCTGCTGCGACGCCGCTCCATGACCTGCCTGAGCTGGCGGCGCAACTCAAGCTTGCGCGCGTCAGCGTCAAGGACGAGTCCGCGCGCTCGCCGCTGGGCAGCTTCAAGGCCCTGGGCGCACCCATCGCATTGGTGCGCCAGATTCTGCGTCTGCATCCCGGTTTCGAGCCGACAGCGGTGTTGAGCGGCCGCTACGCCGAGCAGTTGAAGGACTACACGGTGATCAGCGCGACCGACGGCAACCATGGCCGCGGTCTGGCTGCCGCTGCCCGTGATGCGGGCTGCCGCTGCGTGATCGTGCTGCACGCCAACGTGAGCATGGAGCGCGAACAGGCCATTGCCGCCCATGGTGCGCAGATCGTGCGCATCACGGGCAATTACGACGAGTCGGTGGAGGAGGCTGCACGCCTGGCGGCTGCCAACGGCTGGCAGGTCGTGTCCGACACCTCGTACGAAGGCTACGAAGAGATTCCGCGTGACGTGATGCAGGGCTACGGCACGATCGCGGAAGAAATCGTCGAGCAGTCGGGTGCTCGCCCGGACGAGGCTGGCCCCTTCACGCATGTCTTTCTGCAAGGCGGCGTGGGCGGCATGGCTGCCGGGGTGGCGAGCTATTTCTGGGAGTTCCACGGTGTCCAGCGCCCCCGTTTCATCATCGTGGAGCCGGCCCAGGCGGACTGCCTGATACAGAGTGCGATCCAGGGGTGCGCGGCCAAGGCGACGGGTTCGGTGGATTCGGTGATGGCGGGCCTGGCCTGCGGAGATACCTCGCCGCTGGCCTGGAAGTTCCTGCAGCCCTGCATCGATCACTTCATGACCATCGAGGACGGTCAGGCAGTCGAGGCCATGCGGGTGCTGGCCAAGGGCAGCCTGCGCGATATCCCCATCGTGGCCGGCGAGTCCGGTACCGCAGGTCTGGCGGCGCTTCAGCAGTTGCGGGCCGATTCGGCCTCGTCTGCCGAGATCGGGCTGGACTCCGCTTCGCGGGTACTCGTCATCAATACCGAAGGGGCGACTGCGCCGAAGGTGTACGAGGAGCTCGTCGGCGAGAGCGACCGCGCGGTGCTCGAGCGCCAGGCTGCCTGGTCTGCTGCCCGGTAGGCCATATCCCCGAAATCACACGCCATCAGATTATTCGAGAAGGAGACGCACCATGCATGTCGATAACGAACTGAGCACCGAAATGGTGAAGTGGCGGCATCACCTGCATCAGCATCCGGAAACCGGCTTCAACGAGTACGACACGGCTGCTTACGTGGCCAATGCGCTCGAGCAGATGGGTCTGGAAGTGCATCGCGGTATCGGCGGTACGGGCTTGGTGGCCAGCCTCGCGGTAGGCGACGGCAAGGGTGTGATCGGCCTGCGCGCCGACATGGATGCCCTGGCGATGACCGAGACAGCAGAGGGCCGGGCCCATGTTTCTCGCAACGCCGGCTGCATGCATGGCTGCGGGCATGATGGGCACATGGCGATGGTGCTGGGGGCGGCGAGCATCCTGACCCGCAGCCGCGACTTCAATGGCACGGTGCGCTTCATCTTCCAGCCTGCCGAAGAGCATGGCCGCGGCGCCAACGCGATGATCAAGGACGGCCTGTTCGAGCACTTCCCGGTGGACGAAATCTATGGGGCCCACAACATCCCCGGCATGCCGGTGGGCCACATCGCCACCCGTGTGGGCGGCATCATGGCCAGCGAGGACAATTTCGTCATTCGCATCCGTGGCGTCGGCGGTCACGCCGCGCGGCCGCAGATGGCCATCGATCCCCTGGTGGTGGCGGCGGAAATCATCCTGGCGCTGCAGACCATCGTTGGCCGCTCGGTCGATCCGGCGGATTCCGCAGTGGTTTCCTGCACCGAGATCCACAGCGATGGCATCCGCAATGCGATCCCGACCAATGTCGAGATCAAGGGCGATACGCGCAGCTACTCGCCCAAGGTACAGACACTGCTGGAGCGGCGCATGCGCGAGCTTTGCACGGGCATTGCCAGCGCCCATGGCGCGAGCTGCGAAGTGGAATACACGCACGAGTTCGTGCCGACGGTGAATTGGCCGGAGTGCACGCCGGTGGCGGTTCGCGCTGCGCAGGCCGTGGTCGGCGCAGACAACGTCGACGGCAACATTGCACCGATGATGATTTCCGAGGACTTCGGCGCCTTCCTCAAGGTCGTGCCTGGCGCTTCGCGTTCATCGGCAACGGCACGGGTGACGCCACCGGCGGCGTACCCCTGCACAACTCGAAGTACGACTTCAACGACGAGATCCTGCCCATCGGTGCCCGCTACTTCGCCGAGATCATCCGCACCCGCCTCCCGGCGTAAGACAACTCCCCTTCCTGCGTTTTTTTCCAGCCCGCGCTCCACTCCGGAGCGCCGGGAGGAGCCTCCTTTTGCCTGTCATGGAGATCGACAGCACATGAAAGACGACATCAAGACCACTACGGCGCCTGCCGCCATCGGACCGTATTCCCAGGGCGTTGCATACGGAAACCTGGTTTTCACTTCCGGCCAGTTGCCCATCGATCCTCGCACCGCCCGGATCGAAAGCGAGGATATCAGGGAGCAGGCCCGGCAATCGCTCGAAAATGTGAAGGCGGTATTGGAGAGCGGCGGCGCATCGCTGAGGACAGTGATCAAGACCACCTGCTTCCTCGCCGACCTGAAAGACTTCGCGGCATTCAACGAGGTCTATGCCAGCTACTTCGGCACCAGCGGTGCGCCTGCCCGCTCGTGCGTGGAGACTTCGCGGCTTCCCGCGGATGCGCGCATCGAAATAGAGGCCATTGCCTATCGGCAAGCCTCCTGACGCCGGGGAGGCGGGTGCTGAAGAACTACATGTAAAAAACACGCGCCCCATGAATTTGCCGTCAGCGAATTTCGGGCGCATTCGGAGAAAACGCCGGTGCATCGGCGTATGCATCGGCAGGAGACAAGCATGCAAATCGATTCCGCGGCGGTAGGCCGCCAAATCCCTCTATCCTCCCAGAAATGGCATTCCCAGGACACGGTCTGGATGCTGGGGATGTTCGGCACTGCCATTGGCGCAGGCGTCCTGTTCCTACCCATCAATGCCGGCCTCGGCGGCATCGTGCCGCTGATGATCATCACCGCGCTGGCCCTTCCCATCGCCTACTATTCTCACCGGGCGCTGGCGCATTTTGCCCAGGCTTCGACCGCGGCAGATAAAGGCCTCATCGCTGCGGTCGAGGAGCATTTCGGCATCACGGCGAAACGGGTGATTGCGTCCATCTACTTCGCGACCATCTTCAGCATCCTGCTGATGTATTCGATTGCGGTGACGAATACGACGCTGAGCTTCATGGAGCATCAGATGGGGATCGAAGCTCCGTCCCGCGCGCTGGTATCCATCGTGCTGATCCTGGTATTGCTGGGAATCGTCAGCCTCGGGCAGGAGAAGACGATGCGGGTGATGAGTGCGCTTGTTTACCCCTTCATCGGCTCGCTGGTGGTGATTGCGCTTTATCTGATCCCCAAGTGGAATCTTTCGGTTTTCACCTCCTTTTCCGCGGAGAGCTTCGCCCTCGACACTTCCGCCCTGATGACGCTGTGGCTGACGTTTCCAGTGCTGGTCATGTCGTTCAACCATTTCCCGATCATTTCGCCGTTTGTCGTGGTGCAGAAGCAGACCTACGGCAGCGAGTGCGATCGGAAATGCGCCAGCATTCAGCTCCGCAGTTGCCTGCTGATGGTGGGAGTGGTGCTGTTCTTCGTCTATAGCTGCATCCTGAGCCTGTCGCCGGCAGATCTGCAGGCAGCCAAGGACCAGAATATCTCGGTGCTGTCCTACCTCGCCAATCGCTACAACACGCCGACAATTGCTTATCTGGCTTCGTTCATCGCCTTCGTGGGGATCAACAAATCCTTCCTGGGCCACTATGTCGGCGCCTACGAGGTCATGGAGGATGCGCTTGCAAAAGTCTCGGGCAGCCATGGCTGGGGATTGTCCAAACGTACGCGAAATGCCTTGATCCTGGCCTTCACGATTTCATGCTGCTGGATAGCCGCCTGGTTGAACATCAACGTGCTCAGCATCATCGAGAGCTTTGCCGGACCGGCCGGGGCGATCATCCTGCTGCTGCTGCCGATGTATGCAATCCATAAAGTGCCTGCTTTGGCGCCATATCGTGGGCGCATCAGCAATGTATTCGTCACCACGGTTGGCATGATCACCGTCTCCGCCATTTTCTACAGCATCTTGCGGTAAGCGCTGCCGCTTTTGCAGTGTGCCGTGGCGACGTCCAACGCTGGGCGTCGCCTGGAAAAAATTACCGGCTGAACAAAGCATGGGAGTCACCATGGAAACTTCGAATATTTTCTTGAACGCCGAGCAACTGCTCGCGCACATTCAGGCCCTCGCTGCCATCGGTGCGGACCCGGTGAACGGGGGACGTACCCGGCTTGCGCTGACCGATGACGAAAAAGCGGGCCGCGATTTGGTCGTGCAATGGATGCGGGAGCTTCAGCTCGAGGTGCGTATCGACCGCATCGGCAACATCCTTGGCATCTTGCATGGTGCCGACCAAGGAGCGGGCCTGCAACCCTTGATGATCGGTTCGCACATCGACACGGTGTGCAATGCAGGGGCGCTGGACGGCTGCTACGGCGTTCTTGCCGGCCTGGCGGTCGTTCGTGCCTACCGGGCTGCAGGCGTGACGCCTGCGCGTGCGATCGTCGTGGCTGCTTTTTCACCAACGAGGAAAGGGGGTTTGCGGTACCAGCCCGACATGATGGGCTCGCTTGACCTTATTGCGGGGGGAGCTTTCGCTGCCAGCCATGCTCGATACCATCGGCTCCGACGGCACGCGTCTTGGGTTGAACGAAAAACTTCGCGCGCAT
>NZ_BCUG01000070.1 GCF_001591165.1 Thauera butanivorans NBRC 103042
CCGCATCGGCAACATCCTTGGCATCTTGCATGGTGCCGACCAAGGAGCGGGCCTGCAACCCTTGATGATCGGTTCGCACATCGACACGGTGTGCAATGCAGGGGCGCTGGACGGCTGCTACGGCGTTCTTGCCGGCCTGGCGGTCGTTCGTGCCTACCGGGCTGCAGGCGTGACGCCTGCGCGTGCGATCGTCGTGGCTGCTTTCACCAACGAGGAAGGGGTGCGGTACCAGCCCGACATGATGGGCTCGCTGACCTATGCGGGGGGAGCTTCGCTGCCAGCCATGCTCGATACCATCGGCTCCGACGGCACGCGTCTGGGTGACGAACTCGCGCGCATCGGTTACGCGGGTGACATGGAGCCGGGGGCGATCATGCCGCGGGAGTACCTGGAGCTGCACATCGAGCAGGGGCCCATCCTGGAAGCCGAGGGGCTCGAGATCGGCGTGGTCGAAAACCTGCAAGGCATTTCCTGGCAGAAGATCACCGTGCATGGCACCGCCAACCATGCCGGCACCACGCCGACGCGGCTACGCCATGATGCAGGGTATGTCGCATCGGCCATCGTGGCATTCCTGCGCGAGCAGGTTGTGGCCGCCGCTCCGGACACGACGTTGGCCACGACCGGCTCGCTGCGCCTGGAGCCTGATCTGATCAACGTCATCCCGCGCAAGGCGAGCTTCACCGTGGATCTGCGTGATCCGGACGAGGCCCGCCTGCAGGCTGCCGAAAAGCAGCTGGCCGATTTCCTGCTGGAGATCGCTGAGCGCGAGGGGGTCGGGATCGAGACCGAGCGTTTGGCACGATTTGAGCCAGTGGTCTTCGATGCCGGTCTGGCCGATGAAATTGAAGCTTCGGCAAAGAGCTTCGGCTTCACGTACCGGCGCATGACCTCGGGCGCTGGCCACGATGCGCAGATGATTGCGCGCATTGCGCCGTCAGCCATGATCTTCGTTCCCAGTCGGGGTGGTATCAGCCACAATCCGCGCGAACACACCGACGATGCGCAACTCGTCAAAGGCGCGCAGGTACTGTTCGATGTGGTGCAGCGGCGTCTGAGCACTGGCTGACCAGTCGACCGCGGAGTCTCATCAGCTTGCATGATCGCCGGCATCAGCCCCACCAATGCGCCGACCGCCGGCGTGGTCGGAGCGCTGGTGCTGGGTGAAGCGCTCAACGGCACCCAGGTGCTTGCGCTGGGCGTGGCCGTGCTGGGTGTGCTGCTCGCCACGCTGCCGACGCGTTGGCTGCGGGCGCACTGATTGTTTTATTTAAAACAATATTTGTGCTATTCGAAACGTCATCCTATACTCAAGTCGCTGACCAATCACGCACAAGGAGTCAGGCATGGGTGCCGTAGCCAAGCGCGAAGTGAGCGCGTCACAAGACCGTGGTGCCCTGGCCAAGATGGTCATGGCCTTGTTCGACCACTGGAAGCTGAGCACCGAGGATCAGGCTGCACTGCTGGGTATCGCCGCCAGCAATCGTGCTGCCCTGTCGAACTATCGCAGCGGCAAACCGATCGGCACCAGCCGTGACCAGTATGAGCGCGTGGGCCACTTGCTGGGTATCCACAAGAACCTGCGCC
>NZ_BCUG01000071.1 GCF_001591165.1 Thauera butanivorans NBRC 103042
TTTTCGCCAGCCGGCAACGGCCGGGGATGGAATTGCCAGGAATGGGCATCTAATATGGGTAGTGCCATTGCTAAAGAAATGGTTTTGGTATCCGTTGATGAAAGTGCCCCCTGAAAACATCCCCTGGCGGAAACAAAAAATGAAAAACAACCAGCCCGTGACATCGGTCGAGACATTGGTGCCGGAAGGCGAGTTCATCTACAGCCGGACAGACTGCCTGGGCAAGATCGTCGCGGCAAACGATCTCTTCGTCGCCCTGTCGGGCTTCAGCCGCGAGGAACTGATCGGCCGGCCGCACAACGTCGTCCGCCATCCCGACATGCCGCCGGAGGCCTTTGGGGATCTGTGGCGGGCGCTGAAGGCGGGCGAACCCTGGAGCGGCTACGTCAAGAACCGCCGCAAGGACGGCGGTTTCTACTGGGTGCAGGCGTTCGCCTCGCCGGTGCGCGAGAACGGCAAGGTGATCGGCTACGAATCCGTGCGGCGCCATGTCGATCGGGCGACGATTGCCGAGGTCGATGCCGCCTATCGCCGGATGCGCAGCCGTCCCGGCCGCTTCGAGGTGCGTGAGGGACGCGTGGTCCGGACCGGGCTGGCGGGGCGCTTGTCGGACTGGTCGCTGGCAGGACGCTTCGGCTTCGGGCTGGGCGTCGCGGCAGCCGGTGTGGCGATGCTGGCCTTGGCCGCACTCGGTGGCCGGGCCTTGTCCGATGCCTGGCTTTGGGCGGCGCTGGCAGCGGTCCTCGCGGCTGGCGGCTGGCTGCAGTTCGGCGTGATGCGAGGCGTGCGGGCGGATTTGTCCCGCCTGCGCGAAACCATGTCGGCAACGCAGCGGGATGGTGATCTGCGCCGTGTCGTCCATATCGAAGGCGGTGGCGAAGTGCGTGCGATCGGAGACGCCTTCAACGCGATGATGGCCAACCTGCAGGCGATCCTGATCAATGTCCGCGAGGCGGCAGAGCGGATCGTGGTGCAGTCGGATACGCTGAAGCAGTCGAGTGGCCTGGTGTCGAGCGGTGCGGCGGGCATGAGCGAGGAGGCGTCCTCCACCGCGGCGGCGGTCGAGCAGGTGACCGTGGCGGTGGGCGAAGTGGCCGAGCATGCGCTTGCCTCCGCCGAGGCCGCACGCGAGACGCAGCGCGCCGCTGCCGACGGCATGGCGCAGGCGGAACGGGCCGTGAGCGAGATCGGGCAACTGGCGCGGACGGTGGGCGAAACCGCTGCCAGCATGGACAGGCTCAGAGCGGCCTCGGGCGAGATCGGCAACATCGCCATCGTCATCAAGGAGATCGCCGATCAGACCAATCTGCTGGCGCTCAATGCTGCGATCGAAGCGGCACGGGCGGGCGAATGGGGACGCGGCTTCGCGGTGGTGGCGGACGAGGTGCGCAAGCTGGCCGAGCGGACGACGGCGGCGACGGGCGAGATCGGCGCCATCATCGGTTCGTTGCACGACGAAACCCGGACCGCGGCCGGCAATGCCGAATCCGGCACTACGCAGGTGCGCCTCAGCGTCGGCCTGATCGAAGAGACCCAGGCGGCCCTGGCGGCGATCCGCGCCTCGGCCGAGAACAGCCTGGGCCTGATCGACGGCATCGAGCTGGCCACCCGCGAGCAATCGGCCGCCGTGACCTCGATCGCCGGCAGCGCCGAGGGCATCGCCCGCCGCGCCGGGGAGTCCTCGGCCGCGGTGAGCGGCATCGCCGACGCGTCGCGCAGCCTGGCCGAGGTGTCCTGCGGGCTCGATGCCGCCCTGGCACGGATAAAGGTCTGACACGAGGGGGACGAGCGGGGGGCCAGGGAACCGGAGGGCCGAGACTGCGCAAGCCGGCCGGAGTTACACTGCCGGCCATGATGAACCTGACCACACCGGCGCTGCTGTTTCCGGCGATCTCGCTGTTGCTGCTCGCCTACACCAACCGTTTCCTGACGCTGGCGCAAGTCATCCGCCAACTGAATTCATCCGTCGACCGCAGCGGCGAACTGGTGCAGCGCCAGCTGCCCGGGCTCAAGCGCCGCATCCTGCTGACCAAGTACATGCAGGGTTTCGGCGTGTTCAGCTTCCTGCTGTGCGCGCTGTCGATGTTCGCGCTGTTCATGGACGCCGACCTGCCGGGCAAGCTGCTGTTCGGCGCCAGCATCCTGACGCTCGCCCTGTCGCTGGTGCTGTCGCTGATCGAGGTGCTGCTGTCGACCGATGCCCTGTCGCTGGTGGTCGAGGACCTGGAGTCGGCGAAGGGGGCAGCGCAAGGCTCGGCAAAAGGGGGCTGACAGGATGGCAGCTGGCGTCAGCGGCTGGTGAGCTTGAGTTCGATGCGGCGGTTGCGGGCGTAGGCTTCGTCGCTGGTGCGCGCGTCGAGCGGATGGAATTCGCCGTAGCCGGTTGCCGCTAGGCGTTGCGGCGGAATGCCCTGGCCGCGCAGGATCTTGACGATGGCCAGCGCGCGCGCGGTGGAGAGTTCCCAGTTGGACGGGAAGCGCGGCGTGGAGATCGGCCGGCGGTCGGTGTGGCCATCGACCTGCAGCACCCAGGGCAGGTCGGCCGGGATCTCGGCGGCCAGCGTCTTCAGCGTTTCGGCCAGGCGGGTGAGCTGGACCATGCCGTCCGCGCTGACTTCGTCCGAGGCGGTCGGGAACAGCACTTCGCTCGAGAACACGAAGCGGTCGCCGACGATCTGGATGTCCTTGCGGTCGCCGAGCACGGCCTGCAGGCGACCGAAGAATTCCGAGCGGTAGCGGGCCAGCTCCTGCACGCGGGCGGCCAGCGCCAGGTTCAGTTCGCGCCCCAGTTCCTCGATCCTGAGATCCTTGTCGCGCGCGGCCGCTTCGGCGGCGGCCAGCGCGGTGTTGAGCTGTTCGAGCTGGGTGCGCACGGCGGCGAGCTGGCGATTGAGCAGTTCGACCTGGGCGATGGCCTGTGCGGACATCTCGGTCTGTTCCTTGAGGCCGCGTTCGCTGGTGTCGAGGGCGCTGGCCAGGCGCGCGACTTCGGCTTCGAGTTCGGCCTTCAGGCGTTCGAGTGCGGCGATGCCGGCGCCCAGCCGGGCGGCTTCCTCGCGCTGCGCGCGGGCTTCGTCCTGTGCGGCGTGGAGTTCGTCGCGGGCGCTGAACAGTTCGGTGGACAGGGCTTCGCGTTCGCGCTCGGTGGCGGCCAGCGAAGCGCTCAGTTCGCCGACCTGCGCGTCGGCCCGCTCGCGCGCCGACTGTTCCAGGCTCAGCGTCTGTGCCAGTGCCGCCAGTTCGGCATTGAGGCGCGCCAGCGCGCGGTCGCGCCCGCTGACCGCGTCGCTGAGCACGAACTGGCCGATGACGAAGATCAGGATCACGAATACCAGCGCTATCAGCAGCGAGGCCAGGGCGTCGACGAAGCCGGGCCAGAAGTCCAGCGCGCGGCGTTGGTTCAGGCGGGCCATCGCTCAGCTTGCCTTCTGCCCGCCGAGCGCCGCGGCGATGGTGCGCGACAGCAGGCGCAGTTCGGCGCGCAGTTCTTCCGAGAACTGGGCGGTCTGCGTGCCTTGCGCCGGCTGCTGGGCGAGCTGGCGGATCAGGCCGCGCAGGTCTTCCTGCGACGAGGACAGCGCCGACAGGTCGCGCGATTCGCGGCCGATGAGCTCGGTCAGGCGGCCGATCTGGGTGTTGAGTTCGGCGAGGTGCTCGGCGGTGACGCGGCGTTCGCGTTCGGACTCGACCGCGGTGCGCTGCATGCGCTCCATGCCTTCGGCGGTCTGTTCCAGCAGGGCCTGCACGTAGGCCGGCACGCTCGCCTCGCCTTCGAGGCCGGTGGCGGAGGGCAGCCGCGTGATGTGCGACAGCCATTCTTCCAGCTCGTTGTAGAAGCGGTTCTGCGCATGCCCGGCCTGCAGATCGAGAAAACCGACGATGAGTGAACCGGCGAGGCCGAACAGCGAGGTCGAGAAGCTGGTCGCCATGCCGCCGAGCGGTTCGTCGAGATGGGATTTGAGGCTCTCGAACATCGCCACCGGATCGGTGCCGACACTCATGTTGCCGATGATCTCGCTGATCGAGCGGATGGTGATGAGCAGGCCCCAGAAGGTGCCGAGCAGGCCGATGAAGATCAGCAGGCCGACGATGTAGCGCGACAGGTCGCGCTGTTCTTCGAGGCGGATCTGCACGCTGTCGAGCAGGGTGCGCATCGAGGCCGGCGACAGGTGCGACTCGCCGCGCCGCCGGTTCGACAGCAGCCGCGCCATCG
Source organism: Thauera butanivorans NBRC 103042 (assembly GCF_001591165.1). Taxonomy (GTDB): domain Bacteria; phylum Pseudomonadota; class Gammaproteobacteria; order Burkholderiales; family Rhodocyclaceae; genus Thauera; species Thauera butanivorans. Next base: position 4,214 of record NZ_BCUG01000071.1, read on the forward strand.
GCGCCAGCAGCACGGGGCGCAGGTCCGGTGCGGCTTCCGGATGGCGCTGGAAAGCTTCGATCCACAGGACTTCGCGCTGCAGCCGCCACACCTGGCGCAGATTGACGGCGATGCCGATCGCCAGCACGAACAGGATCACGCCGTTGAAGCCGGGGTTGGCGAGAAAGGCGTGCTTGAGCTGCGGCACCAGCACCGCCGCGAGCAGCGCCACCAGCGCCAGGAAAACGCCCATCCAGGTCGTGACGTGGACCGGCTTGGTGAAGACCTTGTGTTCCATGGGGACGACATCCTCATTGCTGGACGCGGTGGCGCCCGAGGCGGGCAAACCCCCTGCCGGCCAGCGCTCGTGGGCAAACTCTCCGTGCCGTCGAAGTCTAGCGCGAATTCGGCTCCCGGGCGTTGCCCGAACGGCGTCCGGAGCCCGGGCGCCGGCGGCAGCCGGCCACGGCGGGGCGCGGATTCGGCGATTGCAACAATTCACTACATTCTGCAAACAGTTGCGCAAACATGGCTTGCGAGACTGCAGCCTGAATCGACACGGGCGGCATGCCGTGTCGCACCCGGACCGCAGGACGAAACCAGAGCAGCGGCCGAGGAGACAGGCAGTACGACACTGGAGGAGAGAGGGGCATGTCCGACAACGACCGGCGGGATGCGGGGCTGGATACCTTTCCGCGCTACCTGATGCACCATGCCAGGCAGCGGCCGCAGCAGCCCGCCATGCGCGAGAAGGAATACGGCATCTGGCAGACCTACGATTGGGGCCAGGTGGCCGACAACGTGCGGGCGATCGCCTGCGGCCTGGCGAAGCTCGGCTTCAAGCGCGGCGACCGCCTGGCCATCGTCGGCGACAACCGGCCGCGGCTGTACTGGTCGGTGATGGCCTGCCAGTGCCTCGGCGGCATTCCGGTGATGATGTACCAGGACGCCGTGGCGCAGGAGATGGTCTATGTGCTGCAGGACGCCGAGGTCAAGTTCGCCATCGTCGAGGACCAGGAGCAGGTCGACAAGATGCTGGAGATCGCCGCCGAGACGCCGCTGCTCCAGCACGTGATCTACGACGATCCGCGCGGCCTGCGCAAGTACGACCAGCCCCTGCTGATGGCGCTGGACGCGCTGCAGGAGGCCGGCCGTGCCTGGGCGCAGGAAAGACCGGATTTCCTCGATGGCGAGATCGCCAAGGGCGCGCCGGACGACATCTCGGTGATGCTCTACACCTCGGGGACCACCGGCAAGCCGAAGGGCGTGTGCCAGACCCACGAGGCTTTCATCTCGGCGGCGCGCGGCGCAATCCAGTTCGATGCGCTGACCGAGCGCGAGGACATCCTGTCCTACCTGCCGATGGCCTGGGTGGGCGATCACCTGTTCTCCTTCGCCCAGGCGACGGTGGCCGGCTTCACGATCAACTGCCCGGAGTCCGGCGAGACGGTGATGACCGACCTGCGCGAGATCGGCCCCACCTACTACTTCGCGCCGCCGCGCGTGTTCGAGAACCTGCTGACCCAGGTCATGATCCGCATGGAGGACGCCAGCGCGCTGAAGCGCGGCATGTTCCACCATTTCATGGAGGTCGCCCGCCGCTGCGGCTCCGACATCCTGGACGGCAAGCCGGTCTCCGGCGGCGACCGCTTCCAGTACTGGCTGGGCAATCTGCTGGTGTACGGGCCACTGAAGAACGTGCTCGGCATGAGCCGCATCCGCGTCGCCTACACCGCCGGCGCGGCGATCGGCCCCGACCTGTTCCGCTTCTACCGCTCGATCGGCATCAACCTGAAGCAGCTGTACGGCCAGACCGAGACCTGCGCCTACGTCTGCCTGCAGCCCGACGGCGAGATCAAGCTCGACTCGGTGGGCAAGCCGGCGCCCTACGTCGAGGTCAAGCTCGCCGACAACGGCGAGATCCTGGTCAAGGGGCCGATGCTGCTGAAGGCCTACTACAAGCGGCCGGACGCCACCGCCGAGGCGATCAATGCCGACGGCTACTTCATGACCGGTGATGCCGGCTATTTCGACGAGGATGGGCACCTGAAGATCATCGATCGGGCCAAGGACGTCGGCAAGATGGCCGACGGCTCGATGTTCGCGCCCAACTACATCGAGAACAAGCTCAAGTTCTTCCAGCACGTCAAGGAGGCGGTGACCTTCGGCAGCGGCAAGGATTTCGCCACTGCCTTCATCAACATCGATCTCGAGGCGGTGGGCAACTGGGCCGAGAAGAAAGGCATGGCCTATTCCGGCTACACCGACCTCGCCTCGCAGGATGCCGTGTATGCGCTGATCCGCGACTGCGTCGAGAAGGTTAATGCCGACCTCGCCGCCGATCCGAACATGAGCGGCGCGCAGATCAAGCGCTTCCTGATCCTGCACAAGGAGCTGGACGCCGACGACGGCGAACTGACCCGCACGCGCAAGGTGCGCCGCAACTTCATCGCCGACAAGTACGCGGTGCTGGTCGATGCGCTGTTCGAGGGCCGCGCGCGCCAGTTCATCGAGACCCAGGTTACCTACGAGGACGGCCGCGTCGGCAAGGTCTCGGCCGACCTGCGCATCGAGGAAGCGAAGACTTTTGCGCCGCAGGCCGGCCAGCGCGCCGCCTGAGGAGACGAGGAATGGACATGACCGACATCAACCCCGCCGCCTCGGCTGCCGCCGCGGATTCGGGCCGCCGCTTCGGCGACGTGATCCTGGACCTGCAGAACATCTCGCTGCGCTTCGGCGGCGTGAAGGCGCTGACCGACATCAGCTTCGACGTGCGCGAGCACGAGATCCGCTCGATCATCGGCCCCAACGGTGCCGGCAAGAGCTCGATGCTCAACGTCATCAACGGCGTCTATCACCCGCAGGAAGGCCGGATCCTCTACCGCGGCCAGGAGCGCAAGCGGCTCGAGCCCTACATGGCGGCGCGCCAGGGCATCGCCCGCACCTTCCAGAACATCGCGCTGTTCAAGGGCATGAGCGTGCTGGACAACATCATGACCGGCCGCAACCTGATGATGAAGAGCAACATCCTGCAGATGGCGCTGTACTGGGGCCGGGCGCAGAAGGAGGAGATCGCCCACCGCGAGAAGGTGGAGGAGATCATCGATTTTCTCGAGATCCAGGACGTGCGCAAGACGCCGGTGGGGCAGCTCCCCTACGGCCTGCAGAAGCGCGTCGAGCTGGGCCGCGCGCTGGCGGCGGAGCCGTCGATGCTGCTGCTCGACGAGCCGATGGCCGGCATGAACGTGGAGGAGAAGCAGGACATGTGCCGCTTCATCCTCGACGTCAATGACCAGTTCGGCACCACCATCGTGCTGATCGAGCACGACATGGGGGTGGTGATGGACATTTCCGATCGTGTCGTGGTGCTCGACTACGGCAAGAAGATCGGCGACGGCGCGCCGGACGAGGTGCGCAGCAACGAAGACGTCATCCGTGCCTACCTTGGCACGTCGCACTGAGCGGGGACACAGTCATGGGATTCTTTCTTGAAACCTTGTTCGGCGGCTTGATGGCCGGCATGTTGTATTCGCTGGTCGCGCTCGGCTTCGTGCTGATCTACAAGGCCTCGGGCGTGTTCAATTTCGCCCAGGGGGCGATGGTGCTGTTCGCCGCGCTGGCGATGGCGCGCTTCGCCGAATGGTTCCCGAAGTGGTTTGGCTTCGAGAGCCTGCTGCTGGCCAACCTGCTGGCCTTCATCGCGGCGATGGCGATGATGGTGGTGCTGGCCTGGGCGATCGAGCGCCTGTGCCTGTCCAAGCTGGTCAACCAGGAAGGCATCACGCTGCTGATGGCGACGCTGGGCATCGCCTACTTCCTCGACGGCTTCGGCCAGACCCTGTTCGGCAGCGACATCTACAGCATCAACGTCGGCATGCCGAAGGACCCGGCCTTCATCCTCGAAGGCATGTTCGAGGGCGGCGTGATGGTCAGCAAGGAAGACCTCGTCGCCGCGGTGATCGCCGCGCTGCTGGTGATCGTGCTGGCGCTGTTCTTCCAGAAGACCAAGACCGGCCGCGCGCTGCGTGCGGTGGCGGACGACCACCAGGCCGCCCAGTCGATCGGCATCCCGCTGAACACGATCTGGGTCATCGTCTGGTCGGTGGCGGGCTTCGCCGCGCTGATCGCCGGCATCATCTGGGGCTCCAAGCTGGGCGTGCAATTCACGCTGTCGCTGGTGGCGCTGAAGGCCCTGCCGGTGGTGATCCTGGGCGGGCTGACCTCGGTGCCGGGGGCGATCATCGGCGGGCTGATCATCGGCGTGGGCGAGAAGCTGTCGGAAATCTACATCGGGCCGATGCTCGGCGGCGGCATCGAAATCTGGTTCGCCTACGTGCTGGCGCTGGGTTTCCTGCTGGTGCGGCCGCAAGGGCTGTTCGGCGAAAAGATCATCGACCGCGTCTGACCGCGTCACGCACTCCGGGAGAACATCCGCATGCTGTACAGAGAAAACGGCCAGTTCAAGACGAGCTACGCGGCCGACCAACAGATCTTTCCCATCCTGCAGGACCGCTGGGCGATCGGCCTGCTGCTGCTGGTCGCCTTCGTGGCGATGCCGCTGCTGGGCTCGGAATACTTCTTCCGCGCCATCCTGATTCCCTTCCTGATCCTGGCGCTGGCGGCGCTGGGGCTCAACATCCTGGTCGGCTACTGCGGCCAGATCTCGCTCGGCACCGGTGCCTTCATGGCGGTGGGCGCCTATGCCGCCTACAACTTCATGGTCCGCATCGACGGCATGCCGCTGATCGTGGCGATGCTGCTCGGCGGGCTGGCGGCGACCGTGATCGGCGTGCTGTTCGGCATTCCGTCGCTGCGAATCAAGGGCCTGTACCTGGCGGTGGCGACGCTGGCGGCGCAGTTCTTCACCGACTGGGCCTTCCTGCGCATCGGCTGGTTCACCAACCATTCGACCTCGGGTTCGGTGAGCGTGGCCAACCTGAACGTGTTCGGCATTCCGATCGAGTCGCCGGTCAGCAAGTACCTGTTCTGCCTGGTGGTGGTGTGCGTGTTCGCGCTGATGGCCAAGAACCTGACGCGCAGCGCCATCGGCCGCCAGTGGATGGCGATCCGCGACATGGACGTGGCGGCGGCGGTGATCGGCATCCGCCCGGTGTACGCCAAGCTGACGGCCTTCGCGGTGAGCTCCTTCATCGTCGGCGTGGCCGGCGTGCTGTGGGCCTTCGTGTATCTGGGCGCCTGGGAGCCGGCGGCCTTCTCCATCGACCGCTCCTTCCAGCTGCTGTTCATGGTCATCATCGGCGGGCTGGGCTCGATTTCCGGTGCTTTCCTCGGCGCGGCCTTCATGGTGCTGCTGCCGGTGGTGCTCGACCAGTTGCCGCACTGGCTGGGCATTCCCATCTCCACGGCCACCGTCTCCCATCTGGTGCACATGATCTTCGGTGCGCTGATCGTGTTCTTCCTGATCGTCGAGCCGCACGGCCTGGCCAAGCTGTGGAGCGTGGGCAAGCAGAAGATGCGGCTATGGCCCTTCCCGCACTGATTTTCCGGTGCGGTGCCCGAATCGATGCGGAGTTCGGGCTTTCGTTGCAGCTTCCGGGTACGCGGTACGTACCACTCACCAAAAACACGAGGAGACACCCATGAAATTCAAACCTCTGGCTCTCGCAGCGACGCTCGCCACCCTGGGTGCGGCATCCTTCGCCACCCCCGCCGTGGCGCAGGAGCAGTACATCCCGCTGCTGTCCTACCGCACCGGTGCCTACGCGCCCAACGGCATCCCCTGGGCCAATGGCAAGCAGGATTATCTGAAGTACGTGAACGCCAATGGCGGCGTGAACGGCGTCAGGATCGCCTATGAGGAATGCGAAACCGGCTATGCCACCGACAAGGGCGTGGAGTGCTACGAGCGCCTGAAGGGCCGCGGCGCCTCGTCGTTCGATCCGCAATCCACCGGCATCACCTTCGCGTTGACCGACAAGGCGCCGATCGACAAGATTCCGCTGATCACGCTGGGCTACGGCCTGGCGGCGTCGCAGGACGGCGGCGTGTTCAAGTGGAACTTCCCGCTGATGGGCAGCTACTGGACCGCGGCCGACATCCTGATCCAGCACCTGGGCGAGAAGGAAGGCGGGCTGGACAAGCTCAAGGGCAAGAAGATCGCGCTGGTCTATCACGACTCGCCGTTCGGCAAGGAGCCGATCCCGCTGCTGCAGAAGCGCGCCGAGATGCACGGCTTCCAGCTCAACCTGCTGCCGGTGACGGCGCCGGGCGTGGAACAGAAGGCCACCTGGCTGCAGGTGCGCCGCGACCGTCCCGACTACGTGCTGCTGTGGGGCTGGGGGGTGATGAACTCCACCGCGCTGAAGGAAGCGGTGGCCACCGGCTTCCCGCGCGAGAAGATGTACGGCGTGTGGTGGGCCGGCGCCGAGCCGGACGTCAAGGACGTCGGCGCCAACGCCAAGGGCTACAACGCGCTGGCGCTGAACCCCAACGGCACCGGCTACCCGCTGATCCAGGACATCCTGAAGAAGGTGCATGACGCCGGCCAGGGCTCCGGTCCGCGCGACGAGGTCGGCTCGGTGCTCTACACCCGCGGCATGCTCATCTCCATGCTCACGGTGGAAGCCATCCGCCGCGCCCAGGAACAGTACGGCCAGGGCAAGGTGGTGACGCCCGAGCAGGTGCGCTGGGGCTTCGAGAACCTCGACATCGACGACAAGCGCCTGGAAGAGCTGGGCCTGGCCGGCGTGGTGCGCCCGATCAAGACCTCGTGCGACGACCACATGGGATCGTCGTGGGCGCGCGTCCATCAGTGGGACGGCGGCAAGTGGGTGATGGGCGAGACCTGGTACGAGGGCGACAAGAGCGTGATCGATCCCCTGGTCAAGGAAGCGGCCGACCGTTACGCCGCCGAGAAGCGCATCCAGCGCCGCAGCGCCGACGACTGCAAGGCTTGAGCCTTGCGCCCCGGTCCCGCAAGGGGCCGGGGTTGCCATGAATCAGGACGGGCCGCCGCCCGAACGCGGCGCCCGCATCAACAGCGGATGAGACGATGAACACCTCCACGACGAATGCGCCTCCGGCTCCCGAGTCCAACATCCTCCTGAACGTGAACGGCATCGAGGTCATCTACAACCACGTGGTGCTGGTGCTGAAAGGGGTATCGCTGCAGGTGCCGGAAGGCCGCATCGTCGCCATCCTGGGCGGCAACGGCGCGGGCAAGACCACCACGCTGCGGGCGATCTCGAACCTGCTCAAGGGCGAGCGCGGCGAAGTCACCAAGGGCATGATCGAGTACCGTGGCGAGCGCGTCGAAGCGCTGTCGCCGTCCGACCTGGTGCGCCGCGGCGTCGTGCAGGTGATGGAGGGGCGCCACTGCTTCGCCCACCTGACGATCGAGGAAAACCTGCTCGCCGGCGCCTACACCCGCAGCGACAAGGGCGAGATCGCCGCCAATCTCGACAAGGTCTATACCTATTTCCCGCGCCTGAAGACGCGCCGCACCAGCCAGGCGGCCTATACCTCGGGCGGCGAGCAGCAGATGTGCGCGATCGGCCGGGCGCTGATGTCGAACCCCAACATGGTGCTGCTGGACGAGCCTTCGATGGGCCTGGCGCCGCAGATCGTCGAAGAGGTGTTCGAGATCGTCAAGGATCTCAACGCCAAGGAAAAGGTGAGCTTCCTGCTCGCCGAACAGAACACCATGGTGGCGCTGCGCTATGCGGATTTCGGCTACATCGTCGAGAACGGCCGCATCGTCATGGAAGGCGCGGCGCAGGAGCTGGCGAGCAACGAGGACGTCAAGGAGTTCTACCTCGGCCTGTCGGGCGAAGGGCGCAAGAGCTTCCGCGAGGTCAAGCATTACCGCCGCCGCAAGCGCTGGCTGAGCTGAGCACGGGCGCCGCAGCGAATTCCACAACGCAGCGAACAGGGATGCCGACATGAATTTCTACGATGAGCGGGAAACCCGCGATCCAGATCAACGCGAGCGCGAGCTGATGGCGCGCCTGCCGGCGCAGATCGCCCATGCGCGCGCGAACGCGCCGGCCTTCGCCAGACTGCTCGCGGACGTCGACCCCGCTGCGGTGTCGAGCCGCGCCGCGCTTGCCGCGCTGCCGGTCACGCGCAAGTCGGAACTGCTGGAGCTGCAGAAGGCTGCGAGGCCCTTCGGCGGCTTTGCCGCCGTCGGCTGGGGCGCGGCCTGCCGGCGGGTGTTCGCTTCGCCCGGGCCGCTGTACGAACCCGAGGGCGCGCGTGCCGACTACTATCGCCTCGCCCGCGCCCTGTTTGCGGCCGGCTTCCGCGCCGGCGATCTGGTGCACAACACCTTCTCCTACCATTTCACGCCAGCCGGCTCGATGATGGAAACGGCGGCCCATGCGCTGGGCTGCACGGTCTTTCCGGCCGGCACCGGCCAGACCGAGCAGCAGCTGGCGGCGATCGCCGACCTGCGGCCCGATGCCTATGTCGGCACGCCGTCCTTCCTGCGCATCCTGCTGGACAAGGCGGAGGAGTTCGGCCTCAGGCCGTCCTTCACCAAGGCCTTCGTCTCCGGCGAAGCCTTTCCCCCCAGCCTGCGCGACGCCTTCGCCGCGCGCGGCATCCAGGCCTTCCAGGCCTATGCCACCGCCGACATCGGCCTGATCGCCTACGAGACCGAGGCGCGCGAAGGGCTGGTGGTGGACGAGGACGTCGTGGTCGAGATCGTCCGTCCGGGCACCGGCGATCCGGTCGCGCCCGGCGAAGTGGGCGAAGTGGTCGTGACCACGTTCAATCCCGACTACCCGCTGATCCGCTTCGGCACCGGCGACCTGTCGGCGCTGCTGCCCGGCGCCCCGCCCTGCGGGCGGACCAATCTGCGCATCAAGGGCTGGATGGGCCGGGCCGACCAGACGACCAAGGTCAAGGGCATGTTCGTGCATCCGGGGCAGATCGCCCAGGTCGTCAAGCGCCATCCCGAGATCACCCGTGCGCGGCTGGTGGTGGACAACCCCGACCTCAACGACCGCATGACGCTGATGTGCGAAGTCGCCGGCGGCGGCGGCGAGACGCTGGCGGCGGCGATCGCCGCCAGCCTGCGCGAGCTGACCAAGCTGCGTGGCGAGGTCGCTTTCCTGCCGGGCGGGGCGCTCGCCAATGACGGCAAGGTGATCGACGACATGCGGACCTACGCGTAAGCTGCGTCCGTTCCGTTTTACCGTGCGGCGCCTGCGGGCGCCGTTCTCGTGTGAGGATGCCCATGGCCGAAACCCCCTGTGATTCCGCACGCGCGCCGCTGGCCGGCGTGCGCGTGCTCGATCTGACACGCTTGCTGCCCGGCCCGCTGGCGACGCAGCATCTGGCCGACTACGGTGCCGACGTCATCAAGATCGAGGACACCGGCGCCGGCGACTACGCGCGCGGCATGGGTGCGATGGGCGGCGACACCAGCTGGTTCTACCAGGTGGTCAATCGCAACAAGCGCAGCCTGCGCCTGGATCTCAAGCATCCGGAAGGCAGGGCGGTGTTCGAGAAGCTGGTGGCGGACGCCGACATCCTGGTCGAAGGCTTCCGGCCGGGGGTGATGGACAAGCTCGGCATCGGCTACGCCGCGCTGGCGCGGATCAATCCGCGCCTGGTGTTCTGCAGCATCTCCGGCTACGGCCAGACCGGCCCCTATGCGCAGCGCGCCGGGCACGACATCAACTACATCGGCTATGCCGGCGTGCTCGACCAGATCGGTGCCGCGGGCGGCGCGCCGGCGCTTTCCAACCTGCAGTTGGGTGATTTGCTCGGCGGCACCATGACCGCCCTGTTCGGCATCCTGGCGGCACTGGTCGATGCCCGCGCGAGCGGCAAGGGGAGGATGGTCGATGTGTCGATGACCGATGGCGTGATGGCCCATGCCATCTTCCCGCTGGCCGAAGTGCTGGCGAACGGGCGAGTGAGGCCGCGCGGCGAGGATCTGCTGACCGGCCAGGTGCCGTGCTACGGCGTGTATCGCACCGCCGACGGCCGCTACATGGCGGTCGGCGCGTTGGAAGAGAAGTTCTGGAACATGGTCTGCGATGCGCTCGAACGGCCGGACCTGAAGCCTTTCCACCTGGCGAGCGGCGAAGCCGGAGAACGGGCCAGGGCCGAGGTCGCGGCCATTTTCGCCCGCCGCAGCCAGGCCGAGTGGGTGGCGCTGTTCGATGGCGTGGATTGCTGCGTGACGCCGGTGCTGAGCCTGGACGAAAGCCTGGAGAACCCTCAACTGCAAGCGCGCGGCATGGTGGTCGAGGTGGATGGCGTGCGCCAGTTCGGCCCGCCGGTGAAGCTGTCGGGCATGCCGGAACAGGTCTTCCGGCCGGCGCCGGCAGTGGCGGGCGCCGACAGCGACGCGGTGCTGGGCGAGGCTGGCTTGAGCGTGGCCGACATCGCGCGCCTGCGCGAGGCGGGCGTCATCTGACGCGGGGCCGGCTGCGGGCAGAGCGAAACAACGGGCACCTCAGGCCGGAGCCGGGCGGTGCCCGCCGGGTGCAGGTCTTGCGCCTGGCCTTACTTGTCGCCGGCAGGCTTGCGCCGAGTGCTGCGGGGGCTCGCCTTGGCTTCGGCCGCGGGCGCGGCGGTGTCGGCCTGCGGTTGTTCGGCCGGATTCATCAGGTTCCAGGGCCACATCGCCGCCGCTGCGGCAAAGGGATTGGTGCTGATATCGGGCCCCGCCTCGTCCGAGTCGGAGCGCGTGCTCATCGCCTTGACCGCCGAGAGCGCGGCGCGCTGCAGTTCCAGACCCTGGATGCTCATCTGCAGCATGTTCAGGTTCATCTTCAGCCAGCCTTCGACCGCCTTCATGTCGGTGATGCGCTTGTCGAGCTCGTCGACGTCGAGGGTGGGCGTGACCATGCCGGGAAGCGAAAAGCCCATGCTGCTCCACATGCCGCGAACGAATTCGAGCGGATCCTGCGCGTTGTGATCTTGAGACATTGACACGCTCCCGATAAGTGGTGGTGATGACCGAATAGTAACCGATGGATCGTCTCGCTGCTGCATCCGCATTCGCGCAGCTCAATGGCCGCCGAGCATGCGGTGCATCAGTGCGCGCAGTTTGGCCGGGCGCAGCGGCTTGTGCAGCAGCGGCAGGCCGGCTGCGCGGGCGCGGGCGAGCGCCTCGGGCGCGGTGTCGCCACTGATCAGCACTGCGTGCAATGGCGGCGCCTGGCGCTCCCGGCGCAGCTTCTGTGCGAGTTCGATGCCGTCGAGCGCACCGCCCAGGCGCAGGTCGGAGATGAGGATTTCGATCGGCTCGGCTTCGTCCTCGAGCTGTTCGAGCAGGTGCTCGGCGTCGTTGGCGACGATCAGTTCGCAGCCCCAGGAAGCGAGCAGACCGAGCATGGCGTCCCGCACCAGCGGATCGTCTTCCACCACGGCGACGCGGACACCGCTGAGGCTGCCGAGAGCACGGACTTCCTCGTTTGCGGCAGTCTCGGCTTCGAGGGGGCCGAAGGGCAGCTCGAGGGCGAACACCGATCCCCGTCCGGGGGCCGAGCGCAGCTCCAGGCGGTGGCCGAGCAGGTCGACCAGGCGGCGCACGATCGCCAGGCCGAGGCCGAGCCCTTTGTCGCGTGCGCGCTCGGGGTTGCCGAGCTGCACGAACTCCTGAAAGATCGCCTGCTGGAATTCGGCCGGGATGCCGGGGCCGTCGTCGCGCACTTCCACGCGCAGGGCGTCGCCGCGGCCGCGGCATGCGATCAGGATGCTGCCGTCCCGCGTATGGCGGACGGCGTTGCTGACGAGGTTGCCGACGATCCGCTCGAACAGCATCGGGTCGCTGCGCACGTACCGCTGCGTCGCCGGCTGCCGCAGGTACAGCCGGATGCCGCGTGCCCGGGCGGCGGGCCGCTGCTCGTCGCGGATGCGCTCGAGAATGGGGGCGGGATCGAAGCTGCGGACGACCGGCACCAGCACGCCGGCATCCAGGCGCGAGATGTCGAGCAGGCTGTCGAGCAGTTGCTCCATCGCGCTGGCCGAGGCGGCGATGCGATCGACGATCTGCCGGCTGCGTGCATCGAGCGCCTGCTGCGACAGCTCCGAGATGAACAGGCCGAGCGCATGCATCGGCTGGCGCAGATCGTGGCTGGCGGCGGCGAGGAAATGCGATTTCGACGCGTTGGCATGTTCGGCTTCGGCCGTGCGGGCACGCAGTTCGGCGGTGGCCTCGTCGATCTGGCGGCGCATGTGGTCATGCGCATGCTCGAGGCGCTCGGCCATTTCGTTCACGCCTCGCGCCAGGCGCTGCAGGCTGCCGCCGCCGCGGGCTGCGGCGCGTTCGTGCAGCCGGCCGTGGCCGATGCGCAGCACGACGTCGGCGACTGCACGGATGGGGCCGGTGACGCCGCGGCTCAGGCGTGCGGCCAGCAGCAGGCTGGCGAACAGCACCACCAGCATCGAGCCGATGCCGGCCAGCAGCAGTTCGGTGCGGCGCTGCTGCAGCCGTTCGAGCGAGAGATCGAGCACCACGATTCCCTGCGGGCGGGCCAGGTCGATGTGCGGCGCATCGGCCGGCGCGAGCGAAATGCCGTCGTCGATGTCGATCGGCATCGGCCGGATCGTCTCGGCCAGCCGCAGCAGCATGCCGTCCTGCAGCAAGGTGGAGCGGGCTTCCAGCGGGGGCGCGAGCCGGGGCTCCGGCAGCGGAGGCGCCGGCGGGTCGGTGGCCTGCCGGCTGAGCGCCAGCAACTGGCCGTCGCGATCGAAGATGTGCACGGCCAGGACGTCGTCTTCACCGGTCGCGGACGAGGCGATCTGCTGCAGCGCCTTGGTGTTGCCGGCGAACATGGCCTGCTCGCTCGCCGCCGCGAGCTGGCGGGCGAAGGCGCGGCCGCGCGCAGCGAGCGCCTCGTCCAGATCGGAGAGGCGCAGGCCGGTGAATACGGTGGTCATGATTGCGGCGAGGATCAGCATCGGCAGCACGGCCGCCAGCATCACCCGCGAACGGACGCCCCAGTCCGAAATCATGGCCTGTCCTCCTCCTGTCTCAGAGTGCGCACGGCCGCCGTCGGCAGACGCCCGTGCGCAGGGGAAGCGATTGTCGCCGTTTTCGGCCGCACGGGGTGAAAGACCCTGCCGGCCTGCATGCTATGCTTCGCCGGCATACGACAGCGAGGGTGGTGTTGCAGGTGGAACGGCATGCAAGCAGGATACTCATCGTCGAGGATCATGCCCTCGTCCGCGAAGCCATGGCACAGAGCCTGGCACGGCTGCAGGCGGGGCTGGTGTGCGTCGAGGCGAGCAGCGCCGACCAGGCGCTGGCCTGCCTCGATGCCGACGGCGACATCGACCTGGCGGTGATCGACCTGATGCTGCCCGACATGAGCGGCTTCTCCCTGCTCGCCATCCTGGCGAAGCGCTTCCCCGAGATTCCGGCCGTGGTGGTGTCGGCGATCGACGACGAGGCATCGGTGAGGCGCGCGATCAAGGCCGGCGCTTCCGGCTACGTGTCGAAATCCAGTTCCAGCGAAGTGCTGCTGCAGGCGGTCAGGGACGTGCTCGAAGGCGGAGTGCATCTGCCCGAGGCGAAAACGGCTGCGCAGCCGGCAAAGCGGGCCCGCTTGCCGGCCAGCGAGCGCTACGGCCTGACCGCGGCCCAGGGGCGCGTGCTCGAACTGCTCGCCGCGGGCAGGACCAACCGGGAGATCGCCGACCTGCTAGGGGTTTCGGAAGGCACGGTCAAGGTGCATATGACGGCGATCTTCCGCGCGCTCGACGTGTCGAGCCGCGCCCAGGCGCTGGTCGTGATGTCGCGCTGCGGCGCGCGGCTTTGAGCGGAGCGGGGCCGTCCGGCCTGGCTCAGTGGGAGCGCCGCGCCGCGCCGGCCAGGCGCAGGGGCCGCTCCGTTGCCGGCAGCGGCTCGACGTCGTCGAGGTGTTCGTCGTCGGCGGCTTCGGCGAAGTCGATCTCGAGAACCTGCAGCACCTGGCGGGCGATCGAACGGCAGGCGTTGGCCAGCGGCGTCGGCAGCTGTTCCGGTATCTGCCGCTGCAGCAGCAGCTTCGAGGACGACAGCGCGTTGACCGGGCGCAGGATACGGTGGCGGTGGGCATGCATCAGCTGCGCGACGGCGCGGTCGGCGGCGTCGCGCTGCCAGGCGTTGTTCGGCCACTGCGAAGGAACGGCGTAGGCGCGCGGGAACATCTCGAGGTCGCGCAGCACGGTGCGGATGTCCTCGTGCGATTCGCGGAACGGCAGCAGCACGATGTCCGACAGTGCATAGAGCTTGCGGTCCATCTCGGTGCGGTTGCCGCCGCCGTCGATGATGCCGATCCAGTCGTCGAGTCCGCGCAGCTTGTCCACGACCTTGGTCAGCGCCTCGCGGGTGCGGGCATCGGCGGTGACGTAGCGCCGGCCGGCGGGCGACAGCGGCTCGCGCGAGGTGTCGGTGAGCACGCAGGCGGCGCGCTGGCCGAGCAGGCCCAGGCCCTGGCACAGCATGTGCGATAGCGTGGTCTTGCCGGTGCCGCCCTTGTTGCCGATCACGCAGATGATCTCAGCCATGAATCCGTCCATCCTTTGCTGGCGGCCGCGGTCGACCGCACGATCGGGATTATCCGGGGACAGGGACGCCGGCAAGCGGTGGAAAAGCGCCGGTTCGACCCGCTATTTCGGCCTATCGGCGCTGTCGCCCGGTACGCCGATCCGGTACAGGTGGAGCTGCGTGCCGCGCCGGTCGCCGACGGCGACGATCCGTTCCGCTTCGATGCCGGGCACGGCGAAGCTGTTGCTGACGAGCAGGCTGCCGGGTTTCATCTCGGCGCTGGCCTTGGCCCAGACCTCCGCCATCGGCACCGGTGACAGAAAGGCATACACCACGTCGCAGTCCGACCATGCCGGGGCGAACAGGTCGCCGCGCCGCCAGTCGATGTTGGGCAGACGACGCGTCAACAGGTGCCCGAGCAACCATGGAATGGGCGCGAGTTCGATACCGGTGAAGCGGCAGTCCGGCCGGGCACGGGCGAGCGGGCGGAGCACCGAGCCGGTGCCGGCACCGATGTCGAGGAGGCGGGCCGGCGCGGCGGGCAGCAACTGGCCGAGAGCTGCCGCGGTCGCGCGGTTGCTCAGGTAGAGCGGCACGCGGCTGTGGAAGCTCGTCCAGTATACGAGCAGCAGTAGCACGAAGCCGGCCAGGAACCAGCCGGGGTGCAGGTCCAGCGCCCGCGCCAGCCCATGGGCGAGCAGCGCGGTGGGCAGGAAGCCGAGATGGATCGGCAGCCACCAGCGTTCGCTGCGCAGCAGCAGGCTGGCGAGGGCGGCCAGGACTGCCTGCGCGGCGACCAGCGGCCACAGGCCGCCGACGAATCCTGCACGGGCGAGGGCGAAGGCGCCTGCCACGCCGAGCAGTTGGGCGCAGAGGGCTTTGAGGGCTGGCGGCATCGGTTGGCGGAGGGTGAAAGACGCCGATCTTAGCCTGCATCCTGAGGTTTATCGGGCATGTCTCCGTGCCGGTGGCTCGCCCGCGCCGCCCGGGGTATCCCTTCTGGGGGCTGCGGAACTCGCCCTGCGGGCTCGGACAGTCCTCGCCCCCGCCAGGGATACCCCGGACGGTGCGGGCTGCCTGGGTGCTTGATCGAGGCCGTTGGCCGTCGCGTTGCGTCGTTTTGCTGCGTAGGGTGGGTAGAGCCGCAGGCGAAACCCACCGAGTCGGATTGTGGAAGGTGGCTTCGTCTGTGCGTGGATTTGGTGCTACTGCTCGCCCTGCTGCGCACCTGTTCGGTGCACGTCTGGAGGCAGGGGGCGTAGGTGGTCTGCTTCAGGCTGTCACCTCCGTTCGTGATCTGCTGTCCGCCATGGCTTCCGTGCCGGAGCCTGGCTGCTCGGCCGTGCTCGCCGGGGTGGCCCGCCATTGCGCGAGCAACTGCCTGCGCTGCTGCGCCGCCCAGGCCATGTTCCTGGTCTTGATGTGGCCGAAGCCGCGAATGCGCTCGGGCAGTTCGGCGATCTGGATCGCCAGCGGCAGGCGGTCCGGGCTCAGGTTGCCGAGCAGTTCCTCGATGTCGGTCTCGAATTCCGTGATCAGCGCGCGTTCCGCGCGCCGCTCCGCGGTGTGGCCGAAGATATCCAAACGTGTGCCGCGCAGCCGCTTGAAGCCGGCGAGCAGGCGGAACAGCCGCAGCACCCAGGGGCCGAAGCTGCGCTTGGCGATGCGGCCGGTATGGGGATCGGGGCGTGCCAGCAGCGGTACGGCGAGGTGGAAGCGCAGGCCGTAGTCGCCTTCGAAGGTTTCGTCGAGCTGCCGCCGGAACGCGGCCGCAGTGTGGAGGCGGGCCACTTCGTATTCGTCCTTGTAGGCGAGCAGCCTGGCATAGCTGCGCGCGACGGCTTCGGCCAGGCCGCTGCCGGCGCCGATGCAGCGTGCTTCCGCTTCGCGCACGCGTTCGACCAGGCGGCGATAGCGTTCGGCATAGGCTGCGTCCTGGTAGTCCGTCAGCATCGCCATGCGGCGCTCGATCAGCGCATCCAGGCCCGGTGCGGGCAGGTTTTCCGCGCTTGCCGGCGGCAGCAGCGCTTCGACGCTCTGCAGATCGTGGGCCGCCCGCCTGCCCCAGCGGAAGGCGCGCCTGTTCATGTCGACCGCTGCGCCGTTGAGTTCGATCGCCTGCATCAGCGCGGCTTCGGACACCGGCACCAGGCCGCGCTGCCAGGCGAAGCCGAGCAGGAAGGGATTGACCGCCAGGCCGTCGCCGAGCAGTGCCTGCGCCAGCCGCTGCGCATCGATGAAGTCGCTGTCGACCGCAGTGGCGTCCCGCAAGGTGGCGATCATGCGCTGCTGCGGGAAGCGCCAGTCGGGGTCGTGGGCGAAGGCCGAAGTGGGAATCTCCGCGGTGTTGATCACGGCCCGGCTGCGGCTGGCCGCCATCTTGGCCAGCGCCTCGACGCTGGCGCTGACGATCAGGTCGCCGCCGATCACCGCATCGGCTTCGCCGGCGGCGATCCGGACGGCATGCAGCGCCTCGGGCTGGTCGGCGATGCGGATGTGGCTGAAGACCGAGCCGCCCTTCTGTGCCAGCCCGGTCATGTCGAGCACGGTGACGCCCTTGCCGTCGAGATGGGCGGCCATGCCGATCAGGGCGCCGATGGTGATGACGCCGGTGCCGCCGACGCCGGTGACCAGGATGCCGAAGGGCGTGGTCGTCGATGGCCGCTGCGGCTCGGGCAGCAGCGGCAGGCTGGCTTCGTCGCCGGCGATGGCTTGGCCCTTGCGCAGGCTGCCGCCTTCGACGGTGACGAAGCTGGGGCAGAAGCCGTTGAGGCAGGAATAATCCTTGTTGCACGAGGACTGGTCGATGCGGCGCTTGCGGCCGAGGTCGGTTTCGACCGGCAGGATGGACATGCAGTTGGACTGGTCGCCGCAGTCGCCGCAGCCTTCGCAGACCGCCTCGTTGATGAACACCCGCAGCGCCGGATCGGGGTAGGTGCCGCGCTTGCGGCGGCGGCGCTTCTCGGCGGCGCAGGTCTGGTCATAGATCAGCGCGGTGACGCCGCCCGAGGCGCGCAGTTCGCGCTGGATCAGGTCGAGCTCGTCGCGGTGGCGGATCGGCACATGGGGGAGGTCGGCCGGACCGTAGGCGCGCTCGGTGCCATCGGTGACGACGACGATGTTGTGCACGCCCTCGGCCTGCAGCTGGCGCACGATGGTGGGCACGTCGAGCGGGCCGTCGTGAGGCTGGCCGCCGGTCATCGCGACGGCGTCGTTGTAGAGGATCTTGTAGGTGATGTTCACCTTTGCCGCGACGGCCTGGCGGATCGCCATCAGGCCTGAATGGAAGTAGGTGCCGTCGCCCAGGTTGGCGAAGATGTGCGCTTCGTCGGTGAAGGGCGCCTGGCCGACCCAGGGTACGCCTTCGCCGCCCATGTGGGTGAAGGTCTGGGTGCGGCGCTCGGGCATCCAGGTCGCCATGTAGTGGCAGCCGATGCCGGCGAGCGCGCGGCTGCCTTCGGGGACGTGGGTGGAGGTGTTGTGCGGGCAGCCCGAGCAGAAGGTGGGCACGCGGTCGGCGCTGAAGCTGCGCTGCGCCAGGGCCTGCTCCTTGGCCTGGAGGAAGGCGATGCGGGTCTCGATGCGTTCCGAGGTGACGAAACGGCCGATGCGCAGCGCGATGGCGCGCGCGATCATCGCCGGCGTCAGTTCGCCCGCGGCGGGCAGCAGCCAGGTGCCGTGGTCTATCGTGCCGTCCGCGCGCTGGACGTGCGCCCATTCCCCTTTCTCGTCGAACTTGCCGACCACGCGCGGGCGCACGTCCTCGCGCCAGTTGTACAGTTCTTCCTTGAGCTGGTATTCGAGCAGCTGGCGTTTTTCCTCCACCACCAGGATCTCTTCCAGGCCTTCGGCGAAGCTGCGCACGCCGTCGGCTTCGAGAGGCCAGACCATGCCGACCTTGTAGACCCGCAGGCCGATTTCGGCGGCCTGTGCGGCGTCGATGCCGAGGTCGTCGAGTGCCTGGCGCACGTCCAGATAGCTCTTGCCGCTGGTGATGATGCCGAGCCGCGGATTGGGCGAGTCGATGACGATCCGGTTGAGCCGGTTGGCGCGGGCGTAGGCCAGCGCGGCATACAGCTTGTAGTGCAGCAGGCGCTTTTCCTGCAGCAGCGGCGGGTCGGGCCAGCGCAGGTTGAGGCCGTCGGCGGGCAGGGCGAAGTCGGTCGGTACCACCACCTGCACGCGCTGGGGATCGATATCCACCGAAGCGGAGGTCTCGACGGTGTCGGCGAGCGCCTTGAACGCGACCCAGCAGCCGGAATAGCGCGACAGGGCGTAGCCATGCACGCCGAAATCGATGTACTGCTGCACGCCCGCGGGGGCGAGCACCGGCATCATCATCGACTTGAAGAAGTGGTCGGTCTGGTGCGGCAGCGTGGAGGACTTGGCGGCGTGGTCGTCGCCCGCGACCACCAGCACGCCGCCGAAACGGGCGCTGCCGGCGGCATTGGCGTGGCGGAAGACGTCGCCGCAGCGATCGACGCCCGGCCCCTTGCCGTACCACATCGCGAACACGCCGTCGTGGCGGGCGCCCGGCGACAGCTGCACCTGCTGGCTGCCCCAGACCGCGGTCGCGGCAAGGTCTTCGTTGATGCCGGGCTGGAACACGATGCCGTGCTGCTCGAGATGGCGGCGCGCCTTCCACAGCGTCTGGTCGAGGCCACCGAGCGGCGAGCCGCGGTAGCCTGAAACGAAGCCGGCAGTGTCGAGGCCGGCGGCCTCGTCGCGGGCTTTCTGGATCATCAGCAGGCGGACCAGCGCCTGGTAGCCGGTGAGATAGACGCGGCCGCTCGTGGCGGTGTACTTGTCGTCCAGGCTGGGGGCCCTTGTCGCGGGATGCGGGTCATGTACGGCCATGGCGCTGTCTCCTTCCAGAGCTTTGGTTTCCGGAATGGCACGGGCTGCCTGCGACACAGGCCTTGTGGGCGGTACCAGCAGGGAGCCGGTGCGATCAGGCTAAGCGAATGCGCGTGGCGCTTTCAATGCCGGAAAACCCGCAAGATTCCCCGGCATCCTGCGGAATGGGCGGCGGCAATCGACGCCGGCGCGGAAAGCTGCAAAAAGTGTTTGACATGGATTATTTCGTCGCCTATAGTGCGTGGCTCTCGCGTGGAGGGATACCCAAGCGGTCAACGGGATCAGACTGTAAATCTGACGGCTCAGCCTTCGAAGGTTCGAATCCTTCTCCCTCCACCAGTAATACAGACGCCGGGCGGCGCGTTCGGTTCGGTCGGCGTAGTAGTGAAGTGGGTTGAAGGATTGAGGTTGAGGAATCGGCTGCGAGTTCATGCAGTGGTGGCTGTGCGGGTGTAGCTCAATGGTAGAGCAGAAGCCTTCCAAGCTTATGACGAGGGTTCGATTCCCTTCACCCGCTCCAGATGTGCTGTTTTCGGCGCCCTTGTAGCTCAGTGGTAGAGCACTCCCTTGGTAAGGGAGAGGCCACGTGTTCAATCCACGTCAAGGGCACCACTCATTTTCTGCCTGGCCTGGCGCGGCGGCCAAGATGATCGGATTCCGGTCTGAATGGGCGCCGTTCTGGTTTTTCTGGTTCTGATCTTAAGGATGGCGATATGGCTAAGGGTAAGTTTGAGCGGACG
>NZ_BCUG01000072.1 GCF_001591165.1 Thauera butanivorans NBRC 103042
CGAGAATCTTCACTCTGCCGCGCTCCTTTCATTGGTCAGAATATTTTCCGGCGATTGCAACCGGGGTGGATGATTATGTCACTGCTCCGCGGACATGACACGCGTGCCGGACTGGAAGCCAGCTTCGCAGCCCATTCCATCTCTACATACGGTAGCGTATGGGCAAAGAATCGTCAATACTATTCCATATGGAAAAAACAGCAAAGAAGCCACGCATCCAACTCGATCGCCAGAGCTGGGTCAACGCCGCCATCGAGGTCATGGCCGAAGAAGGAATCGCCGGCCTGCGGGTCGAAGTGCTCGCCAAGCGTCTCAAGGTCACCAAAGGCAGTTTCTACTGGCACTTCAACGACCGCCGCGACCTGCTGCTGGCGATATTGCAGCACTGGAAGGAAGGCCGGATCTGCGACATCATCAAGCAGACCCGGGTACAGCCGGGCAAGGAGCTTGCCCAGATCTACCACGTCATCGATGTGTACAGCGCAAGCCGCAATCGCCGCGGCATGATGATCGAACTCGCGGTGCGCGACTGGGCCCGCCGCGATGTCGAAGCTGCGGCGATCGTCGCCGAAGTGGACGACGTCCGCCTGCGCTGCGCGCGCGATCTCTTCCTGGCTTGCGGCGTGCCGATGGAAGAGGCCTCGAGCCGCTGCATGCTGCTCTACGCCTACGTGTTCGGCGTATCGCTGATGATCTACGAGAAATTCGACAGCGACATACTGCGCCTCAAGCGCGACATCGCAGATCTGATCGCACGATCCGGAGCCATGGCCACGCTGGCGGCTACACCTGAGCCGGCCGGACTTCAGTCGCCGGCTGCCTGACCGGGTGTTTCACCAGGACGCCAGCGCAGGACTTCGATCGCGTTTCGCCCGGTCGCCGCGATGACCTCCTCGACCGTGGCACTGCGCAATTCGGCGAGAATCGACGCATAGCGCAACAGATTTGCCGGTTCGTTGCGCCGCCCCCTCGCCCATTCCGGCGGAATGTCGGGGGCGTCGGTCTCTAGCACGATCGCGCCCAGCGGCAGTGCGGCAGCGAGTTCGCGGATGCGCGTCGAACCGCTGAAGCTCATCGTGCCGCCGAAGCCCAGCTTGAAGCCCAGGCCGATCAGGGCGTCCGCCTGCTGTCTGCTGCCGTTGAAGGCATGGGCGATGCCACCCGGCACGCCGATGCGGCGCAACTGCTTCAGAATGGGGTCGATCGCGCGGCGCACGTGGAGAATCACCGGAAGCCCGTGGCGCCGCGCGAGCTTGAGCTGCGCGACGAAGAATTCGAGCTGCCGTTCGTGATCGATGCCGGGAACAAAATGATCCAAGCCGATTTCGCCCACCGCCACCGCCCCGCCTTCGCCGAGGTATTCGTCGAGCACGTCGACGTCGTCCATCCGCGCCGGCATCACGTACATCGGATGAATGCCGAGCGCGAAGCCTATATCGGCGTTCTCCGCGGCGATGCCCCGCACGGCATCGAAGTTGGCCCGCTCGACCGCCGGCACGACAAAGCCGGCAACGCCCTTGGCCCGGGCGGCATCGATGACCTGCCCGCGATCGGCATCGAACTCGGCGGCATCGAGGTGGATGTGGGTATCGATCAGCATGCTGCCATTGCGGCGGTCCTGCCCGGCCGCCGCCCGGAGAGGTTCAGCGCCCTTTCCACACCGGCTTGCGCTTGGCGGCAAAGGCGTCCATGCCTTCGGCCGCGTCCTCGCACATGGCGTTGCAGGCCATGGTTTCGGCCGCCATCTGGTAAGCGGCTTCCAGGCCCATTTCGAGCTGCTTGTAGAACATCTGCTTGCCCATGCGGATCGCGACCGGCGACTTGGCGACGATGGCGGCTGCCAGCCGGGCAACTTCTTCATCGAGCTGTTCGAGCGGCACCACGCGGTTCACCAGCCCGCGGCGCTGCGCCTCGTGGGCATCGATGAAATCGCCGGTGACCAGCATCTCGAACGCCTCCTTGCGGCCCATGTTGCGCGACAGGCCGACACCCGGCGTGGCGCAGAACAGGCCGACGTTGATGCCGGATACCGCGAAACGTGCAAGGTCGGCGGCCACGGCCAGGTCGCACATCGACACCAGCTGGCAACCCGCCGCGGTGGCGATGCCATGGACGCGTGCGATGACCGGCTGCGGCAGCTCGGTCAGCTTCATCATGAACTTGCCGCACAGGCGGAACAGCCGCTGCTGGAAGTCCTTGCTGTAGTTGCCGCGCATTTCCTTCAGATCGTGCCCGGCGCAAAAGGCCTTGCCTTCGCCCGCCAGCACGACCACACGCACGCTGTCGTCGCGGGCGATTTCGTCCACCGCCTCGATCAGCGTCTCGAGCATCTCGAAGGACAGCGAGTTGAACTGGTTCGGGCGATTCAGCGTCAGCGTGGTGACGCCGCCATCGTCATGACGCAGCAGCATCGGCTCGGAACTGGAAACGGGAACGGCGCTCATGAGGTCTCCTTGGATGATCGATTCGGGGCGTGCGATCCGCGCCGGCCAAGTGCACCTCGCCGGCCGCAGCTGTTTGGATCAGGTTGACGGTAACGTCAACTGCCGTACATGGTACTGCTTCGCGGAGCCGGCAGCCAGTTCCCTCGGCGCGGACGCTCCGCCCCGTTCAGACCTCTGCTCCGCGCGCGCTGGGCGAGCGAATATAGAGCCCTCTGCCGAGTGCGCTCCATTGCCGCTGCTCCTCGTCCAGCGCAGCAGCCGTCAGCGGCAGCTTCTGCAGCCAGCCCGGCGGTGTGTTGACGCTGAAGCCACGCCCTTCGCGCCGCAGCACGATCGGCGGCGTGCCGCGCGCATCGCGGGCGCGATGGATGACCACGGCCAGCCGCAGACAGGCGATCAACAGCCAGTCGACGCTGTTCGGATCGATCGACGCCACCCGCTCGAGCTTGCCGCGATGCGACAGCACCAGGCGCGACAGGCGTCCCTGATCCATGCGCGAGAAGCCCGGCATGTCGGCGTTGGCGACGATGTAGGCACTGTGCTTGTGGTAGCTCGAATGGGCGACGGAAATGCCGATCTCGTGCAGCAATGCCGCCCAGCTCAGAAAGCGCCGGTCGAGGTTCTCCGGATCGGCCATTGCCGGTTCGACCTGGTTCAGCAGATGGCAGGCGGTATCCGCGACCTGCTGGGCCTGGCGCAGATCGACGTTGTAGCGGCGCACGAAGGCACTGACCGTGGCATCGCGCAGATCGTGATGGTGGTAGCGGCCGAGCAGGTCGTAGAGCACACCCAGACGCAACGCGCCTTCGGAAAATACCATCTGTTCGATGTCGAATTCCTTGAACACGGCGCTCATGATGGCGAAGCCTCCCAGAATCACCGGCAGGCGGTCGCCCTTCAGCCCGGCGAGATCGAGTGCGTCGATGCGCCCCGCCCGCAGCAGTTCGGCCCGGAAGCGCTCCAGCCCCTCGCGGGTGATCCCCGAATGCGAGAAGCCGTTCTGCTCCAGTATTTCGGCCAGAGCCTTGGCCGAGCCGCTGGAGCCGACCGCCTCTTCCCAGCCCGCTTCGCGGTAGGCGGCGACGATGGTCTGCAGCTCGCGCCGTGCGGCGAGCTCGGCTTCCTTCAGGCTGCGCTTGTCGACGCGGCCATTCGGGAAGAAGCGCAGGCTGTAGCCCACACAGCCCATGTAGCGCGATTCGAGCAGCAAGGGCTCGAAGCTCTTGCCGATGACGAACTCGGTGGAGCCGCCGCCGATGTCGACCACCAGTTGCTGCTTGTGGGGATCGGGCAGCGTGTGCGCCACGCCGACGTAGATCAGGCGGGCTTCCTCGCGGCCGGCGATGACTTCGATCGGAAAGCCGAGCGCCGCTTCGGCACGAACCAGGAACTCGGCAGAGTTCTTCGCCACGCGCAGCGTGTTGGTGGCCACTGCACGCACGGCACCGGCGTCGAAGTCGTGCAGGCGCTCGCGAAAGCGCTGCAGTGCCGCCACCCCGCGCTGCTGGGCATCGAGGTCGAGAATCTTGTCGGCAGACAGGCCCGCGGCCAGACGCACCGATTCCTTCAGCCCGTCGAGCGGATAGATCTGATCATTGACGATGCGACCGACCTGCAGGCGAAAACTGTTGGAGCCGAGATCGATTGCTGCAATGAGGTTGCGCATCATCAGAGTTCCGGATGAATGGCACGAGGCCGATCGGCGGATTTTAGCATCGGCTCTACGCTGCGTTGCAGCAGAAATATTCTGCCGAACACATCCGCCGCGGTTCCTTGCGCGGAATCATCGAAGCTCACCGCTGTCATGATCCTGCAACGAATATGTCACATAATCGAGACGAACCTTCATCCGCGAACCCGGACCGCCATGTACGCCCCGAAGAACGATCGCAACTACCCCACCGACCATTTCATCAACCGCGAGCTGTCCCTGCTGCGTTTCCAGCGCCGCGTGCTCGCACAGGCCGCCGACCCGACGGTGCCGCTGCTCGAACGCCTGCGCTTCCTGTGCATCGTCTCGAGCAACCTCGACGAGTTCTTCGAGATCCGCGTTTCCGGCATCAAGGAGCAGATCCACCTCGGCAGCCGCAAGACCGGCCACGACGGCATCTCGCCGCGCGATCTGCTCGAACGGGTCAGCGACGAGGTGCATGACATCATCTCGGACCAGTACGAACTGCTCAACGACGACATCCTCCCCGCGCTGGAAAAGGAAGGCGTGGTCTTCCTGCGCCGCAGCGAATGGTCCGAAACCCAGTTGAAGTGGATTCGCGACTACTTCATGGACGAAGTGATGCCGGTGCTGACGCCGATCGGGCTCGACCCCGCGCACCCTTTCCCGCGCGTGCTGAACAAGAGCCTGAACTTCGCCGTCGAGCTGGAGGGGCGCGACGCCTTCGGCCGCGATTCCGGCGCCGCCATCGTCCAGGCGCCGCGGGCGCTGCCCCGCGTCATCCGGCTGCCGCGCGAGATCTGCGCGCAGGAATACACTTTCGTCTTCCTGTCCTCGGTGCTGCATTCGCATGTCGGCGAACTGTTCTCGGGCATGAACGTGCTCGGCTGCTACCAGTTCCGCGTCACGCGCAATTCGGACCTGTTCGTCGACGAGGAAGAGGTCAAGGACCTGAGGGTGTCGCTGAAGGGCGAACTGCAGCAGCGCCATTACGGCGACGCCGTGCGGCTGGAAGTCGCCGACAGCTGCTCGAAGGAAATGGCCGCCTTCCTGCTGCAGCATTTCCATCTGGAACCGGACGACCTCTACCGCACGCCGGGCATCGTCAACCTGGTGCGCCTGATGCAGGTGCCCGACTGGGTGGAGCGCCCCGACCTCAAGTACCCGCCCTTCGTGCCGGGTATCCCCAAGCCGCTGGACAAGCGGCGGCAGATCTTCGCCGTGCTGCGCAATCACGACGTGCTGCTGCACCACCCCTTCCAGAGCTTTGCGCCGGTCATCGACCTGCTGCGCGCAGCGGCGGACGACCCGCTGGTGCTCGCGATCAAGATGACGGTGTACCGCACCGGCACCGACTCGGTGCTGATGGAGCACCTGGTGCGCGCAGCGCAGAAAGGCAAGGAAGTGACCGTGGTGCTGGAATTGATGGCGCGCTTCGACGAGGAAGCGAACATCAGCTGGGCCAACCGCCTGGAAGAAGTCGGCGCGCATGTGGTGTACGGCGTGTTCGGCTACAAGACCCACGCCAAGCTGCTGATGGTGGTACGGCGCGAGGAAGACGGCCTGCGCCGGTACGTGCATCTGGGCACCGGCAACTATCATCCGCGCACCACGCGCTTCTACACCGACTTCGGCCTGCTGACCGCCAACGAGGAAATCGGCGAGGACGTCGCCACCGTGTTCAAGCAATTGACCGGCCTGGGCACTGCCAGCGAACTGCGCCACCTGTGGCAGGCGCCGTTCACGCTGCAGCCCAAGGTCGTCGAGGCGATCAAGCGTGAAGCGGAGATCGCCCGCGAAGGCCGCCGCGGCCGCATCATCGCCAAGATGAACGCGCTGCTCGAGCCGGAAACCATCGAGGCGCTGTACGAAGCCTCGCAGGCCGGCGTCGAGATCGACCTGATCGTGCGCGGCCCCTGCGCGCTCAAGCCGGGCGTGTCCGGCCTGTCGGACAACATCCGGGTGCGCTCGGTCGTCGGCCGCTTCCTGGAGCACCACCGCATCTTCCATTTCCATGCCGACGGCGACGACCTGATGTTCCTGTCCAGCGCCGACTGGATGGAGCGCAACTTCTTCCGCCGCATCGAGATCGCCTTCCCGGTGCTCGATCCGAAGCTGAAGCGGCGCGTGATGAAGGAAGGCCTGCGCCCCTACCTCGGCGACAACTGCCAGGCCTGGGAAATGCATTCGGATGGCCGCTACCGCCGCCGGAATCCGCGCGGCACGCGCCGCGCCGCGCAGCTGATCCTGCTGAAGGAGCTTGCCGCCAGCAGTTGAGCGGGCGGCACGAAAGGCATCGGGGGCTGCATCGCCCCCGTTCGCCCCACCGGCCCGGCGTCAACGCTTCCGGTAGCGGCGCCTCACTTGCGCTGCGCGTCGATCACCCCGGACACCTCGCGGATCAACGTGATCGCACGCTGGACCTGCTTGATGCCGTTGACCTCCATCGTGAAGCGCATGTAGGCCGTGCCCTTCTTGGTCAGCGTATTCACCGCGATCACGTTCAGCTTCTCGCGCGACAGCACTTCGGAGATGTCGCGCAGCAGGCCCTGGCGGTCCATTGCCTGCACGGTGATGTCGACCTGGTACAGCGCCGTCTTGCTGTCGGTCGCCAGCCCACCCCATTCCGCCGAGATCACGCGCTCGGGATGCTTTCTCGCCAGCAACTGGAAATCCTGGCAATCGACACGGTGGATCGAGATGCCGCGTCCGCGCGTGACGAAACCTTCGATCGCATCCGGCGGCGCCGGCTTGCAGCAACGCGACAGCGAAGTCATCAGCTTGCCGACGCCGACGATCAGGATCTTGTCGGAATTGTCGCCCGAGCGGCTGCGGCTGACGACGAAATCCGGCTCGGCCGGCGCTTCCGGCGCTGGCGCGCTGCCTTCGCGCAGCGCCACCTGCACCGAGCGCGGCCCCACTTCGCCACGGCCGGCGGCGAGGAAGAGCGCCTCGGCGTTCTTGAAACCGAGACGCTCGGCGAGGCCGTCGAGGTTGGCCTGGCTGTGGCCGTCGCGCTGCATCTCGCGCGCGACGAAGCTGCGGCCGCGCGCGAGCAGGTCTTCCTCGTCGAGCTGGGCAAAGTACTGCTTGATCTTGTTGCGCGCGCGCGAAGTGTTGACGTAGTGCTGGCGTGCATCCAGCCAGTCGCGCGAAGGACCACCCTCCTTGACCGTGACGATCTCGACCGTCTGGCCGTTTTCCAGCGGCGTGTTCAGCGGCACCAGATGGCCGTCGATCTTGGCGCCGCGGCAGTGGTGGCCGAGGTCGGTATGCAGGCGGTAGGCGAAATCGATCGGCGTCGAACCGCGCGGCAGGTCCACCACCTTGCCCTGCGGCGTCAACACGTACAGCATGTCGTCCAGCGAGGCACGCTTGAACTGCTCCATCCACTGCGCGGAATCGGTGACTTCGTCGCGCCAGGACAGCAGGTTGCGCAGCAGCGCGATCTTTTCGTCGTAGTCGGAGCCGGACTGCGAGCCTTCCTTGTAACGCCAGTGCGCCGCCACGCCGAGTTCGGCATGCTTGTGCATGTCGTGGGTGCGGATCTGCACCTCCAGCGCACGGCCGTCGCCCGCCAGCACCGCGGTATGCAGCGACTGGTAGTTGTTGCCCTTGGGCTTGGTGATGTAGTCGTCGAATTCCTTGGCGATCGGCTGCCAGATCTGATGCACGAAGCCGAGCACCGTGTAGCAGTCCTTGACCTCGTCGACCAGCACGCGCAGCGCACGGATGTCGAACACCTGCGAGAAGTCGAGCCGCTTCTTGCGCATCTTGTTGTAGATGCTGTAGATGTGCTTGGCGCGGCCGGTGATCTCGGCCTTGATGCCGACTGCCGCCAGTTCGGCCCTGAGGCGCTCGATCGCGTCCTGGATGAACTGCTCGCGCTCCACCCGGCGCTCGTCGAGCATCTTGGCGATGCGCTTGTAGGTTTCCGGCTCGATGAAGCGGAAGGAAAGATCCTCCAGCTCCCACTTGAGCTGCCAGATGCCCAGCCGGTTGGCCAGCGGTGCATAGATGTCCAGGCTCTCGCGCGCCACATCCACCCGCGCGTCGCCCGGCAGGTCGGTGTAGAAGCGCAGCGTCTGGGTGCGCGACGCCAGCCGCACCAGCACCACGCGGATGTCCTCGACCATCGCCAGCAGCATCTTGCGCAGCACTTCGGTCTGGGCGCGGATCTCGGGCGCGGTGGCGGTGGTCGTCATGCGCGTCAGCACGCGCAGGCCGTTCAGCTTGTGCAGGCCGCGCACCAGATGGCAGATGTCGGCATCGAAGCGCGACTCGATCTCTTCGGCCGGGTCGTCCACTTCGTCCCACACCGCGAACAGCAGCGCGGCGATGCGCGTGTCCGCGTCCAGCCTCAGCGAGGCCGCGATCAGCGCAGTGCCGATCGCATGCGTCCAGGCCGGCTCGCCGGTGCCGAGCACCTTGCCTTCGTACAGATCGGAGATCCATTCGAGCGCGGACTCGATCCTGTCGCGTTCTCCGGCCGTCAGGCCGGCAGCGAGCATGTCGACCGGGGGGGCGGTGTCGCCCTGGGAGATGGCGTGAGTGACGGAAACCATGGCGGCGGATTATCCCATACCGGCGGGTTTTTCGAACCTGTCGCCAGGCCGCGGAAAATGTATGGAAATGCGGCATGCCGGTGCAGGCGGGTCGGGCCGGCGGCGGGCATGCGCTTCGCAGCTGCATCCGTGCTGTGCGATCATCCCCGGCCTGCGGCGCCCGCCACGATCGAGCGCCGCTCCCGAAACGACTCCAGGCCGAAGCATCGATGCAGCGTCTCAATGCCAATCCTTACCTCCTGCTCACGCTCACCGCCCTGTTCTGGTCGGGCAACATGGTGATGGGCCGTGGCATCCGTGCCGACGTGCCGCCGCTCGCGCTCGCCTTCTGGCGCTGGGTGATCGCCCTCGCCCTGGTCGCGCCGTTCGCGCTGCCGCACCTGCGCGGGCAATGGGCCAGGCTGCGCGCGGCCTGGCCGGTCGTCGTCGTGCTCGGCCTGCTGAGTGTCGGCTGCTACAACACGTTTGCCTATCTCGCCCTGCAGCACACCACCGCGACCAGCGCCACGCTGCTGAACTCCTTCATCCCGATCGCCACCATTGCCTTCGGTTTCCTGTTCTTCGGCAGACGCCTGAGCCGCGCCGAGACGGCCGGCGTCGCGACGTCTCTGCTCGGCGTGCTTGCGATCGTCAGCCGCGGCAGCCTGGAAACCCTGCTGGGGCTCAGCCTCAACACCGGCGACCTGTGGATGCTGGCTTCGGTGACGGTGTGGGGGCTGTACACCGTCGGCCTGCAGAAGCGCCCTGCCGGCGTCGATCCGATGCTGATGCTGGCCGCCTTCACCGTGGTCGGCCTGCTCGCGCTGGCGCCGGCCTATGCCTGGGAGCTGTCCGAAGGCCGGCACATCAACCTCAACCTGGCATCGCTCGGCGGCATCCTCTACACCGGCATCTTCCCCGGCTTTCTCGGCTACGTGTTCTACAACGCCGGCGTCGCTGCGGTGGGGCCGGCGCGCGGCTCGCTCTTCATCCACCTGATGCCGGTGTTCGCAACCATCCTTGCGGCGATCTTCCTCGACGAGCGGCCGCAGTGGTACCACTTCGCCGGCATCGCGCTGGTGTTCGCCGGCATTTTCCTGACCACGCGCAAATCCTCGAGCTGATCCCATGTTCGAACGCATCCGCCGCTGGCTCGGCCTGGCCACCCCGCCGACTTCGGTTCCCGACAGCCAGTGGGCGCGAGTCGAGGCCTGGCTGCCCTTCCTCGATTACCTCGACCCGGACGACCGGCCCCGCCTGCGCCGGATGGCGCTGGAATTTCTCGCCGGCAAGCAGTTTCACGGCGCCAACGGACTCGAACTGAACGACGACATCCTGCTCTGCATCGCGCTGCAGGCCTGCCTGCCGGTACTGAACATCGGCCTGCAGGCCTACCGCGACTGGGTCGGCGTGATCGTCTATCCGGGCGATTTCCTCATTCCCCGGCGCGAGTACGACGAGGCCGGCGTGCTGCACGAATACGAGGACGAGGTGCTGGGCGAAGCCTGGGAAGGCGGGCCGGTGCTGCTGTCCTGGTTCGGCGGCGAAGGGCAGCCGGCAGGCGTCAATGTCGTGATCCACGAGTTCGCCCACAAGCTCGACATGGAGAACGGCGGCGTCGACGGCCTGCCGCGGCTGCGGCCCGGCATGTCCCGGCAGGCCTGGGCAGCGGCCTTCAGCCAGGCCTACGAGGATTTCTGCGGCGAAGTGGACCGCGGCGCGGAAACCGACATCGACCCCTATGGTGCGGAGCACCCGGGCGAGTTCTTCGCCGTCGTTTCCGAAGTGTTCTTCGAGGCGCCCCATGTGCTGCAGCAGCGCTTCCCGCAGGTATACGCTCAACTCGCCCTGTTCTATGGCGTCGACCCCGCCCAGCGGGAAGCCCTGCTGAGAGGACGCGGATGGCACCAGCCAAGCGCCTGCTAATCGTGCATCACACCCAGTCGGGCAACACCGGCATGCTGGCCGAAGCGGTGTTGCGCGGCGCCGGGCGCGTCGATGGCGTCGACACCCGGCTGATGCGCGCCTTCGACGCCGGCACCGACGATCTGCTGGCCTGCGACGGCCTGCTGCTCGGCACGCCCGAGAACTTCGGCACCATGTCCGGCGCGCTGAAGGACTTCTTCGACCGTACCTACTACCCCTGCGAAGGCAAGCTCGTCGGCCTGCCCTACGCCGTCTTCGTCAGCGCCGGCAACGACGGCACCGGCGCGGTGCGCGAGATCGGGCGCATCGCCAACGGCTACGGCTGGAAGCAGGTCGCCGAAGCGCTGATCGCGCGCAAGGAAATCACCGCCGGGCATCTGAGCGCCGCCGAAGAGCTCGGCGAAGCGATGGCGTCGGGATTGGCGATGGGAATTTTCTAGGCCTGCCCCGAGGTAAGGTTTCATGGACGGCCGGCGGTGCTTTGCGGGATGCGATCCGCTCATCGGAACACGTTTCCATACTGCGATACGAAATGAATTTGGCAGGATCGAAACGAGTGACTAAGCTGAACGAGTGCCGCTCCATCGGCACCCCATTGGTGCATGGCACGGTACGCTATCCTTTTCACGCAACGGAGGTCGTCTCATGGCAATAACCTGGATTTTGGTTGCCAACGCCAGCCTGGCGAAGCTGTATGCGAATCTCGGCCCCAACAAGGGGCTCACGCTGGTCAAGGAACTGATCCACCCGGAAAGCAGGCAGAAGAACTCTGAACTCGTCACCGACCGCTCGGGCGCGATGGGTGCCAACGGCGGTGGCGGATCGATGCAGCCACAGACGCTCCCGAAGCAGCACGAAGCCAGGGTCTTCGCCCAGGAGATTGCCCAGGCCCTGTACCAAGGGCGGGCGGCGAACGCCTTCAAGCGCGCCATCCTGGTCGCGCCGCCGGCTTTCATGGGCATACTCAATACCGTGATCGACGGCCCGACGGCGCAATTGATCAGCGACCGCTTCGAAAAGGACTACACCAAGACGACCGAGCCGGAACTGAGCCAGCGGCTCGCTTCGGCGATCTATCTGTAATGCCGCAGGAACGGCGTTTTCGGAGGAGGATTCATTTGAGCGGATACGACATCCCACTCGATTCGATCTGAACCATTCCGATTCATTTCCGATAGCCTCCGTCCAGGAGGCTCGACGGCGCAAGGCGCGCGATGCCTGGCGCCGTTACGCAGAGCGCGGGGCCAGCGTGCCAGACACGCGGCCCCGCAGCCGTTTACATCCGCTCAGCCCGGAGACGGCCAACTCGGCCAAGGAATCAGGCGCGGGTTTCAGCCTGTCCTTCTGCACGCCCCAGCAAGGCCACGACCTGGGTCGCGATCCCCTCTCCACGTCCGGCGAAGCCGAGCTTCTCGGTGGTCTTGCCCTTGATGTTGATCGCGCTCGCGTCCATGTCGAGGTCGGCGGCGATGTTGGCGACCATCGCCGGCGCATGGGGCATGATCTTCGGCGCGGCGCAGATGATGGTGGCGTCGATGTTGACCACCTGCCAACCCGCCGCACGCACGCGGGCGAAGGCTTCGCGCAGCAGCACGCGGCTGTCGGCACCGGCATGCCGTGGATCGGTATCGGGAAACAGCCTGCCGATGTCGCCCAGGCCGGCCGCCCCCAGCAAGGCGTCGGTGACGGCGTGCAGCAGCACGTCGGCATCGGAATGGCCGAGCAGGCCGCGCGGGAAGGGAATCGTCACGCCGCCGATGATCAACGGCCGGCCGGGCACCAAGGCGTGGACGTCGAAACCCTGGCCGATGCGGAACGGAACACTCATTGCCTGGCTCCTTCGCGGTTCTGCAGAATCCACTCGGCCAGGTGCAGATCGAGCGGATAGGTGACTTTCAGATTGGTGGCATCGCCCTGAACCAGGCGGGGGCGCAGGCCGGCAGCTTCGATCGCGCTGGCCTCGTCGGTGACGTCGGACGCCGCTTCCAGCGCCCGGCGCAGCATCACGTAGCGGAACATCTGCGGCGTCTGCGCCTGCCACAGGCTGTCGCGCGGCACGGTGGCGGCGACGTGGCGGTGGTCGTCGGCCCGTTTCAGCGTGTCGGCCACCGGCACCGCCAGCAGCCCACCGACTTCGTCGTGCGCCAGTTCTCGCACCAGCTTGTCGATGTGCCATGCCGCCAGGCAGGGCCGCGCAGCATCATGGACCAGCACCCAGTCGGATGCCGCGGCCTCCTTCGAGATCGCACGCAGGCCGCCGAGCACGCTGTCCGCACGCGTCGCACCGCCGCAGAACAGCGGCACGAGCTTGCCGCCCAGCACCGACCAGTCGTGCCGCGACCACTCGGCATCATCCACCGACAGCACGACGAAGACCTTGTCGATGTCGGGCGAAGCGCACAGCACCGACAAGGCGTGGTGGATCAGCGGACGGCCCAGCAGCGGCAGATACTGCTTGGGCCGCGCAACGCCCATGCGCGAGCCGCTGCCCGCGGCAGGCACGATGGCGAAATGGCGGGCCCGGGGGCGGGCTTGTGTGTTTTGCATGGCGCGCATTCTAACCGCGCCTGACGGCGCGGGGCCGTATTCTGCGAGGCCTGGGGGTATGATTCGGAGGCCCGCCATCCGCGCATCTCCTTTCCTGCCATGCCGCTCGCCCCGCCCCTGATCGAAGCCATGCCCGACACCGATGTCGGCCCACGACTCCTGCGCCTGGCGCGCGAGGCCATCGCCCACCACCTCGGACTCGGCCCCGCGCCCTCACCCGACGGCCACCCCGCGCTCGCCGAACGTGGCGCCACCTTCGTCACCCTGACGGTAGCGGGCGAACTGCGCGGCAGCGTCGGCAGCATGCGGCGCACCCGCTCGCTGGCGGCCGACGTGATCGCCAACGCGATCGCCGCCTGCCAGGATCCCCGCTTCCCGGTGCTCGATGCGGCGGCATTCGCACAGTCGGAAATCGAGGTCTCGCTGCTGGACGAACCGGAGTTCATCGATTTTGCCGACGAGGCCGGCCTGCTTCGCCAATTGCGCCCGCAGCAGGATGGCGTGATGCTGTTTGCCGGCTGCCGCGGCGTCACGCTGCTGCCGCACATGTGGGCCCAGTTGCCACGGCCGGAGCTGTTCCTCGCCGCGCTCAAGGAGAAAGCCGGCATTCCGCTCGAACGCCCGGTGGACGGACTGATGGCGGCACGCTACGGCGTCAGCACCTGGCGCACCGACGACGGGAAGCCCGCATCGTGAAGCTGCGCCACACTCCGCTCAGCATCCCGGCGCACGGCGACTGGCTGGCCGGCACGCTCGCCCACGCGCCGGACGTGCGGGCGCTGGCGCTGCGCATCCATTCATCGGGCCGCTCGCTGGACCAGTCTCCGCTCGACGGCGCACCCGGGCCGCTGGAGCCGGCGCTGCAGGCCGCCGGCTTCGCGACGATGACGGTCGAACTGCTGACCGGCGACGAAGCGCTGCACGATGCCGATGCCGCTTTCAACATTCCGCGCCTCACCGAACGCATCCTCGCAGCGGTGGATTGGGCCATCCACCAGCCATTGCTCGACCGCCTTCCGCTCGGTCTCGTCGCTGACGGCACCGGGTGCGCCGCAGCGATCCGCGCGGCGGTCAATGCACCGGAAAGCTTCACCTCGATCACCTGCCTCGGCGGACGGCCCGACCTCGCCGGCGCAGCCCCGCTGCGTGCCGTCCGCACGCCGGCACGCTTCGTCGTCGCGCCGGAAAGCCCGGATGCGCCGATGCTGGCATCCGCCTACGCACTGCTCCAGGGCGAGCGCGACTGGCTGGCGCTGCCGGCTGCCGGCGAGCACGACCGGCAGCGGCACGCCGCGCAGGCCGCCAGCGACTGGCTGGCATCCCATCTCCCGCCGGCGGACGAAACCGGCACCGGGCAGTCGCCTTGGCCCACCTGAGCGCCCGGCATCCCCTCAGTCGCGGAAGCTGACCCACTCGTCGAGCGCCATGCGTTCCGTGCGCAAGGCGTTCTCCGGCGCATCCGGATCGGCATGCCCCATCGACATCGCGCAGATCAGGACTTCGCCGTCGGGAATGCCGAGCTCCTGCTTGATGATGCGATGGAACTGGATCGGTGCGACCTGGGGGCAGGTGTCCAGCCCGCGCGCCTTTGCCGCCAGCATGACGTTCTGCAGCAGCATTCCGCTGTCGAGCCACGAGCCCTGCTCCATGATGCTGTTGACGCTGAAGATCAGGCCAACCGGCGCATCGAAGAACTTGTAGTTGCGGGCGAACTGCTCGTGCATGCGCTGCGCATCGCCTTTCTGGATGTTCAACAGGCTGTAAAGCTGCCTGCCGACCTGGCGGCGGCGCTCGACGTAGGGCGACACCCACTCCCTGGGGTAATAGATATAGGGTTCGACGTGGGTGGCGGCCTCGCCGGGATCGTCGAACACGGCGAGTATCTTGTCGGACACCCTGGCCTTGGTTTCCCCGGTCAGGACCCAGACCTTCCACGGCTGGATGTTGGTGCCGGACGGCGCACGCGAAGCCACGGCGAGGATCTCGGCAATCGTCTCCCGAGGCACGGCGCGCGGCAGGAAGGCGCGGCAGGAATAGCGGCTGTTGATGACTTCGTCGACTGCTGACTGGAGGGAGTTGCTCATGCGAGGAACCTCGGGAACGTACAGGATTGTTGAAAGCCGCCTTCAGGCGACGCCGTCGAGAAAACGCGAAACCAGTTTGAACACCTGCTCCGGGCATTCACGGTGAGGCACATGCCGTATGCCGGGCATGATCTCGACACGTGCCGGACCGCCGGCAAGTTCGCCGATCAGCTCCGGATGGCACGGACTGCCGTATTCATCCTCCGCGCCATGAATGGCGAGCAGCGGACACTCGACCCGAGGCAGCACCGGCCTCAAGGACCAGGACGCGAACGCGGGGCTCAGCCAGGTGCCGATCCAAGCATCCAGCACCCACTCCGCCTTGTCGCCATGGTATTTCGCCAGCCGTTCGCGCTGCGCCGGGTCCTTGAACAGCTCGCGGGCTTCCTCGATGCCGGCGACGGTCCGATCCTCGACGAAAGCCTGGGCCGACTCGGTAATGAGCGCCGCACAATCATCGGCATGGCGCGCGGCGCAATTCACCGCCATGCCGCCGCCGACGCTGTGGCCGAACAGGATGAAACGGCCGATCTCCAGCTGCCGCAGCAGCGCCGCGAAGCCCGTCTCCGCCTCGGCCGCGATGAAGTCCAGTGGGAGCTTGCCCGAACACGCATCCGAGCGGCCGAAGCCGAGGCGGTCGTAGGCCAGCACCCGCCGGCCGGTGCCGGCACACAGCACCGCGGGGAAATCCCGCCACAGCTCCACGCTGCCGAGCGAATCGTGCAGCAGCACGATCGGGGTACGATCGCGGCCCGGCGGGGGCGGCAAGCCGCGGGGCGACCATTCACGTGCATACAGGCGGGCGCCGCCGGCCTCGATCCAATGGTCGCGGGTGTCGATGTCGTGAAGCACTCGAATCGTTCTCCTGGGCTTGGGGGGCGGGGACCGCATGATCGTGCCGGCACATCATGCACCACCCTTCTTCTTGTCGTCCGCGGGATGATGTGTCGAAAATTACGTTAACGTCAACGTAATGGCGGTAGGCAATGGCCGGCCCATGACGAAAAACCCGCTGGAGGAAGAAGACGGCGGGCAACGGCCGCCCGGGCACTCTCTATAATCGCGTCTTCAGAATGCGCAACACCGGTGCAATGCCCCCCTCTCAGCCCCCTTCCCAGCTCCGCTCCCCCCTCGATCCGCTGCTGCCCCTGCTCGCCGCCTGTGCACTGCCCAGGCCCGGCGCCCGCCTCGAGCTTCCCGCCTTCGCCGGCTCGGCCGATGCGCTGGCGGTCGCCGCGCTGGCGGCACGCGCCGGCCGGCTGCTCGTCGTCACCGCCAACCCGCTCGACGCACAGCGCCTGCAGGACGAGATCCGCTGGGTCGCACCCGAACTGCGGCTGCACCTGCTGCCCGACTGGGAGACGCTGCCCTACGACAACTTCTCGCCCCACCAGGATCTGATCTCCGAGCGGCTGTCCTCGCTGTACGCGATCAGCCGCGGCGAGGCCGACGTGGTGCTGGTGCCCGCTTCCACCGCGCTGTACCGCATGGCGCCGCCATCCTACCTGGCGGCCTACACCTTCTTCCTGAAGCAGGGCGAGCGCCTGGACGTCGAGGCGCTGAAGGCGCAGATGACGCTGGCCGGCTACGCCCACGTCACCCAGGTGGTCAGCCCGGGAGAGTTCTCGGTGCGCGGCGGCCTGGTCGATCTGTATCCGATGGGTTCGCCGCTGCCCTTCCGCATCGACCTGTTCGACGATGAAGTCGAGAGCATCAAGACCTTCGATCCGGACACCCAGCGCACCGTCTATCCGACCACGGAGATCCGCCTGCTGCCGGCGCGCGAATTCCCGCTCGACGATGCCGGTCGCAGCCGCTTCCGCAGCCGCTTCCGCGAAACCTTCGAAGGCGACCCGACCCGCGCGGCGATCTACAAGGACGTCTCCAACGGCATCGCCCCGGCCGGCATCGAATACTACCTGCCGCTGTTCTTCGACGACACCGCGACGCTGCTCGACTACCTGCCTGCCGACACCACGGTGCTGCTGCACCGCGACGTGCCGGCGGCGATCGCCGAGTTCTGGCGCGACACCCGCTCGCGCCACGACCTGCTGAAAGGCGACCGCAGCCGGCCGGTGATGCCGCCGGAACAGCTCTTCCTCAGCGACGAGGACTTCTTCGGCGCGCTGAAAGCGCGCCCCCGCCTCGTGCTGGGTGCCGCTGCCAGTGCCGAAGGCGGCGAGGCCATCGCCCGGCCGCTGCCCGAGCTGTCGGTCGAGCGCAAGGCCACCGACCCGCTGCACAAGCTGAAAACCTTCCAGGCCGGCGACTGGTACCAGCGCGGCGGCCGCATCCTGCTGCTGGCGGATTCGCCGGGGCGGCGCGAGACGATGGCCGACTATCTCGCCGAATACGGCCTGAAGCCGGAGGCGATGACGGATTTTGCCGCCTTCATCGACGGCGAGGTCCGCTTCGCACTCGGCGTATCGCCGCTCGCCAATGGCTTCATGTTGCCCGAAGCCGGCCTGGCCATCGTCACCGAAGCCGAACTCTATGCCGCCACCGCCCGCACCCGCACGCGGCGCGACAGCCGCAAGGCGGCGACGATGGAAGGCTGGCTGCGCGACCTGTCCGAGCTCAAGCTCGGCGACCCGGTGGTGCATGTGTCGCACGGCATCGGCCGCTACCTCGGCCTGATCCACATGAACCTCGGCGAAGGCGACACCGAATTCCTGCACCTGGAATACAACGGCGGCGACAAGCTCTACGTGCCGGTGTCGCAGCTGCACGTCATCACCCGCTACGCCGGCGCCGATCCGGAAGCGGTCGACCTGCACCGTCTCGGCTCCGGCCAGTGGGAAAAGGCCAAGAAGAAGGCCGCGATGCAGGTGCGCGACACCGCCGCCGAACTGCTGGCGCTGTACGCCCAGCGCGCCGCCCGTCCCGGCCACCGCTTCGACTTCCAGCAGCACGACCTCGAAGCCTTCGCCGAGGGTTTCGGTTTCGAGACCACGCTCGACCAGCAGTCCGCGATCGACGCGGTGGTGAACGACATGAAATCCGGCCGGCCGATGGACCGCCTGGTGTGCGGCGACGTCGGCTTCGGCAAGACCGAAGTCGCGCTGCGCGCCGCCTTCATCGCGGTGCAGGACGGCAAGCAGGTGGTCGTGCTGTGCCCCACCACCCTGCTCGCCGAGCAGCACTACCAGACCTTCGCCGACCGCTTCGCCGACTGGCCGGTGCGCATCGCCGAGTTGTCGCGCTTCAAGTCGGCCAAGGAACAGGCCGAAGCCCTGCAGCAACTGGCCGAAGGCAAGGTCGACATCATCATCGGCACCCACCGCCTGCTGCAGAAGGACGTGCAGTTCAAGCGCCTGGGGCTGGTCGTCATCGACGAGGAGCACCGCTTCGGCGTGCGCCAGAAGGAAACGCTGAAGCAGTTGCGCTCGGAAGTCGACATCCTGACCCTGACCGCGACGCCGATCCCGCGCACACTGGGGCTGGCGATGGAAGGCCTGCGCGAGTTCTCGGTGATCGCCACCGCGCCGCAGAAGCGGCTATCGATCAAGACCTTCGTGCAGCCCTCCAGCCGCGGCACGATCCGCGAGGCGGTGCTGCGCGAATTCAAGCGCGGCGGCCAGGTGTACTTCCTGCACAACGAAGTCGACACCATCGAGAACATGCGCAACGACCTCGAGGAACTGCTGCCCGAGGCACGCATCGTCGTCGGCCACGGCCAGTTGCCCGAGCGCGAGCTGGAGCGCGTGATGCGCGACTTCACCCAGCAGCGCGCCAACCTGCTGCTGTGCACCACCATCATCGAGACCGGCATCAACATCCCCACCGCCAACACCATCATCATCAACCGCGCCGATCGCTTCGGCCTGGCGCAGCTGCACCAGCTGCGCGGCCGCGTCGGCCGCAGCCACCACCAGGCCTACGCCTACCTGCTGACCCAGCCCGGCGCCAAGCCCTCGGCCCAGGCGCAGAAGCGGCTGGAAGCGATCACGATGATGGAAGACCTCGGCTCCGGCTTCTACCTGGCGATGCACGACCTGGAGATCCGCGGCGCCGGCGAAGTGCTCGGCGAGAACCAGTCGGGCGAGATCCAGCAGGTCGGTTTCAGTCTCTACACCGAAATGCTCAAGCGCGCGGTCAAGGACCTGCAGGCCGGCAAGGAACCCGACCTCAGCCAGCCGCTGGAAGTGGTGTCCGAAATCAACCTGCACACCCCGGCGCTGCTGCCCACCGACTACTGCCCCGACGTACAGGAACGCCTGACGCTGTACAAGCGCCTGGCCAACTGCGAAACCGACGAGGACCTGCGCGCACTGCAGGAAGAACTGATCGACCGCTTCGGCGAAGTTCCGCCGCAAACCGCCGCGCTGCTCGAAACCCACCGTCTGCGCATGCTCGTCAAGGACTACGGGGTACAGAAGCTCGACGCCTCCGACGCTCAGATCAGCGTGCAGTTCGCCAAGGACGCGCCGATCGACCCGGTCAAGGTCATCTTCCTGATCCAGAAGGACCGCAGCGTCAAGATGGCCGGCCCGGAAAAGCTCGTGCGCCGCATCGCCCTGCCGAACCTGAAGGACCGCGCCAAGGCCGTGAAGGATCTGCTCGACGCGGTGAAAGCCTGAGCGACCGGAGGCCGCCATGCTCATCAACTGCACCGCCTACCAGCACGGCCGCAAGCTCGCCGAGCTGCCGGTCGAGCGCATCGGCGACTACTTGGCACGGCCGGACACTTTCGTCTGGGTCGCGCTGAAAGACGCGACGCCGGAAGAGCTGGCGGTGATGAAGGGCGTCTTCGACCTGCACGAACTGGCCGTCGAGGACGCCAACCACGGCCACCAGCGGCCCAAGGTCGAGGAATACAACGACGGCGACGACGGCAGCACCAGCCTGTTCGCCGTCATGCATCTGATCGACGAGCGTGAAGGCGGCCTGCACGTCGGCGAAGTCCACGTCTTCGTCGGCGCCAACTACATCCTGTCGGTACGCAACGACAGCCCGCGCGATTTCGCCGGCGTGCGCGCCCGCTGCGAACGCGACCCCCGGATGCTGGCCAAGGGACCGGGCTACGTGCTCTACGCGCTGATGGACGCGGTAGTGGATCGCTACTTCCCGCACATCGAAAAGCTCGAGACCGAGGTCGAGGCGCTGGAAGAGCGCATCTTCACCAAGGGCGCCGCACGCTCCAACATCCACCGCCTGTACCGCCTCAAGCGCAAGGTCACGCTGCTCAAGCACGCCGTCGCCCCGCTGATGGAAGCCGCGAGCAAGCTCCACAGCGGCCGCGTGCCGGACCTCTGCAGCAAGAGCCGGCACTACTTCCGCGACGTCTTCGACCACCTCGTCCGCATCAACGCCTCGCTCGACGGCATCCGGGACACCATTGGCACCGCCATCCAGGTCAACCTGGCGCTGGTCACCGTCGACCAGACCGAGATCAGCAAGCGCCTCGCCGCCTGGGCCGGCATCTTCGCCGTCGCCACCGCGCTGGCCGGCCTCTGGGGCATGAACTTCAAGTACATGCCCGAGCTGGAGTGGGAGTACGGCTACCCCCTGGCGCTGGCGACGATCGCGGCGCTGGGCGGACTGCTGTACTGGCGGTTCAGGAAGGCGAAGTGGCTGTGAGAAGGAAGCAAGGGAAACAGTAAGGCCGCCCCGGGCATGATGCCCGGCGCGACACCATCCGCGACCTGGGCTATTCCCATGTGGAAGACGAGATGTACCTCGGCGACATCGCGCTGGGCGTCGCCACACTGATTCGAGCAACAAGGTCGTCGGCGCGATCAACATCGGCATCGCCCGTCCGCAATGGAAGGGCGAGGAAGACAAGGAGAACATGCTGTCGCTGCTGATCGCGGCAGGACGCGCGATTTCCAGCCGGGGATGATGCCGGAGCCGGCGCGTGGATGAAGCCAGGTTCGGCGTCCACACGCAGGTTCGCGACGAAATCCGTCTCAGACGGTGCCCATGGAGCGTTACAATTCATGGTTTTCCGTCCCTGCCGTACACCGGAGTCTCAGCAATGCCCGCCGCCCTGACCGAAAACCTCAACATCGCCGCCTTCGATCACATGCCCTCGCCGGAGGAGATCAAGGCCAGCGTACCGATCACCGAGCAAGCCGCGGCTTCGGTCGTGGCCGGACGCAGAGCGCTGATGGACATCCTCGATCGCAAGGATCCGCGCGTCTTCGTCGTCGTCGGACCGTGTTCGATCCACGACCCGGTGGCCGGCCTCGACTATGCGCGCCGGCTCAAGGCGCTGGCCGACGAGGTGTCGGACGTGCTGCTGCTGGTGATGCGGGTGTATTTCGAGAAGCCGCGCACCTCGACCGGCTGGAAGGGTTTCATCAACGATCCCTTCATGGATGACTCCTTCCGCATCGACGTCGGCATGGAGCGTGCGCGCAAATTCCTGCTCGACGTCTGCGAGACCGGCCTGCCGACCGCCACCGAGGCACTCGACCCGATCGCGCCGCAGTACTACGGCGACCTGATTGCGTGGACCGCGATCGGCGCCCGGACTTCCGAATCCCAGACCCACCGCGAGATGGCTTCGGGCCTGTCGACGCCGGTCGGTTTCAAGAACGCCACCGACGGCGACCTCGACGTGGCGATCAACGCGATCATCTCGGCGGCCAGCCCGCACAGCTTCCTCGGCATCAACAGCCGCGGCCAGTCGGCGATCACCCGCACCCGCGGCAACCGCTACGGCCACGTCGTGCTGCGTGGCGGCGGCGGCCGGCCGAACTACGACACGGTGTCGGTGTCGCTGGCCGAGCAGGCGCTGGCCAAGGCCAAACTGCCGCAGAACATCGTCGTCGACTGCTCGCACGCCAACTCCTGGAAGAAGCCCCAATACCAGCCGCTGGTGATGAAGGACGTGATGCACCAGATCCGCGAAGGCAACGAGTCGGTGGTCGGCCTGATGGTCGAAAGCAACATCGAAGCCGGCAACCAGCCGATTCCCGCCGACCTGTCGCAGCTCAAGTACGGCTGCTCGGTGACCGACGCCTGCGTGGGCTGGGACACCACCGAGGAGATGATCCGCAATGCGGCGGCGATGCTGCGCGAAGTCGCCGGCAGGCGCGGAGCGCGCGCATGAATCTCGTCGTGCTGGCCGAGGACGT
The DNA here is from genome assembly GCF_001591165.1 of Thauera butanivorans NBRC 103042. GTDB lineage: Bacteria > Pseudomonadota > Gammaproteobacteria > Burkholderiales > Rhodocyclaceae > Thauera > Thauera butanivorans. The sequence continues at coordinate 22,300 of NZ_BCUG01000072.1, forward strand.
CGACAGCATTGCGCTGAAGAACGTCGCCAAGCTGACGGGCGCGCGCGAGATCGAGCAGATCACACCGCGCTCGTTCCGTCTGGTCGCGGCCCAGGCCCATCCCGACCTGGCGAAGACCTGCGCCGCAGGCGGCCTGGACCATGCCTGGCTGCCCGACGGCCGTCAATTGCGCGACTTCGGCCTGTTCGTCACCGACATGGATTCGACGCTGATCAACATCGAATGCATCGACGAGATTGCCGACATGCAGGGCCTGAAAGCCCAGGTCGCCGAGATCACCGAAGCGGCGATGCAGGGTGAGATCGATTTCCGCGAGTCGCTGACCCGCCGCGTGTCGCTGCTGGCCGGCTTGCCCGAAAGCGCGCTGGAAGAGGTTTACGTCCATCGCCTGCAACTGAACCCCGGCGCTGAACGGCTGATGAAAGGCATGCAGCGCGCCGGCATCCGCACGATGCTGGTGTCCGGCGGCTTCACCTACTTCACCGAACGCCTGAAGCAGCGCCTGAGCTTCGACCACGCCCATGCCAACGAGCTCGAGGTGGCCGATGGCCGCCTGACCGGCCGCGTGCTGGGCGGGATCGTCGACGGCGAGGCCAAGGCGCACCATCTGCTGCGCGTCCGCGATGCGCTCGGCCTGCAGCCGCAGCAGGTGATCGCTGCCGGTGATGGCGCCAACGACATTCCGATGTTGAAAGCTGCTGGCTTCGGCGTCGCTTTCCACCCCAAGCCGGCGCTGCGCCAGGTGGCTGACTGCTGCATCGAGCACAGTGGGCTGGATGGAGTGCTCGACCTTTTTGGCTGAATCGACCTA
>NZ_BCUG01000073.1 GCF_001591165.1 Thauera butanivorans NBRC 103042
TTGGGCTTCGAGCCGCCAGACGAGGATGAGGATCACGACGATTGATGATGAACGCGTAGCTGCGGGAGCCCTGCTTGCAGACCCTCGACGCACCCCGGCGCCTGGCCTTGGAGCACCGCCTCCGCTGCCTCGAAGCAGCATCCAGAGTTGCATCTTCAGCTACTCTTGTCCCCACCGCCGAAGCGCTGCTCGACTGGCTGTATCACGCCCCCTGATCTCTTTCGCACTGCTAAAGAGATTTTCGGCCCGTATCCCACTTTGCCCCATGGCAGCCCGCCCCATCCCGCATTTATCGTGCAATACGCCCTGTAGTTTTCTTGTCTCGTCTCAGCAAGAACGCCTGCAAACAATTCAATAAAAAGAGAAGCTGCGCGAGCGGCCGGAAAATCCGGCGCACTTGCGCAGCTTCTCGTGTGCTTTTACGTCGGGGACGTTCAGCCTTCCGGCCCGATCACACCTTCCAGGCTCTCCGCCGTCAGCACCGCTTCGATCCAGCCTTCGAGTTGTTCCAGCGGCGCCTGCGCAAGCCGCGCCTCGGCCCAATCGGGCAAGAGGCCAAAACGCAGCCTGAGTTGAAGGCCCAGCATGCGGGCTGCTTCGCTCTGCCTGCCCTTGAGCAAGCCCTTCTGCTCCCCCTTGCGTTCTCCTTCCTGGCGAAGGCCGTCCATCCATTCGTCGATACGTTCAGCCAGCACGGTGGTGACTCCTTCCAAAGTCTCGGGCATTTGAGTCATCTGACCCGGATTCAGTTTCGACAGGATAGTGCGCCGGTAAAACCTCGTAAAGGCACGGTCCAGGCCGTCGAAGTCGTCGTCCTTGAGAAGCTCGACCAGCGCCCGGGTCGTTTCGAGGATGACCGGGTCATCTGGCAGATGGGTTTCCAGCACGATCAGGCAGGCCATCAGGTTGTCGGACAGCTGCTTCAGTTTTGCTTTCGGCACCCGTCCCTGATCGAGTAGGTGATGACGGAAGCGCGGCGTCCAGCATTTGAGGCTGTCGGGGGCGTCGATCAGCTTGGCGATTTCCAACGAGGCTCGCCATGTGGCTTGGCCGTTGTAGATCACAACCGGAAACACCGGCGGCAGCTTTTCACCCGGCTTCACCTGCTCGGTCTTGATCAAGTCCTGGTAGAGCAGGCAGACGTAGGTGAGCATGCGTAGCGCCATCCACGGATCAGTCTTGCTCTGGAACTCGATCAGCAGGAACAGGTAGAGCCATTCCTGGCTGCCGTCGGGCAGCTTCAGTTGCACACGCCAGACGATGTCGGTGCTGCGCTGTACCTGGGAGTCGCTGACGTAGTGGGTGTTCTGCTTTTCCAGCGTGCTGAAGTTTACTTGCCTGACCCAGTCCTCATGCACGAAGCCGCGCAACAGCGCTTCGACCATCGTCGGATGCGAGAAGATATCCTTGTACGTGCTGTCGTGCGGTATGGCGGGCATGGCAATACATCGTCATGATGTCGACGGATTATGCCATCAGGGAATTGTCACACCAATGCCTGCAAGCCGTCCTCGCCGAACACGACTTCAGTCGCGTCCAGCCTCACTCCCCGAACGCAGCCAGCGCCGCGCGTAGCGTGGCTTCGTCCACGCCTTCAGCCAGCGTCGCGACCTTTGCACCATCCAGCCACAGAGTAGCGTCCTTCACCTCGAAGGCGCTGCCCTGCTTCAGCGCCGACACCACCGTCCCGGCATCGCGCGGCGACGCGAAGCCTTCGCCCTGCAGCAGCAGGCCGCCGCCGGCATCGACCAGCTTGAAATGGAAGCGGCCGTCGGCTTCGCGGTATTGCTTGAACTGCGGCAGCGCGGCCTTGGTCTTTTCCGCCGCAGCCGCCGGGCGGGCGACTTCGGCCAGGCTGCGCAGGCCGACGGCGCGGCGCAGTTCGCCCAGGAAGGGCGTGGCGATCGCACGCGCCTTGGCCGCACCTTCGTGCAGCAGTTTTTCGATCTGCGCCGGGTCGGCGATCAGGGCCTGGTATTTCTCGCGCATCGGCGCCACGCTGGCCTCGATCTTGTCGGACAGGGCCTGCTTGGCTTCGCCCCAGGCGATGCCTTCTTCGAACGCGGTGCGCATCGCGCGCGTTTCCTCGGCGCTGGAAAAAGCCTGGTACAGCTCGAACAGCGCGGAGCCGTCGGCGTCCTTGGGTTCGCCCGGCGCTTTCGAGTCGGTGACGATGGAGTAGATCACCTTCTTCAGCTCCGCCGGGCTGCAGAACAGCGGAATCGTGTTGTCGTAGCTCTTGCTCATCTTGCGCCCGTCCAGCCCCGGCAAGGTCGCGACCGAAGCGTCGATGGCTGCCTCGGGCAGCACGAAATGCTCGCCGTACAGGTGGTTGAAGCTGCCGGCGATGTCGCGCGCCATTTCGATGTGCTGGATCTGGTCACGCCCGACCGGCACCGTGTGCGCCTTGAACATCAGGATGTCGGCCGCCATCAGCACCGGGTACATGTACAGGCCCATATTCACGCCGGCGTCCGGGTCGACGCCTTCGGCGGTGTTCTTGTCGACCGCCGCCTTGTAGGCGTGGGCGCGGTTGAGCAAGCCCTTGCCGGCGACGCAGCTCAGCAGCCAGGTCAGTTCGGGAATCTCGGGGATGTCGGACTGGCGATAGAACCACACATGGCTGGTGTCGAGCCCGGCGGCGAGCCAGGTAGCGGCGATCTCCAGCGTCGAACGCTGCACGCGCAGCGGGTCGGTGGTGCTGATCAGCGCGTGGTAGTCGGCCAGGAAGTAGAAGCTCTCCACCTCCGCCTGGCGGCTGGCGGCAATGGCCGGGCGGATGGCACCGGCATAGTTGCCGAGGTGGGGCGTACCCGAAGGCTTGATGCCGGTGAGGACGCGCTGGACGGAAGGCTTGCTGGCGGACATGGATCGCTCCGGCGGAAACGGGACAAAGACCGCGAGTTTAACGGCTTCCTCACACTGCTTGTAACATGCGCCCGCCGCAGGCCTGCGATAAGGTAGGGCCCCTGCGGCAAGACTGCCATCCCCGAAGGCAGACGCAAACCTTCTCCCCGGACAACGAAAAGGATCTCCGCGCTCATCATGCTCGAAAGACTGGCCCATCTCGACTGGATCGAAACCTATGCCCTGCCGTGGGGCATCAACCTGCTGCTGGCCCTCGGCACCTTCATCATCGGCCGCTGGATCACCCATGGCGTCGTCAGCGTGGTGCGCAGGCTGCTGACGCACACCCGGCTCGACGCGATCCTGGTGAACTTCATCCTGTCGATCCTGCAGGGCGTGCTGCTGCTCATTGTCGTCATCGCCGCACTCAACCGCCTCGGCATCGACACCACCTCGCTGGTGGCGCTGATCGGCGCGGCCGGCCTGGCGGTCGGCCTGGCACTGCAGGATTCGCTGAAGAACTTCGCCGCCGGCGTGATGCTGATCCTGTTCCGCCCCTTCAAGGCCGGCGACTTCGTCGAGGCCGGCGGCACCTCGGGCACGGTCGAGAAGATCAACATCTTCAGCTCCACCTTCCGCACCGCCGACAACCGCGAAATCATCATTCCCAACGGCGCCGTCTACGCCGGCGTGATCACCAACTACTCCACCCGCCCGACGCGCCGCATCGACCTGCTGCTGCGCGTCGGCTACGACGACGACATCCGCCGGGTCAAGGCGATCATCGGCCAGGTGCTGAAGGATGATGCGCGGGTACTGGCCGACCCCGCACCCTTCATCGGCGTGGCCGACCTCGGCGAGCACAGCGTGAACCTGCACGTGCGCCCCTGGGTCGCCACAGCCGACCACTTCGCGACGATGTGCGAGCTGAAGGAAAAGCTGAAGATCGCCTTCGACGAAAACGGCATCACCATCCCCTATCCGCAGATGGACATGCACCAGCGCCTCGTGCCGCTGCCGGACCTTAAGACGAGCGCCTGAGCCGACCGCCGGGCGCGGGCACCCGGAGCCTGCGCCCGCCCGGCGAACCGGCTACCATTGCGCCTGCACCAAACGGGGGCGCCGCCCCCGCCCGCTCCAAACCCACCCGCATCGATCCCATCGTGAGCCTGCCCACACCCGAACGCCCCAGCGTGCCGACCATCACCGTCGGCCTGCGCCCTCACCCCTCGACAACGCCGGCCGCCCCTGCGGATTCCGCCTCGCCGGTCGGCATGCTGCTCGCCACGATGTACGCCCTGCCGGAAGGCGGCGCGGTGTTCGAGTTCAAGCTCGACGGCAGCCGGCTCGACGCCATCCGCATCCCGCTCGAGGCCGAACCCGGCGCCGCGGACGAATTGTGGAAACACACCTGTTTCGAAGCCTTCGTCGGCGTCCAGGGCGAAGCGGGCTACCGCGAATTCAACTTTTCGCCATCCGGCCAGTGGGCGATCTACGACTTTCACGCCCCCCGCGAGCGCAACATGGATTTCCGGGCCGACGCAGGGCCATCGATTCGCTTCGAGCGGGACGGCGACACCGCCTGGCTGGAAGCGCGCGTGCCCGCCGCCGCGCTGCCCGTGGTAGCGCCCGGCACCGATCTCGACATCGGCCTGGCCGCGGTCGTCGAACGCAGCGACGGCAAACTCGAATACTGGGCGGTGAGCCACCCTGCCCCGCAGCCCGATTTCCACGCCCGCAACGGCTTCGTGCTGGCGCTGGCGACCCGGGCCGCCGCCCCGGACGGGAAACGCTGATGGGCGCGATCCGCCTCGGCCTCGACCGCCTGCTCGCCGACGCCGCGCTGCGCCGCCCGCTGGCCGGCCGCCGCGTCGCCCTGCTCGCCCATCCGGCCTCGGTGACGCGCGGGCTGGCGCATTCGCTCGACGCCCTCGCCTCGCTGCCCGGCCTCCGCCTGTCCGCCGCCTTCGGTCCGCAGCACGGCCTGCGGGGCGACAAGCAGGACAACATGGTGGAGTCGCCCGACTACACCGACCCGCTGCACGGCATCCCGGTGTTCAGCCTGTACGGCGAAGTGCGCCGCCCCACCGCGGCGATGATGGACAGCTTCGACGTGCTGCTGGTCGACCTGCAGGACCTCGGCTGCCGCATCTACACCTTCATCACCACGCTGCGCTACGTGCTGGAGGAAGCGGCCAGGCACGGCAAGCCGGTATGGGTGCTCGACCGCCCCAACCCGGCCGGCCGGCCGGTGGAAGGCACGCTGCTGCGCGCCGGCTGGGAGAGCTTCGTCGGCGCCGGCCCGCTGCCGATGCGCCATGGCCTGACGATGGGCGAACTGGCGCGCTGGTTCGTCGCCACGCTGAAGCTCGACGTCGATTGCCGCGTGATCGAGATGGAAGGCTGGCAGCCCGACGCCGCCCCCGGCCACGGCTGGCCGCTGGGCGAGCGCAGCTGGATCAACCCCAGCCCCAACGCCCCGAACCTGTCGATGGCACGCGCCTATGCCGGCACCGTGATGCTGGAAGGCACGACGCTGTCCGAAGGCCGCGGCACCACCCGCCCGCTGGAACTGTTCGGCGCCCCCGACCTCGACGCCCGCGCCCTCCTCGCCGAGATGCGCGTGCTCGCGCCCGACTGGCTGCGCGGCTGCGTGCTGCGCGAATGCTGGTTCGAGCCGACATTCCACAAGCATGCCGGCAAGCTGTGCAATGGCGTGCAGATCCACGTCGAAGACCCGGTCCACTACGACCATGCCGCCTTCCGTCCGTGGCGCCTGCAGGCGCTGGCGTTCAAGGCCATCCGCCGGCTGTGGCCGGACTATCCGCTGTGGCGCGATTTCGGCTACGAGTACGAATTCGAGCGCCTGGCGATCGATCTCATCAACGGCTCGCCGCTGCTGCGCGAATGGGTGGACGACCCCGCCGCCGCGCCGGCCGACCTCGACGGCCCGGCGCGCGCCGACGAAGCCGCCTGGACCGAGGCCCGCCGGCCCTTCCTGCTCTATCCCGCCTGAACGCTCCGCCATGCCCATGCACGCATACGACCGCTCCGCCGCCATAGGCTTCGGCTTCAACCCGCTGGACCGCCTGTCCGACAAGCGCCAGGACGAAGACTACGTGTACCAGGCCAGGCAGGCGGCGGATACGCGCTTCGTCGTCCATGGCGGCGACGAGCCCTTGCTGATGCAGCGGGGCGTGGAGTGTGACGCCTTGTTCTCGGCGCCGCAGTTGGCCGCACTGCGGGCCGTGCTGCCACCGAAGCTCAGCGAGCCCGTGTGCGAAGTGTTCATGGGCCGGCTGCCAAACGGCGCGGCGCTGTTCGCGCTGGATTTCGGCGCCGGGCTGGTCGATGTCATCGCCGGCCTGCCGGGGCTGGCGCTGCGCAGCTTGCGCGCGGTGGCGATGCAGGGCGAGCTCGACCACGCGCTGCTGGGCGAGCTCGGCGGCGCCAAGGCAGTGCTCGACTGGCACCGCCGCCACCGCTTCTGCGCCCAGTGCGGCGCACCCAGCCGCATGGTCGCGGGCGGCTGGCGGCGCGACTGCGACGCCTGCGGCGCCCAGCACTTCCCGCGCGTCGATCCGGTCGTGATCATGCTGGCGATCGATGGCGAACGCTGCCTGCTCGGCCGCCAGCCGCGCTTTGCCGCCGGCATGTATTCGGCGCTGGCCGGCTTCGTCGAGCCGGGCGAGACGATCGAGGATGCGGTGCGCCGCGAAATCCTCGAAGAAGCCGGCGTGCCCTGTTCCACGGTGCGCTACTTCGCTTCGCAGCCCTGGCCCTTCCCCTCGTCGCTGATGATCGGCTGCTTCGCCCAGGCGCAGGACACGGCCATCATCATCGACAGCACCGAACTGGACGACGCCCGCTGGTTCAGCCGCGCCGAAGTCGCCGGGATGCTGGCCGGCACCCACGCCCAGGGCTTGTCGGCGCCGCTGCCGTATGCGATCGCGCATCACCTGATGCGGGCTTTCGTGGATGAAGGCGAAGCCTTGTTGCGGTAGATCGCAGCCCGCCACCATTTCGCTACTGCGCCGACTGCACCCGCCAGCGCCGCAACTGCTCGCGGATCGGCGCCGGCGCGGCGATCACCGGGCGCGAGTGCTCCTCTTCCGCCAGTTCCTCGCCCGCGCCGCCTTCGCCCTGGATGCCGGCAATGTCCTCGCGCTCCCAGGTTTCCACCAGCCCGCGCGCCTTGTCGAAGGCGTCGATGAAGGAGACGCCGGGCGCGAGCGATTCCTTGAAGTAGGCGCGGCCGAAATAGGTGAAGTCGTTGTCGTCGGCGCAGCCGAACGAAGTCCGGTCGTGGCGCGCGGAGGTGATGACCAGCGTGCCTTCGTCGCCGATCGCGTCGACGAAGCCGCCGGAGTAGCAGGCCGACACCACCACCACTTTCCAGCGGATGCCGCTCTCGCGCAGCATCTCGCCCAGCGTAGCGGCCGGCAGGTCGGGCATGTCGATGCCGGCGAGCTTGAAAGTCAGCTCGTGCGCGTCGGAGCCGTGGCTGGTCAGGAAGAGGAACAGGATGTCCTTCTCCACGTCCATGCTGTCGGCCACTGCGCGCAACGCCCGGCGCAGGCTGGTCCGGGTCGCCAGCGGCACGGCATCGACGCTGCTGCGGCTGTTGACCAGGGTCAACGAGCGGCCGGCCGTGCCGAAGTCGCGGTCGAACTGGCTGCGCACGAACTCGACTTCGCGGCGGAACACTTCTTCCCGGCCGTCGCCCGCCACCGCCAGCAGATAGAGGTCGATGCGCGCCGGATCCTGCGGCCGCAGGGCCTGCAGCTGGCGTTCGAGCAGGGCCGGCTGGGCGTACAGCGCGGTTTCGACCTTGCGCTGGCGCAGCGCCTCGGCCGCCGGGTCATGCAGTTTGCCGCGCTGCCAGGTGCCGCTGTCGCGCGTGCGTCCGTCCGGCTTGGGCCGCGCATACGTCATCGTGCCTTCGCCGTCGTACAGGCCCCAGGCGAAACCGCCGCGATATTCGTCGCCGTCGGCATTGCGGAACACGCCCTGGCCGTGGAAGCGCCAGTTGTCGAAATCGCCCTCGTAGCGGGCGCCGTTCTTCATGCTCGCCCTGCCCTTGCCGCTGAGCGCACCGGCGGCGAAGGTGCCTTCGAAGACGTTGCCCTGGGCGTCGGTGAAGCGGCCCTGGCCGTTCGGCTCCCAATCGGCGAGCTCGCCTTCGTAGCGGCGATCGTCGTGGATGACCAGCATGCGGCCGACCGGCTCGTCGTCCTCGAAGCGACCGATGTAGATGCGGCCGTCGGCCAGCTCCAGGCGGCCTTCGCCGTGGAAGCGGCCCTTCCTGAAGCCCCCTTCGTAGACTTCGCCATTGGCGCGGACGTAGCGCCCGTGGCCGTCGAACTCGTCGGCGCGGAATTCGCCTTCGTATTCCGAGCCGTCGGCGAAGCGCATGCGTCCCTTGCCCTGCATCAGGCCGTTGTCGAAGCCACCTTCGTAGCGCCAGCCCGATGCGCCGGCCGCCATGCCTCTGCCGTGCGACAGGCCTTCGACGAAAGCGCCTTCGCGGTAGGCACCGTTGCGCCACTCGATGCGGCCCTGGCCGTGCAGCTTGCCGTCGCGCATGCCGCCGCGATAGATGCCGCCGTCGGGCGTGACGGCATCGGCTGCAGACGCAGGCAGGGCCGCGGCCAGCGCCGCGGCAAGAATCAGGCAATACAGCAAGGCACGGCGGGCGGGCACAGGCCGCGCGGGAGCAGGGACGGCCGGGGAAACGGCAGCGGAGGCAACTGCGGCAAATCGAACGGACATCGGCAAAACCCGGCAGGAAAGCGTTCCAGCCGGCATCGTACGCCGCCGCCCCCTCTTCCCCCAAGACCTGAGTCGGAGTAAAAGAGAGCGCGCCTGGTGCGCGCCGCCACGCATGCAGCCCCGGCTCCGGCCGGCTCATTCCAGCCAATTCACATAAGCGAGACATCCCGTGATCAGCCACGGCCTCCAGATCTTTGCCGGCAACGCCAGCCGGGAACTTGCCGGCGAAATCTGCCAACGGCTCGGCATCCGCCTCGGCCAGCTCGACATCTCCCGTTTCTCCAACGACAACCTGCGCGTTCAGGTGCAGGAAAACGTGCGCGAACGCGACGTGTACGTGGTTCAGTCCTTCACCGAGCCGGTGAGCGAGCACATCATGGAACTGATGATCACGCTCGACGCCATGCGCAGCGCATCGGCGCAGCGCATCACCGCGGTGATCCCGTACTACTCCTATGCGCGCTCGGACAAGAAGGACGCACCGCGCATCTCGATCACCGGCCGGCTGATCGCCGACATGCTGAAGACCGCCGGCGCGAACCGCGTGCTGACGATGGACCTGCACGCCGACCAGGTGCATGGCTTCTTCAGCGTGCCGGTCGACCACCTGACGGCGGTGCCGACCATCGCCGAGCACTTCCGCCGCCACCACGACCTGTCGAACATGGTGGCGGTGGCCACCGACGCCGGCGGCGCCAAGCGCGTCGGGCGCTTCTCGGAGCGGCTGGGCATTCCGATGGCGATCATCGACAAGCGCCGCGTCAGCGACACCGCAGTCAAGCATGGCGAAGTGGTGGGCAATGTGTGCGGACGCGACGTGGTGATCTTCGAGGACGAGATCTCGACCGGCGGCACGCTGGTGTCCTCGGCCGAGACGCTGCGCGCCGCCGGCGCGCGCAGCGTGCATGCCGGCGCGACGCACGGCGTGCTGTGCGGCCCGGCCATCGAGCGCCTGCGCGGCGCGCCCATCGATTCGGTGGTGGTCAGCAATACCGTCGCCTTGGCACGGGACAAGCGCCTGCCCAAGATCACCTCGCTGAGCGTCGCGCCGCTGTTCGCCGCGGCAATCGAGCGCATCCACAGCGGCCAGAGCGTGGGCGTGCTGTTCGAATGAGATGAGGCGGCCCTCGGGGCCGGGCGCGCGATCTTGCCTGTCCGGAACATCTCTTCCCGTTTCAGGCCTTCAGTATCCGGCGGGGCCTGCCGATAACACCATGACTCGCCCCCTCCCCGACCTCAGAGAACATCATGAACTGGTTCGACAGCCTCAGCCTGCGAACGAAGTTGATCTTCAACTTCGTCGTTTCCAGTACCCTCCTGATCGTGGCCATCGTCATCTGCTATGTGCAGATCGAGCGCATGGACAGTCTCTCGGACGAAATGTCCAACCACACCCTGCTTTCGCTGACGCAGACCGCCGCCATGAGCGAGGGGCGGATGCGCTACCGCATCCGCAGCCTGGAGTTCATGCTCGCTGAAACGGCCGCCGAGCGGGACAAGCTCGAACAGTCGTTGGTGGACATCGACGCCAAGCTGGCGCGCTCCATCGAGGACTATCGCAAGCTCGCCGCCGAGCTCCAGGCCGGCGCCCTGCTCGACACTTTCGCCGGAGCCGTGGCGGCCTACCGCGACACGGTGATGAAGGCCGTGGCACTGGTCAAGGACGGCCGCGAGTACCAGGCCATGCAGTTGCAGCGGACGGAGTGGTTCGCCGCCGGCACGCAGGTCGCCAACGCCACCAACGCCCTGGTGAAGCACGCGAACGACCGGGCCGAAGCGCAACGCGAGGCGATCGCCGGCGCCGCCAGCCATGCAAAACGGATGGCGATCGGCGCACTGGTGCTCGGTACCCTGCTCGCCGGCTTGGTGTCCATGCTGCTGGCGCGGCGGATCACCACCCGCCTGCAGCATGCCGTCGCGGTCGCAAACGAGATCGCCGCCGGCCGCCTCGGCAAAACCGCCGACGGCCCGTCGGCGGCAAGCAAGGATGAAATCGGCACGCTGCTGGGCGCCATCGATACGATGCGCGAGTCGCTGCGCGTGACCATCGGCGAAACGCGCGAGGTCTCGTCCCGCCTGTCCGCATCCGCCGAAGAACTCAGCAAGGGCGTGGGCGAACTCGAAGCCAGCGTGGATGCCCAGAGCACGGAAGCCTCGAACATCGCGGCAAGCGTCGAGGAAGTCACGGTGTCGATCAGCGAAGTGGCGAGCCGCACCAACGAGGCCAGCGCCGCGGCGCGCGACTCCGACGCCAAGGCGCACGAAGGCCGTGAAGTGCTGCGCAAGCTGGAGCAGGACATCGACCAGGTCTCGGCCGTCGTCAGGACGGCGTCGGACGGCATCGGCAGCCTGGCCGAGGAGTCGAAGAGAATTTCGGCCATCGTCAATGTCATCAAGGACATCGCCGACCAGACCAACCTGCTCGCGCTCAATGCCGCGATCGAAGCCGCGCGCGCCGGCGAGCAGGGCCGCGGCTTCGCGGTCGTGGCCGACGAAGTGCGCAAGCTGGCGGAGCGGACGACTCAGTCGACCGGCGAGATCACCGCCATGGTCGACACCATCCAGCAGTCCACCCACCAGGTGGTCACGCGCATCGACGAAGGCGTGGCAGCCGTCGAACGCAGCGTGGAACACGCCCGCGCAGCGGGCGGCAGCATCGATTCGCTGCTGTCGATCGCGCGCCGGGTGTCCGAACTGATCGGCGACATCGACCTCGCCCTGCGCGAACAGTCGGAAGCTTCCACCGTGGTGGCCCGCAGCGTGGAACAGATCGCCAGCAACGCCGAACAGATCCATGCCGTCACCACGGCAAGCTCGCACTCGGCCGAAAGCCTGCGCGCGATGGCCAGCCACATGCAGGGCAATGTCAGCCGCTTCAGTCTCTGAACGCTGCGCCGAATCCTCCAGGCGCCCCGGCCGGAACAGCAGGCGGACGCCGTGCCGACGTTCGAAGCCGGGTTCGAGCGCCACAGCCTGGAGGCACGCTTCCCCAGCACCGAACGCGGCGGCAGCCGCTGCCCCTGCTGAAGACCGGCAACGGCAAGACGTTAAAAACGGCGGCCCGGACATGCTCCGGTGCCGCCGTTTCCTTGTTCGCCGCGGGCAGCGTGCCACCCGCGGCAGCCGGCTTCAGGCCTGCTGCTTCTGCTGCTCGGCGATCTCCGAGCGCACCTGGTCCATGTCGAGGCCGCGCACGCCGTCGATGACCTGCTTGAGCGCGCTGGCCGGCAGGGCGCCCGATTCGCGGAACACCATGATGCCTTCGCGGATCACGGCGATGGTCGGGATCGAACGGATCTGGAAGGTGGCCGCCAGTTCCTGCTGGGCTTCGGTGTCGATCTTGCCGAAGACGATGTCGGGGTTCTCGTCGGACGCCGCCTCGTAGGTCGGCGCGAAACTGCGGCAGGGAGCGCACCAGGCCGCCCAGAAGTCGATGAAGACGATCGGATTCTGTTCCAGCACGTCGTTGAAGTTGTCGGCGGTGAGTTCGAGGGTGGCCATGTCGGCGGGCTCCGTGGGTTCGAGACCGCCGATGCTACCGGACTGTGGCGCCCCGCCCAAGCACGAATCACCGGCAACGGCCCGCGGCGATGCTCAGGCTGCCACCCGGCCGCCGGCCTTCAGCACGGCCTCGACCCGCTCGTACAGCAGACCGATGTTGAGCGGCTTGGTCAGGAAGTCGTCCATCCCGGCGGCCAGGCAGATCTGGCGATCCTCCTCGCGCGCGCTGGCCGTCATGGCCAGGATCGGTATCCTCGGCCGCCCGGTTTCGCGCTCGTGGGCGCGAATCCGCCGCGTCGCCTCCAGGCCGTCCATCACCGGCATCTGCAGGTCCATCAGCACCAGATCGAAGCTGCCACCGATCACTTTCTCCAGACCCTGCCGGCCATCCTCGGCAACCGTCAGGTCGTAGCCGCGCCGCGTCAGCAGCGCCACCGCGAGCTTCTGGTTGATCGGGTTGTCCTCGACCACGAGGATGGCTGCGCCCTTGCCCGGCACAGGCGCGGGCGGCGCATCGGCAGCGGGCGCTGCCTTGGCCCCGCCGGCATCCGGCGCCGCGCATTCGAAACGCAGCGTGAAGAAGAAGCGGCTGCCCCGGCCCGGCTTGCTGTCCACGCCCAGCATGCCGCCCATCAGTTCGACGAGGCGGTAGGAGATCGACAGCCCCAGGCCGGTGCCGCCGAACCTGCGCGAAGTCGACGTATCCGCCTGGGCAAAGGCATCGAACACCATCGCCTGCACCTGCGGATCGATGCCGATGCCGGTGTCCTTGACCGAGAACACGACGTCGGCCATGCCGCCGCCGCTGCCGCTCACCGAAGCCGACACCACCACTTCGCCCTGCTGGGTGAACTTGATCGCATTGCCGATCAGGTTGGTCAGCACCTGCTTGAGCCGCAGCGCGTCACCGAGCACCCTGCGCGGCAGATCCGGCGGCAGTTCGAGCCTCAGCTCCAGCCCCTTGGACTTGGCCGGCGCGGACAGCACGCGGGTGGCGAGGTCCAGCGTCTCGTGCAGGTCGAAGGCTTCGTGCTCGATATCGACCTTGCCGGCCTCGATCTTGGAGAAGTCGAGGATGTCGTTGAGGATGCGCAGCAGCGAATCGGCCGAAGCCTGGATCATGCGCAGATGCTCGGGCACCTCGGGGTCGCGCGGGTCCATCAGCGCAAGCTCGGTGAGGCCGATGATGCCGTTCATCGGCGTGCGGATCTCGTGGCTCATGTTGGCCAGGAACTGGCTCTTGGTGCGGTTGGCGATTTCCGCCTGGTCGCGCGAGGCTTCGAGTTCGGCGATCATGCGGCTGCGCTCGCGGCCGAGCTGGATCGACTCGATCAGCATCGAGCTCAGGTTGTTCGAGCTGTTGATGATGGTGATGCTGAAGACCGGAATCAGCACGATCAGGATCAGGTCCGGAATGCCCTGGTAGTCGAGCGCGGCGATCAGCGCGACCGGCAGCACCGACAGCACGGTGTAGCTGGCCAGTGCGGTGCGGGAAGGCGCGAGCGTCGGCATCGCGCCGGCGATGGTGGCGGCGATGATGCCGGCGGTGAAGAAGCGCGCGTCGTAGCCGGCGCCGATCATGAACAGCGCCGCCCCGGCCGCCCAGCCCGTCGAGGCCAGCAGCGCGCCCAGCATGTAGCGCTTGAACCAGGTGCCGACTTCATCGACCGAAGGCGCGCGGGCAAAGAAGCGCCGCACCGACAGCACGCGGATGAAGGCAAGCAGCGCCATCGCCCCGGCCCAGCCGAGCGCCGGCACCATCTCCGCACCGAAGACGACGTTGCCGACCGCGAGCATCAGCGCGACCGTCACCAGCGAGATCTGCGCCGGAATGGAATTGCGGTACAGCAGATAGACCGCCTGATGCCAGGAGGCTGGGTCGACCCGGTCATCGGTCAGGCGGGGGAACTTCACGGCACACATATCCGCTACGCATCAGAACGTGGCGAGATTAGCATGGCCGAATCTGCCGGAGCGTGACCCATTCCGCTCCGGCACGCGTTTATAGCAAGGGCGCCAGCCAGCGCGCGGCCTGGTCCACTTCCATGCCGGTGCGGCGCGCCCAGTCTTCCAGCTGGTCGCGGCCGATCTTCGGCACGGCGAAATAATGGCTTTCCGGATGGGAAAAGTAGAAGCCGCTGACCGCCGCCGCCGGCATCATCGCATAGCTTTCGGTGAGTTCCATGCCGGCGCGCTCGCGGGCGCCGAGCAGTTCGAACAACGGCCCCTTCACGGTGTGGTCCGGGCAGGCGGGGTAGCCCGGCGCCGGGCGGATGCCGCTGTAGCGCTCGGCGATCAGCGCCTCGTTGTCGAGCGTTTCGTCGGCGGCATAGCCCCAGCATTCCTTGCGCACGCGCTCGTGCAGCCATTCGGCGCAGGCTTCGGCCAGGCGGTCGGCGAGGCTCTTGAGCATGATGGCGTGGTAGTCGTCGTGCACCGCCTCGAATTCGGCGAGCTTGCCCTCGATGCCGAGGCCGGCGGTGACGGCGAAGGCGCCGATCCAGTCCGGCACGCCGGAATCCTTCGGCGCGATGAAGTCGGACAGGCACCAGTGCGGCTTGCCCGCCGGGCGCTCGTGCTGCTGGCGCAGGCCGTGCCAGACCATCGCCAGCTGGCGGCGGTCCTCGCCGGTGTAGATCTCGACGTCGTCGCCCACCGAGTTGGCCGGGAACAGGCCGAACACGGCCCTGGCCTGCAGCCAGTTCTCATCGACGATCCGCGCCAGCATCGCCTGGCCGTCCTTGAATACGTTGCGCGCGGTTTCGCCGACCACCTCGTCGTCGAGGATCGCCGGAAAACGGCCCGCCAGGTCCCAGGTCTGGAAGAACGGACCCCAGTCGATGTAATCGACCAGATCGGCCAGTTCGACCTCGATCGCCTGCACGCCGCGCGTGTTGGGCGCCGGTGGGCGATAGTCGGGCGCGATGCGGAAGGCGTTGGCACGGGCGGCGTCCAGGCTCACCAACTGCATGCCCTTCTTGCCGGCATGCAGCGCGCGGATCTTCTCGTAGTCGGCGGCGACTTCGGCCTTGAAGGCATCGCTCTGCCCTTCGGACAGCAGCGCGGTGACCACGCCCACCGCGCGCGAGGCGTCAGGCACATAGACCACCGGCTGGTCGTAGTGCGGCGCGATCTTGATCGCGGTGTGGTTGCGGCTGGTGGTGGCACCGCCGATCAGCAGCGGCACTTCGAAGCCCTGGCGCTTCATCTCGGCGGCGACGTGGGCCATCTCTTCGAGCGAGGGCGTGATCAGGCCGGACAGGCCGATCGCCTGCGCGCCGTGCTCCTTCGCCGCTTCGAGGATCTTCGCCGCCGGCACCATGACGCCGAGGTCGATGATCTCGTAGCCGTTGCAGCCCAGCACCACGCCGACGATGTTCTTGCCGATGTCGTGCACGTCGCCCTTCACCGTGGCGATGACGATGCGGCCCTTGCTGGCAGCGCCGGTGCGCAGCTTCTCGGCTTCGATGTAGGGGATCAGGTGGGCCACCGCCTGCTTCATCACCCGCGCCGACTTCACCACCTGGGGCAGGAACATCTTGCCGGCGCCGAACAGGTCGCCGACCACGTTCATGCCCGCCATCAGCGGGCCTTCGATGACCGCCAGCGGCGGCCGGCCTTCGGCTTCCAGCTTGGCCCGCACCTCCTCGGTGTCGGCGACGACGAACTCGGTGATGCCCTTGACCAGCGCGTGCGACAGGCGCTCTTCCACCGCCCAGGCGCGCCAGGCAAGGTCGGGGCCGGACTCCTTGGCCTGCCCCTTCACCGACTGCGCCATCTCGACCAGCACCTCGCCCGGATTCTGGCCGGACGCGGGCTTGCGGTTCAGCACCACGTCCTCGACCTTCTCGCGCAGCACCGGGTCGAGCTGGTCGTACACGCCGAGCTGGCCGGCGTTGACGATGCCCATCGACAGGCCGGCCTTGATCGCGTGGTACAGGAAGACGGTGTGAATCGCCTCACGCACCGGGTCGTTGCCGCGGAAGCTGAAGGACACGTTCGAGACCCCACCCGAGGTCTTGGCCCAGGGCAGCTTGTGCTTGATCCAGGCCACCGCCTCGATGAAGTCGACCGCGTAGTTGTCGTGCTCCTCGATGCCGGTGGCGATGGCGAAGATGTTGGCGTCGAAGATGATGTCCTCGGGCGGGAAGCCGGCACCGCCCTCGGCCACCGGCTTGGTCAGCAGGTGGTAGGCGCGCGCGCAGATCTCGGTCTTGCGCGCGAAGGTGTCGGCCTGGCCGGCCTCGTCGAAGGCCATCACGATCACCGCCGCGCCGTAGCGGCGCGCCAGGCGCGCCTGGCGCAGGAACTCGGCCTCGCCCTCCTTCATCGAGATCGAGTTGACCACGCCCTTGCCCTGGATGCACTTCAGGCCGGTCTCGATCACCGACCACTTCGACGAGTCGAGCATGATCGGCACGCGCGAGATGTCCGGCTCGGAAGCGATGAGCTTGCAGAAGCGCTCCATCGCCGCGACCGAATCCAGCATCGCCTCGTCCATGTTGATGTCGATGACCTGGGCGCCGTTCTCGACCTGCTGGCGCGCCACCGCCAGCGCGTCGTCGAAGCGGCCTTCGAGGATCATGCGGGCGAAGGCCTTGGAGCCGGTGACGTTGGTGCGCTCGCCGACGTTGACGAACAGGCTGTCGTCGCCGACGTTGAAGGGCTCCAGGCCGGACAGGCGCAGCTTCTTCTCGACCTCGGGCACCTTGCGCGGCGGGAATTCCGCCACCACCCGGGCGATCTCGGCGATGTGCGCCGGCGTGGTGCCGCAACAGCCGCCGACGATGTTCAGCAGCCCGGCTTCGGCCCACTGGCGGATTTCGCCGGCGAGGTGCTCGGGCGTCTCGTCGTAGCCGGTCGGCGACAGCGGATTGGGCAGGCCGGCATTGGGGTGGGCCGACACATGGGTGTCGCAGACGTTGGACAGGTCCTCGACGTACTGGCGCAGCTGGTCGGCGCCGAGCGCGCAGTTGAGGCCGAAGCTGATCGGCTGCGCATGATTCAGCGAGTTCCAGAAGGCCTCGGCGGTCTGGCCCGACAGCGTGCGGCCGGAGGCGTCGGTGATGGTGCCCGAGATCATTACCGGCACGCGCTGGCCACCGCTTTTTTCGATCTCGTCGAACAGCTTTTCGACGGCGAACACCGCCGCCTTGGCATTGAGCGTGTCGAACACCGTCTCGATCAGCAGGATGTCGGCGCCGCCTTCCAGCAGCCCCCTGGCCGAATCGTAGTAGTCGTCGGCGAGCGCGTCGAAGCTGATGTTGCGGAAGCCCGGATCGTTGACGTCGGGCGAGATCGACAGCGTGCGCGAGGTCGGCCCGATCACGCCTGCACAGAAGCGCGGCTTGGCCGGGTTGCGCGCGGTGTATTCGTCGCACAGCCGGCGCACCAGGCGCGCGCCTTCGACGTTGAGCTCCCAGGCGAGCGCTTCGAGGCCGTATTCGGCCTGCGACACGCGGGTGGCGTTGAAGGTGTTGGTCTCGATGATGTCGGCGCCGGCATCGAGATAGGCGCGATGGATGCCGCCGACCACGTCCGGCCGCGTCAGCACCAGCAGGTCGTTGTTGCCCTTGAGGTCGCGCGGGTGGTCGAGGAAGCGCTGGCCGCGGTAGTCCGCCTCGCCCAGCGTGTGCTGCTGGATCATCGTGCCCATGGCGCCATCCAGGATCAGGATGCGCTCGGCGAGCAGCTGGCGGAGTTCGGTCGTGCGGTCGGCTTGCATCGGGTATCACCTCGGTCGTTCGACGATCGCCGGGTGACGCCTGGTACGAAAGCAGACGGCGCCACAAACCGGCAGAAGGTTTGTGAGCGCCGTTGATCGGTTGCCGAGCCTGGCCCTCGCAGATTCAGGCGGGGTCGCAGCGCTCCTCGGCAGGGGAGCGATTGTATCGGCTCACGCCAGGGCTTGCCAATAGCGGCCTGACGCGGCCTGGGTTAACACAGCCCAGCCTGGCACGGCCCGGCTACCACCAGTAAGGGTGAAAGGGATGAGGCGCGAAAAACGGATGGCGGTAATAGGGGTAGCCGTAATACGGCCGGCCGTGGCCCCAATAGCCGTTGACCACCCATCCGTCACGCGGATACACATAGGTCTGGCTGGTGCGCGCCACCTTGCCGTCGATGAAATGCACGTTGAAGCGCGTGGCGACGCCCGGACCATTGTTGCGGATGTTCCAGTCCCACACCTCCTCGCCCGACAGCTTGAAGACCTGCACCGAGCGATGCTGGCCGAGCATGCGCTCGACTTCCTCCTGCGTCATGCCCTTCTGCACCCGCACCAGGTTCTCGCTTTCGAGCGCATCCCACTGCCGCAGCACCATGCCGCCCTGGTCGACCTGCACCATCAGGCAGGTATGGCCGTAGGGCTGGGTGGCGTATTCCAGCGTGGTCGTGCCGTCCTCGTTCTGCCAGCGCCGGCTCGGCTCGCCCTTGGCGGCCAGTGCCTCGGCCTCGGTGGTGAAGGGACGGGGCGGCTCGAAAGTCGCGCAACCGGCAAGCTGCAGCGCCCCTGCAAGCATCAGCAGCAACCCCATCCCGCGCAGCCAGCGCATCGGGAACGGGGTCGCACTCCGGGTAGCGGTCTGGCTCATGACAGCCTCCATTCAGCGTCGATATTGCGTGTAGCGGCCCGTGCCGGTCACCCTGCCGTCGGTATTGAAGGACACGGTGAAGAACACCGGATCGCTCGTGCCATCGGGACCGTTGGAAATCTTCCATTCCCACACGGTTTCCCGTTTCAGGCGGAAGAACTGGCTGCGCGCCGGCTTGCCCAGCAGGCGGCGCACTTCGTCGCCGCTCATGCCGTTGACCACGCGGGCGAAGTTCTGTTCGTTGAGCACCTGCTCGACGCTGCGCAGTATTTCGTCCGGGCCGATCGTGATCATGAAGCACTCGGTGCCTTCGGGCTGGCGGGTGAACTCCCAGGTCACCGAGCCATCGGCGTTGCGCCACTCCATCTGCGG
Organism: Thauera butanivorans NBRC 103042; assembly: GCF_001591165.1. GTDB lineage: Bacteria > Pseudomonadota > Gammaproteobacteria > Burkholderiales > Rhodocyclaceae > Thauera > Thauera butanivorans. Next base: position 19,086 of record NZ_BCUG01000073.1, read on the forward strand.
CGGGCCGAAACGTTCGCGCACCTCCGCCGCCGTCGATTCCCCCGGCTTGAGCTCGCGCAGATTGAAGTAATCGCAGGCAGTGATGCCGATTGCCGACAGCACGGCGCACAGCCAGGCAAGCAAGCGTTTCATGTCATCGATTCCTCGAGGGTTTGCCCGGCCTTCCGGCGACGGGCCACTGGGCTAGAATCTGCCATCCACCATGGATTTGCAACGCCCTTGCAGTGACTCTTTGCAAACTATGCACCTTCCGGAGACGCACATGAAGAAGACCCTGCTCGCACTTGCCCTGGTCGGCGCCGGCTTTGCCGCCCAGGCCCAGACCGTCGTCAAGATCGGCCACGCCGGCCCGCTGACCGGCCCGATCGCCCACTTCGGCAAGGACGGCGAGAACGGCGCCCGCCTCGCGCTCGAAGACGCCAACGCCAAGGGCCTGGTCATCGGCGGCCAGACCGTCAAGTTCGAACTCCTCAGCGAAGACGACCAGGGCGACCCGCGCACCGCCACCACCGCGGCGCAGCGCCTGACCGACGCCGGCGTCAGGGGCGTGGTCGGCCACACCACCTCGGGCGCCTCGATTCCCGCCTCGCGCGTGTATGAGCAGGCCGGCGTGCCGGTGATCACGCCGTCGTCGACCAGCCCGAAGCTGACCCAGCAGAACTACAAGACCACCTACCGCGTCATCGCCAACGACCTGCAGCAGGGCGAAGCCATGGCCAGGTACGCGATCGAGACGCTGAAGGTGAAGAAATTTGCCGTCATCGACGACCGCACCGCCTACGGCCAGGGCCTCGCCGACTCCTTCGCCGACAGCATCAAGAAGCTGGGCGGCGAAATCGTCGGCCGCGAGTTCACCAACGACAAGGCCACCGACTTCACCGCCATCCTCACCAAGATCAAGGCCCGCACGCCCGACGCCATCTTCTATGGCGGCATGGACTCGCAAGGCGCGCCGATGCTGCGCCAGCTGCGCCAGCTCGGCATCCCCGCCACCTTCCTCGGCGGCGACGGCAACTGCACCAGCGAAATGCTCAAGCTCGCCGGCGACGCGATGAACGAAAAGGTCTTCTGCACCCAGGCCGGCATCCCGCTGACGCAGATGCCCAGCGGCGAAGAGTTCCTGTCCCGCTTCAGGCAGCGCTTCAACGCCGACGTGCTGGTCTACGCCCCCTACGCCTACGACGCCGCCACCGCGCTGATCGAAGGCATGAAGGCCGCCGACTCGACCGACCCGGCGAAATACCTGCCCGCCATGCAGAAGGTCGACTTCCAGGGCGTCACCGGCCACATCGCCTTCGACGCCAAGGGCGACATCAAGGAAGGCGGCGTCAGCCTGTACAACTACGCCAACGGCAAATGGGAGCCGGTGCAGTAAGCGGCACCATCATGAAAACCGGCGGGGGCGTGGATTCACGCCCCCGCCGCCGTTTACAGCCCTCTCAAGCGTTCCGGGCGGGCATCTTCGCAATGCTTGCCAAATGTCAAGATCGTCAAGCAGTTTCCAGGCTAGGGTGTGATCGGATTCTCATCACAACACCGATACGGGAGCGAGACATGACAAACCGCGACATCTCCTTCATCGTCAAGGACCAGAACCCCCTGATGCTGCGCCCGACCGACACCGTGCAGACGGCCTGTCAACGCATGTGCGAGCGCAACGTGGGCGCAGTGCTGGTCACCGACGCGAACGCCCGGCTGGAAGGCATCTTCACCGGCCGCGACGCGGTGCAGGCAATCGCCCGCGGCGGCAATCCAGCCGATGTGCCATTAGCCGAAGTCATGACCGCCAAGCCGGATACCATCGCCCTGGATCTCAAGGCGATCGATGCGCTGCACATGATGTGCGACGGCGGCTACCGCCACCTGCCGGTCACCGCGGACGGCAAGGTCGTCGGCATCGTGTCGCGCAGCGACTTCAAGGGGCTGGAACTCGACCAGTTCGAGGACCAGCAGAGCTTGTGGGAGTGCATTTGCTGAGGGGGCATAAGCGGGGCAGCGGTGGTGCGCGCTGCTCCGCGCCCATCAAATGCTGGGCACTTCCACACTCAGCACTTACGGGATGTCTGCAATACGCATGTTTGCCAGAACTGCCTCGTACAACTCTTTGGAAACATCCCCTGCAAGCATATAGACAGTATCGTCATCATCCATGACGAAATAGATGCGCTGAGCGCCACCCGGAAGAGAAGACTTGATCCAATAGGAGTGAATGGCGCCTTTTGAGGTCTTGATATAGCCGTCAGCCACATCAATACTCTCTATACGCCGCAATGCCGCCAGCGCTTCATTTCCAGCAGGAAGCCGGCCAAGTGCATCAAAGAGCTCTTCATTGCTTCCAATATCCAGCCCCTTCAACAAGCCTGCACTCTCATACATTCCCATCAGCCTATCCCGGCTTACGGACAGGAAATGAACGGCTTGTTTCCCATCCTTTTCCTGAAAAATATGCAATATAGAATCACCATGGCCCGTAACAAGGACCTTTCCAGCAACAGACAAAGGAATACGCATCTCCAACCGACCGAATTGCACACAAATGCAATCCTGACAACCCCCAATATCCGGCCATGGCTTCTCAACCATGGATATGCCATTCTCTGCCAAGCACGGATTGAACAGAGCAATCGACAAGAAAATACCAAACACCCATCTCACTCGACGCATCACCCCCATGTCGGAAGCCTCCTGGAGGTCAGCCCTATTGATGCCATCTCAAGCTCTCTACCTCACTTATAGATAACACCGCGTACACACGAAAACGATAACTGACCTCGATAATGATTGAACATCCCCCTACCCATTTGCATTGCAAGCCACGAAATAGATGCTTTCCCACCAGATGGCCTTGGCACCCACCCTATGGCTTTAGAGCACTCCCTTGCTTCATTCAGCATCACACCAAAAACCTCTGCTACCCGCTCATTCACCTCGCCATTCCAACGCAACGAGACATTTGCGAATCCATAAAAAGACTCGATCATTTCTTTGACTGCTAGTTTTTCTGCTTCCAGCGCCATCACCCATCCTTCGCGATATTCATACACCCAAACGTATCAGCCATGAGCTTGATACTCGGCGGGCTCTAGA
>NZ_BCUG01000074.1 GCF_001591165.1 Thauera butanivorans NBRC 103042
TAGAAGAATTGCTCCATAGAAATAAACGCCATCATTACTTTCAACAGTATATTCATCTGACTTCTTCCCTTCTGGCAGATTCAATCCTGAATGATAAAATCATTTCCATAATTTTTTGTGTCGCGCAACTCTTGAGTCAGAGGGCACCTTTCTACTCAACAACAACCAGGGCTTGAAATCTTTTTGATGAAGATTTATTCTTGAAATTATTTCATCAAAAGCGCGCGCATAGTAATGAACAAAATCCATGGAATCAAGATGGCTATCATAGAGTTTTAATGCTGCCCCGAGATTTCCTTCGCAAAGCGCCAAGTCTCTTTTTAAAACATAAAATGGATTTTCCGGGATTAAAGCAGGTGTTGGTGCGGGGCCGCAGGATTGGACAGGTATTTCGCCAAATGGAGATGTTATTACGGGGGATGGTGATGGTAATGCTGTAAATAATGGGCCTTATCATGATTATCTGCCATGAGGAGGGGGCGTGAGCTCATTTTGTTTTGATGTTTCTTTGAGACTATTCAGTCAGAATTTTTCGCCAGACGAGATGGTTGCAGAGATTGGCTTAAAGCCGAGATGGAAGAATCTGATGGGTGATCGAAGGAAAACGCCAAAAGGCCTGCCGCTTGAGGGGGTTTATGAAATTAACTATTGTGCATTTCCAATTCTTCGACAAAAGGATGAGGAATTGCATGAAATGCTGGATAGAATAGTTGACGATCTTTCTTCTCAAAAGGATTTTTTTCTCGTATTAGAGAGGGTGGGGGGCGTGTAGAGTTTTTTATTGGATGGTATTCAAGTGGGAATAGTGGCGATAGTCTGAGTTATGGCTTATTTGAAAAATTAGGTCGCCTAAAAATTGATTTGGCGCTTGATTTTTATGGGGAGAGTGTTGGATGAAAAATATCTATGATTTACTTCTTCTCTTGGAAAATTAGCGAAATACAGCAGAATGCGAAGTAAGAGTTTCCGGTACAAGAGAGTGATTTCATGAAGCGGGCGACCTCAGGGCCCGTCGCAGCGCCGGGGGCCAGGTCAGCACCTACGACTACGACAGCCTGGGCAACCTGCGCAGCGTGCAGCAGCCGGACGGCACGCGCATCGACTACCTGATCGACCCGGCAAGCCGGCGCATCGGCAAAAAGAAGAACGGGGTGCTGCAATACGGCCTGCTCTATCAGGACGACCTGCGCCCGGTGGCCGAACTGAAGCCGGAAGGCGGCATCCGCAGCGTGTTCCTGTATGCGGACAAGGGCAACGCCCCCAGCGCGATGCTCCGCGGCGGCACGCTCTACCGCATCGTCAGCGACCATCTCGGCAGCGTTCGGCTGGTGATCGATACGGAGACGAAAACGGTGGTGCAGTGGCTGGACTACGATGCCTGGGGCAAGGTCCTCCACGACAGCGCACCCGGTTTCCAGCCCTTCGGCTTCGCGGGCGGGCTGTACGACCCGGACACGGGGCTGACGCGCTTCGGGGCGCGGGATTACGATGCAGGGTGTGCTTGAGTCGCGCCGCGATGCGCCGCTGCAGCGGCAGCACGTTGGCGGCCCAGGCTTCGGGGTATTGCTGCTGCAGGCTCTGGCTGGCCTGGGTGATGTCGGGCAGGTCTCGTGCGTCCTCTGGCCAGGGGCCGGTGGTGGTGACCTGGGCCAGCGGCACGAAGCTGTCGGACTCGTAGAGATACAGGGTGTGCCGTGCCTGTGCCGGCATGCGCGGACGGCGCGTGGGGCGCTGCTCGGCCAGCAGACGGTTGCCGTCCCAGGTGAAGTGGGTGAGCGCGTCGGGCGCGGGGCACCGGTGGCGCTGCGCTTCGGCTGTCCGCCATTTGGCGATGCGCCGGCCGAAAGGGTCGTAGGCATAGGCCCAGTAGTGCGGCCTTTCCTGGCGCGCGTCGTCGATGCCCACGGCAGCCAGTTGGTGCTCGGCATCCCAGTCGAAAGTCTGGCGCCGGTGTTTGCCGCTCTTTTTCTCGATGCAGTTGCCCCAGGCGTCGTAGGCGTAGCGGTGTTCCTGCCAGACGGCAAGGCGCTTGCCCTCGCCGGCGGGCCACAGGCTCGGGTCGTGGTCGTCGTCCGCAGCGCCCAGGGGATCGGAGCGCGGATCGGGCCGGTGCGTACGCACGTGCTCGGCCCAGTCCTCGTCGCCCCAGGAGGCGGGCGCTGCGGCGGTGGCCGGGGCATCGGCGCCGGGTTCGATCAGGTTGTGGGCGGGATCGAAGGCGAAGCGCTCTTCCTGGGTGGGTGTGCGGGCCGCGAGCAGGCGGCCCAGGGCGTCGTAGCGGTAGCGGCGGGCGATGCACCGGCTAATTTCTCACTGCGCAATCAGCTATGCTCTATTTTTTTTATTTTTATTATTTCCTTGTTTAATAGGACAATATCAACATGCCTTCCGTAATCAAAGCCGTTTATTTTGTCTTGTAGATGCACGTGATCAATTTCATTCTCCTCCATCAGGGATGCTGCTTTTATAAAAAAAACTCCAATCTCTGCCAGGGTTTTGGAGTCTGAAATAATTGATATTTCATCAAGTCGCACCGACTTTTCACTCTCCACGGCCGTACCAAATATTTTAAAATTTTTCACTTTACATCAAACCCTTTTCCTCTTAAATATTTCTCCGCATTCCTCACTTTCCCTTGACATGCAAAGTGCTCAGACAAAAATACCTTCTAATGGTAGTTTCTGAATGCTTATCAAAAAACTGACTTTTTAGTATCTTGCAATGAGTAGGAGCTTGGGATTTTTTTATCGCACTGGTTATGATTTGGCTAAACTTATCTGATGTTTTTTTATTGCACCCTATTCTCTTATATATCTCTTCTTTTGATGTGACGAATATATGAGGGATAATTAAATCTCCGGGCTTTTCATCCATTATCGGAAAACTTAAAATAATACTATTATCATTCCCCCTCTGAGATAATGCCATTTTTATTATCAGATAAGAAATATTTATCCATATTGGCAGAATCGACTCTTCTTCATACAAAAACTTCCATTTCTTTATTTTTGAACACCTGTCAATTAATGGAATCTCTTCATAAGAATCAAATTTTGAGGAAAGATAACTTAGATTTAAACAATCCTCGGTTATCATTCCCTTCGTAAGAATTTTGTCTAATCTCATGTAACCGCCTTTAGCTTCCTGCATTCCATCCATGATCTTTTAACCACTCAAGTGTTTTCTTTTTGAAAAGGTCTGTGACGCCTTTCCCTTTGCTTTGGCTGCATCGTGTAGGCTACCATCTTGATTAACTGCCGCTCCACACTTGCAATGCGCATGCCATTGGCTATTGGGGACGGATTCTTCTGGTGCATCTACGCGTGTTATATCACGTGGGGCTTGCCCTCTTCGAACAGCTCTCTGAGCATCTTTAGGGGTTTTTCCTGGAATCCATGGAGAGGTTTTCGTTAACCCAAATGGATCGATCCAGCTTATGGGATTCGGCGCGTATTGATAAGTATTGATCCCGCCCGCCAGCCCAATCGGGTCCTGACTGACAAACCGCCCAATGTCCGGATCATAGTACCGGAAGCGGTTGTAATGCAGCCCCGTTTCCTCATCGTAATACTGCCCCTGGAAACGCAGGTTCTGCACCGGGTGCATGGCACAGCGGTTCGATCCAGTACTGCCTTGCGGTGTTACCGTCGGCGAACGCGTACAGGACGAATGGATACTCGATGCGCAGCGTGCCGAGATAGTCGGTGTGGCAGCACAGCACCGCAGTGAGCGTCGGACTTTTCTATTATTTCATTACATGTGCTGATACGGCTCGGAGCCGGTGTCAGGAGAATACTTGATCCGGACACATTACACGTTTGTAGAGTATACCTTCACATCCGAAGCACGACACTCAACTGGTCCAGAGATATGCTTTGGAGCATTTTTTACATCTAGCAGAACAACACTGTCACCAACAGCCATTGAAAGACAACCATCTTCTTCAAGCTTTATAGCAGTGCCAATAACTACAAATACGCCTTCTTCGAGCGCTATCGAAGAACTAGCCTTTGTTGTCGTATATATGTTTACCCCCCAAACAAGATCATCATCTATTTCAAGCTCAACGTCATAAATCTCTCCAACAACAGGTGTTTTACCTACCCATAATGCAGATGATCCGCCATAAATGGATGAAAATTGAATTTTATTATTTTTATTGCTCTTAATTATTTTTTCTACCTTTATTCTCATGACTAATTATTCGACAAAGGAACACGGACAACTGTATTATCCACGTTCATTGTGTTATTTGTAGGGTTATAGGTCCATGTTTCTTCATGATAATGATGCTTTGTTGGACTGCTGTTCATTTCATGGGAGCCATAGCGAATACTACGCTTCCCGTCAGATGAAACTATTCGATCTGAGTCTATTTCACCTGTACGGGGGTGTCTATTGCTGTGAGGCCCTGGGCCTAAAAATTCATCCCACCTGTCAGTCGCATCTTGAGGTTTAACTGGTTTATTTGCATAAACCTCCTCGTGATATCCGCGCTCAGGCACTCCATCTGTAGCACATTTACAACCCTTCCCAAGGGACTTCCCGTCAACTGTTTTCTGCAGACAGCAGCCGTTGATCATGCACGCATCTTCTTCTCCTGCTGATCACGCCTGGGCGTGACCGCTTCTGGACTGCCGACATCGCGATGGACAAGGACAGAACAGACTGCCTTTCCCCAATCGGCCTTGTTCGGCACGCACGTGCCGGGGCCATGCGACTAACCGCTCCGGCTGGCCTCAATCATTCATCGGCGCGGCCGGGGCGCGGGGATCAGCCGCGACACCCTTCATGGTCGGCCATCAGGTTAGCCAGGCTCTCAGCCGGTCGGTCTGACCTGTTTTGCCTATCGCTCGTGCGCAGTCATTTTCCGTATCGATTCCTGGTGATTCCGTCAGGCCGCCGCTTGCTCGGCCACTTCACCCCACTGGCGCCACGCCTCGGGGTTGTACGCTTCGCCCTTGGCCAGCACCGCCCACAACTGACGCGCGTGCTTGTTGGCGATCGCCACCAGCGTCTTGTGGTAGCCCACTCGAGCGTTCAGGCTCACGATCCACTGCTGCAGCCGGGTGAGCGTGTCAGGCGCGGTACGGGCCTTGCGCAAGGTGGCCGCGAGCACGCTCCTTGCGCCTTGCACCAGCAAGGTTCGCAGATAATCGTCACCGCGTCGGGTGATGCGCCCGAGCTTCGGCTTGCCGCCGCTGGAATACTGGCTCGGTGTGAGCCCCAGCCAGGCGGCGAACTGGCGGCCGTTGTGGAACTGGGTGGCGTCACCCACGCTGGCGCTCACCGCATCGGCGGTGAGCAGGCCAACACCGGGCAGCTCACGCGCACGGCGGGCAGCCGCATCGTTGGCGTGCTGGGCGGCAATCTGCCGGTCGCACTCGGCGATCCGAAGGTCGAGCGCGTCCAGTTGGTCACGCACGTTCTGGATCAGGAGGCGAATCGGGGCGGGTTGTGCGGTGTCGAATTCGTGCTCGGCGAGCCAGCGCCGCAAACGGGTCGCACCCGTTTCGACCACCATGCCGAACTCGGCCAACAGTCCGCGAATCCGGTTCAGCAATGCGGTCCGCTCCTCGATCCAACCCAGGCGCAGGCTGTGCCAGGCCAGCCGCTGCTGCTGGGCTTCGGTCTTGACCGGAATGAAGCGCATGCCTGGCGCGTGCAGCGCGGCCACGATCGCTGCTGCGTCGGCGCGGTCGTTCTTGACCGCCTGGCGTTTGCGATAAGCCCGCACGAACTCGGCCGCCATCAGGCGCGGCTCCAGCCCCAGGGCGGCCATCGTGCGTCCCCAGCAATGCGCCCCGCCGCACGCTTCCATCGCCACCACAGTGCCCTGCGGCAAGGTTGCCAGCCAGGCCAGGAAGCCGGCGCGGTTGAACTCGCGCGTCTCGACCACGCGCCCCGCACCATCAGCCACGCAGGCCACAAACACGTTCTTTGCCAGATCCACCCCGATCGTCGTAGCATTCATTTGGACTTCCCCTTTCACCGACTCAGATTGAACTTCTGCAATTCAATCTTGGCACTTCGATGCCGGGCCGAACAGGCCAACGGCGGATGTGGGAAGTCCCTTTGTAGTCATTCAGTCCCAGCGGATCGATCCACGTCACCGGGTTCGGCGCGTACTGATAAGTATTGATCCCGCCCGCCAGTCCAATCGGGTCCTGGCTCACGAACCGCCCAATGTCCGGATCATAGTACCGGAAGCGGTTGTAATGCAGCCCCGTTTCCTCATCGTAATACTGCCCCTGGAAACGCAGGTTCTGCATCGGGCGTTCATGGCGCAGCGGTTCGATCCAGTACTGCCGCACGGTGTTGCCGTCGGCGGACGTGTGCAGGACCGGTGGATACTCGATGTGCCGCGTGCCGCCCCAGGCCTTGTAATGGGCTTCCCAAACGATGTGGCCGTCCGTGTCGGTCAGTTCGCGCGGGGTGCCGAGGTGGTCGGTGTGGTAGTACAGCACCTGGGCGGTGGGCGCCGGTTTTTTCGGTGCCTGAGGCAGGCTGTGCTTGAGTCGCGCCGCGATGCGCCGCTGCAGCGGCAGCACGTTGGCGGCCCAGGCTTCGGGGTATTGCTGCTGCAGGCGCTGGCTGGCCTGGGTGATGTCGGGCAGGTCTCGTGCGTCCTCTGGCCAGGGGCCGGTGGTGGTGACCTGGGCCAGCGGCACGAAGCTGTCGGGCTCGTAGAGATACAGGGTGTGCCGTGCCTGTGCCGGCATGCGCGGATGGCGCGCGGGGCGCTGCTCGGCCAGCAGGCGGTTGCCGTCCCAGGTGAAGTGTAAGTGTTCGATGCGCCCACTTCCGCTATCGCCCCTGGGAGTCAGATTCTATCGGGGCAACAACTACTATCTTGACCCAGAGGGTTCCGCCCCTCGTCCTTGAGTCAGGACGCCCAGCTCGCCACCAGCGTGAGCGGCTCGGGCCAAGCCACAGATGAAGCCCGGTTCGCCTTCGAAACCCAACAGCCAAAGGCGCTCACTCTCAATCCTTCGCTGGCGCAGTACGCCTGCTGACTCAACCCGCTCGCCCGCCAGAAGCTGAAGGCTAGTTTATTTGATATAAGGAACCACACTTTTTCTAGTCGTTAGAAAAAGATCAATTTTTGATTCCTCTAAAATATTCTCAAACTCATCGACCCCATGCAGCTTTATGAACTCTATTTCTGATTCAAACAAAGGGATTAGCCAAGCAAAAATACATGAAACATTTCCTGTATCCTCCCCTTTATATACAAAGGAACCCTCTCCAAAGAAAACAGGAGGCTTTATTATTAATCCAGAAAAAAAAGTTTCTTCAAATAAGAAACCAGGTCTTTTTACTATCTGATTCTCCATATATGCATTTTTGCTACATACGGCCTCTTCAGCCATTTGCTTTACAATTGCTACCGCATTTTTTGGAATATGATCCTTATCAAAACTAAGAATTATCTCATGTTTTATTTTTTTATTTGATTTTCTTGATATAAAATCAAATTTGCATAATCCAAGCGTGCAAAAAGAGACCACATCTGGAATTAATCCATTACGACATTCTACAATCTGATATGGAGAATTCTCCTCGTCTGTAAAATGCCATCCTCTGGATATTTTCCCAAAATATTTCTCTATATGATTGGATATGTTCATTTTCTACTTCCTTCACTTCTATTGCATGAGGGGCACTTTAATATAACTCCTTTTTGATAGTTGTCGAGAACGGTTTTTCTATCTACATCGTCTGGAAAATCTCTTTTGCTCCACGGATCTGGATGATGATCTATGTCCCAGTCACGTTTGCCAGTTCCTGGTTGGACATGGACTTCCGTTGAGCAGGATGGACATACTTTCCCACCTGTTGGACCAGGCTCTGCTTTATCCCAAACATTATTAACTGTTGCTTTGCGCCACCCTCCACGGCTAGTCACTTGTCCTTTTTGATTCGTTCCTTTTTCCAACCCTAGAGGATCAATCCAAGAGATTGGATTTGGCGCGTATTGATAGAGGTTATATCCCCCAGCCAGTCCAATCGGATCCTGGCTCACAAACCGCCCGATATCCGGATCATAGTACCGGAAGCGGTTGTAATGCAGCCCCGTTTCCTCATCGTAATACTGCCCCTGGAAACGCAGGTTCTGCACCGGGCGTTCATGGCGCAGCGGTTCGATCCAGTACTGCCGCACGGTGTTGCCGTCGGCGGACGTGTGCAGGACGGGGGGATACTCGATGTGCCGCGTGCCGCCCCAGGCCTTGTAATGGGCTTCCCAAACGATGTGGCCGTCCGTGTCGGTCAGTTCGCGCGGGGTGCCGAGGTGGTCGGTGTGGTAGTACAGCACCTGGGCGGTGGGCGCCGGTTTTTTCGGTGCCTGAGGCAGGCTGTGCTTGAGTCGCGCCGCGATGCGCCGCTGCAGCGGCAGCACGTTGGCGGCCCAGGCTTCGGGGTATTGCTGCTGCAGGCGCTGGCTGGCCTGGGTGATGTCGGGCAGGTCTCGTGCGTCCTCTGGCCAGGGGCCGGTGGTGGTGACCTGGGCCAGCGGCACGAAGCTGTCGGGCTCGTAGAGATACAGGGTGTGCCGTGCCTGTGCCGGCATGCGCGGATGGCGCGCGGGGCGCTGCTCGGCCAGCAGGCGGTTGCCGTCCCAGGTGAAGTGGTCCGCTAGCGAAGTTCAGCTATACCAATGGAGGCTCAGGAAAAACATTTCTGAATTAGTGACGATTGAGCTAAAGCTACCGCACCCCATTCTTTATCATCGAAAGAACCGATGGGGCGAAGAAAGAAAAATTCATTATAATATGCCGAAAAAACTATCTCTTTTGGGAATCCATAATTTTGAGGATCTGGATAGCTCCAGCCGATTCGCAACAATTCATCAATTTCGTTTTTTTTGTTTGATGTCATCGCTACACATCCATACCCCCCTCTTCCTATGATATTTGCGATTTGCATGGAATCAAAATTCTCTATAAGAATTGCTCCATAGAAATACACGCTATCATTACTTTCAACAATATATTCATCGGATTTCTTGCCTTCTGGCAGATTCACTCCTGAGTGATAAAATGATTTCCATAATTTTTTGTGTCGCGCAACTCTTGAGTCAGAGGGTACTTTTCTACTCAACAACAACCAGGGCTTGAAATCTTTTTGATGAAGATTGATTCTTGAAATTATTTCATCAAAAGCGCGCGCATAGTAATGAGCGAAGTCCAGGAAATCAAGATGGCTATCATAGAGTTTTAATGCCGCCCCGAGCTTTCCTTCGCAAAGCGCCAAGTCTCTTTCTAAAACATAAAATGGATTTTCTGAAAAAACATCCAAAGTAATTTCAAACTTGCTCTTAGTAGTCATAGTGCCCTCCGGCGGGATCATTTATATGCGGCCCTCTATTTTGAGGATTTCCCGGACCAAAATCGTGGCCACCAGCATCGTCGCGAATCACCTTCGTTTCGACACTTCCATCTGATCTTCTTTGATCAAATTCATATTGCCGCCCTTCAGTTGGTTTGCCGCGCCTATCTTGGTTCGGTTTTACTCTAGTCGGACAAGCACAAACAGGGATCCCACTGTTCCGTTTTGCTTCTCGGAATGCCCCACGTCTACCGGCTCCAGATGGAGATAAATTTGGGGGACGCTCTCCAGTCAGTCCGAATGGATCAACCCACGCCACCGGATTCGGCGCGTACTGATAGGCATTGATCCCGCCCGCCAGTCCAATCGGATCCTGGCTCACGAACCGCCCGATATCCGGATCATAGTACCGGAAGCGGTTGTAATGCAGCCCCGTTTCCTCATCGTAATACTGCCCCTGGAAACGCAGGTTCTGCACCGGGCGTTCATGGCGCAGCGGTTCGATCCAGTACTGCCGCACGGTGTTGCCGTCGGCGAACGTGTGCAGGACGGGTGGATATTCGATGCGTTGCGTGCCGCCCCAGGCTTTGTAGCGGGCCTCCCAGACGATGTGGCCGTCCGTGTTGGTCAGTTCCCGCGGCGTGCCGAGGTGGTCTGTGTGGTAGTACAGCGCATCGACTCGATCTCGTACAAGGCGTCTTCCATCGCCGGGCCCGACAGCGCGTACCACTGCTGCATGAAGTAGATCCGCAGCATCGTCGAAAGCCTCATCGGCAGACGACCCCGGCGGCCAGATTTCGGGTAGTGCGGCTCGATCACCGCCAGCAGCGCCGACCATGGCACCACAGCCTCCATCTCGGCCAGAAAACGCTCACGGTGCGTCTGTTTCTTCTTCCGCTCGAAGGCCAGCGAGGCGAAGGTCGTTTGCTTCATGGTAGCGAGGGAAGTTATGGCTTCAGTATTTTACCTAACATGAATAGATCAGAATTTCCCTAAAAATCATGTTTCTTGAGGCGTTTGATGGCTGCTTTGCGAACTAATTCAGACGGATCGCAAGAAAGTTTTTCAATAATTTCAAAGGGCGCCTTTTTATTATAGGCTATCCTTTGTCGAACCACTTCACACTCGTCCGAAGACAATACTTCAAATAAACTTTCACTCAATTTTCTTTTCTCAGCCACAGCAGCTCGAACTGAAGCATTTTTATCACATGCAAGAACCTCCAGAATTTCAAGAGGAACTGTACGGTTATGCACAACCCACTCCCTCATAGTTGGAAATCTTAATAAAATATCGTACCAAACATGAATTGGCGCCTCTTCGTTAGCTGAACGTAAATAATCCTCAGGAAGCTCGCTATTTCTAAGCCGAACAAACTCTTCTGCTGAATTTATCATCAGAACCCACCCCCTCTAACCTCTTTCCATGGAATGAATTTCCCAGTATCCCCCTTGTGTTTTCCGACTATAAAATCACCATACTTGTCAGCATCTCTATACCATTCCAATCCTTTTGATGTCTCTCGGAAAACTTTCCACTCTGACCCTCCGTGTCCAGCATTGTCTTTTGCCCACCAAAGACCGTCAGATTCACTTTTGAATATCTTTCCGAATCTATCATGCTGGACAACGCGCTCAGTTCCTTCCTTAGTTACCTTCCAAGGAGCACGCTCATTTGACTCTGCTGCACATTTACAACCCTTATTCAGTCCTAACGGATCAATCCACGTCACCGGATTGGGCGCGTACTGATAGGTATTGACCCCGCCCGCCAGCCCAATCGGATCCTGACTCACAAACCGCCCGATATCCGGATCATAGTACCGGAAGCGGTTGTAATGCAGCCCCGTTTCCTCATCGTAATACTGCCCCTGGAAACGCAGGTTCTGCATCGGGCGTTCATGGCGCAGCGGTTCGATCCAGTACTGCCGCACGGTGTTGCCGTCGGCGGACGTGTGCAGGACCGGTGGATACTCGATGTGCCGCGTGCCGCCCCAGGCCTTGTAATGGGCTTCCCAAACGATGTGGCCGTCCGTGTCGGTCAGTTCGCGCGGGGTGCCGAGGTGGTCGGTGTGGTAGTACAGCACCTGGGCGGTGGGCGCCGGTTTTTTCGGTGCCTGAGGCAGGCCGTGCTTGAGTCGCGCCGCGATGCGCCGCTGCAGCGGCAGCACGTTGGCGGCCCAGGCTTCGGGGTATTGCTGCTGCAGGCGCTGGCTGGCCTGGGTGATGTCGGGCAGGTCTCGTGCGTCCTCTGGCCAGGGGCCGGTGGTGGTGACCTGGGCCAGCGGCACGAAGCTGTCGGGCTCGTAGAGATACAGGGTGTGCCGTGCCTGTGCCGGCATGCGCGGATGGCGCGCGGGGCGCTGCTCGGCCAGCAGGCGGTTGCCGTCCCAGGTGAAGTGGGTGATCGCGTCGGGCGCGGGGCGCCGGTGGTGCTGCGCTTGCGCCGTCCGCCATTTGGCGATGCGCCGGCCGAAGGGGTCGTAGGCATAGGCCCAGTAGTGCGGCCCTTCCTGGCGCGCGTCGTCGATGCCCACGGCAGCCAGTTGGTGCTCGGCATCCCAGTGGAAAGTTTGGCGCCGGTGTTTGCCGCTCTTTTTCTCGATGCAGTTGCCCCAGGCATCGTAGGCGTAGCGGTGTTCCTGCCAGACCGCAAGGCGCTTGCCCTGGCTGCCCGGCCATTGCCGGGGGTCGTGGCCGTCATCCGCAGTGCCCAGGGGGTTGAAGTGCGGATTGGGCAGGTGCGTACGCACGTGCTCGGCCCAGTCCTCGTCGCCCCAGGGGGCGGGCGCTGCGGTGGTGGCCGGGGCATCGGCGCCGGGTTCGATCAGGTTGTGGGCGGGATCGAAGGCGAAGCGCTCTTCCTGGGTGGGTGTGCGGGCCGCGAGCAGGCGGCCAAGGGCGTCGTAGCGGTAGCGGGTCAGGCCCAGGCGGGCATCGTCGAGCGTGAGCAACTGGCCGGCGGCATCGTAGCGGTAGCGGCGGGCGATGCGCTGGCCGGTGCTGGCACTGGCGGCCTTGTGCGGCTGCGCCGCGCCTGCGGGGGCAGGTGATTCGGCCGTGCCGGCCTGGCTGGCGAGCAGGCGGCCGAGCGGGTCGAGCGCGTAGCGGCTGTGCAGCGCGCCCTGGCTGCGCCACACCTCGCGGTGCAGGGCGTCGCGCTCGAAGTCGCACAGCACCTCGCCGTCGAGGTTGATCTGGTGCACATGGCCCGAGCCATAGGTGAGCGTGTTGAGGATGCGCCCGTCGGGCAGGGTGGTGGCGATGCGCTGGCCCAGCGCGTCGTAGCGGTGCAGCAGTTGCGTGTGCGGACCGAAGCGGCTGCGGGTCTGCTCACAGGCGATCTGGCCGGTGGCGGTGTAGGCCAGTTGCACGCGAGCGAAGGCATTGCGCGCCAGGACCAGCTGGCCGGCGGCATCCCAGGCGTAGCGGGTGCGCAGCGCGCGGGCGCCGGGCTTGACGGCGCGCTTTTCCAGCAGGCGGCCGGCGGCATCGCGCCGATAGTGGGTGCGCAGCACCCCGGCGCAGCCGCGTCCGAGCAGCGGCGCGCCCACCGGCACGCCGTCGGCCGCTTCCAGCAGGTGGCCGGCAGCGCTGTAGCGGTAGTCGATGCGCCGGCCATCGAACCCTTGTTCGGCGCTCAAGCGGTCGAGCGCATCCCAGGCAAAGCGGTAGTGGGCGCCGTTCTCGTTGCGCAGTGTGAGCAGGCGGCCGAAGCCGTCGTAGCGGTAGTCCAGATGGTGGCCCAGGGCATCGGTGCGCGCCAGCGGACGGCCATCGCTGTCGAGCCGATAGAAGGTGGTGTGGCCGAGGGCATCGTGATGGGCGGTCAGCCGCCCCTGGGCATCGTAGGCGAAGCGCTCGCAACTGCCGTCGGGCAGGTCGAGCCGGCTCAGGCGGGCCTGGCGGTTGATGAAGCGGTAGGTGTAGGCCGTGCGTTGGCCCAGCGCATCGGTGACGGCGACGAGATTGCCGTGCATGTCCCAGGCGTAGCGGGTGGTGTGGCCGGAGCAGTCGGTGTAGGCGAGCAGCCGGCCGGCCGCGTCCCAGGCCAGCGTCTTGCGCCCGCCACGGGCATCGACGATGGCCACGGGCAGGCCGCGCGCGTCCCGTTCATATGTTGTCTGGCCGCCGTCGGCGGCGGTGCTGCGCAGCAGGTTGCCGCGTGCATCGTAGTCGTGGCGGGTGGTGTGCCCGAGCGCGTCGGTGACGGCGGTGGGTTTGCGCAGCCGGGCATCCCACTGCAGGGTGTCGGTGGCACCGTCGGGCCCGGTGATGCCGAGCACGTTGCCGCGCGCATCGTAGGTGTAGCGGGTGGTGCCGCCTTGCGGGTCGGTGTGGGCAAGGATGTGGCCGAATTCATCGCGTTCGATGCGCGTGGTGCCGCCCAGCGCATCGACCAGGGCGACGAGGTGATGGTCCGCATCGAAGTAATGGGTGCTGGTGCGCGCGAGCCCTTCGGCCTGTTCGAGGACGCGGGTGCTGCGCGCGGCGGCATCGTAGTGCAGTTGCCAGCGGCGGCCGGAGGACAGCTGCATTGACAGGACCTGCCCATGGGGCTGGTGCGCCGACCAGGCATAGCGGGCGGTGAGCCCCGAGGGCTGGCGATGGCCGGTGAGGATGTGGCCGGCGTACTCGAAGCTGCGGCAGCACCGGCCCGCCCCGTCGTGCACCTCGGCCAGGTTGCCCTCGGCGCTGTAGCGGTAGTGCACCAGCAACTGCCGGGCATGGGTGGGATAACGGCCGTTGGCGTCGGGTTCGCCATGCAGGCGCTGGACTTCCACCAGGCGGGCGGTGGCGGCAAGGGCGAGGTCGTAGGCGAAGCCGAGCCGGTAGCCGTCCGTGCCTTGCAGTACCAGCGGCAGGCCGTGCGGACCGTATTGCAGATGCACGCCGTTGTCGTTGGCATCGAGCATGGCCTGCAGCGGCAGGACGGCCTGGCCGTCGGCCAGCGGTGCGAACAGCAGGCGCAGTCCGTCGGACGTGGCCAGCTCATAGGCGTCGCTGCCGGTGCGACGCAGGGTGGTGTGCTCGTAGCGGGAGAAGAATTCCTCGCCCACCTGCAGCAGCGGAAACCGTGTGCGCCGGCCTTGCAGGTCGACGAACAGCAGGTGGTCGGCGGCACGTTCCAGCGCAAACGACAGCGGCACCGTCCAGCCCTGGCCGAGCAGGCCGCAGGTAGCGTTGTGCGAAAGGTAGGTGCGCTGCCAGTGCAGCGCAAAGCTGCCGTCGAGCATGAAGTCGAGCTCGTCCTCGCCTTGCAGCACGCAGGCGCCGGTCGCAAGTTGAACGCCGGGCGGCGTGGTACTCATGGTTCGTCCTCGTACTTGGGTCGGGTCAGCAGGCGCAGGGCTTGTCCGCCTTGCCGTTGTTGGGGTTGGCATTGCCGTTGCCGTCCACCCTGCCGCCACCGGAGGGCGTGCCGTCGGCACGTTTGGCGGCGGCGTTGCCTGCGGCCTCCGCGCCCTGGCGCCCGGCCTTGGCGCCGGCTTCCGCACCCGCCTTGGCCGTGCGCGAGGCGTCTACGGCATCCCCCACGCGCTTGCCCGCCTTGGCCGCAGTGGCGCCCCAGCCCGCAAAGGGGATGGCCGCCGCGGCGCTGATGCCCGCATTGGCGTAATCGCCTTCGGCTGCATAGATGGCCGCGTTGGCCAGGTCGGCGATTTCGCCGAGGCCGGGCAGCAGCCCGGCAATGTCCAGCGCGCCATGCAGGACGCCCGAACCCCAGCTCTTCCACCAGCCTTGTTCTGCTTCGGTTTCGGCTCCGCCGGAGGGATTGCTCCCCGCCCCCTGAGCGGCCGTTTCCGTCTTGGGCACGATGATGCCGTTGGTGTTGGCGACGGGGCCGGGCTGAGGATAGCCGTTGGGATGGATGCGGCCCTGCTGCGCGGCCTCCTTGCCGCCACCGCCGCCCTGGCTGTCGGGATCGGGCTTGCTCAGCTCCGGATAGGCGATGCCGGGATTGTCCGCCCGCAATTGTGCATACTGCTCGTAGCTCAGGGTCTCGCTCAGCAGTGTTGCTTGCGGAGTTTGCGGATCGAAGGTTTCCAGCAGTACGCCGCTTTCCAGCGCGTCGATCGCGACGGCAGTGCCATTGGGCAGGGCGACGGGAGCATGGGCAAAGACGGTGGTTCCGGACATGACGGCTCTCTGGGCGGTGTGCCTTATCGTTCCGCGGAACCTGTGCTGCCTGAAGGCCGGCTGCCATCACCTGGCACCGGAATGCTGGCCGAGCCCAGTGCCTGGATGTCCCGCGGCGTTCTTTCCTTCAGGTCATGCAGAAACGCCAGCCCCTCCTCGTCCCCGTAGGATCGCCTGCTGTAGCCGTAGAGCAGCACACCTTGCTTGCCGTCCGCAGCGCGATGCGGAATATAGCGGTAGGCGTTCCATTCGATGATCTTTCCGTTCTCCGGGTCCTCGGCGCTGAGGGTGAAGTCCAGCAGGAATTCGCCGGTGCGCTCATTGGCCAGAATCCTGTGCTGGAACACCGGATCGCTTCCCTCGCGCTGGCGCAGGAAGTCCAGTTGTTTGCGCACGACTTCGGCCACGGTGAGGCCATTGGTGAGCAATTCCAGCAACAGCATGTCTTGATAGCGGGGCAAGCGCTGCCCTTCGGGCAGATACTCGTACTTGACGTAATCAGGTATCGGGTTCGACTGCCAGGCCAGATGATAGCCCCGGCCGGAAAACTGGATGCTGGCGGGCGGCTCCTGAAGGATACCGGCGGACTGTGCATGAGCAACCGCCCCCAGGGTCGCCAGGAGCATGAAGGCATGAATGACGGCATATTTGAGATAAAGGCGGTGGATCATGCAGTGCTCACTGTCTAAAAAAACGCGTGGAAAAAGGTGTTTCCTTGTCCGGAAATTTTCCGGTTGCAGATGGGATACTTGGGCGGTCTTCGGATTACCGGGCCTGGATGTCTTCTGTGGGGCGTTCAGCGTGGCTGGCCGGGCGGGACGGGCGGGTTTTCGCCACGCGCACGCATCTGGTCGCGCACTTCGATGGGGGAGTTCGGCGGCCACTTGGCCCCCTTGCTGATCAGCAGGTCGCGCAGTTCCAGGAATTGGGTATGGATAGGATTGCCGGGGCGCGTGCCGTTGACGGCCAAATGAACACCCCAAGTGGTAGAGGCGCCATTGGTCCAGTGAGTATTGAAATCCGCACCTTGTCGCACTAGGTAAATTGCAATATCGGGAGCTCTTATGCTGATAGCTTCATCCAAAGCTGTTCCGCCGATGCTGTTTCGGTCATTGATACGGGTGCCGCGCTGCAGCAACAATTTGACGTGCTCCAGACCGCCAAACACCCCACGTTCGAGCATCATTTTTTGCCGTGGCTGCCGATGATTGGGTGACAAACCGCCGTCGAGCATGGCTTTGAGATAGCGCGTGTCATCATGCTTCATAAAAGTGAACTCCAACGCGCTGCCAATGCCTTTTGCCGTCTGCTTGTCCGGGTTGACGCCCAGCGCCACCAGCGCCGTGATGGCATCGAAGTTTTCCTGCAGGATGGCGAACCACATCAGGTCCATGTCCTTGTCGCCCTTGAGCCCAAGGTCCTGCCCCTGTGCCAGTTGCTTCAGCCGGGCAATGTCGTTGTGCTCGATGGCCTGGGCCATCAGCAGGTAATGGCCCTTGAAGAATTCTTCGGCGCGATATTTCTTGCTCATGAAACGGTTTCCTTGACCGATGGCGGGTAGGCAGGCAGTGAGCAGCGTGCTCGCGCCCCAGGCCAGCCAGGTTCTGCGCAGCCACAGTGTCGGAAAGGGAAAGGGTTTCATCCGCATGTTTTTTCGGATTACCGGGCCTGGATGTCTTCTGTGGGGCGTTCAGCGTGGCTGGCCGGGCGGGACGGCAGGTTTCTCGCCCCGTGCACGCATCTGGTCGCGCACTTCGATGGGGGAGTCCGGCGGCCATTTGGCGCCTTTGCTGATCAGCAGATCACGCAGTTCCAGGAATTTGGTATGGATGGGGTTGCCGGGGCGCATGTCTTGAACGGATAGATATACGGACCAACTCACCGATGATCCGTTTGTCTTGTGAGTATTAAAGTCGGCCCCCTGATTGATCAGATAAATTGCTATGTCAGGTTCTACGCTTGTTGTTGCGGTGTGTAACGCAGTTCCTCCAATGCTGTCTCGGTCATTGATACGGGTGCCGCGCTGCAGCAGCAGCTTGACGTGCTCCAGGCCGCCAAATACTCCACGCTGAAGCATCAAATTTTGTCTTGGGTGCATATGATTGGGCGACAAACCGCCGTCGAGCATGGCTTTGAGATAACGGACGTCGTCGTGCTTCATGAAAGTAAACTGCAACGCGTTGCCGATACCTTGTGCGATCTGATTGTCAGGGTTGACGCCCAACTCCACTAATGTGCGGATGGCATCGAAGTTCTCGCGGGCGATGGCGAACCACATCAGGTCCATATCCTTCTCGCCTTTGAGGCTGAGATCCTGGCCTTGGGCCAGTTGTTTCAACTGGCCCATGTCGTTGCGCTCGATGGCTTGGGCCATCAGCAGGTAATGACCCTTGAAGAATTCTTCGGCGCGATATGTCTTGCTCATGAAACGGTTTCCTTGACCGATGGCGGGTAGGCAGGCAGTGAGCAGCGTGCTCGCGCCCCAGGCCAACCAGGTTCTGCGCAGCCACGATGCCGGGCGCAGGAGTGTTGAAGCGTGTGTGTTTTTCATTTGCATGTCTTTCCGGTTGCCGAGGCGATGGTCTGCTGGTCTTCGGATTTCTGGGCTTCGATGCCGGCGATGACCTGCTCCATGCCGTGGCGGTCGATGGGGTTCAGGCCTGTGCCCTCCAATACGTGAGGCGTACCCACTGCATCGGGCATCAGGGCCGAAAGCCCCCAGCGTGCCAGCATGCCGATCGCCGCACCTTTGATGCCGCCGAGTGCGAAACCGGCGCCGGCTGCTGCGGCGGTTCCGCCCCAGCCCGGCTCCTGGACGCCGGTCAGGATTTCGCCTTCGATGCGATAAGCCTGAATGTCCGTCTGGTGCACCGTGCCACCATAACGTTCCACCGTATTGCCGTGCAGACCGGCAGCATTGAAGGTCGTGGCCGGCATGCCGCTGGCTTGAGATGCAGCGCCGGTCAACCCTCCACCAAGTGAGTGGCCGGTAATATCAACTACGGCACCAGATTCTTTGATATTTTTCCCTATGGTGACAGCTTGCTTATAGTAATCCGAGTGTCTGTCGATCCCCTGGGCGAGATTGTTCTTCCAGTCCTCGCCATTCTGAGTGCCCTTGAAGACAACCGTCGGCTTCATGTCATTGCCAAACACTGCCGGGTCCGGTTCATACACTCGAGCACGAAAATTGGAGCCCTCTATCTCAAGATCACCAGGCTTTAAACCATATTGCTCCAGTTTTTCCGCTTGATCGCTGACGTCATTCCAGCCCTCGGCGCGCTTATTGGGATCATAAATGACATCTGAAAGCTTGGCATGCTCCACCGCCACATTGTTGCGCTCGAAACGGTCGGCGGCCGCTTGCAGGCGATCCTTGTCGGCACCGTCGGGTAGCTCCGACAGTGTGTCCCTGGCGGCAGCGATCTGGCCCTGGCGGCATTCCCAGCGGGCTTTCTTGCCCGAAGCTGCGGCGCTGCCGCTGGCATCGCCCGGTTCGGCCCGGTTCATCCAGACCTTGTCGCCCGTGCGTACCAGGTGCCGGCCGTTGACGAAGACATTGTCGCTGTACTGCTCGCTGCGGCTGATCTTGACGTGCGTGCGCGAGACCACACCTTTGCCGCCGCCGGGTTCGTCGCCCTTGACGTTATCGACGTAGCTTTCTTCGTGCAGGTAGGCGGGTTTGCCGCGGAAGAACACGTTGGGCGAGCATTGCTTGCTTTCACCCATGTCATGGGTGATGGGATAGGGCACCGGCTTGCCTTTCCTGTTCGGGGTCAGGCATACGTCAGGCAGGAGGCAGACCAGGATGAACTCCGCGTCCTTGGCGGCGGCGGCTTCGGCGGCCATTGTTCACGCCTCCCTGCGGCGGATTTCGAGCACGCGCACGTCGGCATCGGCGGCGATGAGCATGCGGTGAACGCAGCTCAGCGTCATGCGGTGCATGTCGAAGACGAGGGTGTCCAGGGGCATGTGCCTCGGCAGGATCGGACCGGCATGCAGGCGCGCCAGCGCATGGGGAGGCCTGTCGGGCAGGCGGGCCTGGAAGCGTCCGCCGCCCGGGGTCAGGCCGACGAGCACGATGTCTTCGCCGCCTTGCGGGTAGGCGATCTGCTGGTCCCGCGGGGCGCAGTTCCAGTAGGCGCAGTCGAAATCCTGCGGCAGGCGGGGCCAGCGATGTTCCTTCCAGTTCTGGTCATAAGTGCCGGCGAGTGCCACGCGCGGCTGCCACCAGCGGCCGATGGCACCAAGGCCGACCGCCGGATAATCCTGGCGCTGCAGCCGAGCGTCGTCGAAAGGCTGGTCGAGCACTTCCATCTGCGGCGCCTCGAGCGCCTGCGGGCGGGCCTTCTTCAGCCATTGCGGGTGCAGCAGGCCGCAGCCGATCGGGTTCGGCGCATAGCTTGCATGGATTTGCGGCTCTTCGTCGCCGATGACGGTTTCGGGCCACTGGCAGGTGCCGCCGAACGCCAGTTCGTAGCGCAGCGGCACCTGGATGGCCGGTTCGGGATCGCCCAGCTTCCAGCCCAGCACGCCGGGCCGGATGACGCGCGGGCCGCAGACGCCCATCAGCTTGCTCCAATCGCCGATCCGCACGCCGATGGGCCAGCGCGGAGCGGGCTTGCCGTCGGGCGCATAGGCGGTGGCATGAGCGAAAAGCACGTCGCAGCGGGGCTTGTAAGCTGCGAAGTCGCTTTCCTGGATGATGCTGCTGGCGTTGATTTGGCCGTAGAACATGTCCGACTGCACCAGTTCCTGCTGCTCGCGGGCAAGCCCGGGCCGGCCCTCTCCGTCCAGTTCGCTCAGATCGTAGGTGATGCGGCTGACCAGTACGTGGAAGACTTTGTCGTCGCTGTCCATCATCTGGAAGTACTGGCTGGGAAAGTGCGTGTGGTTGCGCACTTCCGGCAGCGGCGCGGCCTGTACGGGGGACTCCAGCACGTAGGGGGGGCGATTCATACGGATCGTTCGCCGTTAATTGAGATCGATGCGGCTGGATTCGACCTGCACATGTTCCGATCCGACCACGTCGATGTTTTTCCCGTTGATCGTGACGGTGCCGTCGGCCTTCATGACAAGGATGGAGGCGCCCACCTTCAGGGTGATGGATTCGGCATCCATGGTGATGTTGGAACCGCCCCCGCCGCCCTCGCCTGCAGCACCGTCGCCGCTGGGGGCGACGATATGCATCACGCCCGCGCTGGCGGGAGCACCGCCTCCACCGCCCCCGGCGCCGACGGTCAGGCTGTACTGGGTGCCGACGGTGGTGCTTTTGTTCTTGCCGATCTGCGCGCTCTGATTGACCCCGACCAGCGTGTTCATCATCAGGCCGACGTTCAGGCTGTAGCCCAGGCCGACGTTCTCCATGCGCCCGAGGCCGACGTTCTGCATGCAGGCCATGGCGATGGTCTCGGTCTTGTTCTTGCCGACCTTGATCGACCAGTTCTTGCCGATGCGGTCGGTCTCGTTCCT
>NZ_BCUG01000075.1 GCF_001591165.1 Thauera butanivorans NBRC 103042
ACCGCCGGCCGGCACCTTGGCGAAGGACTGGCCGGTGGCCGGGTCGAACACGTCCAGCGTGGCGCCGTCGCTGGCCTCCACCCAGGCCCCGCCGATCAGCAGGCGCTTGGGCTGGGCAAGGAAACGCCGGGTGTTCTCGTGCAGCAGTTCACTCGTGTGAGCATCCATGGTCTGTCTCCGTATGTGTCCTTGATGTGGGTAGCGGCGGCTTCAGAAGTTGAACAGCAGCACCGCCTGCAGATAGACGTTGCGCCTGCTGTTGCCCTGCAGGCTCTTCACGTCCTTGCCACGCGGCTCGTAGATGCCGAGCAGCGGCACGAAGGTGAGCTTGTCGTTGATCTCCCAGAAGGCGAACAGGTCGATCTCGCGCCCGTCCAGGTCGGCCGCGTCGCCGATCGAACGGATGTCCCAGTACTGCAGCGTGACCGCCAGATCCTCGCGCGGCGCCAGCGTCAGTTCCAGGCGATCCACCTTGTTGCCGCTGTTGGCCGGGCCGGCGTAGTTGGACGCGACTTCGCCCTGGAACCAGGTGCCCAGCCCGCGGCTGAGGCCGAAGAACAGCGGATCGAAGGCCTCGTTGCGGGTGGTCGAAGCCTTGTCGGCCGAGAAGCGCGCATGGCGGTAGTTCAGCGTCGGGCTCCAGGCGGCGTCAGCGAAGGTCCAGCCGCCCTCGACGAACCAGGCATCGGCGTCGTTCTTCACCGCGGTGTCGCCGCCGCGCTGGTCGACGTATTCGAAGGCCACGAACAGGTTGTCGACGCCCAGGCTGCCCTGGCCGCGCAGGTTGGCGATACGCATGCCGTCGCGCTGGTCGAAGATGCCCAGCCCGGCGCCCTTGTCGACGCCGAGCACCTTCATCCAGCTCAGGCCGAGCGTGCCATGGGTTTCGGACACGTACTCCAGGTTCAGCCCGCCCAGTTCGGTGTCCTGCTGGTAGGGGTTGTTCGACTTCAGCCAGAACACGTCGCCGCGCCACGGTCCGGCCGGGTCGATGCGCAGGATCGCGGTGTTGCCGAAGCTCTTCTTCGCCGCGAGGTAATAGGAGCCGCCGCGATCGACGTCGACGCCGAGCACGTCGAGCCCCTTGCCGAGGTTGACGCGGTCGGCGGCGATCAGGAAGCCGTCGCCGAGCTGGAACTGCTGGCGGCCGAAGGAGAAGTCGAACACCCCGCCCGCACTGCGCCAGCCGAGGTAGGCATCTTCGAGATCGACATCGCGCTCGCGCCCGGTCGTGTAGCCGCCGGCATCGCCGTCGCCCCAGGTGCCCTGCGCGATGGCGCCCAGGCCGCCGTACAGCTCGCCGTCGCCGGCACGGGTGCTGCCGGTCAGCACGCCGTGAATGAAGGCCTCGCGCCACTTCTTGCCGCCTTCGCCCAGATAGTCCTCACGGGTGGAAAAGGCCCCCGCCATGCCGTCCACACTCAGGCCCAACGAGCCCCGCTCGCCCTGGTAGAGGTCCAGCGCGTGTGCCGGCCCCAGGGCCGTCAGCCCGGCGGCCAGCACGGCCACCGCGTTCGTCCGAATACGCATTCCGTCGTCTCCTCGATCATGTATTTTTTGGTGCATATCCCTGCGGCGCTTGCGGCCGCACGGCCCCGCGGAACGGGGCCTTCGGCTCAGCGTATGAAGACCTGCCCGGTACCGAGCGACATGTCGCCGCCCGGCAGTTGCACCTTGCCCAGCTTGGCCAGCGAATCGGCGTCGTAGATGGCGATGTCGTTGAAGGTGCCGGTGAGGTAGAGCCGGCTGCCGTCGTGGTTGGTCAGCAGGGTGTAGTAGGTGTGCTCCAGTTCCACCGCCTGCAGCAGCTTGCGCTCGGCGATGTCGTACTTGGTCAGCCGGTGCAGCAGGCCGTAGATGATGTTGCGGTCCTTCGGCGAGCGCAGCCCGGTGAAGTAGATCTCGGTCAGCGGTCCGAACTCGCGCGCCTCGGCCTCGCCGCTCAGCAGGTTGACGTTGAGGTAGCCGTACTGGTATTCGGCCGTCTCCATGTCCTGCTTGCCGTCCTGGTATTCGGCGGTGGTGTAGAGGATCGTGAAGTCCCGCTGCGGCGTCTGCACCGGCCAGACGTAGAGCACGTCCAGCGGCGCGTGGGTGCTGCGGTTCCAGTCGCGGATCGGCAGCTTCACCTTCATCTCGCCGGTCTTCACGTCCACCGTGTACAGGTTCTGGCCGGCAAGGTAGAGGGTGCCGTCGGGCGCCGCCTGCATGATGGTGGACTGGCGCGGCGCCGGGAAGATGCGCACCGGGCGGGCATCGAGCCCCGCGCTGCTGTCATAGACCACGAAGCGCGGCTCGCCGACGCGGTAATGGTCGCGGTTGATCGTCGTCGGGTTCTGCACCGCGTACAGCTCCTTGCCGTCGGCGCTGACGGTGAAGGACGCGATGGACTTCGCCCGTTCGTTGTCGGCCAGCGACATCTCGGCGCGGAACGTCACCTTGCAGGAATCCAGCTCAATCCCGTAGATGGTGCCGAAGCGGTTGTTCAGGATGTAGGCGGTACGCCGGTCGGGCGAGATCTGCGTCAGGCCCGGACCGAAGGCATCGGGCAGCGTGCAGGTCTTGTAGACGCTGGCGGTCGCCACATCGACCACGTTCAGGTTGTTCGGGTAGTTCGCCACCATCAGGTACTCGCTGCCCGGCTGCAGCGCCAGCGACTCGTTGGCCGCGGCGGCCGGCATCGTGCTGCCGGCGACACAGGCGGCCACGGCGGCGGCGCGTGCACTGCGGCGCAGCGCGCCGCCGATCATCGTGTTCTTCATGTCTGCCCCCTTACAGCTTGTCGCCCGGGAACACCGAGCCGAGGTTGCGCCAGTCTTCGCGGGTATTGGCCGCATCCTTGTTCCAGTCCGGATAGGTGATCATCGTGTCCGGCACCTGGGCGGGCCACCAGCAGGGGTCGGCGCAGCCGTAGAGGTCGGACTCCATCGGCTGGCACAGCGAGGCCACGCCGCCGAAGGCGTCGACTTCCCAGCCGGGGTCCACCGTCGCCGTGCAGCCGGCGATCGCGCTCATCGCCACCACTTCCTCGACGCGGTCCTCGCCGACGGCCTGCTCCAGCAGCTTCGCCTTGTTGTTGATTGCCTTCAGATGTTTCATGACGCCCTCCTCGGGGAAATGTGCTGTTCGATGAAAGCCGGGTTGCCGGCCATGATGCGGCTGTAGACTTCGATGCCGAAATCCACCCAGTCGCGCATCAGATCGCAGTAGTGGTAGGTGGGGTGCGTGGCGTCGCCGTAGCGCGCGTAGCTCTCGTGGTAGCAGCCGCCCGAGCACAGGTTGCGGATGCGGCAGCTCGCGCAGCCGGTGCCGCTGCGGTCCAGGCGCTGCGACAGGAAGTCGCCCAGCTGCTCGCGCTCGATGCCGTCCCTGACGTTGCCGAAGGTCGGCAGTTCGGAGCCGGTGAAGCGGTGGCACAGGTTCAGCTCGCCCTTGTGGTCGACCGCCAGCATCTTCAGCCCGGCGCCGCAGGGCAGCAGCTTCTTGTGGCCTTCATGCATGTCGGTGATCAGCTGGTGCATGTTCGAGAAGCCGATGTTGCGCCCCTCCAGCGCCGCCTCCAGGTAGCGCCGGCCGAGCCGCTTCATGCCGTCGAAGACCTCGGCCACTTCCTCGTTGCTCAGGTTGAAGGTGCTGATGTCGCCCGAGGTCACCGGCGCGAAGCCGACTTCGGCGAAGCCCAGCTCGTTGAACAGGTGGTCCCAGATGCGCTCGACTTCGGTCGTGCCATGGGTCAGCGTCACCCGTGCGCCGACCGGCCGCGCGGTATAGCGCGACAGCAGGCGCTCGGCCTTGCGCCGCACGGTTTCGTAGGTGCCCTGGCCGCCGACCGTGAGCCGGTTGCGGTCGTGGATCGCCTTCGGGCCGTCGATGCTGATCGACAGGCCGAAGCGGTGGGCGTCGAGCCAGTCGATGGTGTCGTTGGAGAGCAGCGTGGCGTTCGTCGTCATGACGAAATCGACCTGCTTGCCCAGGCCGGCGAAGCGCTCCTCGCAGTAGGCCACCACCTCCTTGATCAGCGGCAGGTTGCTGAGGGGCTCGCCACCGAAGAAGACCACGTTGTAGCGCGGCTCGTCGGGCGATTCGCGCAGCAGCATCTCGATCGAATCGCGCGCGGTGTCGAAAGCCATCTTGCGGCCGGCCGAGGGCTTGTCGAGATCCTCCTTGTAGCAATAGGTGCAGCTCAGGTTGCAGCCGGTATTGACGTTGAGCACCACCGTCGTCAGCGGAAAGCGCTCGAACACGTGCGCGGCCGCCGCGCTGCCGGCCGGGCGGCCGTCGTCGACCAGTTCGAGCGCAACCAGGTCGCGGATCGCACCGGCGACGTCGTCGGCGTCGAACTCGGTGCGCAGGCCGTCGATCAGCGCCTCGGCGGTCAGGCTCTGGCGGCGGATGCGGTCGATCAAGGCTTCGGTCAGCGGATCGAGCGCGAACAGCGAACTGCTCGGAATGTGGAACAGCATGCGCGTGTCGTCGACGCGCAGTTCGTGCAGGTTGTGCTGCACCAGGTTCAAGACGGCACCCATCGGAGCCTCCTCAATCATCGGGATCGTGGGCGGCGGGACATCGCCCGCCGGGACGCGGAACACGGCACGCGGCCGCTCACGGAATCGGCGGGTTGTTCCAGCGCTGCGGCGCCACGATCAGCTGCCCTTCGCCGCGCACCGGCGTGCCGCCCTGCTCCACTTCGGCCACCACCTTCAGGTTGCCGACGTTGTTCGCCGACATCCGCCGCATGGGGTTGGGGCCGGCGCCGCCGGGCACGAAGACGCCGGTGGCTTCGTCCATCAGGCCGGCGAACTTCACGTCCTCGTCGCGCACCGCAACCTCGTCGAACGGCTCCACCGACCACCTGGCCGGCACCACGCCGATGCGGAAGTCGTCGCTGGTGCCGGGCTGGCCGTCCGGCCCCGCATCCCAGGCTTCGGCGTCGAAGCGGGCCTCGACCTTGGCGGTCGGCGTGCCGTTGCCGCCGATGCGGGCGACGGCATAGGCGGGCAGTACCTCGATCTTGCCGATGCGCTCGTACACCGCCAGGCTGGCGCCGCCGGCCTTGCCCACCGTCACCGGATGCACGCCGCGCGCCGCCGCCTCCGCGCGCACCCGCAGCACCACTTCGCCGGCCGAGCGCTTCACGGTTTCCAGCAGGCTCACGCCCGGCGGCAGGCCGACCTCGCCGTCGAGCTTCGAGCCGACGATGCGCAGTTCGCCTTCCTCACCCGCCTTCAGGTAGGCGGGATGCACCGCCAGCACGCGCGCGTTGCCGTCGCGCTGCAAGCTGGCGACGACGTCGGCCCCCACCTCGTCGTGGTCGCGCAGGAACATCCGCCCGCGCAGCACGCCGTCCTCCAGCGCGAACACCTGGCGCATCGGCGTGCCATCGACGACGAGGTCGGCACGCCATTCGTAGCCGGTGTAGATCAGCGCCTGGCCCTTGCCGGCCATCGGCTTGCCGTCGTCCCAGCGGCCCTCGAAGCTCAGCGCATGGAGATCCTGGCCCTTGCCGGCCGATACCTTCATGACGCCGGAGAAGCCGCCGCGGCCGGTCATGTGGCCGCTCAGGCTCCATTCGCCATCGACCGCCTGCGGCGCGCGCGCCTGCCAGGCTTTCCAGGCTTCCGACTCCAGCGGCAGCTTGCCGGCCAGATCGGGCACCACTTCCTTGAGCGCGATGCCCAGCCAGTCGCGGTCGCGGCCGAAGGCCTGGAACTCGGCGGTGGGGTACTGGCCGAGGTGGAAATGCACCAGGTGCTCCCATTCCGAGGCCGGGCGGCGCTGCAGCAGCACCCGCGCACCCGAGTGGCAGCGCGCGCACATCTGCGTGAACTGCTCGGACTCGAAGGCCTCCATGGTGTTCAGCCGGCGTTCGAGCGCATAGCGCGCCCCTTCGGTTTCGGACGGCGCCAGGCCCTGGGTATCGGCCAGATGCTTGACGACCGCGCGGCGCTCCTCGTCGGTGATCTTCAGGCCATGCACGATCTGCATGCGGGCAATCGACATCAGCCAGCCTTCGGGCGACTTGCGCTGGTCGGCGATGCGGCTGAAGCCCGCATCGGTTTCGGTGTGACAGGCCAGGCACTTTGCGCGCAGCAGGGCCTCGGCGGAAGCGGCGGCCACTGCCGGCGAGGACGCCAGCGCAAGGCCGACTGCGGCCACGCCGCTCATCGCGGCGGCAATTTTCGTGATCTTCAAGACCGGATCTCCTCTTGGTACCCGTGGATGAAGCATCCTCCGGCAGCGCGGCCAGGCCGTTCGCCATACGAAGGACACCGCAACGCTGCGCGGGCCGAGGACAAGCACCGGCCGGCTCGCTGCGGGCGAGCCGATCCTGCATCTCCTTTCTCCACCGGGGCGCGGCACGGGGCCGGCCTCCAGCCCTTCTGCGAGGGCCTGCGCAACATCGACATCTACCACCCGCCTGCCCCGGTCGCTGCCGGAGTCACGCGGAGGCTGGACAAATCCTAGGCGCGGCAAGGCGACCGGCGTTAGCCGAAAACGGCAAGCAGCCGGAACGCTACCGGCTTGCACAAGCTGCCCCTGCGTGCCATGCTGGCCTGAAAGACGGGCAAGCGATGAATCGCGCCCGTCCTTACGCCCCGCAGCCAGGGGCGCATAACGACAAGAACGATCGCCCATCGATCGAGTGAGGACGAGACATGTTCGCCACGCTGCACACGCCCGAAAGGCGAGGGCAATGAGCGCGGCCGCCAAGCCTATGGATGCGGGCGGCCCGATCGCAAGCACCGCTGCTCCCGGCACCACGGCCCCTTTCTCCTACACGCTGCGCGACACGCTGGACGCCGACGAGCATGCCGCCTGCCTGAGCAACTGGCAGCAGCAGTACGATCAGCTCAGCGCCGGCCTCTTCGCCGGGGAATTCGAGGAGTTCTGCTTCGGCAGGGTGCAGTTGTTCCGCGAGGCGCTCAACCAGTCGGTGCACCAGGCCGGCATCGCCTGGCCGGGCTCGCGCACCGTCGCGGTGCCGACGGTCATCGAAGGCACCGGCTGGTTCGGCGGCGAAACGTATTCCGCGGACACCATGCTGACACTCGGCGGCAGCGACGAGCTCGACTTCCGCACCCCGCGCCGGCTCGAGATCGTCGCCTGTACGGCGGACACGACGGCGCTCAACACCTATGCGCTGCAGGTGGAGCACCGCGACCTCGAAGCCGAACTTTCCGGGCGCACGACGGTACCGGCCAGCCCGCAGCAGATGGCGGATCTCGGCGCCCTGCTGACGACCATGATGGCCAGCCTGCGCGCCACGCCGGACCTGCTGCGCCACCCGCAGATGCGCACGGCGATGGAGCAGGCGCTGTTCGCCACCCTGCTCAACACGCTGCCGCCGGCAGCGGCCTCGCCCAGCCTCGCGCCTTCCTGTAGAACCCGCCAGTTCATCGTCGCGCGGGCGCGCGAATACATGGAAACGCACATCGACGAGCCGATCACCGTCGCCGACCTGTGCGTGAAGCTCGGCGTCTCGCGCCGCACGCTGCAATACAGCTTCCAGGACGTGCTCGACCTGAACCCGGTGAAATTCCTGCGCGCGATCCGCCTCAATGCCGTGCGCCGCGCCCTGAAGCAGGCCGGCGGCAACGAACGCGCCACCGTCGCGGACATTGCGGCACGCTGGGGATTCTGGCACCTGTCGCACTTCTCGGCCGACTACAAGGCCATGTTCGGCGAGCTGCCGTCGGAAACCCTGCGCCGCAGCGGATGACATACAACGAATTTATTCGACCATTAGCCCAAATTGGCAATCCGGGCCTCAGAAAATCCACTTCTGCGTGCGCATCCAGCCCGCGATTCGCACCGCGGCCTCGGCGCCGAGGCCGTCCAGGCCCTGCAGCACGGCTTCGGCGGGCCTGCCCGGCGCCGCCTGTACCGCCTTCAGCAAAGGCGCCAGCGGCACGCCGTCCAGATGCCACACGCCCAGCGGCTGGTCGGGCGTCACCACCACCTCCGCCTCGACGATGCGGCCCCCGCTCACCACCGGCCGGCGGGCGACTTCGACGGTGTCGGGCCTGACCTCGGCGTGCAGCGGCGCGCGGTCGGGCCAGCCGCGCCGCGCCGCCCAGAACGGCGATTGCGGCCAGCAGGTCTCCTGGGCGTAGAAGTCGCGGCCGATGCGGGCAAAGCGGTAGAACAGCTGCTCGATGCGCTGGCGGTGGAACTGCCGTGCAAGCTGCGCACGCGCCGGATCGTGGCGCAGCGTCGCCACCACCGCCGGCGCCTGCAGCGCCGACGACAAGGCCTGGAAGATGCCGTTGCCCGACAGGGGGTCGACCGCCATCGCCGCATCGCCGACGCGGATCCAGTCGTCGCCGGCCAGCACTTCGTTGAGTACCGGCGTGCTGGTCCGCGCATGGGGTTCGCCGACCGGCTCGGCGTCCCGCAGGAAAGGCGCGGCGGCATCGATGCCGCGCAAACGCGCGGCGCAGTAATCGGCCAGCGCCTTCTTCGGCGGCAGCGCGGCACTGCGCACGTCCAGCGTCAACTGCAGGTAGCGCCGGCCGTCGGCCAGCGCCGCCATCCACGCCCAGCCGTCCTCGCAGCTCTGCACCGCCGAATGCGCGCTGCCGGGCGGCCCCTGCCAGTACTGCAGCAGCGACACCGTTTCGGCGCCGCGCACCCGCGGCAGCCCGCCGCCCGGCGCGGCGCGGCCGCGGGCCTCGACGAGGAAATCCGCCACCAGGGTGCGCACGCCGTCCGCCGTCTCGACCCGGATCTCGTGGCGGCCCGGCGCGGATGCGGCTTCGGCGACATGGCCGCGCACCACCTTCACGCCCAGCCGTTGCAGGTCGTCCAGCACGCCACGGTCGAACGATTGGCGGTCGACGAGGCTTTCGGTATTCGCCTCGGACAGCGCACCGTTCCACAGCGCACGGCGCGGCGACGGCGGCGCGAAGGCGCGCAGGGCCTGCTCCAGCCCCAGCCCGCGCAAGGCTTCGAGCACGCGCGCCGACACGCCTTCCACCGCGGCGAAGCGGCGCGGCTCGCCCACCAGCGTGACCGGCTCGCCCATGCGCGCCAGCCCGATCGCCGCCGCCGCACCCGCCGGGCCGGCGCCGATCACGACGACTCCGTCAGCGGCCATGTTTCAGCTTCTCCCGTTTCAGGCTCTCCAGGTCTTCCACGCCATGGTAGCGCGCCTGCGCCGCCAGCCAGCCGGGCAGCGAAGCCGCGCTGCCGCCGGCCGCCAGGTGGCGCGCGGCCATGCCGCTGAGCCAGGCGCAGGCCATGCTGGCCCCGGCGCCGTCCAGGCCGCCGTCCAGCGGCCGCACGTAGGCGCCGTAATCCGCATGCGCGGCGCCGAGCGCGGCGATCTCGGCAGACGCCACACAGCGCGCATCGCCGGTCACCCGCAGCACGCCGGGAAAGCCCGCAGGATAGACCGGCTGGCCGCGCGCGGGCGCCGATGCGCACAGCACCACGCCCGCCGCCAGCGCACGCGCGCAGGCCGCCGCCAGCACCGGCCGCGGCTCGCGCAGGCCCAGGCTCAGGTTGATCAGCCGCGCATCCTCGTCCACCAGCCAGTCGATCGCCGCCGCCACCTGCGCGGCGGAAGTCGCCAGGCGCTCGCGGAACACCTGGGCGACCAGCAGTTCGGCCTGCGGCAGGCAATGCAGCAGGCCGTCGCCGACCCGGCTGCCGTGCCCGAGCCTGTCCGGCTCGGCAGGCACGCGGCGCGGCTCGCCGCCGTCTAGCACGAAGGCGGCGGCCGCGGCCACGTGCGGCGCCTGGGCGGCGGCGTGGCCGCTATCGACCACGCCGATGCGTATCCGCGCGCTCGTCCAGTCCTGATTCATCCAATGTCTCCGGCATCCGCCAGCACCGCCAGCCGTCCCGCCTGCAGGCGCACCCGCAGCTCGCAGCCGGCCAGCGTCGCCGGGCGATGGCTGATGAGGATGCGGGTGCGGCCGGCGAACAGCGCATCCACCTCGGCGATGATGCCGGCCTCGGTCGCCTCATCGACGGCCGACGTGGCCTCGTCGAGCACCAGCACGCAGGGTTGCTGCAACAGCGCGCGCGCGATCGCGATGCGCTGGCGCTGGCCGCCGGAAAGCTGCTGGCCGCGCTCGCCCAGCGGCGTGTCCAGGCCCTGCGGCAGGCGCTCGACGAGTTCGTCCAGCCGCGCCCGCTGCGCGGCCTCGCGCACCGCCGCATCGTCGGCCTGCGGCGCGGCATAGCGGATGTTGTCGGCGAGGGTGCCGCGGAACAGCACGATGTCCTGGCTGACCACCGCCACCGCGCGCCGCAGCTCGCCGAGCCCGAGCTGGCGCAGGTCGGTGCCGTCGAGCCGGATCGCGCCCCCGGCCGGATCGTAGTGGCGGTGCAGCAGGTCGATCAGCGTCGATTTGCCGGCGCCCGAGGCGCCGGTCAGCGCCACTTTCGCACCGGCCGGGATCGACAGGCTGGCACCGTCGAGCACCGCGTCGGCCCGCTCCGCATGGCGGAACACCACCTCGTCGAACTCGATCGCGCCGCGCCATGAGCGCGGTGCCGGCTGCACGGCGGGCCGCGGCTCGGCGGCGCCCTGATCGGCGACCTCGGCCGGTACCTCGCGCAGCTCGCTGACCCGCATCAGGCTCACGCTCATGCGCTGGATGGCGACGTACAGCCCGAGCAGGCTGTTGACCGGGCCGGTCGCCATGCCCAGGTAGGTGGAGAACGCGATCAGCGCGCCGAGCTGCCAGCTGCCTTCGATCACCCACCAGCCGCCGATCAGGAAAGCCGCCGCGCGCGTCAGCGAAGTCAGCGTGGACGGCACGGCCTGGGTGAAGAACTCGGTGCGCTGCAGCCGCAGCAAGTCGTCGAGATAGCGCCCGCCCAGGCCGTCGAGCCGCGCGCGCTCGTCGGCTTCACGCCGCGAGGCCTGAATGAACTTCATCGCCGGCAGCGTCTCGACCAGGAAGCTCGACACGTCCGCCGCGCGCTCGCGCACGGTGCGCGTGCGCGCTTCCACCTTGCGCCGCATCCAGCGCAGCCAGGCCGCCTCGAGCGGCACCAAGACCAGCACCAGCAGCGACAGCTGCCACGACAGGCTCAGCATCAACACCAGCGCGCCGACCAGGCCGATGACGCTGCTGACCGCGGCGAACAGGCTGTCGACGGCGAAGCGCTGGATTTCCGCCACGTCGCCGTCGAGGCGCGACATCAGGTCGCCCATGCGCTGGCGGCCGTAGAAAGCCGGCGACAGGGTCTGCAGGTGGCGGTAGAGATCGCTGCGCAGCGCGAACAGGATGCGGCCGGACAGGCGGGTGTGCAATTGCCGGTTGACGCCGGCCAGCACGGTGCCGGCAATGCCGGCCAGCACCATGCCGCAGGCGACTGCCACCAGGGTCGGATAGTCGCGCGCGAGCAGGCCGTCGTCGATCAGCATCTTGGTCAGCCACGGCTGCAACAGCACCAGCAGGGTCGCGCACAGCGACAGCAGCAGCAGCCCGGCGATCGCGCGCCGCTGCGGCCGCACGAAGCCGTACAGCCAGCGCAGGCCGCGGCGCAGTTCGTCCGGCCGCTCGGTGTGGACCAAGCGGCTCAACACGGGACGCCCTCAAGCAGTTGCATGCCCCATCCTTGCGACCGGCGGGCTAACCTGGCCCGTTCCATTTCTCCGATCAACCAAATCACCAAGGTCAAGCCCGAGGAGAGGCTGGCGAGCACTCGCAGGTCCTTGCACCCTTCTCACCACCCGAGTTCCAGGTTAATTCGGCGACTATTGATATAGGGCAGAGCAGACTCATCGTGGTGCTTTCCGAAGCGCGTGAAGGGATCAGCATGCATGTCAACCGGTTGCTAAACAATAGATAAACTCATCGCGGGCATCAGCGCAACGACCGGCTGGCACTAAGCCGCGAGCCATGGATGCTCACCTGGATACACATCAAAGGCGAGGAGGGGCGACGGCCAGGGACTGGCGAAGCGCTTCCAGGCTGCGGCGGCCGATTCTGCGGGACGGGCCACGCAGGCGGGCGCCGCGCCTGGGGAGTCAGAAGCTGCGCGTCAGGTGGACCAGCCACTTGCCCGACGCCGTGTTCTTGCAGTGCCGGCCGTCGTCGCACACGGTATAGAGCGGCTTGTCGGCGTCGGTGTCGACCCAGGCGAGTCCCGCCTGCCAGCCGCCGTCGAAGCTTTTTTCCACACCGATCTTCCAGTCGGTGAAGTTGTATTCGCCATAGTTACGCACGTACTGGTGGCCGACGTGGGCACTGACGGTCCAGCCGGGCAGGAATTCATGCGCCAGATTGGCCTCGACGTAGTACGAGCCCTTCGAATCGCCCCGCCCCAGGCCGAAGGATTTGTCGTTGAAACCGAAGTAGTCGCCCAGGGTGTGCGAATACTTGAGGTTCAGGAACTTCCACGTGACGCCGGCGTAGAGTTCCAGCGTGTCGTACTTTTCGCCCGTGCCATCGATCCTGCCGCCGGGGAAGATGAACTGCAGCAGGCCGATGTCGTAGCTGACGTCGCCAATGGTGTTCGCGTAGCCGCCATAGACGTCGATTTCGCCCGATGCATCGTTGAGTGCATCGTCGCTGACGCTGGTGCCCCACACGCCGAGGTAGAGTCCGCTCTCATGCGCCAGGTCAAAGCCGCCCTGCATGGCGGGTCTTTTCTGGGAATACGAGATGCCGCGGAACACGTACTGCGAAACCAGGCTGACGTTCGCGCTGGGGGCAAGGGGCGGCGTGGCCGTGTCGCTGGCATGCACGGCGGAGGCCGCGGCCAGCAGGCTTGCGAGCAGGGCGTTCAGGGCCGTGCGTTTGATGTATGGCTTCACTTCGGGTGTCTCCTTGATTTGTTGTGGGCCGGTGGGGGCGGTTAGAGGCGCTCGGAAGCGCCGGGTTGTGGGCCCCGGGCAATGCCGGGGTGCTGCTGCCTGCGAGGCGCCCGGGAAGTCGTGCAAGCTTGGCAACGGTGTCAGGCGAGGTCCGGCGCGGGTTTTGGAGGCCGGGGGCGTGGTACGAATGCGAGCCACAGCGCACCGGCCAGGGTCAGCGTCAGGCCGAGCCAGAGCAGCGAGATGAACGGGAAGTGGCGCAGCACCACTGTCGCCTGTGGAGTCTGTGGCCCGCCTTCGAGGGCGGCCACGGCCGCGGCGGGGGACACCCACAACTGCACGTCGCGCGCCCAGCCGCGTTCGATGAAGGGGTGCAGCACGTAGCCTGGGGAATCGGCATAGCGCGCGTAGCGGTAATCGAGGATCTCGCAGATTTCGCGCATCGGGCCGCTGTAGCCTTCGATGGCACTGCGGCCGTCGCGGTACAGGGTCTGGCCGCTGACGAGGCTTTGCGAAGGCGTCAGCAGCTCGATGTGGGCGAAGGCGCGGAAGCCGTCGCCGTCCGCGCGGCCGCCGTCGGCCGTGCGCTCGACATCGACGCCGGTGACGCGGAAGGCGTAGCCATGATGGTCGCGCTGCCAGTCGTCTGACAGGGTGATGACGTGCTGCGAGTAGCCGTTGAGTGCCGTCGACAGCAGGGCGCCCCACAGCGCGCACATTGCCCCCACATGCACCAGCCCGACGGCGAGGACGTAGCCCCTGGCGCTCGTCCTTGCTGCCGTCCGGATGCTCCAGGCACTCGCCGCCAGGGCCAGGTAGGCACCCGCCGCGAGGCTGGCGTCGATGCGCGGCAGCACTGCGACGATCCGTTGCGACAGCACCCCGGTGCCGGTGTATTCGTGCGTCAGCAGGCCGCCTTCGAGCCAGACGCCACCGCAGGCGAGCGCCGCCAGCGCCAGCGATATCCAGCCCAGCCGCGGCGACAGGCGGCGCATGAAGAACCAGCCGCCGAGCAGGCCGATGAGGATCAGTGGGTACAGCGCCGCCCGTGCCAGCGCGTAGCCGTCCACGTCCCACTGCGAGAAGGCCGCCCTCAGCGCCGGCAGCTCGCTGCCGCGCGCCCAGCCGGCCAGCGTGGCGAAGAAGGGCTTCAGGTCGTCCGGCCGCGGCAGTTCCTGGGCGCTGGCATGGAAGGCCCAGGCCAGATGCGCGGCGGCGGCGGCCGCGACGACGGCGAAGGCATACTGGGTGAGCCGCAGGCCCCACGCGGCGAACCCCTGGCGCAGCGGTGTGGGCGCGACGCGGGTGCGTCCGCGCCACCACATCGCCGCGCCGGCGGCCGCGAGCAGCGCGGCGAGGGCGAAATACACCGGTGCGCTGGCCGCGCCGACATAGCGGTGCGAACTGGCGAGCGCCTCGTGCCGGGTCACGCCCATGGCGACCAGGGTGAGCACCGCCGCGAATAGCGCGGCTGCCGGCATCCAGCGCCATGCCGGCCGTCCCGCCCGCCAGCCCGGGACACCGTGCAGGTGGGCACCGAGCAGACACCAGACGGCGAAGACCGCCGTCTGCACCGGGTCCCAGTGCCAGACCAGGCCGTACATCGCATCCTCGAAAGCCCACACCATGCCGAAGCCGATGCCGGCGGTGAGCAGCATCCAGGCGCGGCGCGCGCGCATGTGTGCATCGTGCGGCCACTGGGCGGCGTGGCCACCGAGCGCGGCCAGGGCCGGCGCGGCGAGCGCCAGTGTCCACGCGTAGGCCGCCAGCACCAGCGGCGCATGCAGCAGCATCCAGATCTTCATCAGGTGGGCGTTCATACCCTGCGATGCCGCCTGCGCCAGCAGCTCGGCGGGCGTGGCGGAGAACGGCCCCAGCCAGGCGGCGAGCAGCGCGATGGCTGCGGCGATGAGTGCGGTGGCGTCGACGAGCATGGGCTGGCCGCGGCCGCGTGCCGCCAGGCTGGCGCAGAAGGCCGCCAGCAACAGCGTCGTGCCTTCGTCGCCGCCCCATACGTTACCCAGCTTCAGGTGCGGCGGCAGTTCGGCGCCGCTGTAGAGCCAGACGTAGCGCACTTCGAAACGGTCGCCGAGCAGCAGCAGGGCAAGTCCGAGCAGCGTGCCCCACAGCAGCGCCGCCGCGGCCCGTGCCCAGGCCGCGCGGCCATCTGACCGCAGGCCGGCGGCAAGCGCACACAGGCCAGCGCCCAGCACCGCCAGGTTGCCGGCGGCGGGCAGCGCGGCGCACGACAGCGCGGCAGCCGGCAGGGCGAGCCAGATCGCCGGGCGGGCGTTCGTTCGGTGGTCATGCATGACTCGGCTCCGGAAGGGGCGCCGCGCCCGGCGCGGCGCCATGTGCGGCATGGGCTTGCATGGCGCCGGCCGGCCTCAGCGGCGCACCAACCGCATCGAGCTGAGCACCTGATCGCCGCGGCCGACGATGATGGTGCCCTTCTTCTCCAGCGTGTCGCTGTCATGGACGACGATTTCGTTGATGGTGCCGCCGATGTACAGCTCCTTGCCGTCGGACGACACATTGACGGTGTAGAAGGTGTGGTCGAGATCCACCCGCTTGAGCAGCGTGTTGGTGTCGAGGTCGGTCTTGGTGAGCTGGGTGTACACTGTGTAGGCCTCGTTGCGGCGCACCGGGTTGATGGCGGTGGAGAAGAACATCACCGTCGCGTCCTCGAACTCGGAGAAGCGCACCCTGTCCTTCTCGATGTCCAGCGCCCAAATGCCGGCCCGCAGCGACTCCTTGCCATCCTTGTCCTTGTGCGTGATGAAATAGGGCGTGGCGAACTCGTTGGCCTGCTCGAACTGCGGCGACACCGACAGCGAGTCCGGCTCGCCGTAGCCTTCGCGCTTCCAGCTCTTCCACGGGTGCGAGCCGATCTGCTCGCCGGTCTTCGGGTCGAGCACCAGCATGTCCCAGGTGAAGGTGTACAGGCGCTTGTAGTCGGGCGAATAGGCCAACGTAGTCGCCCGACGCGGGGCGGGCAGCTTGCGCACCGGCTGGGCATTGGTGCCAGCGCCGGTATCGTAGATGGCGATGTACGGGTCCAGCACCTCGTATTCGCCCGGCTTCAGGCGCGTCGGATTGACGTATACCGCCAGTTCCTTGCCGTCCGGGCTGACGTCGATGGCGAAATGCGCCTTGGCGCGGATGTCGGGCGTGGACAGCTCGGCGCGGAAGACTTCCTTGCCAGTGTCCAGGTCGATGCCGGACACGCTTTCCCAGCGGTTGTGGATGGCGTAGGCCACCTTGCCGTCCCGCGATACTGCGATGCCGGCGACGCTGTTGCCCGGCGCGGTATTGGGGATTTCGTGGGTCTTGACCACCTGGCGCGCCTCGGCGTCGACGACGACCAGCTTGTTGGGGCGCACCGCGGTGACGAGGTAGTCCTTGGCGGCCAGGCTGGCCTGGCTGAGCAGGCTCATGCCGAGGCCGACGATGCCGAGCGTAAATGCCTTGCGCAGGGTCGATTGCTGCTTGTTTTTCATTGCGAGAGTCTCCTGGCGCGGTAGCCGTGCCGCCGCGCCGTATGCATTGGCGGGATTCGTGAGGCCGGCTTCTCTTTTATTTGGGGAAAACCGACTGCAGCTTGGTCCAGTCCTGCACGGCGGCGTCCTTGTCGGTCGCCCAGTCGGTGTAGTTGTGCAGGGTGTCGGGCACCTGCGCCGGCCACCAGCAGGGATCGGCGCAGCCGTAGAGGTCGGCTTCCATCGGCTGGCACAGCCCGGCGACGCCGAGGAAGGCGTCGACTTCCCAGCCCGGGTCGAAGGTCGTGGCGCAGCCGACGACCGTCTGCATGGCCATCACTTCCTCGGCCTCGCTGCCGCCCTTGGCGACCGCCACCTCGACCTGGTGGGCCTTCGCGTTCATCGCTTTCATGTGCTTCATAGCTGGATACTCCTCGTGCTCAGGTGTTGTCTGAAAAAGCCCGGGTTCTTGACCAGGATTTCCGTATAGATCTCGATACCGAAGTCCACCCAGTCGCGCATCAGGTCGCAGTAGTGGTAGGTGGGGGACAAGGGGTCGCCGAAGTGGGCATAGGACTCGTGGTAGCAGCCACCGGCGCACAGGTTGCGGATGCGGCAGGTGGAGCAGCCCTTGTCGGCGCGGTCGGTGGCCTTTTCCAGGAAGGCGCCGAGCGCCTCCTTGGCGATGCCCTCGTCGACGTTGCCGAAGCGCGGCATGTCTGAACCGGTGAAGCGATGGCACAGGTTCAGGTCGCCCTTGTGGTCCACCGCCAGCAGGCCGACGCCGGCGCCGCAGGGCAGGGCCTTCTTGCGCCCCTCGTACAGATCGCTCATCAACTGGTGCATGTTGGAGAAGCCGTTGTTCTCGCCTCGCAGCGCCGCGTCGCGATAGTCGCGGCCAAGCGCCCTCATGCCGTCGAAGACCGCCTGCAGCTCGCCGGCGTCCAGGTTGAACGCCGTCAGCGGCCCCGAGGTGGCGGGCGCGAACCCGACCTCGAAGAAGCCCAGCTCGCCCTTCAGGTGCTTGTGGATGGCGAGCACGTCGGTGTAGCCCGCGGTCATCGTCACGCGCACGCCGACCGGCTTGGAACGGTAGCGTTCCAGCAGCATCCGTGCCTTGGACGCCACCACCGAGTAGGTGCCCTTGCCGCCGACGGTGAGCCGGCGGCGGTTGTGCACAGCCTCGGGGCCGTCCATGCTGATCGACAGGCCAAAGCGGTGGTGGTCGAGGTAGTCGACGATTTCCTCGGTCAGCAGCGTGGCGTTGGTGGTCATCGAAAAGTCGACGTGCTTGCCTTCCTCTGCGCAGCGCTGCTCGGTGTAGTCCACCACCTGCTTGATCAGCGTCAGGTTGGTCAGCGGCTCGCCGCCGAAGAAGATGACGTTGATGCGGTCGTGGACGGCGCCTTCGGCGAGCAGCAGTTCGATGCTCTTGCACGCGGTGTCGAAGTTCATTCGGCGTCCCTTGGCCGGGACGTCCAGATCCTCCTTGTAGCAATAGGTACAGCTCAGATTGCAGCCGGTGTTGACGTTCAGCACCACGGTGCTGATCGGGAAGGAACGGATCTCGGTGCGCAGGCCCAGGTCGGGGCCGGCGGGGGCGTCGCACAGGATCGACAGCTCGCGAAAGCTCTCGAAGGTCTGCGCCAGGTCGGATGCCGTGACGCGGCCGTCGAAGCGTTCGCGCATGCCATCCAGCGAGACGCGGTCGTTTTCCTTCAGGAAGTCGAGTAGCGAGCCGCCCACCTCGTCCAGCTCGAACAGGCCGCTGGATGGGATGTGGAACAGCATCCGCCGCTCGGGCAGCTTCACGTCGTGGAAGCTGTGGCGGTTGACGAACAAGGTGGTCATGGGGTCGGCTCCTTTGCGTGCCTCAGCGCAGCGGCGGATCGTTCCAGCGCTGCAGGGTCACGATCAGGTGCTTGCTGGCGCTGAGCTTGCGTCCGGCGTCGTCGACGGTCGCCGTCACCGCAAGCTCGCCGGCGTTGTTGGTGCCGAACCTGCGCTTGGGGTTGGGGCCGGCATCGCCGGGGATGAACAGGCCGTCCGCCCGCAGGGTGCCGGCGTAGGCCGTGTCCTGCATCTCTTCGGCGAAGGCGTTGGCGTTGGCCATCGACCAGGTGGCGGGGAAGTAGCCCAGACGGATGTCGTCGGCCGTGCCCTGCTTGCCGTCGGGGCCGAAGGCGTAGCCCACGCTCTCGAACTGGACCGGGACTTTCGGCAGCGGGCCCTTGCCGCCGCCGACCACGGCCATCGCCTGCTCCGGTTCAACGGCCACGTAGTCGACGTTCCGGTAGAGGGCGAGCCCCTGTTGCAGGCGGGCGTTGCCCACCGCTGCGGCGCGCACGCCGTCCTTGCCTGTGGCATCGGCCTGCGCTTCGACCACCACCTTGCCGGCGGTGCGCTCGACCACCCTGGCGATCGTGATGCCGTCGCCCAGGCTCACGTCGCCCGACAGGTTGTTGCCGTAGAGGGTGACGCGCTGGGTCGTGCCGGCCTTGATGTGGGTCGGTTCGACCGCCAGCAGGCGCTCGGCCGAGCCCTTGCCGCTGCGGGCGGCGAGCAGGCGGCCGCCGATCGCATCGATGCCGTTCTCGTACCAGCGGCCGGACAGCGTCTGGCCGTCGGGCGACAGCGTGAACACCTGGCGCACGTCCATGCCGCCCTGCTTGACGGAGGCACGCCACTCGTAGCCGGTGTAGATGATGGCTTCGCCCTCGGCGGTTTCGCGCTGGCCGTCGGTATAGTCGAACTGGAACTTCACCTTGTAGCGGTCGGCGCCGGCGCGCTCGGCCTCGATCGTCGCCACGCCTTCGTAGGCGCCGCGGCCGGGGCGGTGGCCGACGAAACGCCAGGTGCCGGCGGCGCTGGCCTGCTCGTGCTGCTGCCATTGCTGCCAGGCAGCGCTGTCGTTGGGGTACAGCTTGCCGAGGATTGCCGGCACCTTCGTCGTCGCCAGTTCCCACCAGTTGCGGTCGCGGCCGCCGGCCTGGATCTCGGTCACCGGATACTGGCCCACGTGGTAGTGGGGCAGCTTGGCCCAGTCGGTTTCGGTGCGGCGCTGCAGTGCGATGCGGCCGTAGGAGTGACAGCGCGCACACGTGTCGAAGGCCAGCTTGGCTTCGCCCTGCACGCTTTCGACCCGGTTGAAGTCGCGCTCGATCAGGTAGCGGTAGCCGTCGGTTTCCTGGGGCGCCAGGCCGCGCGTGTCGGCCAGGTACTTGACGACCGCCGCACGCTCGTCGGCGCTCAGCTTCACGCCGTGGCTGATGATCATCCGCGCCACCGTCATGTCCCAGCCTTCGGGGGTGCGCCGGCTGTCGCCGATGCGGGCCAGTTGCCCATCTTCGGCCGGTGCGTGGCAGGTGATGCACTTGCTGTTGACCAGGGCTTCGCCCTGCGGCGCGGCCTGTGCCGGGGCGGCGAGAAGAGGGGCCGCCAAGCTCGCGGCCAGCGCGAGCATGCGGGGTTTTCTCCCGTGTACTTTCTCCATTGAGTGGTCTCCTTCGTGAATCTGGATTGGCGTGGCCGCGCATGGGCAGGCGGCTTCGATGTCGAGCGGCGGTGCAGCCCATACCGGGCGCCGCGAAACGACTATAGGAGGAAAGGCGTCCGGGACTTATCGGGAAACGGCCAGAGGCGGCGGCCGCCATATCAAGAATCGGCCACGTGTTTTCATGCGTGGAAGCGAGGACCGCCGGGCGCGGAAATACCCCGCCGCGCGTGGGGACGGAACCGGCAGATGCTCGGGGAGCAGG
>NZ_BCUG01000076.1 GCF_001591165.1 Thauera butanivorans NBRC 103042
CCAGGTGCCACCTGGCGGGGCTAGATTCTGAACCGGCTGATCAGCGCCTGCAGGCTGGTGGCAATGGCCTGCAGGTCGTGCGCGGTCGTGGCCGTGTTCTGGATGGTGCCGGCGGTTTCCTCGACCATCTTGGCGATCTGCTCGACGCGCTGGGCGATGGCGGTGCTGGCCGCGCTTTGCTCGGTGGTGGCATTGGCGACATCGCCGATGCGTTCGAGGGTGCGCCGCGCGCCCTGTTCGATGGCGTGCAGGGCCTCGGTTGCCGAACCGGCCAGTTCGACGCCCTGCCGTACTTCCGGCAAGGCGGCATCCATGGCGTCGACGGCGCCCACGGTGTCGCTCTGGATGCCGACGATCATCTGCTCGATTTCGGTGGTTGCGGTCGAGGTGCGCTCGGCCAGCTTGCGCACTTCGTCGGCGACGACGGCGAAGCCGCGGCCTTGCTCGCCGGCGCGGGCGGCCTCGATCGCGGCATTGAGCGCCAGCAGGTTGGTCTGCCCGGCGATTTCCTTGATGACGTTGGCGATGTCGGAAATCTGGCGGGCACGTTCTTCCAGTGCGCGGATGCGGGTCGAGGCATCGGCGACGGTGCTGGCGATCTGCTGGATCGACTGGCTGGCCTTGCCGAC
Source organism: Thauera butanivorans NBRC 103042 (assembly GCF_001591165.1). Classification (GTDB taxonomy): domain Bacteria; phylum Pseudomonadota; class Gammaproteobacteria; order Burkholderiales; family Rhodocyclaceae; genus Thauera; species Thauera butanivorans. The sequence continues at coordinate 630 of NZ_BCUG01000076.1, forward strand.
GCGCTCCGCCCCCTGGCCGGAAAGCTCGACCGCGGTGACGGAGTCCTGCGCGGTTTCGCGGGCGCTGTCGGAGATGTTGCTGGAGCTGACCGTCAGCTCCTCGATGGCGGCGGCCATCGAGGCGGTGGCGTCGGACTGCTGTTCGGCTGCGCTGGCGACGTCGTCGGAGGCGTTGGCGATCCGTTGTGCGTCCGAGGCCAGTTGGGTCGCGTCGCGGTGGATCTCGCTGATCATGCCGCGCAGCGAGACGACCATGTTGCCGAGGGTGTGCAGCAGGCTGCCGGGCCGTGACTGGGCGATGTGGGTGGTGAGGTCGCCGTTCGCCACTTTCTCCATGATCGCCGCGGCTTCGTCCGGCTCGCAGCCGAGCGGCCGCAGCAGGCGGGTCACGAGCACGATCAGCAGTACCAGGCTGACGACGACGCCGACGGCCGTGCCGATGGCCGCCATCCAGGTCAGGCGGTCGGCCTCGGCCATGACGATGCCTTTGTCCAGCACGACGCCGATGTACCAGTCCATGCCCTGCAGGTTGCTCAGCGGGGTGAAGGAGACGAACAGATCCTTGCCGCCGCCCGATACTTCGCGCAGCGCCTTGTCCAGCGCCGGCGAGGCGCCGTCGAACAGTTCTGCGTAGGGTTTGCCGTTCATTTCCGCCCTGGGGTGGGAAATGATCTTGCCCGTGCGGTTGAGCAGGAAGGCATGGCCGGCGCCGTTGAAGTCGAGCGTGTTGATCGCATCGGCGACCCGTTGCAGGCGGATGTCGCCGCCGAACACGCCGAGGAAGCGGCCGGCGTCGCTGATTCTGGCCACCGCCGAGATCAGCAGTTCGCCGGTGGTGCTGTCGACGTAGGGCTCGGTCAGCACCGCCTGGCTGCTGTTCTTGCCGGTGGCGTACCAGGGGCGCTGGCGCCCGTCCCAGGTGGCCGAGGGTTTCCAGTTGTCGAGGTTGCCGATGGGCCTGCCGTCGGCTTCCAGCGTGCCGAACACCAGGATGAACTCGTCCTTCAGCAGGGGGGCGCCGAAGACTCGCCGGTTTTCCTCGGGGCTGTAGTTGCTGTCGATGGTCTGTGCCGCCAGATCGATCAGGCGGAGCTTGGCGTTGAGCCAGCCCTCGATCTGGCGGGCGAGGGTGGCGCTGGTTTCGGCGATGCTGGATTCCGTCTGGCTGCGCAGCGTGTCGCGCACCTGGCCGACCTGGGTCAGCGACAGCAGGCCAGTGGTGAAGAACAGTACGGTAGCGGCTGCGATGCCGACTTTATGGGCGATTTTCATGGTGCTTCCTGTCGGGGGCGGGCGGGGATGTCTGGCCAGGAGACTCTGCTGCGCAGGCCTTGGGCTGCAGGCTCGGCTGGCCGTCCGGAGTGAAAGCATATCGGCGCACGCGGCCCGGCCTTGAGGAAGAAATTCGCGGAAAGGGCGAGAAGGGAACCAACGACCGGACGAAGAGTCGCATTTACACAAATATACTTTGTGAAATACCATGCACCCTCTTCCATCGAACCCGTGAAGCGGGTGCATGCCAGTCCGGCTTCCTGGCGCCCTCCCATGTTTGGGCCGCCGGACTGCTCTCCGGGTTGCTTCCCGGATTGTTTTCCACTCCCCGACGACCGCGCACCCGAGCCTCAAGCCCTGGTCGCGGAGCAGTGGGCGCCGTGTATGCACGGCGCCGGCGCATCGTCGGGCCAGACCAGAAGGAGACGACAGATGGGTGCTCAAGCGCAGGTTCTGAAACCGGTTTGGCGCATTGAACAAGCCACTCATGCGGCTTTCGAGCCGGTGCCGTTCAAGGTATATACTCAGCGCGATCTCGATCGCATCGTGCAGCTCGGCAGGCTCTCTGCCGAACGGCGCTTCGAAATGAAGGTGGTGTCGTCGGTGCTGCCGTTCCGCGTCAACCAGTACGTCATCGACGAACTGATCGACTGGAGCAACATCCCGGCCGATCCGATCTTCCAGCTCACCTTCCCGCAGCGCGGCATGCTCGCGCCCGAGCATTTCGACCGTATCGCGGCGCTGCTGCGCAAGGGCGCCGACAAGGCCGAGCTGGATCAGGCCATCGCCGAAGTCCGCCACGAGCTCAATCCCCATCCGGCCGACCAGATGGAGATGAACATGCCGCGCGACGAGCACGGCAACCGTCTCGACGGCATCCAGCACAAGTACCGCGAAACCGTGCTGTTCTTCCCCAGCCAGGGCCAGACCTGCCACAGCTACTGCACCTTCTGCTTCCGCTGGGCGCAGTTCGTCGGCGACAAGGAACTGCGCATCGCCGCGTCCGAGGCCAAGACCCTGCACGACTATCTGCGCCGCAACGGCGAGGTCACCGACCTGCTGTTCACCGGCGGCGACCCGATGGTGATGAAGACGCGCCATCTGCGCGACTATCTCGAACCCCTGCTCAAACCCGAGTTCGACCACATCCAGACCATCCGCATCGGCACCAAGGCGCTGACCTTCTGGCCGCACCGCTTCCTGGGCGCGGACGACGCCGACGACCTGATCCGGCTGCTGACGCAACTGGCCGAGGCGGGCAAGCACGTCGCACTGATGGCGCACTACAACCACTGGAAGGAACTCGACACCGAGGCCGCGCAGGCGGCGATCCAGCGCATCCGCAGCACTGGTGCGGTGATCCGCGCGCAGGGGCCGCTGCTGGCGCACATCAACGACGATCCGGCGGTGTGGGCGAAGATGTGGAAGCTTCAGGTCAGGCTCGGCATCGTGCCCTACTACATGTTCGCCGAGCGCGACACCGGCGCGCGGGCCTATTTCGAAGTACCGCTGGCGCGCGCGTGGGAAATCTACCGCGAGGCCATGCAGCAGGTGTCGGGCCTCGGCCGCACCGCACGCGGCCCGAGCATGAGCGCCAGCCCCGGCAAGGTCGAGATCCAGGGCGTGGCCGAGATCGCCGGCGAGAAAGTCTTCGTGCTGCGCTTCATCCAGGGACGAAATCCGGACTGGGTGCAGCGCCCCTTCTTCGCCCGCTACGACGAGGAGGCGACCTGGCTGCACCACCTGAAGCCCGCCTTCGGCGAGGAGAAGTGGTTCTGGGAGGACGAGTACGAGGCGATCCGCAGCGACAAGCTCGCTGCGGCGGGGCTTGCTGCATAAGGAGCCCGGGCGCTGCCGGCCCACGCCCTCTCCCGCATCGCGCGGTGGCGGAGTAGCATCCGCCCACGTGCATGCGGGAGCGAGCGATGGATTTTCGTAAGGGCAGGGAAAGCCGCAACGTCGAGGACAGGCGCGGCCAGCGCGCCGGCCTGGGCGGACGCGGCAAGATCGGCATCGGCACCATCGTGCTGGCGCTGGTGGCGATGTATTTCGGCATCGACCCGAGCGTGGTGCTCGACAACGCTGCGGTGGTGCAGTCGCCTTCGGGAATTCAGCCCGATGCCAGGCGGCCGGCAGCCGAGAACGAGCTCGCCAGCTTCTCCGCCAAGGTGCTGGCCGAGACCGAGCAGACCTGGGGGGCGATCTTCCGCGCTTCCGGGCAGCACTATCAGGAGCCGACGCTGGTCCTGTTTACCGGGGCGACGCGCAGCGCCTGTGGCGTGGGCCAGGCCCAGATGGGGCCGTTCTACTGCCCGGCCGACGGCAAGCTCTATCTGGACCTGTCCTTCTTCGACGAACTGAGCCGGCGCTTCGGCGCGCCCGGCGACTTCGCCCAGGCCTACGTGATCGCGCACGAGATCGGCCACCACGTGCAGAACCTGCTCGGCATCTCGGGCAAGGTGCAGCAGGCGCGCCAGCGGGTGTCGGAGCGCGAGGCCAACCAGTTGTCGGTGCGGCTCGAACTGCAGGCCGACTGCCTGGCCGGCGTCTGGGCCCATCATGCCGTGCGCGAGCAGCAGATCATCCTGAGGGAGGGCGACGTCGAGGAGGCGCTGCGCGCAGCGAGCGCCATCGGCGACGACCACATCCAGAAGCAGGCCCAGGGCTACGCCGTGCCTGACAGCTTCACCCACGGCAGCGCCGCGCAGCGGATGCGCTGGTTCCGCACCGGGCTGGAGCGGGGCGATCTGCGCGAGTGCGATACCTTCTCGGCGGCTGCGCTGTAAAGCGGGTTCCGGGCAGGGCAAGAAGAAGGGCTCCCCCGGTGGCGGTGGGAGCCCTTCTTCCGATTATCCGCGGCGCGTTCTGCCGCGGCGTTCAGCCTGCCATCCTGGCGAAGGCTTCCACCACTTCCGCCGGTGCCTGCACCAGTTCGACCAGCACGCCTTCGCCGCCGATCGGGAACTCGTCGTTGCCCTTGGGGTGCAGGAAGGTGATGTCGTAGCCGGCGGCGCCGCGGCGGATGCCGCCGGGGGCGAAGCGCACGCCGTTGGCGCCGAGCCATTCCACTGCCTTGGGCAGGTCATCCACCCACAGGCCGACGTGGTTCAGCGGCGTGGCATGCACGGCCGGCTTCTTTTCCGGATCGAGCGGCTGCATCAGGTCGACTTCGACCTTGAACGGGCCGCTGCCCATCGCGCAGATGTCCTCGTCGACGTTCTCGCGCTCCGAGACGAAATTGCCGGTCATTTCCAGGCCGAGCATGTCGACCCACAGGGTCTTGAGCTTTTCCTTGCTGGGGCCGCCGATGGCGATCTGCTGGATGCCGAGGATCTTGAATGGGCGCGGGGAAGACATGCAGGACTCCGAAGTTCGTTAATCAATAACTCATAATTATGAACTTGAAGTCCGTGCTTGAAAACTGCAGCGCCTGAAAGCCCCGGGACATGATCCTCAACGCCAGGCGACCTGTGCGGCGAACAGGTAGCCTGCACCGTAGACGGTCTTGATCAGCTTCGGATTGTGCGGGTCGTCGTCGAGCTTGCGCCGCAGGCGCGAAATACGCACGTCGATGCTGCGGTCGAACGGATCGACGTCGCGTTCGCCCAGCAATTGCTCGCGCGACAGGATCTTGTTGGGGCGGCGCAGCAAGGTGGCGAGCAGGCCGGCCTCGGCGGCCGACAGGCTGATCTCGCGCCCGTCGGGGGCGGTCAGGGTATGGCGGTTGCCGTCGAATTCCCAGCCGGTGAAACGGGCGATGCGCGCGTCGCCGGACCCTTCCGGCGCGGCCGAGCGCTGGTAGCGGCGCAGGATCGAGCGTACGCGGGCGACCAGCTCGCGCGGCTCGAAGGGCTTGACGATGTAGTCGTCGGCGCCGAGCTCGAGGCCGAGCACGCGGTCGGTGACGTCGTTGCGGCCGGTCAGGATCAGCACCGCGCAGGGCGTGCCGTCCTGCAGCTGGCGCACCACCTGCATGCCGTCCATGTCGGGCAGGCCGAGATCGACGATGCACAGGTCGGGCGACTGGATGCGGGCGCGTGCCAGCAGCTCGCGCCCGGTGCTCAGGTGTTCGTGGCGGAAGCCGTATTCCGCCAGGCTGGCGCAGATCAGGCGGGCGATGTCCGGTTCGTCCTCCAGGACGAAGATCAGCGGCGAGGGGGAGTCCGGGAGGCTCGTGGTCATGTCGGGCTTTCCTTCGTGGCCGGGTTCGTGGGATGGATGGATGTGTCGCTGCCGGCGGCCTGCATGGCAAGCGCAGCCAGCGCGGCTGCCAGCGCCGGCGGGTCGAAGGGCTTGCGCAGCACCGGCAGTTGCGCGGCGGTGTCGCCGTCCGGCTTTTCACCGGTATAGCCGGTGACGAGCAGGATGGGCAACGCCGGGCGCAGCAGGCGTGCCCGGCGGGCGAGTTCGTGGCCATTCAGGCCGCCCGGCATCACGGTGTCGCTGACCAGTAGCGCGATGTCGTCGATGACCTCGAGCAGCGCCAGGGCTTCGACGCCGTCGCCGGCTTCGATCACCGGATAGCCCAGCTCGGTGAGCTGCATGCGGATGACCTTGCGCACCTCGGGCTCGTCCTCCACCAGCAGCACCGGGCCGCCTTCGTAGGCGGGGAGAGGCTGCACGACGGCCTGCGGCGAAGGGAGGGAGGCGGCCGGCTGCGTCATCGGCAGCACGAAGCGGACGTTGGTGCCTTTGCCCGGTGTGCTCAGGATGCGGATGTTGCCGCCGGACTGGCGCACGAAGCCATACACCATCGACAGCCCGAGGCCGCTGCCGCTGCCGAAGGGCTTGGTGGTGAAGAAGGGCTCGAAGACGCGCGCCAGCACGGCGGGCTCGATGCCCTTGCCGGTGTCGCTGACGTCGATCTGCACGTAGTCGCCGGGCGGTACTTCGACGAGCCGGGCAAGGGCGACGTCGATATGGCGGGACTGGACGGCGATCGACAGCGTGCCGCTGCCGGCCATCGCATCGCGCGCGTTGATCGCCAGGTTGAGGATGGCGTTTTCCAACTGGTGAGGGTCGGCGAGGGCGTGGATCGGCGTGTCCGGCAGGTTCAGGCCGACGGTGATCGTCTCGCCCAGCGTGCGCATCAGCAGTTGCGTCATGTTGCGCACCAGCTCGCCGACTTCGATGGCGGCCGGCTCCAGCGTCTGGCGGCGCGAGAAGCTGAGCAGGCGCCGGATCAGTTCGGCGCCGCGCCGCGCCGCCTGCAGCGAGGGATCGACGTATTCGGCGCCGCTGCCGCCCGCCAGCTTGCCCTGCAGCGCAGACAGGTTGCCGATGATGATCGTCAGCAGGTTGTTGAAGTCGTGCGCCAGACCGCCGGTCAACTGGCCGACCGCTTCCATCTTCTGGGCCTGCACCAGCGCAGCCTGGCTGGCCTTCTGCTCGGTGATGTCGGTGGACATCACGAAGTAGCCGCGGAAGCCGCCTTCGAGCGAGACGTCGGGAACGACCACGCTGCGGGCATGCACCGTCTGGCCGCTGGCGTTCTTGCGCGCGTACTCGTAGCTGACGCGCTCGCCGGTTTCGGCTTCGCGTAGATAGCCGTCGATGACGGGGTAGAGCTCCGGGCCGAAGGCCTCCTCGACCGAACGGCCGACGATGCCCTCCTTCGTCAGGCCGAACCATTCGGCGTAGGCGCGGTTGGCGAAGCGGTAGCGGCGGCCGGCATCGACGTGGGCGATCATCGCCGGAATGGCGTCCAGGATCAGCCGCATGCGGCCTTCGGACAGGCGCAGCGCGCCGGCGATCTGGTCGATCTCGCGGTTGGCCTGCTCCAGTTCGGCAGTGCGTTCCTGGACCCGCGCTTCGAGGCGGGCGTTCTGTTCCTGGATCAGCGCTTCGGCGCGGCGCTGCTCGGTGATGTCGGTCCACAGCGAAACGAAGCCGAGATTGGGGATCGGCACGCCGCGCACTGCCAGCACCCGGCCGTTGGGGCGCACCCGCTCGACGTAGTGCGGCTCGAACGAGCGCGCCGCGGCCATTCGCGCCGCAACCAGCTTTTCGGTGTCGCCCTCGCCGTATTCGCCGCGCTCGGCATTGAAGCGCACGAACGCTTCGAAGGGCGTGCCGACCCTGAACAGCGATTCGGGAAAGTCGAGCAGCCGCTGCATGGCCTTGTTCCACGTCACCAGCTTGGGCGTGGCGTCGAACACTGCGATGGCCTGGTCGAGCAGGTCGAGGCCGGCCATCAGCAGGTCGTGCCGGCGGCGCTGTTCCGGCGAGGGGCCGGGCAGTTGAGGGTCGTTTTCGGCGGGCGGCTGCGCCATGGTCGTGATCTGTCTCCGTACTGTTCGGTATTGTTATGGCCCAATGCTGGCACAGTTCGCCGCTGCCGGGCAAAGGCAGGTGTCACGCCGACGGCGCACCTGCTGCCGGCTTGTGACGCTCATCGCGGGCTCACGTTCCGTCGCGGCGTGAAGGCGGGGGCCCGGCATGGCCGTCCTGGCGCGCGGCCAACTGGGCGCGGAACTGCTCGGGCGATTGCCCCGACCAGGACACGAAGGCGCGGTAGAAGGCCGATGTGTCCGCGTAGCCGAGATCGGCCGCCAACTGCGCGATCGGCTGGCGGGTCTTGGCCAGGCGCGACCAGGCGATGTCGCGCCGGGTGGCCTCCTTGATCAGGCGAAAGCTCGAGCCTTCGTCTTCGAGCCGGCGGTGCAGCGTTCGGGTCGACAGGTGGAGCTGGCGGGCGACGTCCTCGATCGACAGGTTGACCGGCAGCGCACCACGCAGCAGATCGCGGACACGCACCACCATTTCGCGGTCGCGCCGGTACAGCATCGAGATCCGGCCGGGTGCGCCTTCGAGGAAGTGCGCCAGCGCCGTGTCGTCGCGCCGCACCGGCAGGTCGAGCAGGTTGTCGTGGAAGCGCGCGAGCAGGGTGCCGCCATCGGGGCTCGAACACTCGAAGCTCGAACGCTCGGTATAGACCAGCGCATAGTCGTCGGCATGGGCGGGGCGGGCGTAGGGGAAGCGCACTTCGTCCAGCGCGATGCCGCGATTGACGAACCAGCAGGCGACGCTGTGGACCAGGCGCAGCAGCCATTCGAAGGCGAACACGCGGGCAGGGTCGTCACGGCCGCCGAAAGGCGGAGGCGTGCCGGGGGCGGAAAGCTCGACGATCTCGATTTCGGCATGTCTGCCCTGCCGCCTGACTTCCACCCGCAAGTCCGCCAGCACCAGGCGCAGGAAGCGGCAGGCGCGCGACAGCGCCTCTTCCAGTGTCGCCGTGCCCAGCATGCCGCGGCACAGGAACTCGAAGCTGCCCGGCGGCATCGGCCGCGGAAACAGGCCGAGCGCCTCGTCGTCCAGCTCGGCGATGATCAGGTTGTACAGTGCGGCGTAACGGTCGACCGGGATGCGCCTGGCAGTATCTGCAAGACTGATGCCGGTGGCGGCGAGCAGCGCTGCCGGATCGCGGCCGCGGCGGCGCATGCCGGACAGCATGCCATCGACGAAGCCCATCGCGACCGTGGCCTGGCGCCTTTTTGCCTGCGGCGGGGCAGGTGGGCGGGGGAGGGGCGGCTGGGGCATGGCGGCGCGTGCTCCGGGCGGATTCGCATGCTTGCGAAGATTGGCGGATTTTGCATGATTGCCGTCGGCAAGCGCAATGGCAAAGCCGCCGTTCGCCTTCTACCATTCCGTTCATAAGAGCAGCGGCGCCATCGAAGCCGCATCACCATTCACCTTCCGGGGGAAGACCGACATGACCGACCTGAGCGTTGCCCACAAGTTGCAAGCCTACAAGCCCAAGAACAAGGTGCGTTTCGTCACCGCTGCGGCGCTGTTCGACGGCCACGATGCCTCGATCAACATCATGCGCCGCATCCTGCAGGCGACCGGCTCCGAGGTGATCCACCTCGGCCACAACCGCTCGGTGGGCGAGATCGTCAAGGCCGCGCTGCAGGAAGACGTGCAGGGCATCGCCATCACCAGTTACCAGGGTGGCCACGTCGAGTTCTTCAAGTACATGATGGACCTGCTGAAGGCCAACGGCGGCGAGAACATCAAGGTGTTCGGCGGCGGCGGCGGCGTGATCGTGCCGGCCGAGATCAGGGAACTGCACGACTACGGCGTGACCCACATCTTCTCGCCCGAGGATGGCGCCACGATGGGCCTGCAGGGCATGATCAACAGCGTCGTCGAACGCTGCGACGTCGATCTCGCCCCGGCCGCGCCGCAGAAGGCCGACGCGGTGCTGAAGGCGCTGGCTGCCGGCGACCGCCGGGCGCTGGCGCGGATCATCACCGCGCTGGAGAACGGCGGCTACGGCGACGATGTCAGGAAGGCGCTGATCGAGGCCGCGGCCAAGACCAAGGTGCCGACGCTGGGCATCACCGGTACCGGCGGCGCCGGCAAGTCCTCGCTGACCGACGAACTGGTGCGCCGCTTCCGCCTCGACCAGGACGACAGGCTCAAGCTCGCGATCGTCTCCATCGACCCCTCGCGCAAGCGCACCGGCGGCGCGCTGCTGGGCGACCGCATCCGCATGAACGCGATCGAGCACGACAACATCTACATGCGCTCGCTCGCCACCCGCGACACCGGCTCCGAAGTCTCGGCCGCGCTGCCGGAAGTCATCGCCGCCTGCAAGCTGGCCGGCTTCGACCTCGTCATCGTCGAGACTTCGGGCATCGGCCAGGGCAATGCCGCGATCGTGCCTTTCGTCGATCTGTCGCTGTACGTGATGACGCCCGAATTCGGCGCCGCGTCGCAGCTGGAAAAGATCGACATGCTCGACTTCGCCGACTTCGTCGCCATCAACAAGTTCGACCGCAAGGGCGCCGAGGATGCGCTGCGCGACGTGCGCAAGCAGTACCAGCGCAACCGCGAACTGTTCGGCCAGAGCCCGGACGAGATGCCGGTGTTCGGCACCATGGCGGCACGCTTCAACGACGACGGCGTCACCGCGCTGTACCAGTGCATGCTGCCGGCGCTGGTCGGCAAGGGCCTGAAAGTGGCCAAGGGCAAGCTGCCGGCGGTCGGCGTGAAGGCATCCTCCGCCGGCCGGGCCATCGTGCCGGCCGATCGCATCCGCTACCTGGCCGAGATCGCCGACAGCGTGCGCGACTACCACAAGCACGTCGAGCAGCAGGCCCGCGTCGCCCGCGAGCGCCAGTCGCTGAAGACGGCGAAGGCGCTGTTCGAGCAGCGTGGCAAGGATGACGGCTCTCAGTTGGCAACATTCGATGAACTGATCGACTGGAAGGACGGCGAACTCACGCCGGCGGCGAAGAAGCTGCTGGAGCAGTGGCCGACCGAGAAGGCCTTGTACGCCGCCGACGAGTACGTGGTGAAGATCCGCGACAAGGAAATCCGCACCAAGCTGACCCACACTTCGCTGGCAGGCAGCAAGATCCGCAAGGTGGCGCTGCCGAACTTCGAGGACGAAGGCGAGACGCTGAAATTCCTGATGAAGGAAAACGTGCCCGGCTCCTTCCCCTACACGGCCGGCGTGTTCGCCTTCAAGCGCGAGGGCGAGGACCCCACCCGCATGTTCGCCGGCGAAGGCGACGCCTTCCGCACCAACCGCCGCTTCAAGAAGGTGTCCGAAGGCATGCCGGCGCACCGCCTCAGTACCGCCTTCGACTCGGTGACGCTGTACGGCTGCGACCCCGACCCGCGCCCGGACATCTACGGCAAGATCGGCAACTCCGGCGTCAGCATCGCCACGCTGGACGACATGAAGGTGCTGTACGACGGCTTCGACCTGTGCGCGCCGACGACCTCGGTGTCGATGACGATCAACGGCCCGGCGCCGATCATCCTGGCCTTCTTCTTCAACACCGCGATCGACCAGCAGATCGCCAAGTTCAAGGCCGACAACGGCCGCGATCCGACCGCGGACGAATACGCCAAGATCCGCGCCTGGACGCTGTCGACCGTGCGCGGCACGGTGCAGGCCGACATCCTGAAGGAAGACCAGGGCCAGAACACCTGCATCTTCAGCACCGAGTTCGCGCTGAAGATGATGGGCGACATCCAGGAGTACTTCGTCCATCACAAGGTGCAGAACTTCTACTCGGTGTCGATCTCCGGCTATCACATCGCCGAGGCCGGCGCCAACCCGATCAGCCAGCTCGCCTTCACGCTCGCCAACGGCTTCACCTACGTCGAGAGCTACCTGGCGCGCGGCATGCACATCGACGACTTCGCGCCCAACCTGAGCTTCTTCTTCAGCAACGGCATGGACCCGGAATACACCGTGATCGGCCGCGTCGCCCGCCGCATCTGGGCGGTGGCGATGAAGAACAAGTACGGCGCCAACGAGCGCAGCCAGAAGCTCAAGTACCACGTCCAGACTTCGGGCCGCTCGCTGCACGCGCAGGAGATGGACTTCAACGACATCCGCACCACGCTGCAGGCGCTGATCGCGATCTACGACAACTGCAATTCGTTGCACACCAACGCCTACGACGAGGCGATCACCACGCCGACCGAGGAGAGCGTGCGCCGCGCGATGGCGATCCAGCTCATCATCAACCGCGAGTGGGGTCTGGCGAAGAACGAGAACCCGAACCAGGGCGCCTTCATCATCGACGAGCTCACCGACCTGGTCGAAGAGGCCGTGCTGAAGGAGTTCGAGGCCATCGCCAGCCGCGGCGGCGTGCTCGGCGCGATGGAAACCGGCTACCAGCGCGGCAAGATCCAGGAAGAGTCGCTGTACTACGAGCACAAGAAGCACGACGGCTCCTACCCCATCATCGGCGTCAACACCTTCCTCAATCCCAAGGGCCAGGCCCAGCAGGAAATCGAGCTGGCGCGCTCGACCGAGGAAGAAAAGCAGAGCCAGCTCCAGCGCCTGGCCGACTTCCATGCCCGCAACAAGGCCGAATCGCCCAAGTGGCAGGCCAGGCTGCAGCAGGCGGTGATCGACAACGCCAACGTCTTCGAGGTGCTGGTCGAAGCGGTGCGCCATTGCTCGCTCGGCCAGATCACCGAGGCGCTGTACAAGGTCGGCGGCCAGTACCGCCGCAGCATGTAATCGGCAGCGGCAGTTTCAGACTTCCCCTCTCCCATTTGGGATGCGGCGCTTCGGCGCCGTTTTTTTTTTGGAGGTCGTGCTCCTGCTTCAAGCGCTCATGGTCCTTCTTGAGCTTGCGCAGTTCCTTGAGTTCGGCCGGCATCAGGGTGCGGAACTGCTTACTTGCGATGCGCACTTCAAAGGGCTGCCGGACGTGGCGTTGTTCGCCAAGATGGCTTGAGCGTCAGGTCGCCGGCTCCCAGGGATTGAGCAGGGCCACGCCCGTCGGCGCGAAGTCGGCCACCACCGCCTCGTCAAGGCCGAGCTTGCAAGACTTGTCGGGAATTCGTTAGGATGAGAACAATTCTTATTTGATATCGAGTCCGCTCAGGTGCTCGACCGATGAACAGGAGGGCGCCATGTCGGCGGCCGATACCCTTGCAGCGCAACAAGTTCACCTACTGTACACCGACCATCACGGTTGGCTGTATGGTTGGCTGCGCCGCAAACTCGGCAACACCTGCGACGCCGCCGACCTGGCGCACGATACCTTCCTGCGGGTCATGGTCTCCCGGTGCCTGCCGGCACAACTCGGCGACGAGCCCCGCGCACTGCTGACGCACATCGCCAAGGGCCTGGTCATCGACCACTGGCGGCGGCAGGATCTGGAGCGCGCCTACCTCGAAGCGCTGGCCCACCTGCCGGAGCCAGAAGTGCCGTCCCCGGAAACCCGTCTGCTGGTCCTGGAAGCCCTGTACCGCGTCGAAGCCATGCTGCGCAGCCTGCCGGCGCGCACGCGCGAGATATTCCTGCTGGCCCAGCTCGATGGCCTGACCTACCAGCAGATCGCCGACGAACTCGGCACCTCGCTCATCACCGTCAAGCGGCATATACGCAGCGCCTTCGGCGCCTGCCTGGCGCTGGGTTGACTGACGCACCGAGGGCCTGCGGCATGACGGCGGCAATCCGAATCCCCACGCCCGACATCGAGCAGTCCATCCTGGACGACGCCGCCGACTGGCTGGTGCTGCTCCAATCCGGCGAGGCCTCCGACCACGACCGGGCCAGGCTGGCGCACTGGCGCGAGCGCAGCCCAGCCCACGAAGCGGCCTGGCAGCGTGCCGAAGGTGTGCTGGAAACCTTTCAGCAGGTGCCACCCAAGCTCGGCCGCGACACCCTCGCGCGCCTGCCCAGCCCCGGCCGCCGGGAACTGCTGGCGCTGATGGCGCTCGCCGTACCCAGCGCGTGGCTCGCCTGGCGCCACACGCCCTGGCAGGAATGGACGGCCGACCTGCGCACCGCCACCGGCGAGCAGAAGACCATCACCCTGGCCGACGGCACGCGCCTGGTGCTCAATATCGCCACGGCGGTGGACGTGGCCTTCACCGCCAGCGAACGGCGCATCGCGCTGGTGGCCGGCGAAATCTTCATCACCACCGCGCAAGATCCGTCGCCCACGCCGCGCCCCTTCATCGTGCGCACCGATCACGGCAACCTGCGGCCGCTGGGCACCCGTTTCAACGTGCGCCGTCTGGACGACAGCACCCGCGTGGCCGTGTTCGAGGGGGCGGTGGAAGTCCGCCCGATCGACGCCAGCCAGGCAGCCATCGTGCGGGTGGGCGAGCAGATGGCGTTCACGGCCAGTGCCCTGCAAGCCGCGCAGCCGGCGGACGCCAGCGCCGCGCTGTGGGAGCGCGGCATGCTGCTGGCCCAGGACATGAGCCTGGGCGATCTGGTGACTGAACTTTCCCGCTACCACCGTGGCGTGCTGCGCTGCGACCCGGCCGTCGCCGGCCTCACGGTCTCCGGCTCCTTCCCGGTGGCCGATACCCACGCCAGCCTGGCCCTGCTGGAAAAATCCCTGCCGGTGCGCATCGGCCGCGCCACGTCCTACTGGATCACGGTGCAAGCCCATTAAGGCGGCTTTCCTGTCGTCTGGAAGGCGTATCAGCTCAAAATCAGCTCATTTCTGAGCTGATTTGAACCCAGGCAGGGGTTCGGATAGAATTCTGATCCATATGGTCAGACTACTATAGTCGGAGGTTGCGTCATGCAAAGCTGGCAAATGCAAACCGCCAAGGCGCGGTTCTCGGAACTGGTCAAACACGCGGTCGAGAACGGGCCGCAGGAGATCACCCTGCACGGGCGGGCCAAGGCGGTGGTGGTGTCGCGCGAACTGTTCGACCGCCTGAGCGGCAACGAACAATCGCTGGTGGACTTCATGCGCGCCTCGCCCCTGCAAGGGCGGGACGACATCGAATTCGAGCGCGACCGCAGCCTGCCGCGCGAGGTCGAGCTTTGAGCTACCTGATCGACACCAACGTCCTCTCGGAACTGCGCCGCAAACAGGCCGACGCGCGGGTGGTGGCGTGGGTGCAGGCCCGTCCGCGCCAGTCGCTGTACCTCTCGGTGCTTAGCCTGGGTGAAATCCGCCAAGGCATCGAAGGCGTGGCCGACGCCGCGTTCCGCCAGACCCTGACCGACTGGCTGGAAGTGGAACTGCCCAACTGGTTCGTCGGCAGGCTGCTGGACATCGACACCCAGGTTGCCGACCGCTGGGGCCGGGTGCAGGCCAGCGCGGGCCGCACGCTGCCCGCCATCGACGGCCTGCTGGCGGCCACCGCCCTGCAACACGACCTGACGCTGGTCACACGCAACACTAGGGACTTCGAGGGGCTGAACCTGCAATTGGTCAATCCCTGGGAGGCGTGATCGCCAGCAGGCCGGCTGGCGGGGCCGGTTCTCGCTCCATGCAAGACCGGCATTTCCGCCATTCATGGCGGTCAGATGGCAGATCGCAAAAAAATTTGCGATTGGGGTGATACCTTTTTTGCGCTCGTCCGGTGTGTCTGGTGAAAGCGCGTTTTTCAACGCGCCAAAACTGCCCACCAACACATCGACGAAAGGTATCAGCATGGTCTTCAGGCGTCCGCATTCACAGCGACCTACCCGCATATCGGGCCGCGCATCTTCCACCGTTGTCCGCGACGCCGCCGCGCCAACCTTCAAAGTCAAGGTGCTGAACCTCGCCATCGGCTGCGCCCTGGCCGGCCTGGTGAGTGTGGCCGTGCTGGCGCCCAGCCCTGCGCTGGCCGCCGAGCCCGCCAGCAGCACCGCCAGCCAGGAATACGCCATTCCCGCCGGCCGCCTGAGCGACGTGCTGGCGCAATTTGCTGCCACGTCCGGCGTGGCGCTGTCCTTCGACCCGCAGATGCTGGCCGGGCTGCGCAGCAACGGCCTGCAAGGCCGCTACAGCGTGCGCGAGGGGTTCGACCACCTGCTGGCCAGCAGCGGCTATCAACTGGTGAGCGCCGGCAGTGGGGGTTACTCGCTGCATCAGGTGATGACCGAGAGCGGGGCCATGACGCTGGCGCCGGTGACGGTCACTGGTTCTGCCATATCGTCCTCCAGAGAAGAACTACCACCAGCCTATGCCGGCGGCCAGGTAGCGCGCGGTGGGCGGCTAGGCATTCTCGGCAACCGCGACATGATGGATACGCCGTTCAGCCAGACCAGCTACACGTCGAAGCTGATCAAGGACCAGCAAGTAAATAATATTGTAGACGCGCTTGGGAACGACCCTTCGGTACAGAGTCTTCCCGCCAGCGCGGGTCACACACAGTTCGCGATTCGCGGCTTTGGAGTCGGTGCGGATACCTTTCTATTCGATGGGCTGCCTGGCTTAAGCCAGGTAAGTAACCTGGGTGTCTATTCATCTGCCGCAGTAGAGCGTGTCGAGATACTTCGTGGACCGAGTGCCCTTTTGAACGGAGCGGCCGCAGCAACCGGAACAGTAGGTGGTTCTGTCAATCTTGTGCCAAAACGTGCCGACGATATTCCTTTGACGCAACTCACAACGAATTATGTCTCGAATTCGCAAGTTGGCGGGCATGCCGATATCGGCCGGCGCTTCGGTGAGGACAATAAATTTGGGCTTCGCTTAAATGGGTTGGCCGAGTCAGGTGACACGCCAATCGACAACCATTCCCGCGAGGTCAAGTTCCTATCTCTCGCTGGCGACTACCGAAGTGAGCGTTTCCGCTCGTCCATCGACCTTGGCTACCAGGATCTCGACCTTCAGGCGGGCCGTCGCCAAATGAGCGTGGGCAGCAGCGTTACCGCTTTGCCTTCGGCGCCCGACAATGCGACAAATCCCAATGCTCCCTACGAGTTCTCGAACTCGGAGTTCTATTTCGGAACTCTCCAGGGAGAATTGGATATTTCAGATGATCTGACTGCGTTTGCAAAGGTCGGCACTGGGGAAGCAGAACGCAAGTCGTTTTTCGTCAATCGTATCTTCGCCGACAATCAGGGGACGTTGACTGTAAACGGAACGCCGGGGGTGTGGGGCCATAAATACTCTACTTACACGCTACAATCAGGCTTGCGGGGCAATTTCGAGACGGGGCCTGTCAGCCATCAAGCCACGATCGGATACTCCTGGCAACAAACAAAAGACCGGAGAGCGTTTGGCGATACGTCATCCACTCAGCCGACACAGAATTTGTACAACCCGGTTTACAGCTCGCCGCCGAATAGCGATTCCCTAGGCAGCTACGTATTGAGTGACGATACACAACTGTACGGAATTGTGCTGGCCGATACGTTGTCGATTCTGGAAGAACGCATACAGTTGACGCTCGGTGTTCGCCGTCAGCAGATCGATACGACATCCTACGATCGCAGGACTGGTATACAGACTTCTGCATACAAAGAATACGCCTATACCCCTCTGGTCGGCGTTGTGGTCAAGCCGCGGCAGAACGTTTCGCTCTATGGCAATTACATTGAGGCCTT
>NZ_BCUG01000077.1 GCF_001591165.1 Thauera butanivorans NBRC 103042
CTGGAAGAACGCATACAGTTGACGCTCGGTGTTCGCCGTCAGCAGATCGATACGACATCCTACGATCGCAGGACTGGTATACAGACTTCTGCATACAAAGAATACGCCTATACCCCTCTGGTCGGCGTTGTGGTCAAGCCGCGGCAGAACGTTTCGCTCTATGGCAATTACATTGAGGCCTTGGAAAGAGGTGGTACGGCACCAGACGGTACTGTCAATGCGGGCGAAGTATTTTCGCCATACGCGTCCAAGGGCATTGAGGTGGGCGCCAAGGTTGATTGGGGGAAGATAACGACAACATTGGCCGCGTTCCAGATTTCGAGGCCGAGCTCTTATACAAACCCCGACACAAACGTGTTCGTACAGGATGGAGAGGTGCGTAATCGGGGGTTGGAGTTCGGCTTCTTCGGTGCGCCCTTTCAAAGCCTTCGCTTGCACGGTGGCCTTGCCTATGTCGATGCCGTGCTCGTCAATACATCCACCGCTTCGAATAATGGCAATAAAGCAGCAATCGCACCCTTTCAGGCGCGTCTCGGCATTGATTGGGATGTTCCATATGTGAATGGATTGGCTCTCAATGGACAGGTCCGTTACGCTTCGTCGCAATACATTAATCTGCAAAACACCCTGAAAGTATCGGATTGGTATCAGTTTGATCTCGGTGTCCGATACACAATTGAGCGCGGTGAAGCCGCGCCAATAGTTGTCCGTGCCACTGTGACGAATGTCCTCGATTCCGACAACTGGATAGGGCAAGGGT
>NZ_BCUG01000078.1 GCF_001591165.1 Thauera butanivorans NBRC 103042
AAGAGCGGCATCACCGACTACTGCATGACGGGCGAGATCTACGTGCAGCCGCTGCGCCAATTCGAGAGCAGCCACTGCTCACCTGCCAAACCGTTCAAGCCGGTGCCGGATGGATTTGAAATTGATTTTGGCCGCAAGGCATTGCCGGCGGGAGAAAACGAATGAGTGAGAATCAGAACAACAGCAGCGACCAGCGCATGGACAAGTATTTCTTTCGCGCCGCAGCTGTGGACTTTAAGAAGATTCCAGGCAGTCCAATTGGTTATTGGGTTAGCAGCAGGCAGTTTGATTGCTTCGAAAAATACCCTCAGCTTTCGACGTTTGCTGTTTCATCCAATGGTGTTCAGACAGGTAACAATGCGAAGTACGTGCGCCTATGGAGTGAGGTCTCGGCGAGCAAGGTAAACATCCGCTGGTACCCATATAACAAGGGCGGCCAATTTAGGCGTTGGTATGGAAACTTTGATTTCTTGGTTAACTGGGAAAACGATGGCGAGTCGATCAAATCTGAGAAGAACTTTTGTGCGCGAGGGGAAGAGTTCTACTTCAGTAAAGGAATAACTTGGTCGGACATAACCAGCGGAAAGCTGTCAGGAAGAATTCTTCCTGAGGGGTTTCTGTTTGATGCATCAGGCCCGTCAGCATTTTTCAATGATTCAAGCCTTACCTATATTGGATTGGCATTATTGAATACAAAATTTGCTGACTCTTGGTCGAAGATTCTCAACCCAACGTTGCATTTTCAATCCGGAGACTTCCGAAAGCTCACATTGGCCCCAAGCTATATCTCGGAAAGCACTCGTCTAACAGCAAAGGCGCTGCTAAAGATAAGCAAGGAGGATTGGGATTTCTATGAAACCTCTTGGGACTTCACCAGCCTCCCGCTCCTGCATCCCGACCACCGCCAATCTGCGCTCAAGGCTAGCTACCGCAGGCTCCGCTCCCATTGGCACGAGATGACGGAGGAAATGCAGCGCCTTGAGGAAGAGAACAACCGCATCTTTATCGACGCCTACGGTCTGCAGGACGAGCTGACGCCCGAAGTCCCGCTGAACGAAATCACGCTCACCTGCAACCCGCACTACCGCTACGGCAGCGACAGAAGCGAAGGCGAATTAGAAGCCTTGCTACTGGCCGACACCCTGCGCGAACTGGTGAGCTACGCCGTGGGCTGCATGTTCGGGCGCTACAGCCTCGACAAGCCGGGGCTGATCCTAGCCAACCAGGGCGAGACGCTGGCCGACTATCTGGCCCAGGTGCCACAACCGCGCTTCCCGGCCGATGACGACAACGTGATCCCGCTGCTCGACGGCGACTGGTTCCCGGACGACATCACCCTGCGCTTCCGCCAGTTCCTGCGCGTGGCCTTTGGCGACGCGCATTACGAGGACAACCTGGCCTTCATCGAGCAAACGCTGAACATCAAGGGCAAGCGCAACTACGGCCTGCGCGATTTTTTCCTGGGCGAGTTCTATGCCGACCATGTGAAGCGCTACAAGAAGCGCCCGATCTACTGGTTGTTCAGTAGCCCCAAGGGCAGCTTCAACGCGCTGATCTACATGCACCGCTACCGCCCTGACACGGTGAGCGTGGTGCTCAAGTACCTGCGCGACTACCGCGAGAAGCTCACCACCGAGAAAGAGCGCCAGGCCGCCGTCAGCATCAACCCCGCCAGCAGCCAGGGCGAGAAGACCAAGGCCATCAAGGAAGTGGATCGGCTGGCCAGGGTGCTGACCGAGTTGGAGGACTACGAGCGCGACACGCTCTACCCGCTGGCCACCGAGCAGGTGCAGATCGACCTGGACGATGGGGTGAAGGTGAATTACCTCAAGTTTGGCGCTGCGCTGAAGAAGATTGCGGGGCTGGAAGCGAAGGACGAGGACTGATGGAGGCCAGGAGAAAGCGATGCTGATTCATTCGATCAAGCTGAACCAATTCCTCAGCTTCGGGGCTTCCTCAGAAGCAGTTCCGCTGAGGCCACTGAACGTGATCATCGGGCCCAATGGCGCGGGTAAATCCAACCTGCTCGAGTCTGTCGCGCTGCTACAAAGTGCCCCCGATCAGTTGCTCAAACCGATTCGCGAAGGCGGCGGGGTGCGCGACTGGCTGTACAAGGGAGGCAGCGGCACGCCCGTGGCGGCCCTGAACGTGGTGCTGAGCAACCCCAAGGGACCTCAGCCTCTGCGCTACTGCCTGGAATTTACTGAAGTCGGGCAACGCTTCCAGATCGTGGACGAGCGCATAGAAAATGAGAGTCCAGCCAGTAAGAAGCACCCTCAGGCCTATTTTTACTATCACTTCAATAGCGGACGACCAGTTTTGAATGTGAAAGATCAGAAGCGTGCCCTGCAGCAGGAGGACGTGGATCTGGAAAAATCCATCCTCGCCCAACGCCGCGACCCCGATCAGTACCCGGAAGTGACCTATCTGGGCCAGGTCCTGAGCAAGATCCGCCTGTACCGTGAATGGAGCTTTGGCCGCTACACCTCACCGCGTCTGCCACAGAAGGCCGACCTGCCCAACGAGCACCTCGAACCCGACGGCAGCAACCTGGGCCTTGTGCTGAACCGCCTGCGCCGTGACCCCGTCGTCAAGCAGCGCCTGCTAGAGGCGCTGCAAGCCTTGTACGACGGCATCGACGATTACGACGTGCAGATCGAGGGCGGCACGGTGCAGGTGTTCTTTCACGAAGGGCGCGTCACCATCCCCGCCACGCGCCTGTCGGACGGCACCCTGCGTTACCTGTGTCTGCTAGCGGTGCTTTGCCACCCCAATCCGCCGCCCTTGGTATGCATCGAGGAGCCGGAACTGGGCTTGCACCCCGACGTGCTGCCAACACTCGCGGATCTGCTGAAGGAGGCGGCTACTCGCACCCAATTGATCGTGACCACGCATTCCGACGTACTGGTGGATGCAATGAGCGACCAGCCGGACTCGGTTCTGGTCGCTGAAAAAACCGACATGGGGACGACGCTAACCCGCCTGGATGCCGAAAAGCTGAAGCCTTGGCTGGAGAAGTACCGCCTGGGGCAACTGTGGACGCGGGGTGAAATTGGAGGCACTCGGTGGTGAAGCTCTATGTGGAGGGCGGCGGGGATGCCGCCATACTGAAAAGCGCCTGCCGCGAGGGGTTTTCCAAGTTTCTGGGCAAGGCTGGCTTGGCCGGGCGTATGCCGCGCGTGGTGGCCTGTGGCAGCCGCGCCGACGCATACGACTCGTTCTGCACGGCCCTGCGGAGTGGTGAATCAGCCATGCTGTTGGTGGACAGCGAGGCGCCCATGCTGGCAGCAGCACAGCCTGGGGATGCAAGCCAACCGGAGGACCGCAAGCGCTGGCAGCCCTGGCTACATCTGAAGCAGCGGAAAGGTGACGACTGGGATAAGCCTGCCGCCAGTGAAGACCTGCAATGCCACCTGATGGTCCAATGCATGGAAGCTTGGCTGATAGCAGACCGTGAGACCCTGAAGAAATTTTTCGGCCAAGGCTTCAAGGAAAACGCTCTACCCAGCACGCCCAACGGGATCGAGAGCATCGGGAAGCAGCAGATCTACGGCGCTCTGGCAACGGCGACCCGTGACTGCAAAACGAAGAGCGCCTACGGCAAGGGTGAACATTCGTTCAAGCTGCTGGCCTTGATCAATCCGGCCAAGGTTAAGGAGTCCTCTCCTTGGGCAAGGCGATTCATCGAAACGCTGCAGACGAGGGCCTGAACATGTCGATGAACTTCAATACTTCCAATCAGACCTTCAGGCAGCTGCTCGGAAACGGACTGAGCTATCGTGTCCCACCGTTTCAGCGCGACTACTCCTGGACGGACGACGAATGGGATGACCTGTGGCAGGACATGCTGGGACTGTTCGAGGAGGACGGCGAGCCCGCGCACTACATGGGCTATCTGGTATTGCAGAGCTCCGACAGCAAACGCTTCGACATCATCGATGGGCAGCAGCGCATCACAACCCTGAGCGTGATGATTCTGGCTGCCCTGGGCCACCTGAAAGACCTGGTCCACGCGGGTGTGGATGCACAGAACAACCAACGTCGCCGGGACGCCCTGCAGAACAGCTATATCGGTTATCTGGACCCGGTCTCGCTGGTGCCGCGTCCGAAGCTCGAGTTAAACCGGCACAACAACCGCTTCTTCCAGACCTACCTGGTACCGCTGGAGAGCCTACCGCAACGAGGGCTGAACGCCTCCGAGCATCAGTTGCGCAAGGCCTTCATCTGGTTCAAGGAACGGCTGCGGATCCGCGTCGGCCAGCACCCCGACAGTGGGGAGAAACTCGCGGCCTTTCTCGACACGCTGGTCGACAAGCTGTTCTTCACGGTCATTACCGTCACGGATGAGCTCAACGCCTTCAAGGTGTTCGAGACGCTCAATGCCCGGGGGGTGCGACTGTCCGCAACCGATCTGCTGAAGAACTACCTGTTCTCGGTCATCAGCGCGGGAGGCGACGCCCATGAAAATGAGCTGACTGCACTGGAAGAGCGCTGGGAGCGGATCGTCGGCATGCTCGGAAGCGAGAGCTTCCCGGAGTTCTTGCGGGTGTACTGGAATAGCCGCCACACGCTGGTGCGCAAGAGCGATCTGTTCAAGACGATCCGCAAGCGGATCAACGACCGGGAAAAGGCCTTTGCCTTGCTACGTGGTCTCGACAGGAGCGCAGAAATCTACGCGGCCCTGCGCGATCCGCAGGACGGATTCTGGGAGATAGACGAACGCAAGGCGCTACAGCAGTTGTTGATGTTCAATGTGCGTCAACCCCTTGCTCTGCTGCTGGCATGCCACGAGAAGTTCGCACACGATCAGCGCGAGACTTTTACCCGCACGCTGCGTGCAGTGGCGGTCATTTCGTTTCGCTATAACGTCATCTGTAACCTGCAGACCCACGACCAGGAACGCGTGTACAACGAGGCGGCTCGCAAGATTTCCGAGGGACGACTGACCCGTTTGCAGGAAATTCTCGAGGCGCTTCACGAGATCTACCCAGACGACAATCGGTTCAAGACGGCGTTCTGCGAAAAGGAGCTCCGCACCACCAACTCACGCAACCGCAAGGTCGTGCGCTACGTCCTGTTCGAGATTGAGCACCATATGTCGGGGCAATCGCTGGACTTCGAGAGTGCCACCTACAACCTGGAGCACATTCTGCCGGAGAGCCCTTCCGACGCTTGGAGTCATATCGAAGAGTCGAAGCAGGATCGGCTGACTTACCGCCTTGGCAACATGACCCCGCTTGAAACGACGGTCAATCGGGATATCGGCAATCTGCCTTACGAGCAAAAGCGCCAGGCGTATGAAAACAGCGATTTTCAGATCACGCGGGCGGTTGCAACCCACTATGACGAGTGGACCGAAGCGAAAGTCATCGCGCGTCAAACCCAACTCGCCAAGGCCGCCACTGCGATCTGGCGCATCGATTTCGGGGCCTGAAGCGGATGACCAACCCCAAGATCAAACAGGCGCTGAGCAACCTGTTCGACAAGCAGCGCATCGTGTTCTGGTACGACACTCAGCACGAGCTTCGCGCGGACTTCGAGGCGCTTGAGCTACCCGGCGTAGAGAAGATCGAACTCGCCAACAACGAGTTCGGCGTAAAGCACCGCGTGCTGCGCGCGTTGCCGGAGCAGAAGTTCCTGCTCTACCGGGACGGCCCCGAGCCTGCGCATCTCGAGAACTGGCTGCTCGATGTGCAGTTGGCCAGTGGCAGCACCTTCCGTACCGACCAAGTGGCGCTGTGGCTGGCCGAGCTGGAGCTAGGGCCAGATGCCTATCCGCTGCTGGAAGCACATGCGGCCTTCTTCGAGGCCAGCAAGCGGCGCGACAAGCTGAAGGAGTTGCTGGAGGCAGGCGACAGCCAGCACGCCCTGCGCCAGAAAATGCTGGCTGTGTGCGTGGGAAGTGAAGCGCGGCTCGATGTGATGCTGGAGGCTCTGCTGGGTGATCTGGCGAGCGACACCGACGCGCGGATCAAGCTGATCGAGCGCAGCGGGCTGGGCGCGTACTTCTGGGAGCAGGTCAAGCGCGCGTATGGCTACGACAGCCAGCAGCCGGGGCTGCAGGACTTTGTGATCGAGCTGTTCAAGAGCTGCTTCCTGTCGGAAGTGGATCCCGATTTCAAGCCGTGCCTGTCATCCGAGGCGAAGGTGTTCATCAAGCGCTGGAAGGACAGCCGAGCCCACGCCGAAGCCTTCGAGCACCTGTCGGCGCAGTGCGCGGGCATTCTGCAGATCGACGACAAGCTCCAGCCGCTGGACTACCGCGGTTTGATGGAGCTGGACGAGTTCGAGTCCATCGACCGCAGGATCCTGAGCGCCTTGGTGCGCGATGTCGTTGCACGCACTGTGTCGGCCACGGAGGTGGAGCAATGGGTCCGACAGCGTCGCCAGGGGCACTGGTTCGGGCGCTACAAGGACGTCTATCTCGCCATCGAACACGGTGCCCAGTTCATCCAGCAGCTCGAACTGACGCAGCTCGAGATGGACTCGCTGGTGGATGGGGTGCGCAAATATGCGAAGACCTGGTTCCGACTGGACCAGCGTTACCGCAAGTTCATCCACCATGCACGGCAGTCGGGCCAGGCCTCGCTGCTGCAGGCGCTGAGCCAACAGGTAGAAAACCTCTACACCAACAACTATCTGTCGCGCCTGAATGTGCGCTGGCAGCAGTTCGTGGATGCCTGCCAGCGCTGGGAGGCTGCGCCCGTGATCGGCCAAGCCCAGTTCTTTGCGCGCTTCGTGCGTCCGTATCTCGAGCGCAACACCAAAATCTGCGTGCTGATCTCGGACGCCTTCCGCTACGAGGTGGGGGAAGAGCTGCAGAGCCTGATCCGCCGTGAAGACCGCTTCGAGGCGGAACTGGTGCCGGCGCTGGCCTGTTTGCCGAGCTACACCCAGCTGGGCATGGCCGCGCTGCTGCCGCACAAAACCCTGGCACTGGCCGAGGATGGCAGTGGCGAGACCCTGGTGGATGGCGCGAGCGCAACCGGCTCGGCCAACCGTGCAAAGATCCTCGCACAGGCGGTGAGCGCGTCCACGGTGGTGTTGGCGAAGGACGTACTGAGCATGAGCAAGGACGACTCACGGGCGCTGATCCGCGACCACGACGTCGTCTATGTCTATCACAACCTGATCGACAAGACCGGAGACACGCGAGACACCGAGGAACGCGTCTTCGACGCTGCGGAAGACACGCTGGACGAACTGTTGCGCGTGATCAAGAAGCTGGCCAATGCCAATGCGAGCAACTTGTTGGTGACGGCAGACCATGGATTCATCTACCAGAACCATGCGCTGGAAGACAGCGACTTCGTCAGCAGTGAGCCGGAGGGCACGGAGATCCTCTACACCGACCGCCGCTTTGTGCTCGGACGCGGTCTGCGCGACAACAGCAGCTTCAAGACCTGGCAGCCCGATCAACTGGGTCTGACCGGCACTCTTCAGATCCAGATCCCGAAATCCATCAACCGCCTGCGCCTGAAAGGCTCGGGCAGTCGCTTCGTGCATGGCGGCGCCACCCTGCAGGAGGTGGTGATTCCCGTCATCAGCATCAACAAGAAGCGCCAGAGTGACGTCGGCCGGGTCGGGGTCGAGCTGATCGGCGGCGGCGGCAAGACCATCACCACCGGACAACTGGCAGTCATCCTGTACCAGACCGAACCGGTGACCGAGAAGCGGCAGCCGCGGCAGTTGCGCGTGGGGCTGTACACGCTGACGGGTGAGATGATCTCGGACACGCACGAGCTGACCTTCGACATGGCTTCCGACAACCCTCGCGAACGTGAGCTGGCGGTGCGTTTCATCCTGAGCCGCAAGGCGGACGGCTGCAACAACCAGCAGGTCGAGCTGCGTCTCGAGGAGCCGGTGGACGGCACCTCGCACTACACCCTCTATCAGGCAACGCGCTATACGATCCGGCGCTCGTTCACCAGCGAATTCGATTTTTGACCATGCCACAGCTTCAGCCCGAGACCACCCTGATGAGCCCGCTCGACGACAAGATCAATCAGCACTTTGCCGGCCTGGTGGTTCGCAAGGACTTGGTCAAGACGGTCAAAGGCAACGCGATCGTCCCGACCTACGTTCTGGAATACCTTCTGGGCCAGTACTGCGCCACCAGCGACGAGGCGACGATCGAGACCGGCATCGACACGGTCCGCGAGATCCTGCGCAAGCACTATGTGCACCGCAACGAAGCCGGCCTGGTGCGCTCGACGATCCGGGAAAAGGGGCGGCACAAGGTCATCGACCGCATCAGCGTGGCGCTGAACGACAAGTCGGATGCCTACGAGGCCGAGTTCGCAAACCTCGGCATCAAGAAGGTGATCATCGACTCGGCCACGGTAAAGGCGCACCCCAAGCTGCTGGTGGGCGGAGTGTGGTGCATTGCCGATGTGGAGTACCTGTTCACCGAGGACAAGGCGGCCACGCCGTGGGTGCTGGCCTCGATAAAGCCGATCCAGCTCTCGCATTTCGACTTCGACGGCTATGTGGAGGCGCGAAAGCAGTTCTCGACCGAGGAGTGGATCGACCTGCTGATCCAGAGCGTGGGCTTCAATCCGCAGATGTTCGGCAAGCGCAACAAGCTCAGCCAGCTGGTACGCCTGATCCCGTTCTGCGAGCGCAACTACAACCTGATCGAACTGGGCCCGAAGGGGACCGGCAAGTCGCACATCTATTCCGAGTTCTCACCGCACGGCATCCTGATCTCGGGGGGCGAGGTGACCGTGCCCAAGCTGTTCGTACACAACGGCACGGGCAAACTCGGACTAGTGGGGTATTGGGATGTGGTGGCCTTCGATGAGTTCGCCGGCAAGCAGAAGCGCGTGGACAAGGCACTGGTGGACATCATGAAGAACTACATGGCCAACAAGTCCTTCTCGCGCGGGGTAGAAACACTCGGCGCGGAGGCCAGCATGGTGTTCGTGGGCAACACCGACCATACGGTGCCCTACATGCTCAAGCATTCGGATCTGTTCGACCCATTGCCCGACAAGTTCCATGACTCGGCCTTCCTCGACCGGATCCACAGCTACATCCCGGGGTGGGAGGTGGATGTGATCCGGGGCGAGATGTTCTCCAGCGGCTATGGCTTCGTCGTCGACTACTTGGCTGAGATCCTGCGCTCGCTGCGCAGCCATGACTTCTCCGATCGCTACAAGGCTCAGTTCCGGCTGTCGGACGACATCTCCACGCGTGACCGCGACGGCATCAACAAGACCTTCTCGGGGCTGATGAAGATCCTGTTTCCGCATGGAGAGGCCACGAACGCTGAGGTTGAAGAGGTTCTGCGTGTCGCTATCGAAGGACGCAAGCGGGTCAAGGATCAACTCCTGCGAATCGATGCGACCTATCCAGCAGTGCGCTTCGCCTACTTCGACTCGAAGGACACAGAGCACCTAGTCACAACCCTCGAGGAAGAGGAGTACCCGAACGCTTATCACCGAGTTGTGAACTCCGCGGATGCCTCAGACTCTGCAGTGACTGCGCAACCGCCTCAGGACTCTTCACTTCAAGGCGCTCTGCCCCTCTCCCCGCCACAACCGGCAAGCGAAGCACCACGCGCACAAGACACCGCAACTCCAAGAGCCACAACCGCGCTCAAGGAACAGCACCTCGTGTTCCAGGAAAACCAGCGCGGCGTAAGCTTCGACAAGCTATTTGGTCCCTACCTGGCTGGGGCGACGCGGATCACCGTCACCGACCCTTACCTGCGCCTGTTCCACCAACAGCGCAATCTGATGGAGTTGCTCGAGACCATCAGCAAGCACTGTGGCGCCGAGGATGAGGTTGCGGTTCATGTCGTCACCGTTGAAGACGAATTCAACGGCGATCGCCAGACCGAGAACTTCCAGAAGATGGCAGACGCCTGCGCGAGCATCGGCATCCAGTTCTCGTGGGAATACGACAAGACGGGCACGAGGCACGACCGCGACATCACCACCGACCACGGCTGGAAGATCGTACTCAGCCGCGGACTGGATGTTTTTCAGCGTTTCGAACTGAATGATGCCTTCAGCTTCACCAACCGCATGCAGCGGCATCGGCAATGCAAGGAATTCAATGTGACGTATGTGAGGGTGTGATCGCTCACGCGCTTGGGGCTGATCGGCGGTCCAACAGCGTTGGGCAGGGTGACGGGTGCAACAAGCAACGAAGGTGAAGCACCCTAGCAATCCGGCAACTTCTCCGAGAGCGCGCGGGCTGCACGGTCTCCGTACGAACCAAACCACAGCAGTCCGGCCGACAACAACGCAACTTGCCACATGGCCCACAGAAATACTGCTACGGTTTGAGTTGGTCCATGCAGGATGAAACTCGCGACTGCGGCATAAATGAGGAAAGCAACCGCAGCGAATGTGATTGATGTCATTAGCCCAAGGATTAGCCGCGTTGCCCAATGAAACCTGATCACCATCAGCCTGCCCTGTGGCGGCCGGCCCATGCTCCAGATGCGTTTGACGACTTGCGTGAAAGGGCCATCCTGCGGGGAGGGTTCGACCGCCGTACCCCACCAAACATTAGGATATTGCAGAAGCTTCCTCAGTTGCGGCTCCGTGAGCACGCCATCAACAATGAGCGTTTGCAGCGCCCGGAAGGTCGAGTACTCCACGGCTACGCCATACCGAATCATCATCGCGGCACGAAAAACCGATGGAAGCTCAACGCGTGAAGAACGCTCGGAGTCTGGCGCTAGCCCGCCTCTTTTCTGGTAGGCAACGACCTCTTTCGCGTCCCAAGGCCGATTGAGCCAATCCCACAGCCTTACGCGCGTCTTCTGAATCACGACGTGCTGAGCCAACGGGCTCTCAACGTTCAAGCTGTTTAGCCCTCCGCTCACCGGGGGCTCGCCCGATGTCCCCGGAGCGGCCCTCTCACGTAGTAACGCGGTCGTCAGCATCGTCAGCAAGGCGGCGGCATCGTCCTCGCGGTCCTGCGGGTTCGACCTTTTCACTTTTCTACCCAAGCCTGTTTGCGATCAAGTCTCGAACGATCGCACTGACTTCGTCGTCAGGCAGACACTCGTTTGCTTGTGCCGGCTGCAGATGCTGGACCATGATGCACCACGCAATCTCGACCTCCTGCTCCAACGCAATCGTGAGGCCATGAATCGCGGACTCTCTCTTCACCCATTGCAGAGCCCAAGTGAATCGCTTGCGCGTAGGAAGATGCGCGAGTGTTGGGGTGCCAGTAGCGACCCAAGCGCTGTCTATGCCGAGTTCTTCAAGACAAGGCAAGAGATCAGTCGGCAACGGAGTTCTACCCGCCTCATACTGAAGCACAGACAGCTTGGTCAGCTCAAACGCTTCTGCAAATTGCTGCTGAGTCAGGCCTAGAGATTCGCGCGCCATCCTTAGCCGGGCACCCACGTCCTGCCGAGCACGTGCCCTGCGACCAACAACGACCGGTTTAGCCACCTCTCAACTCACCCTTGAACACCCTCTGAAGCATAGTTTACTATACCAACCATGAGCCGTGCGAAGTCCGCCAAATTTGATCAAATTCGCGAGGACGACCTCGCCGCTGTCCGCCAACGATTCTGGCTGGAAGGCGAAACGATCGCGGATTGGGCCAACAAGCACGGATTCAGCGCTGCAACGACGTATTCATTGCTTGCGGGTCGCCTGCGCGCGCGTCGAGGAGAAGCACACAGAATCGCTGTGGCGTTGGGTTTGAAGCCTAGCGCATCAGCCAAATCAGAGGACTCTGTACAACAAGAGGAAGAACCATGAAATAAAAACGCCGATCCCACTTTCGCGAAGACCGGCGTCCCGTCGTGAATACACAACGGCTGGCACCTGAAGTATTCCCCACACGGTTTCTCCGGTCAAGCCCCTCCCTGAGGGGTGACGGGCTTTCTTTGCCCATGTTCCGGAGACCCTATCCATGGAAAGGTCAGACCGGCGCGTCATCACGCGCTCACCGTCGCACGCAGTCCACGCCGTGTGTGCCGGTGGTTTGCTCGGTACGCACGTCGAAGCCGAGTCTAGGTTGGAAGCGGATTTCATTCGGCGAACCGCTCTCTTGCCTTCTCACCCCCTCATCATTCACCAGCCTTTCAAAATCAAGATATTCGAGAAGGGCTATACACCGGATTTTCTGCTCGCATTTCCCGTAAGCGGACTGAAGATCGTCATCGAGATCAAACTCGCCGAACGCATAACACCAGAGGTTGCCGAGCAGTTTGATCGCGCCGCAGCGTTCCTACGCCCGCGAGGCTATCTCTTCTTTGTTCTCACTGAATTCGAGCTCAAGCACAAACGAGTGCATCGTCGAGCAAAGCTTCTGACCCGGTACGCAAAAGAGTCTGTCCCATCGAAAGTGCTGGAACGTGTCCGGGGCGTCCTTGCCAACCGTAAAGCGGGCATACCCATCGGCACTGTCGCCCGCAAAGCCGGTGCCGCTTACCACCAGATCCTCAGCCTGGTCGCACACGGAACCCTCTTCACCGGTCCACGACTGCAGACGGATCCGTCTGCAGTCGTCTCACTTTACGCACCCGAGGATCATGACGATGAGATACTCTTTAGCCGTTGGTTTGGTACTACGTCGTGGGATGCGGACCTTTGAATTTGTCCGCGAGCTCTCAGCCGAAGAAGTGCAACTTGAGGACGTCGAAACACGTCGCCCACTCACAATTCGCAAGTGGAAACTCATTTCGGAAATCGAGGCAGGCACTTACTCAGTCGTGCTGCCCGGTGCAGCCAATAGTCTCAACGACTCTGCACTGCACACGCAACACACAACCTCCCTTCCCGAAAGTCAGCAAAAGCTCATAGATCGCCGCTATGCGTACGTAATCGCTATGAGAAAAGCTGGCATTACTCGCGGCAGCCGAAAAAACCTTCCTGAACTGATCAAAAAGGTCGCCGATAAGCTTGAAGACAAGCATCCCCCCAGCAGTAGCACGGTACTCGACTGGGCACGCCGGTACGAGGCCAGCAACAACAACGTTCGCGCCCTCGCAAGCAGGAACTACAGCCGCAGAAAGGTGAAGCGTATCACCCCAATCATGGAGGAACTCATCCGGGAGAAAATCCGCACCGAATACCTCACGCGCAACCGTCACTCGTTGAAGCACACTCATCAGTGCATTGTCACGGCCGCAAAGAAGCTCGTGAACGAGAACAAGCTAAACGCCGACGAAGCAACCGTAAGCATTTCCACGTTGGGACGATGGGTGCAAGAGTTGGATCGATATGAGGTCATCAAGCGCCGCTATGGGACCCCTCGTGCTCGGCTGCTCTGCAGGACCCCGATGGGTGACGACTACCCCGAACTACCGTTTGAGCAAGTCGAAGTCGATCACACGCCGCTAGACTGGATCGTTATCTGCGATCGCACGGGCATTCCCCTAGGCCGCCCTTTACTCACTGCGACTATCTGTGCCGCAACGGGCTACCCCACAGGTCTGTACCTTTCATTTTATGGACCGGGGCTCACTAGCGTAAGCGGCGTCCTGAGAAATACGATTTCGCTCAAAGACGCGATCTGCAGAAGCTCCGGCACCAGCCACCCCTGGCTAGCATCAGGCATTCCTGACTTATTACTCCTTGACAACGGGCTCGAGTTTCATGCGCACAATTGCTTCCGGATCGGTCGCGATATTGGCATGGACATCACTTTCGCGGCCGTGCGAACGCCCTGGTCAAAACCGCATATAGAGCGATTCTTTGCGAGTCTCGGGTATCTGACCCTCACTACAGGGCGCATACGCAAACGCATCACGAATGTCATTGACCTTGACCCAAGAACAACAGCATCGATAACCTTCTCCAACCTGGTAAAAGGTTTGGTTCAGTACTTCGTTGACGTACACCCATTCCGAATACATGAGCGCAAGCTCGCTCGTCCCTTCGACCTAATGAGCGACGGCATCGAGAAATGCCCACCCGCCTCGTATCTGCCTAACTTCGACGCGGTTCGTATGGCGACCGCGATATCGAAGACACTCACCGTAAGTCAAGGAGGTGTCGAAATTCGCGGAATTCCATTCGGCAGCGCAGAACTGTCCCCGATGCGCCGTGCCGTCGGTGAAAACTTCAGGACACTCGTCAAGTGGGATCCCGATGACATCGATCAGATCTATGTACAGCACCCGATTACAAAAGAGTGGATTTGCAGTCCATCGCGTTGGCCACAGTACACACAGGGTTTGAGCTGGAATCAACATCTTTTGATTCGAAAGTTCCTCCGCAAGCAGCTGAAAGCGAAGAACGCAGAGGAGAACTACATTACTTCTGCGATGCGCATGCACGAGTTCTGGATGGACGTCACTACCGCCAAGACCGCAACTGACGCAAAGCTCGCCGGCCAGTTTGCGGGGCTCACCTCGGCGCGGGTGCTCGACCCAAAGCCGAGCTCAGCTTCGCAGCATCCACAAAAAATCCTTGTCGAGGAAGACGAAGGACACAAGCCCACTGACCGATCGCCTCCGGATTTCGAAGCGTTCATCATGGAGGGGGCATGAGCTCTGCTGACCATCGCTTTGACTTTGGGGACATCGATCCTGTCGAACTTGAAGATCGTGCTACGCGGGAGCGCCAACTGCAGCAATACAGCAACGAGGCACTGCAGAGGGCGGCGCAGGTCGAGCAGGTGTATGTCCTCTTTCCGCAGTTTGGCATCTGCCTCGCTGCATGCGATCGCGCCTTCCAACTCTCACGCGCGCTCAATACACCCCAAGGAATCCTGATCACCGGTGCGCCAGGCACCTCCAAGACTACGATCGCCAAGTACTTTATCAGTTCTCTTCCACAGTCGGATCTATTTGAAAAAGGCTTCGGAGCCCTGCTGATCCGCTTGAGAAACTCGCCTACGACCACGCATGTCGTTTCCGCACTACTTCGCGCTTTGCGATACCCCTTCGTTAGCGTCAGACGCAATAACGTTCATGCAATGCGCGACCTCTGCTTCGAATCCATTCGACAACGCGGCACGCGGCTCATCTTCTTTGACCAAGCTCACTGTCTGAGCCACAGACCCGTCCGCTCGAAAAAGGACGTCGATGAAACAACCGTGTCCGACCTACTTACCGAGATGATGGATGAGACTGGAGCAAGTCTTTGCCTGCTGGCCGACTCTCAGTTTCAAGGGCTCGAGGCTGTCGATCGCGCTTTGGCCGACCGGGTAACCACTCGCGAGGTGCTTGAGCACTTCAGAAAGGATGAAATCTGGGCTGCTTTCCTCAATGCCTTTGCAAGACAGACTAAAGCCATTGACCTAAGTTGTCTTTCTACGCCCGAGCTGCAGTCGCAAACCCACAGCGCAACGCATGGCAACAGGCGCCAATTGAGACGCCTGCTCGTTGAGGCCACGCTTG
Source organism: Thauera butanivorans NBRC 103042 (assembly GCF_001591165.1). Lineage (GTDB taxonomy): Bacteria > Pseudomonadota > Gammaproteobacteria > Burkholderiales > Rhodocyclaceae > Thauera > Thauera butanivorans. The sequence goes on from NZ_BCUG01000078.1 coordinate 15,323, forward strand.
TAGCTGTCGACGCGCAAAGTGCAGCAATCGATCGCTCTCACTTATCCACCGCGTTCTCAAGGGTGACGGGCACCGGAAACCAGGCTGCAAACCCATATGGTTAGCCCACCCGCTCCACTGCCGATTCAACTGCAGCCTATCGAGGAGGAATCGGGGCTCGGCTTCATTCTGCGCGTGTTTTGCGCTAATGGACTCAGTATAACGTCCGGACGCCAGCAGCTTGGCATCAAGAATTGGCGGTCACTCACCCCGGAAGACGTCCTCGTCCTGTCCCTCATCACACAGACACCACCAGACTGGCTCACTCTCAGGTTGATGATCCGCTCTACGGCGCTCCCGGAGCACTTCCAATACTGTGGTCACACTTTTCGCTCGCAGGCCGCGAAACCCAATATGGGTGCGAAGGTATGCCCGGATTGCGTACGGGAGAAAAGATGGTGCCATCGCGCGTGGATTCTCCCAGGGGCGGTTGCCTGTCCAATTCACGTGCGATGTCTGATCGCCACATGTAACCGTTGCGGACGCACGATTACCTGGGGACGACCGGCAGTCGACGTATGCACATGCGGAAGCTACCTCTCGGACTCCGATGGGAATCTCTCGGGAAGGAATCGTCACGCCATCGCCTGGTCCGAATGGCTGGACACACGACTTAGGCAACCAACACTGACCGACGCTGATTCCGAAGGTCTTGTTCCCCGGCTGCTTGATCACTTGACCATCGACGGCGCCACCGCAGTCGTGTGCGCATTCGGAATACGAAACCACCCATCTTCAACTCTGAGCCCAAATGACATTCGCAACCTATCATGTGACTTTCTCGTTCAGGTGGTAGAGCGCGGGCTTGCTCGTTTGTGGTCGATCGACGACAGACCACAAGATGCTCGTCGGTTGTCCGAATGTGTTCATGCACCGATCTTGGAAAGGCTTCGACGTAATGGTGTTTCAACCTCAGACCGCAACAGCGCATCTCTGCTCTTGAACTTCACAGCGAACCGGTCTCATCCAAGCAACGGTGGCCGCTATAGCCGCGGCCAGCTCGACCTATTCGATCAAAGATAATGAGTCCTGATTCTTCAGAAACCCGCCTCGTCAACGTACCAATGCCGGCGATAGATGAAGCTGCATCGAGTTGGCTAACGCGCTTCGCGATGTCGCAGGGTACCGA
>NZ_BCUG01000079.1 GCF_001591165.1 Thauera butanivorans NBRC 103042
CCAAAAAAAGCGGCCGTCGAAACGGCCGCCGAAGGGGGTGGAACGGCGTGGTGCGCTCGTTCAGCGTTCGTCGAAGCTGATCCTGAGCTGCTTGGTGGTGGCGCGGGCCTGGCAGCTCAGCACGAAGCCCTGGGCGACTTCGGCCTCTTCGAGGGTGAAGTTCTTGTCCATGACGACTTCGCCGTCCTGCACCTTGGCGCGGCAGGTGCAACAGACGCCGGCCTTGCACGAGAAGGGCAGGTCGAGGCCGGCGTTGAGCGCGGCGTCGAGCAGGTGCTCGTCCGGGCCGATGGCGATCTCGTGTTCCTTGCCGTCGAGGACCAGGGTCATCGTGATGTCCTTGGCCGCGGTGGCGACCGCTTCGGCGGTGCTGGAGGCACCGACCGGGTGGGCGCCGGGGGGCAGGTTGACGGTGAAGCGCTCGGTGCGGATGCGGTCGGCGGGCACGCCGGCTTCGACCAGCGCGTTCTCGGTGTCGGTGATCATCGCGTCGGGGCCGCAGATGAAGACTTCGTCCATGCTGCCCACCGGCAGCAGCGCGGCGATGATCTCGCGCACCTTGGCGCCGTCGATGCGGCCTTGCAGCAGGTCGACTTCCTGGGCCTGGCGCGACAGCACGTGGATCATCGTCAGGCGGTCGCGGTAGCGGTCCTTGAGGTCCTGCAGGGCCTCGTTGAACATCACCGTGGACATGCGGCGGTTGCCGTAGATCAGCGTGAACTTGGAGTCCGGCTGTTCTTCGAGCGTGCTCGCGGCGATCGACAGGATGGGCGTGATGCCCGAGCCGGCGGCGAAGCCGACGCGGTGGATGGCGCGCTTCTTCCTGATCACGAAGCGGCCGTCGGGCGGCATCACCTGCAGGGTGTCGCCGGCCTTGATGGCGCGGGCGGCCCAGTTCGAGAACAGGCCGCCTTCGACCGGGCGGATGCCGATCTCGAGCTCGCCGCTGCAGGCGAGGCGGCTGCGCGGGCTGCTGATCGAGTAGTTGCGGCGCACGTCCTGGCCGTCGATGGTGGCGCGCAGGGTCAGGAACTGGCCCGGCTCGAAGTTGAAGCGTTCGCGCTCGGTGGCGGGGATGTCGAAGGTGATTGCCACCGCGCCGGCGGCCTCGGGGCTCACGCGCTTGACGGCGAGTTCTTGGAAACGGAGTGCTGACATGGCGTTTGGCTCCGGCGTCAGTAAGGTTTGAAGTAGTCGAAGGGCTCTTGGCAGTCGAGGCACTTGTACAGCGCCTTGCATGCGGTGGAGCCGAACTGCGAGCTCAGGGTGGTGTTGGTCGAGCCGCACTGCGGACAGGCCACCGGCCGGGTGTCGGTGCGGCGCACGAACCTGATCACGCTGGTGTCGCTGCAGGTGGTGTGCGGCGGCGCGATGCCGTAGGCGCGCAGCTTGGCCTTGGCCTCCTCGCTCATCCAGTCGGTGGTCCAGGCCGGTGCGAGCTGCGTGATCACATGTGCCTCGATGCCGGCCTGCTGCAGGCTTGCACGCACGTCGTCCTCGATCTGGCCCATCGCCGGGCAGCCGCTGTAGGTCGGGGTGATGACCACCTCGATGCCGTCGGTGGTTTCGCGGATGTCGCGCAGGATGCCCAGCTCGCGCAGCGTGACCACCGGGATCTCCGGGTCGGTCAGATGGTCGAGGGCGGCCCAGACGTCGTCGATCGTGGCGTGCATGGCGGTCGCTCCTACCAGGTGGCGCCGGGGTGGGCGCGCGCCAGGCCCTGCATTTCGCCCAGCAGGTAGCTGAGGTGCTCGGAGTGGCGGCCGTGCTTGCCTTCCGGCACGTAGCCGCGCACTTCGGGGCGCTTCAGCGTGGCTTCGGCCAGGGTGTCGGCGACGATGGCGTCCCAGGCGGCGCGCAGCGTGCGCACGTCGGTGACCGCACCGCTGGCGATGGCGGCGTCCTCGATCGCGCTCGGCGTCCAGAACTCTTCCGTGTAGGGGAACAGGTGGTCGAGCGCGGCCTGGGCGCGGGCGTGCGATTCCTCGGTGCCATCGCCGAACTTCACCACCCAGTCGGCGGCGTGGTGCAGGTGGTAGCGCGCTTCCTTCAGCGACTTGGCGGCGATCGCGGCCAGATCGGCGTCGGGCGACTTCTGCAGCGCGTCCCATACCAGCACCATCAGCGCGCTGTAGAGGAAGTTGCGCACGATGGTGGTGGCGTAGTCGCGGTCCGACGCGGCGTAGCCGACCAGGGCGCCGTGGTTGGGCAGCTCCACCAGGGTGTAGTTGCGGAACTCGGTGTCGTCGCGGAAGTAGGCCAGCGAATCCTCGGTGGCGCCCTTGCCCATGCGGGTGGCGGCGAGCTGGTACAGCAGGCGGGCCTGGCCGATCAGGTCGAGGCTGACGTTGGCGAGCGCGAGGTCTTCTTCCAGGATCGGGCCGTGGCCGCACCACTCGGCGTCGCGCTGGCCGAGCACCACGGCGTTGTCCGCCAGGTGCAGCAGGTAGTCGTTGGGTGCCGTGCTCATCACATGTGCCCCACTTCTTCAGGGATTTCGTAGAAGGTCGGGTGGCGGTAGATCTTGTCCGCGGCGGGGTCGAACAGCTCGCCCTTGTCGTCCGGGTTGCTGGCGGTGATCGAGGCCGAAGGCACGACCCAGATGCTCACGCCTTCCTGGCGGCGGGTGTAGACGTCGCGCGCCATGTGCAGCGCCTGCGCGGCGTCGGCCGCGTGCAGGCTGCCACAGTGCTTGTGCTCGAGGCCTTGCTTGCTGCGGACGAAGACTTCCCAGAGCGGCCAATCCTTCAGTGCGGGGGTGTTCATGCTGCCTCCTTGTCTGCGCGTGCGCGTTGCTTTTGTGCGTGTGCCAGGGCCGCGTCGCGGACCCACTGGCCATCCTTGTGTGCCTTGACCCGGGTGGCCAGGCGTTCCTTGTTGCAGGGGCCGTTGCCTTCGACGGTGTTCCAGAATTCCTGCCAGTCGATCTGGCCATGGTCGTAGTGGCCGCGTGCCTCGTTCCACTTCAGCTCGGGGTCGGGCAGGCTCACGCCGAGCACCTTGGCCTGCGGCACGGTGGCGTCGATGAACTTCTGCCGCAGATCGTCGTTGCTGATGCGCTTGATGCCCCAGCGCATGCCCTGCGCGCTGTGCGGGCTGTCGGCGTCGGGCGGCCCGAACATCGCCAGGCACTTCCACCACCAGCGGTTGACCGCGTCCTGCACCATGCTGCGCTGCGCTTCGGTGCCCTTCATCATCACCAGCAGCGCTTCGTAGCCCTGGCGCTGGTGGAAGGATTCTTCCTTGCAGACGCGGATCATGGCGCGCGCATAGGGGCCGTAGGAGCAGCGGCACAGCGGGATCTGGTTCATGATCGCGGCGCCGTCGACCAGCCAGCCGATCACGCCGACGTCGGCCCAGTTCAGCGTCGGGTAGTTGAAGATCGAGCTGTACTTGGCCTTGCCGCTGTGCAGCCCGTCGATCATGTCGCCGCGGCTGGTGCCCAGGGTCTCGGCGGCGGAGTACAGATAGAGGCCGTGGCCGCCTTCGTCCTGCACCTTGGCGATCAGGATCGCCTTGCGCTTCAGGCTGGGTGCGCGCGAGATCCAGTTGCCTTCCGGCAGCATGCCGACGATTTCGCTGTGGGCGTGCTGGCTGATCTGGCGCACCAGGGTCTTGCGGTAGGCCTCGGGCATCCAGTCCTGCGGCTCGATGCGGCCGTCGGCGTCGATGCGGGCTTCGAACGCGGCTTCCTGCTCGCTCTGCGGCGGGGACACGACGCTGAGTTTCTTGCCGGACTCGTCCGGAATGTCCATTGCTTGGGTGTACATCTGTTTCCTCCTTGCAAACACCGCTCCGGGGATGCCGGAACGGAATGTTGCGGGCCGCGGGTGTGGTCCGCGTTTACCTCAAACATCCGCCGCGCGCGGGGCGCGGCCGGGGTTCATGTCGCCATCCATGCCGGCGGGCGTTTCTCGAAGAAGGCGGTGAAGCCTTCGCGCGCCTCGTCGGTCGTGCGCTGGCGGGCGATGCGGATGGCGGTTTCCTCGCCCACCGCTTCGTCGATGCCGCGCCCGTCGATGGCGCTGATCAATTGCTTGGCGGCGAGCTGGGCCTGCGGCCCGCAGGCCAGCAGGGCCTGCACCAGACGGTCGATCGCGGTATCGAGCTGGCCGGCCGGGACGGCGTCATTGACCAGGCCGATCGACTTCGCCTCGGCGGCGCCGAAACGTTCGGCACTCTGGAAGTAGCGCAACGCGTGGCGCGGGCCGATGGCACGCAGCACGTAGGGGCTGATCACCGCGGGGATGATGCCGAAGCGGGCTTCCGAGGTGGAGAAGCTGGCATCGTCGGCGGCGATCGCCATGTCGCAGGCGGCGGCCAGGCCGGTGCCGCCGCCGAGCGCGGCGCCCTGCACGCGGGCGATGGTCGGCTTGGACAGCCCGGCCAGGCGGCGCAGCATGGCAGCGAAACGGCGCGAATCGGCCAGGTTCTCCTGCTCGGTGCTGGCGGCGGCGCGGCGCATCCAGTTGAGGTCGGCTCCGGCGGAAAAATGCCGGCCGCGACCGCCGAGCACGACCACGCGCACGCCGGTGTCGCCGTCGAGTTCGGCGCAGGCGGCGTCGAGTTCGGTGATCAGGCGCTCGTCGAAGGCGTTGAAGACCTCGGGGCGATCCATCCAGATCGTCGCCACCGCGCCCTTGCGTTCGATGTCGAGGGTTTCGTAGCTCATGGCTTTGTCCTCGCGCCTCACACGCGTTCGATGATCAGTGCGATGCCCTGGCCGACGCCGATGCACATCGTGCACAGCGCGTAGCGGCCGTTGCGGCGCTGCAGCTCGTAGGCGGCGGTGGTCACCAGGCGGGCGCCGCTCATGCCCAGCGGGTGGCCCATGGCGATGGCGCCGCCGTTGGGATTGACGCGGGCTTCGTCGTCGGCGAGGCCGAGGTCGCGCAACACCGCCAGCGCCTGCGCGGCGAAGGCTTCGTTGAGCTCGATGACGTCCATCTGGTCCAGCGTCAGGCCGGTCTGCGCCAGCACCTTGCGCACCGCCGGCGCCGGGCCGAAGCCCATGATGCGCGGCGCGACGCCGGCGGTGGCCATGCCGACGACGCGCGCGCGCGGGGTCAGGCCGTGGCGGGCGGCGGCGGCTTCCGAGGCCAGCAGCAGCGCGCAGGCGCCGTCATTGACGCCCGAGGCGTTGCCGGCGGTGACGGTGAGGTCGGGGCCGTTGACGCCTTTCAATTTGGACAGCGTTTCCAGCGTGGTGTCGGGGCGGGGATGCTCGTCGGTGTCGAATACGACGGGGTCGCCCTTCTTGCGCGGGATTTCGACCGGCACCAGTTCGTCGGCGAAGCGGCCGGCGGCGTGGGCGGCGGCCCAGCGCTGCTGCGAGCGCAGCGCGAAGGCATCCTGGTCGGCGCGCGAGATGCCGAAGTCCGCCGCCACGTTGTCCGCCGTCTGCGGCATCGAGTGGGTGTCGTAGAGCTTCTTCATCAGCGGGTTGATGAAGCGCCAGCCGATCGTGGTGTCGTGGATCGCGGCGCTGCGCGAGAAGGCGCTTTCGGCCTTGCCCATGACGAAGGGCGCGCGCGACATGCTCTCGACGCCGCCGGCGATCATCAGTCCGGCTTCGCCGGCCTTGATCGAACGCGCGGAGAGGCCGACGGCGTCCATGCCCGAGCCGCACAAGCGGTTGACCGTGGTGCCGGGCACTTCGATCGGCAGCCCGGCGAGCAGGCCGGACATGCGTGCGACGTTGCGGTTGTCTTCGCCGGCCTGGTTGGCGCAGCCGTAGATGATGTCGTCGACCGCGGTCCAGTCGACGTTCGGGTTGCGTGCCATCAGCGCCTTCAGCGGTACGGCGCCGAGGTCGTCGGCGCGCACGCTGGCGAGGGTGCCGCCGTAGCGGCCGATCGGGGTGCGGATGGCGTCGCAGATGTAGGCTTCGTTCATCGCCGGCTCCTCACAGTTGCTTCGGACGCTGGTCGATGACACGGCGGGCCTTGCCGGTCAGCGTGCGCGGAATGGTGTCGAACTCCATCACGTTCACCTTGGTGGTGATGCCGATGATGGTCTTGATGTTGCCCTGCAGCGTGCGGGCGATGTTCTCGACGTCGTTGCGCCCCAGTGTGCCCGACAGCTCGCGCTGCAGCTCGCAGCGCACTTCGACGTTGTCGAGGTGGCCGTCGCGGGTCAGCACGATCTGGTAGTTGCCGGACAGGCGCGGGTCGCGCAGGATCTGTTCCTCGATCTGGGTCGGGAACACGTTCACGCCGCGCACGATCAGCATGTCGTCCGAGCGCCCGGTGATCTTGCCGATGCGGCGGAAGGAGCGGGCGGTGGGCGGCAGCAGGCGGGTGAGGTCGCGGGTGCGGTAGCGGATGACCGGGAAGGCTTCCTTGGTCAGCGAGGTGAAGACGAGCTCGCCTTCTTCGCCGTCGGGCAGCACTGCGCCGGTGTCGGGGTCGATGATCTCGGGGTAGAAGTGGTCTTCCCAGATGACCGGGCCGTCCTTGGTCTCGATGCATTCGCAGGCCACGCCCGGACCCATGACTTCGGTCAGGCCGTAGATGTCGATGGCGTCGATGCCGAGCTTTTTCTCGATCTCGCCGCGCATGCCTTCGCCCCAGGGTTCGGCGCCGAAGATGCCGACTTTCAGCGAGATGTCTTCCGGCGCGATCTTCAGGCGCTCGAATTCCTCGGCGATCACCAGCGAATAGGACGGCGTGACCATGATCGCGTCCGGGCGGAAGTCCAGGATCTGCTGGACCTGCTTCTCGGTCTGGCCGCCGGACATTGGCACCACGGTGCAGCCGGCGCGCTCAATGCCGTAGTGGGCGCCGAGGCCGCCGGTGAACATGCCGTAGCCGTAGGCGTTATGCACCATGTCGCCGGCGCGCAGGCCGGCCGCGCGCAGCGAGCGGGCGATCAGGTCGGCCCAGTTGTCGAGGTCGCTGCGGGTGTAGCCCACCACCACCGACTTGCCGGTGGTGCCGCTCGACGCGTGCAGGCGGGCGATCTTGTTGCGCGGCACGGCGAACAGGCCGAAGGGGTAGTGGTCGCGCAGGTCGGCCTTGGTCATGAAGGGGAACTTGGCGAGATCCGCGAGCGACTTCAGCTCGTCCGGATGCACGCCCTGTTCCTCGCACTTGCGGCGATAGGGTTCGACGTTGTCGTAAGTGTGGCGCAGCGACCACTGCAGGCGCTGCAGCTGCAGCGCGTTGATCTCGTCGCGGCTGGCGGTTTCGATCGGATCGAGATCGCCGGGCTGGGGGTTTTTCACGGGCATGGTGTTGTCTCCTCTCCTTCTCTCTGTTGGCGCGTCCGGACTCGGGACTACTGTTGTTGTGCGTCGGGGCCGGCGATGACTTCGCCGGCGATGCGGTGGCTCTTGCCGCGGAACAGGGCGACGATGCCGCCGGCGCCGTCGCGCACGGTGATGTCATAGACGCCGGTGCGGCCCGACAGCGAACGTTCCACCGCTTCGGCGCGCAGCGTGTCGCCTTCCTTGCCGGGAGCGATGAAATCGATGCTGCAGGCCGAGGCGACGGTGCTGCGGTTGTAGGCGTTGCAGGCGTAGGCGAAGGCGGTGTCGGCGAGCGTGAAGATCAGGCCGCCGTGGCAGATGTGGTGGCCGTTCACCATGTCGCTGCGTACCGGCATGCTCAAGGTGGCGTGGCCGGGGCCGACGCTGTCGATGCGCATGCCGAGCGCCTGGGCGGCGCGGTCGCGCGACCACATGGCGGCGGCGACGGCTTCGGCGAGCGCCTGCGGATCGGTGGGGAGGGAGCGGGCTTCAGTCATGGATGTTCTTTCCGGCGAAGACGTGTTGCTGGATCAGCGGCGAGACGCGGTAGCGGTCTTCGCCATAGAAGCGGGCGAGGTTGGCGAGCACGTCGCGCACCGCCGGCAGGCCGATGCGGTCGGCCCATTCGAGCGGCCCGCGCGGGTAATTGACGCCCAGGCGCATCGCCGCGTCGGCGCCGCGCGCGTCGCACACGCCCTGGTTGACCGCGTCCGCGGCCTCGTTGGCGAGCATGGCGACGGTGCGCATCACGATCAGGCCGGGGATGTCGTTCAGGCGCGAGACGGCGAAGCCGGCCGCCTGCAGCAGGCCGATGGCAGCGCCGATGGCTGGCGCCCAGGCGTTGATCGCGGCGCCGACGGCGATGCGCGTCGCGCTGGCGTGGTCGAGCGCGGCGTCGATCAGCACCACGTTGGCGATGCCCAGGTCGGCGGCGCGCTGGGTGGCGCTGCGGCCGTCGGTGACGAACAGCACCGCGCCGCCGGCTTCGGCAATGCGGCCGTCGTCGGCCTGGCCGCGGCTGCGTTCGTCTTCGGCTTCGCTCCAGGCGTAGGCGATGCCGCGCTCGAACAGGCGGTCGGCCAGCGCGTGCGCGGCGGCCGACTGGCCGTGCAGCACGATGTCGGTCGGCGTGCTCTGCGCCACCGCTTCCTTGGGCGCGGGGCGGACGGCGCCGTCGCGGTAGTCGAAGAAGCCGCGCCCGTTCTTGCGCCCGTAGAAGCCGGCATCGACCAGTTCCTGCTGGATCAGCGAAGGCGTGAAGCGCGGGTCGTTGTAGAAGGCGTTCCACACCGAGCGGGTGACGGCGAAATTGACGTCGTGGCCGATCATGTCCATCAGCTCGAACGGCCCCATGCGGAAGCCACCGCAGTCGCGCATCAGGGCATCGAGGGTGGCGCAGTCGGCACCGCCTTCGTTGAGCACGCGCAGCGCCTCGGCGTAGTAGGGGCGGGCGACGCGGTTGACGATGAAGCCCGGCGTCGAGCGCGCATGCACCGGCGTCTTGCCCCAGGCCTCCGCGGTGGCGAACAGGGTGTCGGCCACCGCCTTGTCGGTGGCGAGGCCGGACACGATCTCGACCAGCGCCATCAGCGGCGCGGGGTTGAAGAAGTGCAGGCCGGCCAGGCGCTCGGGGCGGCGCAGCGTCGCGCCGATCGAGGTCACCGAGATCGACGAGGTGTTGGTGCCGAAGATGCAATCGTCGCCGACGATGGCTTCCAGCTCGCGGTACAGCGTGCGCTTGGCTTCCAGGTTCTCGACGATGGCTTCGACCACCAGCGCCGCATCGGCCAGATCGCCGAGGCCGGCGGCGGCGACCAGGCGCCGGCCGGCGGCCTCGGCGGCCTCGGCCGTCATGCGGCTCTTGTCGGCGAGCTTGCGGTACTGTGCGCGGATGCCGTCGATGGCCGCGGCGGCCGCGCCTTCGCGGGCATCGACGAGCTTCACGAGGTGGCCGGCGGCGGCCGCCACCTGGGCGATGCCGGCGCCCATCGCGCCGGCGCCGACCACCGCGACGACGGCCGAGGGCTCGAGCGGAACAGCGCGCGGCGGAGTGTGCTGGGTGTCGCTCACGCTCATTCTCCGGTGAAGCGCGGCGCGCGCTTTTCCATGAAGGCGGCGACGCCTTCGGCGTAGTCGCGGCTCCAGCCGAGTTCGCGCATGAAGCCGCCTTCGAAGGACAGTTGCTGTTCCAGCGTGTGGCCCGGCGCGGCGTGCATGGCCTGGCGGGTGCGCACCAGTGCCTTGGTCGGCATCGCGGCCAGCTGTGCGGCCACGGCATCGACCTTGGCAGCGAACTCGGCGTCGTCGTAGGCGGCCCAGATCAGGCCCCAGTCGGCAGCCTTGTCGGCGGGCAGCTTGTCGGCGAGCAGGGCCAGGCCCATCGCCCGCGCCATGCCGACGCGCTGCGGCAGGAACCAGGTGCCGCCGGTGTCGGGCACCAGGCCGATCTTGCTGAAGGCCTGCAGGAAGGAGGCCGAGCGCGCTGCCAGCACCAGGTCGCAGGCCAGCGCGACGCTGGCGCCGGCGCCGGCGGCGATGCCGTTGACCGCGGCGATGGTCGGCACGCGCAGGTTCTGCAGGCGCAGCACCAGCGGCTTGTAGTTGCGCTCGACGACGTTGCCGATGTCGGGCAGGCGGCCGTCGGGCAGCGCCGCCATGTCGGGGTCGGCCAGGTCCTGGCCGGCACAGAAGGCGCGGCCGGCGCCGCTCAGCACCAGCACGCGCACCGAGGCATCGGCCTGGATGGTGTCGAGCGCGTGGCGCAGCTCGGCATGCATCTCGCCGGTGAAGCTGTTGAGCTTGTCCGGGCGGTTCAGCGTCAGGCGGGCGATGCCGTTTTCGACGCTGAAGAGGATGTTGTTGTATTCCATCGTTCCCCCTCAGGCGTGATAACGACGCTGGACGACACGGAAGCGGTTGGCGACGAAGGCCGAATCCGCATACGAGGCATTGGCCGCCGGGTTGCCGCCGGTGCCGTGGTAGTCGGAGAAGGCCGCCGACTGGTTCACGAACACGCCGCCGGTGAGGTTGATCGACAGCGCGACCTTGCTGCGCCAGGTGGCTTCGGTCATCGCGTCGATGACCTCCTGCTTCGTCGAATAGAGGCCGACGGTCAGGGCGCCGTGGGTGCTGACGACGCGCTCGGACAGGGCGATCGCGGCGGCGGTGTCGGCGACCTTGACGATGAAGCTGATCGGGCCGAAGCGCTCTTCCATGTAGGCTTTCTCGTCGCTGGCGTCGCAGGCCAGCAGCACCGGGGTGCGCACCGTGGCGGCGGGGAAGTCGGGGTTGTCGAGGCGCTGCGAGGCCAGCACGACGCGGCCGAGCTCGCCGGCGTTGGCGATGTCGATGCGTTCGGCGGTGTCGGCGGACTGGATCGCGCCGAGCACGGCATGGGCGACTTCGGGCTTGGACAGGAAGCGCTCGATCGACTTCGCCAGGTCGGCGCAGACCTCGTCGTAGCTCTTGTGGCCTTCGTCGGTGTCGATGCCGCCGGCCGGCACGAAGATCGCCTGCGAAGTGGTGCACATCTGGCCGGAGTACAGCGACAGCGTGAAGGCGAGGTTGCCCAGCATCGCCTTGTAGGCGCTGGTGGAGTCGATGACGATGTTGTTGACGCCGGCCAGCTCGGCATAGACTTGGGCCTGGCGGCAGTTGTCGATCAGCCACTGGCCGAAGACGTTGCTGCCGGTGAAGTCGATCGATTTCACCGCCGGATGGGTGGCCAGCGCCTGGGTGGCGGCGCGCTGGGGCGCGACGCACAGCGTGACGAGGTCGGGGTCGATGCCGTTCTCGGCGAGCACGGCGCGGATCGTGCGCACGGTGATCGCCGCCGGCAGGACGGCGTTGCTGTGCGGCTTGACGATGACGGCGTTGCCGGTGGCGAGCGCGGCGAACAGGCCGGGGTAGGTGTTCCAGGTCGGGAAGGTGCCGCAGCCGACCACCAGGCCGACGCCGCGGCCGACGATCTGGTAGTGCTTCTTCATGACCAGCGGCGGGTTCTTGCCCTGCGGCTTCTCCCAGCTCGTTTCGGCCGGCACGAAGCTCTGCTCGCGCCAGGCGTAGGCGACGGCCTCCAGGCCGCGATCCTGCGCGTGCGGGCCGCCGGCCTGGAAGGCCATCATCCAGCCCTGGCCGGTGGTCATCATCACCGCATGGGCGATCTCGAAGCTCTGGGCGTTGAGGCGGGTGAGGATTTCGAGGCAGATGCCGGTGCGGCCGTCGGCGCCGACGGCCTGCCAGCTCTTCATGGCTTCGGTGCCGGCGGCGATCAGTGCCTCGGGCTCGCACACCGGGTAGCTGACGCCGAGCGTGGCGCCGTAGGGCGAGGTTTCCTTGTCGAGCCAGCCGGTCTGGCCGGGCTGGTCCAGCTCGAAGTGCTTGCCCAGGTGGGCCTCGAAGGCACGCTTGCCGTCCTCGGGCGCGGTTTCGCCGTAGAGCTTGGGGCTGGGCATTTCCGGGAAAGGCGTCCAGTAGCCGCGCGTCGCGATCGTGTTCAGCGCGTTGTCGAGGATGCCGCGGTGCTTTTCAAGAAGGGGGTGGCTCATACGTCTCTCTCCGGCGGGGTGTTTTATAAACGATACGAATTAGTCCATTGAACGTCAAGAAACAGTATCGATGGATTGTCTCGAAAAATTTTCAATTTCTCCTATTCAAAATTTGTTCCGTAAATCAAAACATGTTTATTTTCATATAGATATTGTGATAATAAGGGTGATTTTTAAAGTCATTCATCATTTATAAAATTTTTTCATCAATTCCTGAAAAGCCATAAACGATACTAAATTCTAAGTTTTATATGATAATTTGTATCGTTTTAAGGCGATTCGCCGCAGCGTGGCCGGCGCCTGCGCTCCGGTGCGGTGACGGCATCGCAGCGGCAGCGGGAACGGGCTGAAGGCATCTGCGGCCGGCAAGGCATGGTCGGCTCCTGCTGCAGGGAAGAGAGGGGCTGGCTATGCGCAAACCACTGAATCCGTTAGACTTCGCCGCCTCGAACGCCATGTCCTCCGTCATCACCGTGTCCAACCCCCTGCAACAGCTGCTCGACGATTTCCGTCGTCAAGACCGTGTACATGCAGGCTCCCTGATCGTTTCGATGTTCGGCGACGCGGTCGTGCCGCGCGGCGGCCGGATTTGGCTGGGCAGCCTGATCCGCCTGCTGCAGCCGCTCGGGCTCAACGAGCGGCTGGTGCGCACGGCGGTGTTCCGCCTGGTGCGGGACGAATGGCTGGCGAGCCAGCGTTCGGGCCGGCGCACCGACTATCTGCTGACACCCTTGGGCGAACAGCGCATCGACGAGGCCGCGCGCGTGATCTACGCCGCTGCCACACCACACTGGGATCGCCGCTGGCGCCTGATCGTCACCGTCGGCGAACTGGCCGCGAAGGACCGCGAGCGCCTGCGCAAGGCCTTGCTGTGGCAGGGCTTCGGCTCGCTCAGCAACGACTGCTTCGTGCATCCGGGCGTCGACCTGATCGCCGTCTTCGATGCCCTGGTGGCCGAAGGCCTGGGCGGCCTGCTCGACCGCCTGAAGCCCCTGATGGCGGCCGACGCGGCGCCCGGCACGGCGGCGAGCGACGCCGCGATGGTGCATTCGGCCTGGGATCTCGGCCACCTGGCCGACATGTACCGCAGTTTCACCGCGCGCTACCAGCCGGTGCTGGGCACCTTGCGCGACGGTGGCTTCGAGCTGGCGGACGAAACCGCCTTCCTGCTGCGCGTGCTGCTGATCCACGATCATCGCCGCCTCCTGCTCCGTGATCCCGGCCTGCCCGACGTCCTGCTGCCGGCCGACTGGCCGGGGCAGAAGGCCCGCCTGCTGTGCCGCGAACTCTACCGCCGGCTGCTGGCCGGTTCCGAGCGCCACCTGGATGCCTGCTTCCATCTGGCCGATGGTTCGACGCCCGAAGCCTCGGCGCGTCTCCACGAACGTTTCCGCGATACCGACCCGCTCGCGCTGCCGCTCTGAGCGCCGCGGTGCTCAGCCTTCGCGCTTCCTGACTTCGACCAGCGGCACGACGCCCGGCATCTCGATGCGCTTGCGGCCGGGCTCGACCGCCGCCAGCGGCGTCGTCTCGTACAGGGTTGCCAGGCAGCGCCGCGTCAGGTCCTGGTAGGTGGCGGTGCCTTCGCCCTTCCAGCGGATCTCGTCCTCGCTCAGCGGCCGGATGACCTTGGCCGGCACGCCGGCGACGAGCACGCGCGGCGGAATCTCGACGCCGGCCTTGACGAAGGCCGATGCGGCGACGATGGCTTCCTCGCCGATCACCACGTTGTCCATGATCACCGCGTTCATGCCGATCAGCGCGTTGCGCCCGACGCGGCAGCCGTGCAGCACCGCGCCGTGGCCGACGTGGCCGTCTTCCTCCACCACCGTGTCGGTGCCGGGAAAGCCGTGCATGACGCAGGTGTCCTGCAGGTTGGCGCCGCGTTCGAGGATCAGGCGGCCGAAGTCGCCGCGCAGGCTGGCACAGGGGCCGACGTAGCAGCCGGGGCCGATGATGACGTCGCCGATCAGGATGGCCGAGGGGTGGACGTAGGCGCTCGGGTCGACCACAGGAACGATGCCGTCGATGGCGTAGACCTTCAGTTCGGGCTTGATCACGCATGCTCTCCTGTGTTTGAGTTATATATAAATAAACGATTTCTTGGATAAGGAACAAGTCCGATGAGTACGGCGAGCGAGGAGCTGGACGGCAAGCATGGGGTTCAATCGCTCGAAGTGGGCATGAGCATTCTGCGCGCGATGGTCACCGGCCGGCGCTCGATGATGCTCAAGGACATCGCCCAGGCGGCCGGCATGCCGCCGTCGAAGGCGCACCGCTACCTCGTCAGCCTGATCCGCAGCGGCCTGGTCGAGCAGGACCGCCTGACTTCGCGCTACGACCTCGGCCCCTTCGCGCTGAACCTCGGCTTGGTGGCGCTCGACCGGGTGGACCGCATCCGCCTCGGCCTGATGGCGATCAGCGACCTGCGCGACGCCACCAACGAGACGGTGGCGCTGTCGGTGTGGAGCGAGGGCGGCCCGGTCGTGGTGCGCTGGGAACGTCCGCGCCGCCCGATCACGGTCAACGTCGTCACCGGCACCAGCCTCAGCATGCTGCGCTCGGCGGGCGGGCGGGTGTTTGCGGCCTGGCTGCCCGAGCGCCAGACCGAGGCGCTGATTGCGCGCGAACTCGAAAGCGGCAAGACGCCGACCGACATCCACGACATGGACGATGTCCGCACGCTGCTGGCGCAGGTGCGTGAAGCGGGGATGGCAGTCGTCACCGGCGACTACTTCGCGCGCGGCGTCGAGGCCGCCGCCGCGCCGGTATTCAATTTCAAGAACGAGATCACGATGACGATCGCCGTCGTCGGCGTCGAAGGCTCGATGGACCTGTCTCCGGGCGGTGCCACGCTCGCCGCGCTGCGGCGCGCGGCTGACGATCTTTCGCGGCGGCTCGGCGCCACGCCGGCGCCGGACTGAGCCTGCCGGCGGAGCGGCTGGCAGGCCTGCTCCGGTCTTTACGGCAGGCGGGTGGTGGATGTGGGGCGCGGCCTTCGATAGGCCGCGACTGCGATGAATGTCTCAAGCGATACAAAATTTCAGCTTGACGCATCGTTTTGTATCATTTCTAATAAACGAAATCTCTTCCGCTATTCAGAATTTTTCGGATGCTTCCCGTATCCGTGCCGAAGGGCGGTCGAGGTAGGTCATCAAGTGTTGCAGGCCGGGCTGCGGGCAGAGCTGTCGAGCACGCGGTTCATCACATCTAGAAGAACGGAGGAGAAACCATGAAGCTACGTCACACCCTGCTGGCCGCCATCGGCCTCGCGTTTGCCGCCACTGCCGTCCAGGCCGAGATCAAGGTCGGTGTCGTGCTGTCGGCGACCGGCCCTGCGGCCTCGCTCGGCATTCCCGAGCGCAACACCGTGTCGCTGCTGCCGACCACCATCGGCGGCGAAACGGTGCGCTACATCGTGCTGGACGACGCATCCGACACCACCACCGCGGTCAAGAACACGCGCAAGCTGGTGGCCGAGGACAAGGTCGACGTGCTGATCGGCTCCACCACCAGCCCCCCCTCGCTGGCGATGGTCGACGTCGCCGCCGAAACCAGGACGCCGATGATCTCGATGGCTGCCTCGGCCCGCATCGTCGCGCCGATGGACGACAAGCGGTACTGGGTGTTCAAGACGCCGCAGAACGACCAGCAGATGGCGTCGGCGATCATCGAGCACATGAGCGCCAACAAGGTCAAGACGGTGTCCTTCATCGGCTTCGCCAACGCCTATGGCGAAGGCTGGTACGAGCAGTTCCAGAAGCTGGCCGACGCCGCCGGCATCAAGATCGTCGCCAACGAACGCTTCAACCCGGCCGACACCTCGGTCACCGGCCAGGCGCTGAAGCTGATGTCGGCCAAGGCCGACGCGGTGTTCATCGCCGGATCGGGCACGCCCGCCGCGCTGCCGCAGAAGACGCTGCGCGAGCGCGGCTACAAGGGGCCGATCTACCAGACCCACGGCGTCGCCAACAACGACTTCCTGCGCATCTGTGGCAAGGACTGCGAAGGCACGCTGCTGCCGGTCGGCCCGGTGCAGATGGCACGCAGCCTGCCTGACGACAACCCGGTCAAGGCCAGCGCGCTGGCCTACGTCGAGAAGTACGAGGCCGCCAATGGCGCCGGTACGGTATCGAGCTTCGGCGCCTATGCCTGGGATGCCGGCGTGCTGCTGCAGGCCGCCGTGCCGGAGGCGCTGAAGGCCGCCAAGCCGGGCACCGCCGAGTTCCGCGCCGCGCTGCGTGATGCGCTGGAGAACGTCAAGGAAGTCGCGGGCGCCACCGGCATCTACACCATGAGCGCCGACGACCATCTCGGCCTCGACGAGCGTTCGCGCGTGATGATCGAGATCCGCGACGGCACCTGGTCGCTGCTCAAGTAAGCCCGAAAAGAACGATAGCGAGGGTGCGCCCGCAGGGGCGCACCCGGCCCATGCCGCAGGACCGGCAGGGTTCTCCCTCCCCACATTCCGACTGGCATCGGCCGATGCCCGGTGGAGCCTCTCCATGGATATGTCAA
>NZ_BCUG01000080.1 GCF_001591165.1 Thauera butanivorans NBRC 103042
TGCCGATCCGGCAGGGGCTTCGAAGGGCTGAACGCTCAGCGGCGGCGGGGCGGCGGGGCCGACGCGGTGCCGGCCGGACGGCCCGGCAAGTGGCGGAAAGTGATGCGGCCCTTGCTCAGGTCGTAGGGCGACATCTCGAGCGAGACGTTGTCGCCGGCGATGATGCGGATGTGGTGCTTGCGCATCTTGCCGCCGGAGTAGGCGATGAGGTTGTGGCCGTTGTCCAGGGTGACGCGGTAGCGTCCATCCGGCAGGACTTCGGTAACGGATCCGTGCATTTCGATGAGTTCTTCCTTGGCCATGTTCGGGCTCCTTGTCATTGTGCCGGAGCGCATGCCTCGGGCGCGCAGCGGCGATTTGCCCACCTCCGCCGGGGAAGGGCATCGGGCCGGGGGCTTGTGCGCGTGGCGCAAGGGGCGGACCGGCCGGGCCTGCGCAAAAGTGACAGGCCGCTTCAAAGCTGGGGCGATTGCACACCCGCATCATTCGCACGGGTGCGAGCCGTGCGCCGGATGCAAGCCGGCGCGCAGCGTGAGAGCGGTCCGGAACGCTTGTCGGGCGCGAAGACCACATCGGCCTGCAGCACACGGGTGCCGCAGCTTGTGTCTCGGAAAAACCGGGCGAACCCGCCAAAGGGCTCACCGGACGACACGGTAGGTCATTGAAGGGGAAGGGCCGCCCCTCGCATGCGCCACGGCGTCATCCAGGCCATGGGCGGGTGAGGCGGTCATCGGCTCGATGTTTCCGGGGCCACGGCAACAGCGGCGCCGTGGGGGCGGAAGCGGCTTCGCCAATCTTCAGTGGCGGGCATGATACCTGCTTCTCGGGTGGCCTGTCCAATCGGGGTGTTGTAATCAAGTGCGGTGGGCGGGCGTCCGGAGTGCTTCGCCGCCGTCATCGCAATGGAAGCGGCAGCCGCTTCCGTGCCGGGCGGCACGCCTGCCGCCTCGCTCCTTCGGTGGTCTTCCGCTGTCGGCGGTGACGACGACTTCCGGCAGCAGCCATTCCGTTTCGGCGGTCTGCATTGCGAGCAGCCCGCTCCGGGGCGTTTCGTTGCGGGGTTGGCTGGTGGCCGCAAAACCCAGCGCATGCACCGCGATGACGCCAGTGGCGATCAGTGCCTTCGTCCATGTCTTCATGTGTCTGCTCCTCGGATCGAGATGCCCGCCGTTCGGGCCGTGCTGCCATTTGAACAGGCGGATGTATCCCGGATTTTTCCAGGGCG
Source organism: Thauera butanivorans NBRC 103042 (assembly GCF_001591165.1). Lineage (GTDB taxonomy): Bacteria > Pseudomonadota > Gammaproteobacteria > Burkholderiales > Rhodocyclaceae > Thauera > Thauera butanivorans. Next base: position 1,226 of record NZ_BCUG01000080.1, read on the forward strand.
GACGGATTTGCAGAGGCATGTATCCCGATACGGGTTGGACAATTCGGGATACATGCCGGGGCTTGGGTTGGCCGGTGCTGCGGGGGGAGGCGAAAAAAACAAAACGCCAATCCTTTGGCAGGATTGGCGTTTCATCTGAATTTGGTAGGCCGTGCAGGATTCGAACCTGCGACCAACGGATTAAAAGTCCGCTGCTCTACCAGCTGAGCTAACGACCCAAAAGAGAGGCGAAATTCTAGAAGCTGGAGGCAGCCACGTCAACAACGCACTGCCGTCTCCCGGCCTGCTTCAGGCTTCCCGCATCAGCAGCCAGTACTGGATCTTCATCGCGATGGCGCAGCCTGTGATGATGGCGGCGGTGGTGATGAAGGCGCCGACGGCCAGGGTGGACAGTCCGGTGATGCCCTGGCCGATGGTGCAGCCCAGCGCCGTCACGCCGCCGAAGCCCATCAGGATGCCGCCGATCATGTGGCGGGCGAGGTCGGGGGCGTTGCGGAAACCTTCGAGGCGGAAGCTCTTCGACACCACGGCGTAGAGGGCCGAGCCGGCGATGACGCCGAGCACGCTGGCGATGCCGAAGGTGACGATGCGGCTGGTGTCGCTCCAGAACATCAGCAGCTCGAGCGTGAAGGCCAGCGGCCCGACGAAGGTGAGGGATTCGGCGCGGCCGCTGTTGGTGGCGATGAAGGCTTCTTCCAGGGTTTCGGGGTGTTCGGCGACGTAGCCGATGTGGCCGGAGACGTACCAGCCGGCGATCACGGTGGCGCCGACGACCACGCCGCCGAGCCAGACGTCGACAGTGCGCGCATCGCGCTCGGCGACGGCCCACAGCAGCAGGATGATGCCGATCAGGCCGGCGGAGATCGCCAGTGCGCTGGCCGGCTCGATGCCGGCGGCAGCGATGAAGGCGGGAATGTCCTGGGTATGCGGCAGCTCTGCGGCGACGGTATCGAGGATGTTGACGCGCCAGACGGCGAACAGGCCGCGCAGCGTCATGTAGGCGCTGATGGCGAGGAAGACGAAGACCACCAGCGACTTGAGATTGCCGCCGCCGATGCGGATCAGGGTCTTGCTGCCGCAGCCCGAGGCCAGCGTCATGCCGACGCCGAAGGCGAGGCCGCCGACGATGTGCGACAGCCAGGTCAGTTTGCTGCCGGTGTAGATCGAGCGGGTGACGTCGATGAGTCCGGCCAGTTGCAAGGCGGCGGTGCCGAGGATGGCGACCGCGATGGCAACGACCCACATGCGCATGCGGCTCCAGTCGCCCATGTTGATGATGTCGGACACCGCACCCATGGTGCAGAAGTTGGTCCGATTGGCGACGAAGCCGAACACCGTGCTGACGGCGAAAGCGAGCCAGGCGATGGTGGAGGCGGAGACGATCGTTTCTTCCATGGTGCAGCCGGCAACGGGATGGCCGGCCATTCTAGGCGAAAACCCCGGCAGCGTTGAGCCGAAGGCTGCAGGGACGGTGCCCCGTGGCCGGGTCAGGCGTTGCGCAACTGGTAGGGCGTGGGGTCCGCCACGCCTGCGCCGGCGAAGCCTGCGGCGCGCAGGCGGCAGGCTTCGCAGCGGCCACAGGCGCGGCCGGCCTCGTCGGCCTGGTAGCAGGTGACGGTGATGCCGTAGTCGACGCCGAGCGCGATGCCGCGGCGGATGATGTCGGCCTTGCTGAGGTCGATCAGCGGTGCGTGGATGCGCAGGCGGGCGCCTTCGACGCCTGCCCGGGTGGCCAGGTTGGCCATCGTCTCGAAAGCCTGGATGAAGGCCGGGCGGCAGTCGGGGTAGCCGGAATAGTCCACCGCATTGACGCCGATGAAGATGTCGTTGGCGCCGAGGACTTCGGCCCAGGCCATGGCGATCGACAGCATCACGGTGTTGCGGGCGGGCACGTAGGTGACGGGGATGCCGGCGCTCTCGCCGTCTGCGGGCATGTCCTCGGGCACCTCGATGGACGGGTCGGTCAGCGCGGAGCCGCCGAACTGGCCGAGGTCGATGCGCGCGAGCCGATGCTCGCGGGCGCCCAGCGCCTGGGCGACGCGCAGCGAGGCCGTCAGCTCTGCGGTGTGGCGCTGGCCGTAGGCGACCGACAGGGCGTAGGCGTCGAAGCCCTGGTCGCGGGCGATGGCGAGGCAGGTTGCGGAGTCGAGGCCGCCTGACAGCAGGACGACGGCGCGTTTGGCTTGAGTCATCGGGAAAGCTTCCGATCTGTGGTGCCGGGGACGGCTGTGCCGCGGCTCAGCGGCCGCGGGCGTCGTTCCACAGCACTTTGTGCAATTGCAGTTGAAAGCGGACCGGCAGGCGGTCGCGCACGACCCATTCCGCCAGCCGGGCGGGGTCGAGCGAGCCGGCGACCGGCGACAGCAGCACGGTACAGCGCTCGGCGATGCGGTGTTCGGCGATCTGGCGCTTGGCCCACTCGTAGTCCGCTTCGTCGGCCAATACGATCTTGACTTCGTCGTGAGGCGTGAGCAGGGCGATGTTGGCGTATAGATTGCGTTCGACTTCGCCGGAGCCGGGCGCCTTGAGATCGACGACGCGCGACACGCGCGGATCGACCTTGCCGATGTCGAGCGCACCGCTGGTTTCGAGCGACACCGAGTAGCCGGCGTCGCACAGTGCGCGCATCAGCGCCAGGCAGTTCTTCTGCGACAGCGGTTCGCCGCCGGAGACGCAGACGTGCTTGAGGCCGTGGCCTGCGACCTCGTCCATGATGTCGTCGAGGCTGCGCGACTCGCCGCCGGTGAAGGCATAGGCGGTGTCGCACCAGGTACAGCGCAGCGGACAGCCGGTGAGGCGCACGAACACCGTCGGCAGGCCGACGCGGGTCGATTCACCCTGCACCGAGGCGAAGATCTCGGTGACGCGCAGTTTGACGGCTGCTGCCGTCGCTGTTTCGTTTGCCGTCACGCCGGCCTCAGCGCTGGCCGAGGCGCTGCCTGGCGACCTGGGCGGCGTTGCTCTGCGGATAACGTTCGACCAGCGTCTGCAGCGTGCGGCGCGAGGTGGCCGCGTCGCCGATCGATTGCTGGCTGTTGGCCAGGCCGAGCAGGGCGTCGGGAGCGACGTTCTCGTTGGGCCACTTGGTCAGCACGGTGTTGAAGTGCTTGGTGGCGGCGTTGATGTCCTTGGCCTGCAGCGCGGCATTGCCTGCCCAGAAATGGGCGCCGGCGCTGAAATCGCCCGTGGGGTACCTGGCGACGAAGGCGTCGAAGGCGGCCAGCGCCTCGCGATGCTTGCCTTCCTTGAGCAGGTTCAGCGCAGCTTCGTAGTCGGCGGATTCGGCGGCGGGGTCGCTGCCGGCGGCGGCCGTTGCACCGCCCGTCTCGATCTGCCGCAGACGGGTGTCGAGGTCGACGTAGAAGTCCCGCTGCCGCTGCTTGAGGGTTTCCACCTCGTTGACCAGCAGTTCGATCTGGCCGCGCAGGCGGGCGACTTCGGCACGCAGCTGTTCGTTCTGGTTGGCGAGCTCGAGCTGGCCGCGGCTGGTGGTTTCCAGCCGGCCCTCGATGTCCTGGCGCATGTCGGTGATCTGCCGGCGGGCCTCGTTGTCACCGAACAAAGCCGCTTGCGCGGCTCCGGCCGATGACAGGACGAGGATCACCGCCAGCGGCAGCAGGCGCTTCATCTCAGAACTCGCCCGAGTAGAGCATGTCGCCGCGGCGGTTCTCGGCGAAGCAGGCTTCGGTAGGCGCGTCGCAGCGCGGCTTTTCCTCGCCCAGGCTGACGGACTCGATCTGCGCTTCGCGGGCGCCCAGCAGCAGCAGCGCCTGCTTGACCACGTCGGCGCGCTTCTGGCCCAGCGCGAGGTTGTACTCGCGGCTGCCGCGCTCGTCGGTGTTGCCCTGGATCAGCATCTTCATCTGCGGGTTCTGCACCAGGAAGCGGGCGTGGGCTTCGATCAGCGGCTTGGCTTCCGGCTGGATGACGTAGCTGTCGAAGTCGAAGAACACGCTGCGCTTGGACAGGATGTTGTTCGGGTCGGTCAGCGCGGCGATGCCCGAGCCGGCGGCGCTGTCGGCGGTGACGGTGGCGACGCCGGTGCCCGACGAGCGGTCTTCGACCTGGGCTGCAGTGTCGGTGGGGCCGGTGCTCGAGCACGCGGCCAGGATCAGCGACAGCAGGGCGGGGATTGCAAGCTTCTTCATGTGTGATGCTCCGGTATGTCTGGTTTTGAGACAGCAGTGGTTGTTGCAGCTTTGTTATTGCCGTGGCTGCGGACCCCAGGCGGGTTCGCGGACATCGGCGGCCTTCACCGTCAGGCGTTGCTTGATCCGCCCATCCGACGACACCGCCGACAGCACGCCCCGCCCGCCGCTTTCGGTGGCGTAGAGGATCATGCGGCCGTTGGGGGCGAAGCTGGGCGATTCGTCGCGTGCCGAATCGGTGAGGATCGTTGTCTGGCGGGAGGCGAGGTCCTGCACGGCCACCTGGAAGCGGCCGCCGTTGCGGGTGATGAAGGCAAGCAGCTTGCCGTCCGCCGACAGGCGCGGACTGACGTTGTAGTTGCCGTCGAAGGTCACCCGCTGGGCGCTGCCGCCGCCAGCGGAGATACGGTAGATCTGCGGACTGCCGCCGCGATCGGAAGTGAAGTAGATGTTGTTGTCCCGGCCCCAGAAAGGCTCGGTGTCGATGCCGGACGAGCTGGCCAGGCGACGCACGCCCGAACCGTCGGCGTTGAGCACGTAGAGCTGCGACTGGCCGTCCTTGGTCAGCACCACCGCGAGCTGGCTGCCGTCGGGCGACCAGGTGGGGGCGGAGTTGGAGCCCTTGAAATTGGAGACGACGCGGCGCTGGCCGGTGGCGAGCGTGTGCACGTAGATGATCGGCTTCTTCTGCTCGAACGAGACGTAGGCCAGGCGCTGGCCGTCCGGCGACCACGCGGGCGAGATGATGGGCTCGCGCGAGCGCAGCGCGGTGGCTGCGTTCATGCCGTCGGCGTCGGCGACCTGCAGCTCGAAGTTGGGGCCGCTCTTGACCACGTAGGCGATGCGGGTGGAGAAGTAGCCGGGCTGGCCGGTGAGTTTTTCGTAGACGAAGTCGGCGATGCGGTGGCCGACGAGGCGGTTCTGCGAGGCCGTCATCGGCAGCGCCATGGCGCCGAGTTCGAGCTGGGTCTGGGTGTCGAACAGGCGGAAGCGCACTTCGTAGCGGCCGCTGCCCTGGGCGACGACGCTGCCGGTCAGCACCGCGTCGGCGCCGCGGCCGCGCATCGCCGGCAGGTCGGGCATGACGGATTCCGGCAGCGCCAGCGGGCCGAGGTCGACCAGGCTGAACAGTCCGCTGCGATCGAGGTCGGCGCGTACCACGTCGGTGACGCTGTTGGGCAACTGGCCCTCGTGCTCGAAGATCGGGATGATCACCGGAAAGCGCGAGGCGCCGGCGCCGGTGATTTCGATCGAAAGCTGCGCGCGCGCGCCCAGCGCGAAGCCGGCCAGCACGATGGCCAGCAAGAGTCGGAAGAGGGTCAGGGTTCGTGTCATGTGAGGCCGCTCCAGCCGCAGATTATATCGATGGATTAAGTAGATAAGGCATGCTTAGTTGTCGGCCAGCGGACGGAATCTGAGTTCGAGCGTGCGCTGGAACAGAGCCGGGTTCGAAGGCGTGGGCAAGGGGTCCGAGGCCAGGATCGCGCGCTCGATGGCCTGGTCCAGCGCGGGTACGCCGGACGAGCGCTTGAGCCGTACGGCGAGCACGACGCCGGTCGGAGTCTGATCGACCTCGAAGACCGCCTCGGGGTTTCCCGACAGCCCCGGCGGCGGCAGGAGCTTGCCGCGTACCTTGGTGCGGATCGCATTCACGTACTTGTCCATTTCGCCCTGCGCGCCGGCGCGGGCGGCCTCCTGCCGCAGCATGCCTTCGAGCCGGGCGTTCTGCGCGGCCTGCGTTTCCTTTGCCAGCAGTTCCTTCATGTAGTCGTCCTGCGCAGGCTTGGGCTGAGGCTTGGCCGGGGGTTTGGGCTCCGGTTTCGGCTGAGGCTTGGGCTCCGGCTTGGGTGCGGGCTTCGGCTCCGGTTTGGGTGCGGGCTTCGGCTCCGGCTTGGGTTCCGGTTTCTTCGGCTCGGGTTTCTTCTGTTCCGGTTTCGGCTGAGGTTTGGGCTCCGGCTTTTTCTCCGGTGCCTTGGTGGCGATCTCGGGCTTGGCCACCGGCTTGGGCGGTTCGGGTTTCGGCTCCGGCTTGGGAGGCGGAGGCTCCGGTTTGGGCTCGGGTTTCGGTTCCGGCCTGGGTTCGGGCTTCGGCGCCGGTTCGGGCTTCGGCGCCGGCGCGGCCGTTTCGGGTGCGCTGACGAGTCCGACTTCGAGCCCGGCCGGCGGCGGGCTTTGCCAGCGGACGCCGAAGAACAGGAACAGGAACAGGCCCAGATGGACCGCGATGGTCAGTCCGAGCGACTGCCATTTGCCCGGTGCCTTGCGCGGCGGTACGACGCGATCCCTCATTGCCGTGGCGTGCTGCTCTGAGTGATCAGGCTGATCTTGCGCACGCCGGCGCCGCGGGCGACTTCGAGCACGTCGATCACCTTCTGGTAGTCCAGCGTGCTGTGGGCGGCGACGAGGAAAGCCTGTTCCGGATTCTTCTCCAGCGCTTCCAGCAGCGCGGGCTGGAGCTGGTCGTTGCGCAGGGCGCGGGACGTGCCGCTGCTGCTGGCCCGCAGCCCGAGCTTGCCGTCGGCGGCCACTTCGATGACGAGTGCTTCGGCCTGCGGCGGGGGGGTGCCCGCGCTGGCCGAAGGCACTTCGATGGTGCCGTGCTGGATCATCGGCGCGGTGACCATGAAAATCACCAGCAGCACCAGCATCACGTCGATGTAGGGGACGACGTTGATCTGGTTCATCAGGCGGCGTTGACGCATGGCGGTCCTCCGTGTCCGTCAGCGCAGGTTGCGCTGCAGGATGTTGGAAAACTCTTCGATGAAGCTCTCGAAGCGGATGCCCAGGCGGTCGATGTCGTGCGCGAAGCGGTTGTAGGCGACGACGGCCGGAATCGCCGCGAACAGGCCGATCGCGGTCGCGACCAGCGCCTCGGCGATGCCGGGGGCGACCTGGGCGAGCGTGGCCGCGCCGACGCTGGAAAGCCCGCGGAAGGAGTTCATGATGCCCCACACGGTGCCGAGCAGGCCGATGTAGGGCGACACCGAGCCGACCGAGGCGAGGAAGGCGAGATGGGCTTCGAGGTCGTCGACTTCGCGCTGGTAGGTCGCGCGCATCGCGCGCCGCGCGCCGTCGAGGATGGCCGGGTGGTCGTGGCCCTTGGCCCGCAGCTTGGTGTATTCGCGGTAGCCCGATTCGAAGATGCGCTCCATGCCGCCGTTTTCGTTGCGGGTGGCGGCATCGAACAAGGTGTTGAGGTCGCCGCCGCTCCAGAAGTCGCGCTCGAACCCGTCGGTCTGGGTGCGCGCGGCGCGGATCTGGAACGACTTGCGGAAGATCCAGTACCAGGACACCAGCGACAATGCCGCGAGCAGGGCCATGACGAGCTGGACGAGGACGCTGGCCTGGCTGATGAGGCTGAGGATGGAAAGGTCGTGGGTGACGGTCATGCTAGGCTTTCGAGGTGGGCATGGAGATTGGCGTACAGCGGGGCCGGAATCTGCACCGGCTTCTGCCGCCGATGGTCGATGCAGGCGATTAGGACTTGGGCGGTGAACAGAAGTTGCCCGTCGCGCCGGATTTCCTGCTCGAACACCAGGCTGGCGCGGCGCAGGGTGGCGATGTGGCTGACGACCTGCAGGACGTCGTCGAGGCGGGCGGGCTGCAGGTAATCCGCCTTCACCGAGCGCACGACGAAGGCGATGCCGGCCGAATCCAGCAGCGCCTGCTGCTCGACGCCGAGCGCGCGCAGCCATTCGGTGCGCGCCCGCTCGCAGAAGCGCAGGTAGTTGGCGTAGTAGACGACACCGCCCGCGTCGGTGTCTTCGTAATAGACGCGGATCGGCAGGGCGAACGAAACCGCCGGGGACGGAAGGCCCTGCGGCAGGCGCTCCTGCGGTGGTGAGGCAGCGGCAATTTCTGGTTGCATCGCAGCATTCTATCCGAGCCTGTGAGGTCGTCCAGTGGCGCGTGAAGATGCGGACATTTACAAAACGTAATCCCCGCGAACGGCCGTGCGCGGGCCTGTTTTCGCAGGCGGATTGCGGGAAATGCTATCCTCCGTCCGGGTTCCTGGAGTCCGTGGCAAATACTTGGGACGAAGCACAGCGTGGCACTTTCCTTTTTCGGCCGGAAACGGCCGGGCGGTGAGCGGCAGACCGGGCCGGCCGAGGATGTCGGCGAAACCGGGCGCCCGTCGCCGACCGTGCTGTCCGAACTCGATTTCACCGGCACCGGGGCCGATCACGGCCTCTCCATGGCCGTGGGCGGCGTCGAGGTCCAGGAAGTCGGGGCCGGCATCGGTGCGGTGTTCGAAGAGGCGGCGATCCTGTACGCCAATGGCGGCGTGGCCGAAGCCGAGCAGGTGCTGACGGCGACGCTCGACGACCCGAAGGCGGCGACGGGCGAAGGGCTGTGGATGATGCTGCTGGATCTGTACCGCCTGACCGGCCAGCGCGAGCGCTTCGAGGCGCGCGTGCTCGACTACGCCATGCGTTTCGAGCGTTCGCCGCCGCCGTGGGTGGATTTGTCGCCCAAGGGAGGGCGCACGAGCGGGGAACGCATGCCGGCGGTCGGCCTGTCCGGCAACCTGGCCGCCCAGGGGGAAACCCAGCTCGCCCAGATCGCTGCCGTCGCACGTCGCAGCGGGGCCGTGCGCATCGATGTCGGCAGGCTGCGCAACGTTGCGGATGCCGGCTGTAGCGCCTTGCTGACGCTGCTCGAAAGCCTGTTGGCCGAGCGGATCAAGCTCAGCCTGTCGAGCGTCGAGCCTTTCATCGAGGATCTGGCCCGGCGGACCGTCGCGGGCCAGGCGGAAGGGCGCGACACCTGGCTGCTGCTGCTCGAATTGTTGCAATTCACCGGCGATCAGCAACGCTTCGAAAACCTCGCCATCGACTACGCGGTCACGTTCGAGGAGTCGCCGCCGTCGTGGAAAGGCATCGCGGCGGCCGTGCCGAAGTGCGCCGAGCCGGAGGCGGACGCGGTGGCGGGTGACGTGCCCCGGCTGTGCGGCGAGCTGTGCGGGGCCGCGAACGAATCGCTGAAACGGCTCGCCAGCCTCGCGGCGGAACGCAGGGAATTGAAGGTGGACTGTGCGCAGCTGCACCGGGTCGATTTCGTCTGTGCGGGCCTGCTGTTCAACATTCTCGCCACGCTCAAGGCTCAGGGTAAACTCGTGACCCTTTTCAACGTCAATGCCATGGTCGCGGCGCTGCTGCGCGTCATGAGCGTCGACCAGGTCGCGCACGTCACGCTGCGCCACTGAATCTATATAGCAACGCCGGCCGCGAGCCGGCGGGGAATCGTCATGGAACAATATCGCGGTACAACCATCCTGTCGGTGCGGCGCGGCAATCGGGTCGCCCTCGGCGGCGACGGCCAGGTCACGCTGGGCAACATCGTCATCAAGGCTTCGGCGCGCAAGGTGCGCACGCTGTACGACGGCCAGATCCTGGCCGGTTTCGCCGGCGGTACGGCCGACGCCTTCACGCTGTTCGAGCGCTTCGAGGCCAAGCTCGACAAGCACCAGGGCAACCTGCTGCGTTCGGCGGTGGAGCTGGCCAAGGACTGGCGCACCGACCGCATGCTGCGCCGGCTCGAAGCCATGCTGGCGGTCGCCGACCGCGACCATTCGCTGATCATCACCGGCAACGGCGACGTGCTCGAACCCGAGCAGGGCATCGTCGCCATCGGCAGCGGCGGCGCCTACGCGCAGTCGGCCGCGCGCGCGCTGATCGAGAACACCGAACTGGCGCCGGCCGAAGTCGTCTCCAAGGCGCTCGGCATCGCTGCCGACCTCTGCATCTACACCAATCACCATCACACCATCGAAGTGCTGGATTGAGAGCGAACGCATGACCCAGATGACCCCGCCGGAGATCGTCTCCGAACTCGACAAGCACATCGTCGGCCAGGACAAGGCAAAGAAGGCCGTCGCCATCGCCTTGCGCAACCGCTGGCGCCGTGCCCAGGTGGAAGAGCCGCTGCGCAGCGAGATCACGCCCAAGAACATACTGATGATCGGCCCCACCGGCGTCGGCAAGACCGAGATCGCCCGCCGCCTGGCACGCCTGGCCAACGCCCCTTTCATCAAGATCGAGGCGACCAAGTTCACCGAAGTGGGCTACGTCGGCCGCGATGTGGACACCATCATCCGCGACCTGATGGAAATCGCCATCAAGGATGGCCGCGAGCGGGCGATGAAGCGGGTGCGCGACCGCGCCCTCGACGCCGCCGAGGACCGTGTGCTCGACGCCCTGCTGCCGCCGGCGCGGGCGATGGGCTTCAATGCCGAGCCCGAGCCGACGAAGGATTCGGCCACACGGCAGAAATTCCGCAAGAAGCTGCGCGAAGGCGAGCTGGACGACAAGGAAATCGACATCGAGGTGGCGGCGCCCTCGATGCAGGCCGAAATCTTCGCCCCGCCGGGCATGGAGGAACTGACCCAGCAGATCCAGGGCATGTTCCAGAACCTGGGCGGCGGCAAGAAGAGGCAGCGCAAGCTGAAGATCCGCGAGGCGCTGAAGCTGCTCGCCGACGAGGAAGCCGCGCGCATGATCAACGACGAAGAGGTCAAGCTCGAAGCCGTGCGCTCGGTCGAGCAGAACGGCATCGTCTTCCTCGACGAAGTCGACAAGATCGCCGCCCGCAGCGATGCGCACGGCGCCGACGTGTCGCGCCAGGGCGTGCAGCGCGACCTGCTGCCGCTGGTGGAAGGCACCACGATCTCGACCAAGTACGGCATGATCAAGACCGATCACGTCCTGTTCATCGCCAGCGGCGCCTTCCACCTGTCCAAGCCCAGCGACCTGATTCCCGAACTGCAGGGCCGCTTCCCGATCCGCGTCGAACTGGAATCGCTGTCGGTCGAGGACTTCGAGCGCATCCTCACCAGCACCGACGCCTGCCTGACACGCCAGTACGAGGCGCTGCTGGCGACCGACGGCGTCGAGATCGATTTCACCTCCGACGGCATCCGCCGGCTGGCGGAAATCGCCTACCAGGTCAATGAAAAGACCGAGAACATCGGCGCCCGTCGCCTGTACACGGTGATGGAGAAACTGCTCGAGGAAGTCTCCTTCGAGGCGGGCAAGGCCACGCTCGGCAAGGTCGTGGTCGATGCGGCCTACGTCGACGGCCGGCTCGACATGCTGGCTCAGCGGGAAGACCTGGCGCGCTACGTGCTCTGAGCACATCCTCCGCTGCATGCGCCCCGGAAGCGGATGAAGTCCGCCCCCGGGGCGTTCCCGTTCATGGGCGTGGCTTACTTTCTGCGAATTTTCCATGCTGATCCGAATCGTCGAAATCCTCTTCCCGCTGTTTGCGATCACCGCGCTGGGCTATTTCGTCGGCCGCCGTGTCAAGCCGGAGCTGTCCCACGCCAACAAGCTGAACATGGACGTGTTCGTGCCGGCGCTGGTATTCGCGGCGCTCGCCAACAAGGCTTTCGACGTCAGCGCCTACCTGCCGCTGGTCCTTGCCACCACGCTGATGGTGGTCGGCTCCGGCCTCGTCGCCTGGGCCGTGGCGCGGATGGCCGGCATCGAACCGAAGACCCTGGTGCCGCCGATCATGTTCAACAACTGCGGCAACCTCGGCCTGCCGCTGGCCGTGCTCGCCTTCGGCGAAGCCGCGCTGGCGCCGATGGTGGTGCTGTTCATGGTGTCGAACCTGATCCATTTCTCGTTCGGCGCCTGGCTGTTTGACCATCGCGTCAATGTGTTCACGGTCTGGAAAGTGCCGTCGGTGATGGCGACTTTCCTGGGCATCGCCGTCAGCCTGACCCAGTTCGAAGTCTGGCCGCCGCTGCTGACCGCGATCCGCATGCTGGGCGAAATCTCGATTCCGCTGATGCTGTTCGGCCTCGGCGTGCGCCTGGCGGGCTCGCGCATCGGCTCGATCGGCTTCGGGCTGTTCGGCGCCGTGCTGCGCCCGGTCGTCGGCATGGCGCTGGCGTGGGCCATCATGCTGGTGATCGAGCTGCCGCCGCGCGAGCAGGCGCTGCTGCTGGTATTCGGCGCGCTGCCGCCGGCGGTCCTCAACTACATGTTCGCCGAGCGCTACGGCCAGGAACCGGACAAGGTGGCCTCGATGGTGCTGATCGGCAACGTCGCCGCCGTGCTGTTCCTGTCGATCGCGCTGGCCCTGGTGCTGGACTGACGTGAGCGCCCTCCGGCCCAGGCGGGGCAACCTCTACGCGCCGCTGCCCGCGGCGGGAGCGGAGGAGCACTTCGACACCCTGCTCGCCGGCACGGCCTGCCGCGTCGAGCACATCGTGTCGCACGGCCACGCCAGCCCGCCGGGCTTCTGGTACGACCAGGCCGAAGACGAATGGGTCGTGCTGCTGCAGGGCGAGGCCGAACTCGGCTTTGCCGACGGCCAGCGCATCAGGCTGCTGCCGGGAGACTGGGTGGAAATCCCCGCCGGCTGCCGCCACCGGGTGGAATCGACCGTGCCGGCCACCGTGTGGCTGGCCGTACATTGCGCGCGCGGCGCGGATTGAGTGGGCGGGCAGGCGGAGGCTCGCCGGATCAGGGCAGGGGCCGGCCGGTGCCCTGCGCCTGTTCCGTCAGCGCCTGCAGCACCACTTCGCGCTCGATGCCGTCGAGTACCGCCTCCAACGCGGTGGCGTCCAGCGCAGAGCGCGCCGGATCTTCGAGAAAACGCAGCATGTGCGCGGCAGTGACGTGGCCGCGCCGTGCCGCCTGGGCGATCCAGTCGATGCCCACAACTTCATCCGCTGCCACACCGCTACCCGTGATGTAGCAGCGCCCCAGCCAGTGCATCGCCTCGGGGTACAGGTTCTGCGCCGCCTTGCGCAGCCAGGCCACCGCCTCGGCAGCCTGGTCCTGGCTCAGCAGCAAAAGCGCCAGGTCGCATTGCGCTTCCGGCCCGCCGGCATCCGCATCCTCGATCAGCGCCCGGTCCTCGGCCGCCAGCTTCAGCGGCGACAGCGCAAGCACGTCATCGAGCGCAACACGGGTGCCCGTTCCTGTGTATACTCCCCCCCCCCTTCCTCTGGCCGCACGATGCCATCGGCAATGCGACGCCACAGCGTGCGGCGGCTCAGCCCGGTGATCGAACTCGCAGTGTTCAGGGAGATGAAGGACATGGCACAGGCCTCGCGGGAAAGATGTTCGTGGGAAGGGCTGTCGAGAATGCAGCAGCCGGCGCAAGGCCGGAAGCCAGCCTCCCGCTGATGCCGTGAAGCAAGAATCGTGACGCCGCCAGCATCATCGATGCGGCACAGCCGATCCGGAATTGTAAACCGAGAACCCGAATGTCCCGCCTGATCGCCTGGGGCTTGCCGGCCCAAGGCGATCCCCCACGCGCTGCAACCCCTGAAGTGCGCCAGACACGAATCTCACCGATGGCATGTAGGTGCGGAAAGCCTTGGCACAGCGACCCGTGCCAGCACTCGCCAATGGCGCAGCCACCCGCGCCAGTTCCCGCCGTGGCACGGCCCGGCATGCCAGGGAAACGCCAAATAAATCACGGATTTAATCTCTTTCAACCCTGATTCCGATTGGCACGGAGGTTGCGAAAGGATGGTCGGAAGGCGCCGCATCGATGCATGCGGCATCGGATTCCCATCTTTTCATCGTGCAAGGAGCAGGATCATGAAAAAGGCTCAACAGGGTTTCACCCTGATCGAATTGATGATCGTCGTGGCGATCATTGGTATTTTGGCGGCGGTTGCGATTCCGCAGTATCGCGACTACACACAGAAGTCGGCTAACGGTGCCTGCTTGGCCGAAGCGAAATCCTATATTGGCTCGGCTATCGCCAATATTGCCAATGGCGATGCTATTCCAACCTATCCGGCAAAAGCCTGCGAAAGCTTCAGTCCTACATTGGATGAACCTGCTTATAACGCCAACACCAACATAACCTTTGTAACCCCGACAAAGGGTAATCCGGGTATTAAGAAAAATGTAGTCTGCGAAGCAGGCTCCGGCACCTGCGACTATGATGGCAGTGGTAGCTGATCCCAGCTCACTGTATAAGAAAAAGGCGCTGTAAGGCGCCTTTTTTAAACAGAAAATAACTTTCCAACTTATAGGAAAGCTGGAGAAAAAATGAACTGGGAAAAATCAAAAAACCTTCTTTATTCGGTAGGTTTGCTTGTCATTTTTCCAAATGCCTTGTTTTGGGTGATTTCTTATGTTTTTGGTATAAATAGGGCGACTTTCAATCTGGACTACTTCCTGGCTGGTGTTCTTTTTGCAACCGGCTGGAAGCGAATCGGCAGTATATTTCTTGTTATATTCCTGCTGTTTGACATTCTGTCGTTGATCGGACTGGTATTTCCCTTTGTTCGCGTTCAGGACGTCGCGTACTTACTCGGCCTTTTGCCCCATGCGGCCCCGACTTGGCAATTTGGCGCCGTTGGATTTTTCCTCCTCACGGCAGCGATCGTATACCTCCTATGCACTTATGGGCACAAAGCAAATCCTTTGGCTTCCCTGGTAATGCTTAATTTTGGCCTGCTGGCCTACGGGGCTCACGTCTATCAACCAGCCGAGC
>NZ_BCUG01000081.1 GCF_001591165.1 Thauera butanivorans NBRC 103042
AATACCTGCGCGACGCCTTCGACGTGATGTACGCCGAGGGCGAGGAACGCCCGGCGATGATGAGCATCGGCATGCACTGCCGCCTGCTCGGCCGCCCGGGCCGCTTCAAGGCCCTGCAGCGCTTCCTCGACCACATCGAGAAGCACGACCGCGTCTGGGTCTGCCGCCGCGTCGATGTCGCCCGCCACTGGATCGAAAACCACCCGTACCAGAGCAGATGAATTTACTGCCGGGGCCGGCCGTGTGTCCGGCCCCGGCACCCGAGCAGCCCCCGGAGGCAGTGGGGTCGCCAGCCGGAAAAGTACCGGTTTCAGATAAAACAAGGAGGAGAATCATGAGTTTGCATATCGGCCAGCATGGCCCTGATGAGACACGTCCCGCAACGCCGTTCGAGCCTTCGGCACGCCCGCGCGCGCAATATCGCGGCGGGTTCGGAGAAGGGGGTGCAGCATGAGCCACAGCGCATCTCTTGCCGATGACGGCAATCACGAGTTTGAAGTGCCTGCCGGGGTTTCGGCCGGTCTTTACAACCAGGATCTTGCACCCAGCAAGAAGGAGGGCCGTACCTGGAGCACCTACAACATCTTCGCGCTCTGGGCCAACGACGTGCATAGCCTGGGCAACTATTCCTTTGCCATCGGGCTGTTCGCGCTGGGGCTGGGCGCGTGGCAGATCCTGGCCGCGCTGATGTTCGGCGCGCTCTTCCTGTTCGTGCTGCTGAACTTCTCGGGCTTCATGGGCGAGAAGACCGGCGTGCCTTTCCCGGTGATGAGCCGGATCAGCTTCGGCACCCGTGGCGCGCAGATCCCGGCCTTGATCCGGGGCGGCGTCGCCATCGTCTGGTTCGGCATCCAGACCTACCTGGCCTCGATGGTGCTGGACGTGCTGCTGATCGCGATGATACCCAGCCTTGCGCCGCTGTCGCAGCAGATCGTCCTCGGCCTGTCGGTGCTGGGCTGGATCAGCTTCTCGATCCTGTGGGTGGTTCAGGTCATCATCGCCTGCTACGGCATGGAGAGCATCCGCAAGTACGAGGCTTTCGCCGGGCCCGTCATCCTGGTCACCTTCCTGTCGCTGGCGGGCTGGATGCTCTACAGCTCGGGTGGCAGGCTGGTCTGGTCGCAGCCCGGCGGGCTGACCGGCGGCGCGATGTGGGCGCAGATCCTGGGTGCGGCCTCGCTGTGGGTGGCGATCTATGGCACCTTCGTGCTGAACTTCTGCGACTTCACCCGCGGCGCGGTCTCGAAGAAGGCCATCGTGGGGGGCAACTTCTGGGGCATCCCGATCAACATGCTGATCTTCGGCCTGGTCGTCGTGATCCTGACCGGCGGCCAGCTGTCCATCGACGGCACGCTGATCCAGAGTCCGACCGACATCGTCCAGAAGATCCCCAACACCTTCCTGCTGGTAGTGGCGAGCTTGGCCCTGCTGATCCTGACCATCGCGGTGAATCTGATGGCGAACTTCGTCGCGCCGTCCTTCGCGCTGGCGAACCTGCTGCCCCAGTACCTGGACTTCCGCCGCGCCGCCGTGGTCAGCGCGATCATCGGTTTCGTCATCCTGCCCTGGAACCTCTACAACTCGCCCGTCGTGATCGTCTATTTCCTGGGTGGCCTGGGCGCCTTCCTGGGCCCGCTGTTCGGGATCGTGATGGCCGACTACTGGCTGATCCGCAAACAGAAGGTCGACGTTCCCGCGCTCTACACCGAGGACCACCGGGGCCCTTATCACTACGTCAACGGCATCAACCCTGCCGCGATCAAGGCGCTGGTCCCCTCGGCCCTGATCTCGCTGCTGTTCGCCTTCCTTCCGGCGCTGCAAGTGCTGTCGCAATTCTCGTGGTTCATCGCCGCGGGGCTTGGCGGGCTGTTCTATTACCTGATTGCGCCCAAGGGCGGAGTCTATGCCGACCGCGACGGCGAGGCGATCGCCGTGGCCACCACTCATTGACCGGAGAGACAGATGCGCATTCTGATCGTCAACGTGAACACCACCGCCTCGATGACCAAGAGCATTGCCGCCCAGGCCCGCAAGTTCGCGGCCCCCGGCACCGAGATCGTCGGCCTGACCCCGCGCTTTGGCGCCGAGTCGGTCGAGGGCAATTTTGAAAGCTATCTCTGCGCCGTCGGTGTCATGGATGCGGTGATGCGCTACGACCAGCCCTTCGACGCGGTGATCCAGGCCGGTTACGGCGAACATGGGCGGGAGGGCCTGCAGGAACTGCTCGAAGTGCCGGTGGTGGACATCACCGAGGCCGCCGCCTCGACCGCGATGCTCCTTGGCCACAAATATTCGGTCGTGACCACGCTGGACCGCGCCGTGCCCCTGATCGAGAATCGGCTGAAGCTGGCCGGGCTGGATGCGCGCTGCGCCTCGGTCCGGGCCAGCGGCATGGCGGTGCTGGAACTGGAAACCCAGCCCCAGCGCGCGGTGGAAACCATCGTGGCCCAGGCCGAGGCCGCGGTGCGCGACGACCACGCCGAGGTGATCTGCCTCGGCTGCGGCGGCATGGCCGAGCTCGAGGACAAGGTGCGCGAGCGGACGGGCGTGCCGGTGGTCGATGGCGTGGCCGCTGCCGTGGCCATCGCGGAATCGCTGGTCCGGCTGGGGCTGCGGACATCCAAGGTGCGCACCTACGCGCCGCCGCGCCCCAAGAGCATCATCGGCTTCCCGCTGTAAAGGGCGGCCGGCACCGGGGCTTCGTGTTGCGCAACGAAGCCCCGGTGGCCGACTGCCACGCCTGGCGGAGGGGCTACCGGCTCAAGCCGTGGTGGGCGCCGGGCCGTCGATGTCCTCGAACACCTCGTCCAGCCCGATTTCCAGTTTCAGCCGGAGCGCTGCCAGGCCGCTCTGCCGAGCACGTGGGTCGCCGCAATGCTGCGGTCGTCGCCCAGCATCATCAATACGAACAGGCGTTCGTCCAGGGTCTGTGCGCCTTGCATGCGCCGCGCCAGCAGCGGCGTGGCGGCCGGGTCGAGGACGACGAAATCGGCTTCCTTGCCGGGCAGGAAGTTGCCGATGCGCTCGTCCAGGTAGAGGCTGTGTGCGCCGCCCAGCGTGGCGAGGTGGAAGGCGCTGGCTGCGGACAGTTTCTGGCCCCCGAGCTGCAGCACCTTGTAGGCCTCGTTCAGCGTCTGCAGCATCGAGAAGCTGGTGCCGGCGCCGACGTCGGTGCCGACGCCGACGCGCAGGCCCATCTCGCGCGCGCGCCCGAGGTCGAACAGGCCTGAGCCGAGGAAGAGGTTGGAGGTCGGGCAGAAGCTGATCGCGGTGCCGGTGTCGGCCATGCGCTGGCGGTCGGTGTCGTCCAGCCAGATGCAGTGGGCGTAGACCGAGCGCTCTCCGAGCTGGCCGAAGCGGTCGTAGACGTCCAGGTAGCTGCGCGCCTCGGGGTAGAGCTGCGCCACCCAGGCGACTTCGCCGCGGTTCTCGGCGACGTGGGACTGCAGATAGAGCCCGGGATGCTCGGCGTACAGGCGGCCGGCAAGCCTCATCTGTTCGGGCGTGGAGGTGGCGGCGAAGCGCGGTGTGACGGCGTACTGCAGGCGCTCGCGGCCGTGCCAGCGTTCGATCAAGGCCTGGGATTCGGCGTAGCCGCCGGCGGCGGTGTCGCGCAGGAAGTCCGGGCAGTGGCGATCCATCATCACCTTGCCCGTGATCATCCGCATGCGCCGCTTCAGCGCGGCTTCGAACAGCGCGTCGACGGATGTTGCATGCACGGTGGCGAAGGCGAGGGCGGTGGTGGTGCCGTTGCGCAGCAGCTCGTCGCAGAAGAATTCGGCGACGGCCCGCGCGTGTTCCGGATCGGCGAAGCGGGCTTCGGCGGGGAAGGTGTATTTCTCCAGCCAGGCCAGCAGCTGCTCGCCGTGGCTGGCGATGATGTCGGTCTGGGCGTAGTGGATGTGGGTGTCGACGAAGCCGGGCAGGATCAGCTTGCCGCGGTAGTCGGTCACCGGCACGTCGGCCGGCAGGCGGGCGAGCAGCTCGCCGGCCGGGCCGGTTTCGGCGACATGGCCGTCGCGTATCAGCAGCAGGCCGTCGGCGAAGTGCTCGATGGCGGCTTCGCCATGGCTGGCGGGGTCGGCGAGGAAGTGCAGGATCTCGCCGCGGACGGCGTGCAGGTCGGCAGGGTTCATGTCGGGCAGGCTCGGAAAGAAGGGCGGGAGCGGGCGGCAGGGCGAACGCGCATCGCCGTCATGCCGCGCGGTGGCGTTGTGCGGGACGCGCGGCGAGCGAGGCGCCGCGCAGCTGCAGCACTTCGGCGGCGATCGCGACGGCGATGACCTCGGGCTCCTTGCCGGCGAGGCCGGGCGCGCCGATCGGGCAGTGCAGGCGGGCGATCGCCTGCTCGCCGTAGCCGCGCGCGCGCAGGCGCTGCTCGAAGCTGGCGCGCTTGGCGTGCGAGCCGATCAGGCCGCAGAAGCGGAAGTCGCCGCGGTCGAGGATGGCGCGTACCAGCTCGAAATCCAGCGCATGGCTGTGGGTCAGCACCAGGAACACGGCATCGGCCGGGGCCGCGCGCACTTCGGCCTCGGGCATGTCGGTGCAGCGCACCTCGATGTTGTCGGCGACCGCGGCAGGGAATTCCTCGTCGCGCGAATCGACCCAGCGCACCCGCATCGGCAGGCGGCCGAAGACTTCGGCAAGCGCGCGGCCGACGTGGCCGGCACCGAACAGCACCACCTGCAGTTCCGGCGGCAGGCTGACGTCGAGTAGCGCGTCGATGCTGCCGACGGTCTTGCCCGCCAGCAGCGTGGCGCTGTCGGCGCTGCCGGCCAGCAGGCTGCGGGCGTGCTCGGCGAGGCGTTCATCGCCAGGCAACTCGGCCGGCTCCTCGTCGAACACGCGGACGGTGCTATCGGTCAGGGATGCCAGCCGCCCCCAGGGACGGCCCGCTGCGGCCCGGGCCTGTGCCACCTCGATCCAGCCGCGCTGGGCAGCGCCCACCGGTTCGAAGGCGAGCTGCATCACGCCGCCGCAGCACTGGCCGACGCTGGCGCCGAGCGGGAAGCGCACCAGGCCGGGCAGCGCCGCGCCGTCGGCGAGAAGCTGGCGGGCGAGGGTGATCGCACGCAGTTCGAGCTGGCCGCCGCCGATGGTGCCGTGGCAGGCATCGGTGCTGACGATCATGCGCGCGCCCGGCGCGCGCGGCGTCGAACCGCGGGTGGCGGCCACCGTCACCAGCACCGCCGGGACGCCGTCGACCACCCATCGTGCGAGTTGTTCGATCCAGGGCGTCATGGCCGGACCTCCTCGCCGCAGGCCGCCCGTACCGCCTCGACCGCGTCGAGAATGGCTTCGGGCGTCGCTGGCGCGCGCAGCGGCGGGTTCGTCCGGCCGTCGCCGGCCGCGGCGACGGCGTCGCGGATCGCCAGCAGCACCGAGAAGGGCAGCAGCAGCGGCGGTTCGCCGACGGCCTTCGAGCGCAGGATGGTGTCTTCGCGGCTGTGGTTGCGGAACAGGCGGGTGTGGAACTCGGCCGGGCAATCGTGGGTGGCGGGGATCTTGTAGGTCGACGGCGCGTGGGTCATCAGCCGGCCGTCCTTGTTCCACCACAGCTCCTCCATCGTCAGCCAGCCCATGCCCTGGATGAAGGCGCCCTCGACCTGGCCGATGTCGATCGCCGGGTTGATCGAGTTGCCGGCATCGTGCAGCAGGTCGGCGCGCAGCAGCCGCCATTCGCCGGTCAGGGTGTCGACCAGCACTTCGGACACCGCGGCGCCGTAGGCGAAGTAGTAGAAGGGGCGGCCGGTCAGCGTGCTGCGGTCCCAGCTCAGCCTGGGCGTGGCGTAGAAGCCTTCCGACCACAGTTGCACGCGGGCCTCGTAAGCACGGATCACCAGTTCGGCGAAGGGCAGCACGGTTTCGCCGATTTCCACCTGGCCGTTGGTGAAGCGGACGGCGCCGGCACCGATGCTCCCGCCACCGTATGTGCCGGCGGCGAATTCGGCCAGGCGCAGGCGGATGCGGCGGGCGGCATCCTCGGCCGCCTTGCCGTTGAGGTCGGCGCCGGTCGAGGCGGCGGTGGCCGAGGTGTTGGCCACCTTGCTGGTGTCGGCGGCGGTGGCGCGTACCTGCGCCAGCGGGATGC
The DNA here is from genome assembly GCF_001591165.1 of Thauera butanivorans NBRC 103042. Lineage (GTDB taxonomy): Bacteria > Pseudomonadota > Gammaproteobacteria > Burkholderiales > Rhodocyclaceae > Thauera > Thauera butanivorans. The sequence goes on from NZ_BCUG01000081.1 coordinate 6,092, forward strand.
CGAGCTCGTTGGCGACGACCTGGCAGACCTTGGTGTTGAGCCCCTGGCCCATCTCGGTGCCGCCGTGGTTCACCAGCACCGAGCCGTCGGTATAGATGTGGACCAACGCGCCGGCCTGGTTGAAGTGGGCGACGTTGAAGGAGATGCCGAACTTCAGCGGCGTCAGCGCCAGGCCCTTCTTCAGCACCGGACTGGCGGCGTTGAAGGCGGCGATCCCGCGCCGGCGTTCGCGGTAGGCGCTGCCGGCCTCGAGTTCGGCGACCAGTTCATGGATCACGTTGTCCTCCACGCGCTGGCCGTAGGGGGTGAGGTCGCGCCCTTCGCCGCCGTAGAAGTTGAGCTTGCGCACGTCGAGCGGGTCGCGGCCGAGTTCGCGCGCGATGCTGTCGATGATGTATTCGATCGCGATCGCCCCCTGCGGCCCGCCGAAGCCGCGGAAGGCGGTGTTCGACTGGGTGTTGGTCCTGGCGCACAGCGCGCGGATGTCGACGTCGGACAGGTAGTAGGCGTTGTCGAAGTGGCAGATCGCGCGCGTCGCCACCGGCCCCGACAGGTCGGCCGAGAAGCCGGCCCGCGCGGTCATCTCGATGCGCGCGGCGAGGATGCGGCCATCGTCGTCGAAGCCGACGTCGTAGTCGTAGTGGAAGTCGTGGCGCTTGCCGGTGATCATCATGTCGTCGTCGCGGTCGGGGCGCAGCTTGACCGGGCGGCGCAGGCGCGCGGCGGCCAGCGCGGCGACGCAGGCGAACAGCGCCGACTGCGATTCCTTGCCGCCGAAGCCGCCGCCCATGCGCCGCATCTCGACGACGACCTGGTTCGCCGCCAGGCCGAGGGCGTGGCCGACGACCTGCTGCATCTCGGTGGGATGCTGGGTGGAGCACCACAGGTGGATGCAGCCGTCCTCGCGCGGCACGGCATAGGAGATCTGGCCTTCGAGATAGAACTGTTCCTGGCCGCCCACCTGCCAGCGGCCGGCGAGCCGGCGCGGCGCGGCGGCGAGGCGGGCGGCGGGATCGCCGCGCACCAGCTGCATCGGCGGCAGCACGAAGCTGTGCTGCTGCTTCGCCTGCAGCGGATCGAGCACGGCGGGCAGCGGCTCGTAGGCCACCTCGGCGCGGCGCGCGGCGCGGCGTGCGAGTTCGTGGCTTTCGGCCACGACGGCGAAGATCGGCTGGCCGACGTAGTGCACGACGCCGTCGGCGAGGATGGGATCGTCGTGGATGATCGGCCCGCAGTCGTTGCTGCCGGGAATGTCGGCGGCGGTGAGCACCGCGATCACGCCCGGCATCGCCCGTACTGCGTCGAGATCGAGCGCGGCGATGCGCGCATGGGCCTGGGCCGACAGGCCCAGTGCGGCGTGGACAGTGCCGGCGAGTTCGCGGATGTCGTCCACGTAAGTGGCCTCGCCGCTGACGTGCAGGTGGGCCGACTCGTGCGGGTGGCCGTGGTGCGCGGCCGGGGCGGCGGGCGAGGCCTGGGGGAGGGTTTCGGCTTTCATCGGGCGGCCTCGGGGCTGGGGAGGGGCTGGGACTGGGCGGCGAAGCTGTCGAAGGCGGCGAACACGCGCGTCTGCTGCGCGTCGAGCGGCGCCTCGGCACGGGTCTCGAGATGGAAGCGGCGCAGCAGGTTGGCGGCCGCACGGCGGCGGTAGCCGGCGCTGGCGCGCAGATCGCCGAGCGGCGCGTAGTCCTGGTCCAGGGCCTGCAGTGCGGCCGCCAGCGCGGCTTCGTCCCAGCGGCGGCCTTCGAGCGCCGCCTCGGTGCGCAGGGCGCGCCGGGACGTTGCCGCCATGCCGCCGAAGGCGATGCGCGGGGCGCGCACGATGCCGTCCTCGAGCTGCAGGGCGAAGGCCGCGCACACCGCCGAGATGTCGGAATCGAAGCGCTTGGACAGCTTCCAGCTGCGCAGGCGCAGCGTCGATGCGCGCAAGGGCACTTCGACCGCCTCGACGATCTCGTCGGCGGCGAGATCCTTCTTCATGTAGTCGAGGTAGAACGCTTCCAGCGGCAGCGTGCGGCGGCCATGCATGCCATGCAGCACGACGCGGGCGCCGAGGACGATCAGCGCGGGTGCCGAATCGCCGATCGGCGAGCCGTTGGCGATGTTGCCGCCGAGCGTGCCGGCATTGCGCACCGGCAGCGAGGCGAAGCGCTCCCACAGCTCGCCCAGTTCCGGGTAGCGCCGGCACAGCGCGGCGTAGGCGTCGCTCAGCGGCACCGCCGCGCCGATGCGCAGGAAGCCGTCCTGCTCGCGGACCTGCCGCAGCTCCTCGACCCGGCCGATGTGGATCAGGTCGCCGACGTCGCGGAACTGCTTGTTCACCCACAGGCCGATGTCGGTACAGCCGGCCAGCAGGGTGGCCTGCGGCTTGCGGCTGCGCAGCTCGACGAGTCCGGCGAGCGTGCGCGGGGCATGGAAATGGCAGCCATCGTGGGCGTAGTCGAATCCGCCGCTGCGGCGCAGGGCGAGCAGTCCGGCGCGCAGGGCCTCGCGGTCCAGAACGCGTTCAGGCAGCTCGAACATGCGCTCGCCCGCCTCGATGATCGGCCGGTAGCCGGTGCAGCGGCACAGGTTGCCGGTCAATTGGCTGCGGATGCGGGCGGTGTCGGGGCGGGTGCCGGCCGGCACGCAGTCGTTGTAGAGGTCCCACAGCGACATCACGAAGCCGGGCGTGCAGAAGCCGCATTGCGAACCGTGGCAATCCACCATCGCCTGCTGCACCGGATGCAGGCTGCCGCCGGCCTGGCGGCGCAGGTATTCGACGGTGAACACCGCCTTGCCGTCGAGCGCCGGCACGAACTGGATACAGGCATTGAGGCTGTAAAGCCGCAGTTCGTCGCTCGGTTCGCCACTCGGTTCCTCACCCTCGCCGGCGAGTTCGCCGACGACCACGGTACAGGCGCCGCAGTCGCCTTCGCCGCAGCCTTCCTTGGTGCCGGTCAGGCCGCGGTGGATGCGCAGCCAGCTCAGCAGGCTGGTGGTGGTGGCGATGCCGGAGACCTCGACCGGCTCGCCATTGAGCAGAAAGCGGATTGCATCTGCGCCCATTGTCTCCTCCAGTGTGGAGCATGTGCCGTGCAGGTCGACCCGCCGAAGGCGGAGACGGTTGCACTGTACATGCCTGTATTCGTTGTTCGAGCCGGCAGGACCTGGCGCGGCAGCGAGGCGATCTTGGCGATTGACTACATGATTGTCAACAATTTAAAGCGCTGTCTTCGTCGGCAGCCCGGCATGCATCCGATTGCTGCCGGCGGGCGGAAAGCCCGGCTGGCTGCGGCCTGCGCGCCGGCTGGCCGGGGCCGGGCAGGGCTCATGGCGGCAGAAGCGAAATATGCCGAATCACGATCTCGTTATAATCCTTTCCCCTGCTGCAGCAAGGGCAGCGGCGGGGACACAGGAGGAGATGCGGTGAGCGAGGTGGAGCAAGCGGGCGATACGCGGGACAGGGCCGCAGGCCGGGCCGGCAAGGCGCCGTCGACCGAAGAGAGCCAGCGCGTGTTCGAAGCCCTGCGCAATGCGGTGCTCGACCAGCGTCTGCCGCCCGGCCTGCAGCTCAAGGAACAGGCGCTTGCCGATGCCTTCGGTGTCAACCGTGCAGTGGTCCGTCAGGCCCTTGCCCGCCTGGAAATCTATCGCCTGGTCACGCATGCGCCCAATCGCGGCGTGTTCGTCGCCCATCCGTCCGCGGCCGAGGGCCGCGACCTGTTCACCGCCCGCCGCTACATCGAGGCGGCTATCGTCGAACTGGCGGTCGAGCGCCTGACGGAAGCCGACATCGCACGCCTGCGTGCGCTGGCGCGGCAGGAGCGGCAGGCCTACGAAGCGCAGGACGTGCGCAGGGCGCTGCGCCTGTCGGTCGATTTCCATCTGCAGCTCGCCGACGCCGTCGGCAATACCGTGCTCGCGTCCTTCCTCGACGAGATCGTGACCCGCATGCCCTTGGTCGTGCTTGCCCATCGCCGGGAATCGCCACCCACCTGCATGCTCGACGACCACGAACGGATCCTCGATGCCATCGCCGCCGGCGATGCGAGCCGCGCCCGCGCGCTGATGATCGAGCATGTCGGCCACCTGGAAGGTCGGGTGTCGCTCGACCGCGGTGCGCAGGAGGGCGATTCGGGGATCGCCCGCCTGCTGGGCCTGGAGGGTGGCGGGCCGTGAAACGGCCTGCTGCCCGTATGTAGAGCGGTTCATACGTCAAGCCTGATAATTATTATCAGGTTTCGCGTATGGAAGGAGTGGGGGCACATTGCCTAGACTGCGAGCTCTGTCGTTGCCAAAATTGTCAACAAAGTGCCGGCGACGTCATGCCAGAGTGCGTCCTGCAGGGCCAGTGCAGCCGTGAGGGCGTCCAGCGAAAACAAACGAGAGTCGATGCGCAACCGCCGCCGGCCCGAGGAGACATCCATGCAAACCCAGACTTCGAGCACGGCTGCCGAGGCCGCTTCCGCGAAGATTCCCCCCGACAGCTGGCTGGAGCGCCGCTTCCGCCTGGCCCAGCACGGCACGAACGTGCGCACCGAAGTGTTCGCCGGGCTGACCACCTTCGTCACGATGGCCTACATCATCTTCGTCAATCCGATGATCATGGCCGCCGCCGGCATGGACCATGGCGCCGCCTTCGTCGCCACCTGCATCGGTTCGGCGCTGAGCAGCCTGCTGATGGGTTTCTACGCCAACTGGCCGGTCGGCCTGGCGCCCGGCATGGGGCTCAATGCCTTCTTCACCTACACCGTGGTCGGCGAGATGGGCTACAGCTGGGAGGTGGCGCTGGGGGCGGTGTTCCTGTCCGGCGTGCTGTTCATGCTGATCAGCTTCACCGGCCTGCGCCAGTGGCTGCTCGACAGCATTCCGCGCAGCCTGCGCTTTGCGATGGGGGCCGGCGTCGGGCTCTTCCTCGGCCTGATCGGGCTCAAGCTCGCCGGCATCGTCGTGCCCAGCGAAGCGACGCTGGTGGCGATGGGTTCGATGCTGGAGCTGCCCGCGGCGCTCGCCGGGCTGTGCTTCCTGATGATCGGCGTGCTGAGCCACTTCCGCGTGTTCGGCGCCATCCTGATCAGCATCCTGACGGTCACCTTCATCGGCTGGACCGCTGGCATCGTCGAATATGGCGGCCTGGTGTCGATGCCGCCCAGCCTGGCGCCGACCCTGCTGGCGATGGACGTGGCCGGCGCCTTCGACGTGGCGATGATCAGCATCGTCCTCGCCTTCCTGTTCGTGAATCTGTTCGACACCGCCGGCACGCTGATGGGGGTGGCGCACCGCGCCAGGCTGGAGAGGCCCGACGGCAGCATCGAGAAGCTGTCCGAGGCGGTGAGGGTCGACAGCACCGCGAGCGTGCTCGGCGCCTGTGTCGGCTGCCCGCCGGTGACGAGCTACGTCGAGAGCTGCGCGGGCGTGGCAGCGGGCGGACGCACCGGCCTGACCGCGATCGTCGTCGGCCTGCTGTTCCTGGTGGCGATGTTCTTCGCGCCGCTGGCCGGCATGATTCCGGGCTATGCCACCGCCGGGGCGCTGATCTACGTGGCGATGCTGATGAGTACCGGGCTGGCCCACATCGAGTGGGAGGACTACACCGACACCATTCCGGCGATCGTCACCGCGGTGATGATGCCGCTCACCTTCTCGATCGCCAACGGCATCGCGCTCGGCTTCGTCGTCTACGTCGTGCTCAAGTTCTTCACCGGGCAGTTCAAGCGCATCTCGCCGGCCTTGTACGTGCTGTTCGTGCTCTTCGTCGCCAAGTTCGTCTTCCTGTAGGCGCCCGGCCCCGGCGAAGAGGAAGGCAGACAGCACGAGACGGTCGGGGCCGTGGGGCCCCGACCGTCTCGTGCGCGGGTGTGCGGCAGCCGGCTGCGCTCAGTGCGTGTGCGCGGCGCCCGCCTTGCCGTCGTCCAGCGTCTCCTGCCGGCGGCGGGTGCCGTTCAGGAACAGGTTCAGCAGCACCGCGGAGATCGCGGCGAGCAGGATGCCGCTGTGCAGCAGCGGTTCGAGCGCCTTGGGCATGCCGTGGAAGAAGGTCGGCGCCACCATCGGAATCATGCCGAAGCCGACGCTGATGGCGACCACGTAGAGGTTGAAGCGGTTGCTGCGCAGGTCGGCGCCGAGCAGGATCTTGATGCCGGTGGCCGCGACCATGCCGAACATCACCAGGCCGGCGCCGCCGAGCACGTACTGCGGTACCGAGGCGATGATCAGCGCCATCTTGGGGAACATGCCGAAGGCGATCAGGATGGCGCCGCCGGCCACGCACACCCAGCGGCTCTTGACGCCGGTGACGCCGACCAGGCCGACGTTCTGCGAGAACGAGGTGTGCGGGAAGGTGTTCAGGAAGCCGCCGATCAGCGTGCCCAGGCCGTCGGTGCGCAGGCCGCGGGTGAGGTCGTCGCGCGACAGCCGGCGGCCGGTGAGTTCGCCCAGGGCGAGGAACATGCCGAGCGATTCGACCATGACGACGACCATCACCAGGCACATGGTGGCGATGGAGACGAAGTCGAACACCGGCATGCCGAAGTGCAGCGGCGTCACGAAGGCCACCCACGGCACCTCGTCGATGCCGGCGAAGCTGACCTTGCCCATCGCCATCGAGATCAGGAAGCCGACCGCCATGCCGAACAGCACCGCCACGTTGGACACGAAGCCGCGCCCGTAGCGGGTGATCGCCAGCACGACGAGCAGCACGATGCCGGCGATCGCCAGGTGCTCGGGCGCGCCGTAGGTCGGGTTGTCGACCAACTGGCCGCTGGCGGCGTCGCGGATCTGCGGCTGGCCGCCGGCGGCCCAGTTGATCGCCACCGGCATCAGCGAGATGCCGATCACGGCGATGATCGAGCCGGTGACCACCGGCGGGAACAGCGGCAGGCTGCGCGACACCAGCGGCGCGAAAAGGATGCCGAACAGCCCGGCGGCGATGCCCGAGCCGAGGATGGCGTTGATGCCCAGTTCGGGATTGACCGCCATCGCCACCATCGGCCCGACGGCGGCGAAGGTGACGCCCATCATGATCGGCAGGCGGATGCCGAACTTGCCCACGCCCAGCGACTGGATGATGGTGACGATGCCGCAGCACAGCAGGTCGGCGTTGATCAGCAGCGCGATCTGGTCCTTCGGCAGCTTGAGTGCGCCGCCCACGATCAGCGGCACGGCGATCGCGCCGGCGTACATCACCAGCACGTGCTGCAGCGCCAGCGTGAACAGGCGGCCGCCGGGCAGGCGTTCGTCGACGGGATCGGGCTGCTGCGGGCGGGCGGTCGTGTCGGGGGGCGCTGTCATCGGAGTCTCCTTGTCGTCCTGGCTTTTCGTTGCGGCCGCGCCGGGGAGGGCGCAACCAGTGCATGGGGCCAGTGTAGTGAGGGGGCCCGATATGGAAATCGTTATGGCCTTATAGCTTGAATAAGAAAATTGATATTGCTGCAGTGCGGTGTCGGCGCATCGCGGCCCGGCTGCGGCGCGGGCCGCGCAGAGGGCCCTGGCCCGCCGGCCGCGGAAAATCGCGCTGCGCTCAGTCGCGTTCCGACCACATCACGCCGCCGGTGGCCCAGTTCTCGCGCTTGACGTCGGTGAAGATGATGTCGACCGCGCCGGGCTCGCATTCGAGCACGCGGCAGGTTTCCTTCGTCAGCGCCGCGGCCAGTTCACGCTTCTTCTCCGGGCTGCGGCCTTCGAACAGTTCGATGTGCATGGTGGGCATGATGTGCTCCTGCTGTGGATGTAGGTTGGGGAGAGGCATCTTGTCCGGAGGAGATCCCGGCTGGGGACACCCTTCGAACAGGAATGATGGCTTGGTGTTCAGCGTGTGAAGCCGGGGTCCGCACGCATCAGGCCGCGCAGCAGCGCCGGCCATTCCAGTTCGCCTTCGGGCGCGGGGTCGGCGGTGAGCTGTGCGTGGGTGCGTGCGAGCACCTCGTCGGGCGGCATCGTCACCGCGCCGGCGGCCATCGCCGCGAGCTGGATGCGGCAGGCCTTGTCCAGCGTGTCCATCAGCACGAAGGCTTCGGCCACCGTGCGGCCGCAGGTCAGGGTGCCGTGGTTGCGCAGCATCATCGCGCGGTGCGTGCCGAGTTCGGCGATGAACTGCGCCTGCTCTTCGGCGCCGAAAGTCAGACCCTGGTAGTCGTGATAGCCGATGTCGTCCCAGAAGCGCATCGCGTGCTGGGACAGCGGCAGCAGCCCGCCGCGCAGCGCGGAGACGGCGATGCCGGCGTCGGTGTGCAGGTGGATCACGCAGTGGGCGTCGGCGCGGGCGCGATGCACCGCGCCGTGGATGGCGAAGCCGCTCGGGTTGGCTTTGCGGCCGCTGCCGTCGGTGACGCGGCCTTCGAGATCGATCGTCAGCAGGCTGGAAGCGCTGATCTCGTCGAAGGTCTGGCCGAAGGCGTTGATCAGGAAAATATCGTCGCGCCCCGGCAGGCGCAGCGAGATGTGGGTGTAGATGAGGTCGGTCCAGCCTCTTGCCGCGGCGAGACGATAGCAGGCGGCGAGATCGACGCGCGCACGCCATTCTTCTGTACTGAAGCCCTCGGGGCATTCCGCATACGGGCATCCGGCAAAGGCGTCGAGATCATCCATGGCGTCGGCTCCGGTTGCTGGCCTGAGTCAGCAGGCGCTGTGAATCAGGGATTCCGGTCGGTGATGATGCCGTGTCGTTCGAGCTGGATTTCGTCGCAGTTGTGTCCGGTTCCCTTGCGGTCGATGACGATGAAGTCGCAGACGCCGTCGAGTGCGAGCAGCGGGTGGTGCCATACGCCGGTGGCGTAATTGACGCCCTGGTCGGCGCGGGCGAGGAAGACCTTCAGGTCCTGGACGGCAGGGGGCTCGCCGGCCGGCGCGACGACGACGAGGTAGGGCCTGCCGGACATCGGAATGAAGGCCTGTGAAGCGAGCGGATGGCGCTCCATCATCTGCACGCAGAAGGGCAGGCTGCGGGGCTGTCCGCGGAAGATGGAAACGATGACGCGGCCCTCGGGCCCGGGTTCGATGTTGGCCAGATCGTGGTAGCGCTCGGTATTGCCGGCGTTGATGGTGAAATGCTGGACGGCGTCACAGGCCTCGATGAGCTCGCCGAAAGGGGCGAAAGCCTCGCGGGTCAGCGGCTGGACCTGCAGGGTGAAGGCGTTGTGTTCGGACATGGGCGTCTCGTGCGGAAAAGGAAAGGAAGGGCCGATGCTGTTGACTCAGGAGATTTTCTGCTCGGTGCAGGAGCGGCTTCAGCCGCGAACAAGCGCCTTTCGCGGCTGAAGCCGCTCCTACGGTGAAAGAAGCTCCTGCTTGAACGAACGGTATTGAAGGAAGAACGCAAAAAAGCGCTGCCGCGCTCATGAAGCCAGCGCGGCAGCGTGGACGATCAGTTCTTCGCCTCGGGCTTTCCCCACAGGCGCAGGCGCGACACGCCGCCATCGGGGAAGATGTTCAAGCGCACATGGGTGATGGTCCCGAGCCT
>NZ_BCUG01000082.1 GCF_001591165.1 Thauera butanivorans NBRC 103042
GCTCGCTGACCGATGCAAAGGCGTGCCCTGGCGGGCGCGCCTCGTAGTCTCTGCTGCAGGGGTATAGCTCAACTGGCAGAGCGTCGGTCTCCAAAACCGAAGGTTGGGGGTTCGATTCCCTCTGCCCCTGCCACAATTTTTTCGGGTGGTTTTCCGCAATGGCCGATAAGTTGAAGTTTGCGCTGGCTCTGGCTTTGCTGGCTGCCGGTGTTGTCGGCTTCTATCTGCTTTCCGAGCAGCCGCTCGTGCTTCGTGTGCTGTCCGTCCTGCTGGGCGTGGCCGCGGGCATTGCCGTGGCGTGGTTCTCCGTGCCGGGTCGCCGCTTCGTTGAGTTCGCGCGCGAAGCGGTCGTCGAGACGAAGAAGGTCGTCTGGCCGAGCCGCAAGGAAACGGTTCAGACGACGGGTCTCGTGTTCGCCTTCGTGGTCGTGATGGCGATCTTCCTGTGGCTGACCGACAAGAGCCTGGAATGGGTTCTGTACGATCTCGTTCTGGGTTGGAAGTGATATGACGAAGCGTTGGTACGTGGTTCATGCCTATTCCGGCTTCGAAAAGTCGGTGCAGCGGGCGCTCATCGAGCGCGTCAACCGCGCGGGCATGCAGGATTTCTTCGGTCAGATCCTGGTTCCGGTCGAAGAGGTCGTCGAGATGAAGGGCGGCCAGAAGAGCATTACCGAACGCAAGTTCTTCCCGGGCTACGTGCTCGTCGAGATGGAAATGAACGACGAGAGCTGGCATCTGGTGAAGTCCACGCCCAAGGTCACCGGCTTCGTCGGCGGTACGGCCAACAAGCCGGCGCCGATTTCCGACAAGGAAGTCGAAAAGATCATGCAGCAGATGCAGGACGGCGTCGACAAGCCGCGTCCCAAGGTGCTGTTCGAGATCGGCGAGGTCGTCCGCGTCAAGGAAGGCCCGTTCACCGACTTCCACGGCTCGGTGGAAGATGCCAACTACGAAAAGAGCAAGCTGCGCGTTTCCGTGACCATCTTCGGCCGCGCGACGCCAGTCGAACTGGATTTCACCCAGGTCGAGAAGACCTGAGTGTCGAGCGGCAGGCCATCTGGCCTGCCGTAGCCCGTTCACGGCCGTCTCGGGAAGATTGTCCCGGGCTTTGGTGAACGGCAAGCAAGGCGAGGAGCGCCGGGTCTGACCGGTGCGCTAGCACTCAATACAGGAGCAAGCCGCAATGGCAAAGAAAATCATTGGCTACATCAAGCTGCAGGTGCCGGCCGGCAAGGCCAACCCCAGCCCCCCGATCGGTCCGGCGCTGGGTCAGCGCGGTCTGAACATCATGGAATTCTGCAAGGCCTTCAACGCCAAGACCCAGGGTCTCGAGCCGGGCCTGCCGATCCCGGTGGTGATCACCGCGTTTGCCGACAAGTCCTTCACCTTCATCATGAAGACGCCGCCGGCGACCGTGCTGATCAAGAAGGCTGCCGGCCTGCAGAAGGGCTCGGCGAAGCCGCATACCGACAAGGTCGGTTCGATCACCCGCGCCCAGGTCGAGGAAATCGCCAAGACCAAGCAGCCCGACCTCACCGCTGCCGATCTGGAAGGCGCCGTGCGCACGATCGCCGGTTCCGCCCGCAGCATGGGCATCACCGTGGAGGGCCTGTAATCATGGCGAAACTTTCCAAGCGAGTTCAGGCGCTGCGCGCCAAGGTCGACCGCAACCAGAGCTACCCGGTGGCTGAAGCCCTGACCCTGGTCAAGGAGTGTGCGACCGCCAAGTTCGACGAATCGATCGACGTCGCCGTGAATCTCGGCGTCGATGCACGCAAGTCCGACCAGGTCGTCCGTGGCTCGGTGGTGCTGCCCGCCGGTACCGGCAAGAGCGTCCGCGTCGCCGTGTTTGCCCAGGGCGACAAGGCCGAAGCCGCACGCGCCGCAGGGGCCGAAGTCGTCGGCTTCGACGATCTGGCCGAGCAGGTCAAGGCCGGCAAGCTCGACTTCGACGTCTGCATCGCCACGCCGGATGCCATGCGCGTCGTCGGCCAGCTGGGCCAGATCCTCGGTCCGCGCGGCCTGATGCCGAACCCGAAGGTCGGCACCGTGACCATGGACGTTGCCACCGCGGTCAAGAACGCCAAGGCTGGCCAGGTACAGTACCGTACCGACAAGGCCGGTCTGGTGCACGCCACCATCGGCCGTGCATCCTTCGGTGTCGACGCGCTGCAGCAGAACCTGTCGGCCTTCGTCGACGCGCTGGTCAAGGCCAAGCCGGCTGCCGCCAAGGGCGTCTATCTGCGCCGCATCGCGGTCTCCAGCACCATGGGTGCCGGTGTCCGCGTCGATCCGAGCAGCGTCAACGCTGCCTGATCCATGCGCCGCCCCGAAGGGCGGCGCGAACAGAACTTTGGGCCGTGCCGGACCATGTCCGGCACGGATCGTCAAAGACCGCAGGTGCGAAAGGCCTAGCCAGGTTTTGGCCGACCGTCTAATCGTCTTCGGACGGCCTGCGCAGATGGTGTGCCCAGAACAGGATTCTGGCTGCGATGCAGCCGCGCTCCTGATCCAGGTCGCCGTGGGTGCGGATCGCGTGTTTTCGGTCCGTGTGTTGACTTGAAAAGGAGGAAAGGCCTGTGAGCCTCAATCTCGATGACAAGAAAGCCGTAGTGGCTGAGGTGTCGGCACAGGTGGCCAACGCCCAGACTATCGCGGTGGCCGAGTATCGCGGCGTTGCGGTGGGCGATCTCACCGTGCTGCGTGCCAAGGCCCGCGAAGCTGGCGTTTACCTGCGCGTGCTGAAGAACACCCTGGTCCGTCGTGCGATCGCCGGTACCCCGTTCGAGGGGTTGGCCGATCAACTGACCGGCCCGCTGATCTATGGCATCTCGGCCGATCCGGTCGCTGCTGCCAAGGTGCTGAACGACTTCGCCAAGGGCAACGACAAGCTGGTGCTGAAGGCTGGTTCCTATGCGGGCAAGACGCTCGACCAGGCCGGTGTGAAGGCGCTCGCCTCGATCCCGAGCCGCGAGGAACTGCTGGCGACCCTGCTGGGCGTCATGCAGGCGCCGGTGTCGGGCTTCGCCTGCGCCATGGCTGCGCTCGCCAAGAAGCGCGAGGAAGAAGCCGCTGCCTGATCGCAGCCGCTTTCTCGCCCCGTTCGCACAAGCAAACTGAACATAATCGATTCTGGAGTTTTTGAAATGGCAATCACCAAAGAAGACATCCTCGAAGCCGTCGGCGCGATGACCGTGATGGAACTGAACGACCTGGTCAAGGCGTTCGAAGAGAAGTTCGGCGTTTCCGCCGCCGCGATGGCCGTGGCCGCCCCGGGTGCCGGCGCTGCCGCTCCGGCTGCCGAAGAGAAGACCGAGTTCGACGTCGTGCTGACCGCCGCCGGCGACAAGAAGGTCGAAGTCATCAAGGTCGTCCGCGCTGCCACCGGCCTGGGCCTGAAGGAAGCGAAGGACGTGGTCGACGGCGCGCCGAAGACCGTGAAGGAAGGCGCTTCGAAGGCCGACGCCGAAGCGCTGAAGAAGCAACTGGAAGACGCTGGCGCCAAGGTCGAGATCAAGTAAGACCCGGCTTTCCAGCGGGGCTGGCATTCTTCGGAATGCCAGCCCTTTCGTGCTTTGTGCCGAAGCTTGCGGGCGTCGCCGGCAGGCCAGGGACGAAGCCAGAGCAGAGCGTTTGCGGGCCGCATCGCGGCCAGGATTGAAGCGGACGCTGTGTTCTGTTTTTAGATGTCAGCCCTCTAGCCGGAGCATCCATGGCGTATTCCTACACCGAAAAGAAACGTATCCGCAAGAGCTTCGCCAAGCGCGCGGCCGTGCTCGATGCGCCTTTCCTGCTCGCCACCCAGATCGAGTCCTTCGCCGAATTCCTGCAGGCCGAAACCCTGCCGGAGGCAAGGCGCAACCAGGGCCTGCAGGCGGCCTTCACCTCGATCTTCCCGATCTCGAGCCACAGCGGCAACGCGCGGCTCGAGTTCGTCCAATACATGCTGGGCGAGCCAGCCTTCGACGTGAAGGAGTGCCAGCAGCGCGGCCTTACCTTCGCTTCGCCGCTGCGCGCGCGCGTGCGCCTGGTCATCATGGACCGCGAAGCGCCCAAGGAAACGATCAAGGAAGTGAAGGAGCAGGAAGTGTACATGGGCGAGATTCCGCTCATGACCACCACCGGCTCCTTCGTCATCAACGGTACCGAGCGCGTCATCGTCTCGCAGCTGCACCGTTCGCCCGGCGTGTTCTTCGAGCACGACCGCGGCAAGACCCACTCCTCGGGCAAGCTGCTGTTCTCGGCCCGCATCATCCCCTACCGCGGCTCTTGGCTCGATTTCGAGTTCGATCCGAAGGACTACCTGTACTTCCGCGTCGACCGCCGCCGCAAGATGCCGGTGACGATCCTGCTGCGTGCCATCGGCATGAGCCCGGAAGAGATCCTGGCAACCTTCCACGACTTCGACAACTTCCATCTGCAGGGTGAAGGCGCCCAGTTCGAGCTGGTGCCCGATCGCCTGCGCGGCGAAGTGGCGCGCTTCGACATCGTCACGCCGGACGGCAAAATCATCGTCGCGCGTGACAAGCGCATCACCTCCAAGCACATCCGCGAGATCGACCAGGCCGGCGTCAAGACCATCGGCGTGCCGGACGAATTCGTCCTCGGCCGCGTGATCGCCAACGACATCGCCGATCCCGAGACCGGCGAAGTGCTGGCGCGCGCCAACGACGAACTGACCGAGGACCTGCTGGACAAGCTGCGCATCGCCGGTGTCACCGATCTGCGCACGCTGTACATCAACGACCTCGACCGCGGCGGCTACATCTCGCAGACCCTGCGCATCGACGAGACCACCGACCAGTGGGGCGCCAAGGTCGCGATCTACCGCATGATGCGTCCGGGCGAGCCGCCCACCGAGGATGCGGTGGAAGGCCTGTTCAACGGCCTGTTCTATGCCGAGGAGCGCTACGACCTGTCCTCGGTCGGCCGCATGAAGTTCAACCGCCGCGCCTATCCCGAGAAGATCGACGACAAGGCGCCGGGCTGGCTGAAGCGCTTCTACGAGCGCGTCGGCGCGCAGGGCGAGGATGGCCCGGGCGTGCTGGTCAATGAGGACATCCTGGCCGTGATCGGCGTGCTGGTCGAACTGCGCAACGGCCGCGGCGAGATCGACGACATCGACCACCTCGGCAACCGCCGTGTGCGCTCGGTCGGCGAACTGGCCGAAAACCAGTTCCGCGCCGGCCTGGTGCGCGTCGAGCGTGCGGTCAAGGAGCGTCTGTCGCAGGCCGAATCCGACAACCTGATGCCGCACGACCTGATCAACGCCAAGCCGATCTCGGCCGCGATCAAGGAGTTCTTCGGCTCCAGCCAGTTGTCGCAGTTCATGGACCAGACCAACCCGCTGTCCGAGATCACGCACAAGCGCCGCGTCTCGGCACTGGGCCCGGGCGGCCTGACGCGCGAACGCGCCGGCTTCGAGGTGCGCGACGTGCACCCGACCCACTACGGACGCGTGTGCCCGATCGAAACGCCGGAAGGTCCGAACATCGGCCTGATCAACTCGCTGGCCGTGTATGCCCGCACCAACCGCCACGGCTTCCTCGAGACGCCCTACCGCAAGGTGGTGGACGGCAAGGTCACCGACCAGATCGACTTCCTGTCGGCGATCGAGGAAGGTCAGTACGTGATCGCCCAGGCGAACGCCGAGATCGACGAGGCCGGTGCGCTGGCCGGCGACCTGGTTTCGTGCCGCCACAAGGGCGAGTTCCTGTTGGCGACCGCGGACATGGTCCAGTACATGGACGTCGCGCCGGGCCAGATCGTGTCGGTCGCCGCCTCGCTGATTCCCTTCCTGGAACACGACGACGCCAACCGCGCACTGATGGGTGCCAACATGCAGCGCCAGGCCGTGCCCTGCCTGCGCCCGGAGAAGCCGCTGGTCGGTACCGGCATCGAGCGCCGCGTGGCGGTCGACTCGGGCACCGCGGTGCAGGCGACCCGTGGCGGCGTGGTGGACTACGTGGATGCGAACCGGGTCGTGATCCGGGTGCACGACGACGAAACCCTGCCGGGCGAAGTCGGCGTCGACATCTACAACATGATCAAGTACACCCGTTCCAACCAGAACACCAACATCAACCAGCGCCCGGTGGTGAAGGTGGGCGACATCATCGCCAAGGGCGACGTGGTGGCCGACGGCGCCTCCACCGACCTCGGCGAACTGGCCCTGGGCCAGAACATGCTACTCGGCTTCATGCCGTGGAACGGCTACAACTTCGAAGACTCGATCCTGATCTCCGAGCGCGTCGTCGCCGACGACCGCTTCACCTCGATCCACGTCGAGGAACTGACCGTCGTCGCCCGCGACACCAAGCTCGGGCCCGAGGAAATCACCCGCGACATCGCCTCGCTGGGCGAGGCGCAGCTGTCGCGCCTGGACGAGTCGGGCATCGTCTACATCGGTGCCGAAGTCGAGGCCGGCGACGTGCTGGTCGGCAAGGTCACGCCCAAGGGCGAGACCCAGCTGACGCCGGAAGAAAAGCTGCTGCGCGCGATCTTCGGCGAGAAGGCCTCCGACGTGAAGGACACCTCGCTGCGCGTGCCCTCCGGCATGGTCGGCACCGTCATCGACGTGCAGGTGTTCACCCGCGAGGGCATCGAGCGCGACAAGCGCGCGCAGTCGATCATCGACGACCAGCTGCGCAGCTACAAGACCGACCTCGCCGACCAGATGCGCATCGTCGAGCGTGACGCCTTCGCCCGTATCAAGCGCATGATCCTGGGCCAGAAGGTCAATGGCGGGCCGAAGAAGCTCGCCAAGGGCGCCGAGTTGAGCGAGGAATACCTCGACTCGCTCGAGTTCTACCACTGGTTCGACATCCGCCTGGCCGACGAAACGCTGGCGACCCAGCTCGAAGCCGTGCGCGAAGGCCTCGAGAACACCCGCAAGGACTTCGACCAGGCCTTCGAGATCAAGAAGAAGAAGCTCACCCAGGGCGACGAACTGCCGCCGGGTGTGCAGAAGATGGTCAAGGTCTACCTGGCGGTCAAGCGCCGCCTGCAGCCGGGCGACAAGATGGCCGGCCGTCACGGCAACAAGGGCGTGGTGTCGAAGATCGTGCCGGTCGAGGACATGCCCTACATGGAAGACGGCACGCCGCTCGACATCGTGCTGAACCCGCTGGGCGTGCCGTCGCGGATGAACATCGGCCAGATCCTCGAGACCCACCTGGGCTGGGCGGCCAAGGGCCTGGGCCAGCAGATCGACCGCATGCTGCAGGCGAAGGCCGCGGTCGACGAGCTGCGCGGCTTCCTCGAACAGATCTACAACGGCAGCGGCAAGCCGGAAGACATTGCCGGGCTGAGCGACGAGGAAGTGGTCGATCTGGCGTCCAACCTGCGCAAGGGCGTGCCTTTCGCCACGCCGGTGTTCGACGGTGCCAAGGAATCCGAGATCGAGCAGATGCTCGAACTCGCCGGCCTGCCCGTCGGTGGCCAGGTGACGTTGTTCGACGGCCGCACCGGCGAGCCTTTCGAGCGCAAGGTCACGGTGGGCTACAAGCACGTGCTCAAGCTGCACCACCTGGTCGACGACAAGATGCACGCCCGTTCGACCGGTCCGTACTCGCTCGTCACCCAGCAGCCGCTGGGCGGCAAGGCGCAGTTCGGTGGCCAGCGCTTCGGTGAAATGGAAGTGTGGGCGCTGGAAGCCTACGGCGCGGCCTACACGCTGCAGGAGATGCTGACGGTCAAGTCCGACGATGTGACCGGCCGGACCAAGGTGTACGAAAACATCGTCAAGGGCGAGCACAAGATCGATTCCGGCATGCCGGAATCCTTCAACGTGCTGGTGAAGGAAATCCGCTCGCTCGCGATCGACATCGATCTCGACCGCGACTGAGATCCGCGAATTTCCGCCACCAACCTGCCTGCGATTGAATCCCGGGGCCGCCGCACACGACGCGGCGGTCCGGATGGAGTGATACATGAAAAGCCTGCTCGCTGACCTGTTCAAGCAAACCCTGCCGAACGAGGAAGAGTTCGACGCGATCACCATCGGGCTTGCCTCGCCCGACAAGATCCGCACCTGGTCCTACGGCGAAGTGAAGAAGCCGGAGACCATCAACTACCGCACCTTCAAGCCGGAGCGCGATGGCCTGTTCTGCGCCAAGATCTTCGGCCCGGTCAAGGACTACGAGTGCCTGTGCGGCAAGTACAAGCGCCTCAAGCACCGCGGCGTGATCTGCGAGAAGTGCGGCGTCGAGGTGACGCTGTCCAAGGTGCGCCGCGAGCGCATGGGCCACATCGAGCTGGCCTCGCCGGTCGCCCACATCTGGTTCCTGAAGAGCCTGCCCAGCCGTCTCGGCATGGTGCTCGACATGACCCTGCGCGACATCGAGCGCGTGCTGTACTTCGAAGCCTTCGTCGTCGTCGAGCCGGGCATGACCCCGCTCAACCGCGGCCAGCTGCTGACCGAGGACGACTACCTCGCCAAGGTCGAGGAATATGGCGACGACTTCGATGCCGTGATGGGCGCCGAAGGCATCCGCGAGCTGCTGCGCACGCTCGACGTCAGCCTGGAAGTCGAGAAGCTGCGCGGCGACCTCGAGACGACCAACTCCGAAGCCAAGATCAAGAAGTTCTCCAAGCGCCTGAAGGTGCTGGAGGCCTTCCAGCAGTCGGGCATCAAGCCGGAGTGGATGGTGCTCGAAGTGCTGCCGGTGCTGCCGCCCGACCTGCGCCCGCTGGTGCCGCTGGACGGCGGCCGCTTCGCCACGTCCGACCTGAACGATCTCTACCGCCGCGTCATCAACCGCAACAACCGCCTGAAGCGCCTGCTCGAACTCAAGGCGCCCGACATCATCGTGCGCAACGAGAAGCGCATGCTGCAGGAAGCCGTCGACTCGCTGCTCGACAACGGCCGCCGCGGCAAGGCCATGACCGGCGCCAACAAGCGCCCGCTGAAGTCGCTGGCCGACATGATCAAGGGCAAGGGCGGCCGTTTCCGCCAGAACCTGCTGGGCAAGCGCGTCGACTATTCGGGCCGTTCGGTGATCACCGTGGGCCCGCAGCTCAAGCTGCACCAGTGCGGCCTGCCCAAGCTGATGGCGCTGGAGCTGTTCAAGCCCTTCATCTTCAACAAGCTCGAACTGATGGGGCTGGCCACGACCATCAAGCAGGCCAAGAAGATGGTGGAGTCGCAGGAGCCGGTGGTGTGGGACATCCTCGAAGAGGTGATCCGCGAGCATCCGGTGCTGCTGAACCGCGCACCGACGCTGCACCGCCTGGGCATCCAGGCTTTCGAGCCGGTGCTGATCGAAGGCAAGGCGATCCAGCTCCACCCGCTGGTCTGCGTCGCCTTCAACGCCGACTTCGACGGCGACCAGATGGCCGTCCACGTGCCGCTGTCGCTGGAGGCGCAGATGGAAGCCCGCACCCTGATGCTGGCCTCCAACAACGTGCTGTCGCCGGCCAACGGCGAGCCGATCATCGTGCCCTCGCAGGACATCGTGCTCGGCTTGTACTACGCCACCCGCGAGGGCATCAACGTGCCGGGCGAAGGCATGCTGTTTACCGACGTGTCGGAAGTCAAGCGCGCCTACGAATCCGGCCAGATCGCGCTGCACGCGCGCATCACCGTGCGCCTGAAGGAGGCCGACCTCGGCCCCAACGGTGAGCGCATCGAGAAGATCAATCGCTACGAGACCACCGCCGGCCGGGCCATCCTGTCGGAGATCCTGCCGGCCGGGCTGCCGTTCAGCGTCATCGACAAGCCGCTGAAGAAGAAGGAAATCTCCAAGCTCATCAACGCTTCGTTCCGCCGCTGCGGCCTGCGCGCGACGGTGATCTTCGCCGACCGCCTGATGCAGTTCGGCTACGGCCTGGCGACCCGCGCCGGCCTGTCGATCGCGGTCAAGGACATGCTGGTGCCGACCGCCAAGCACGACCTGATCCGTGCCGCCGAAGCCGAGGTCAAGGAAATCGCCCAGCAGTACACCTCCGGTCTGGTGACCGACGGCGAGCGCTACAACAAGGTGGTCGATATCTGGGGCCGCTGCGGCGACCAGGTCGCCAAGGCGATGATGGAACAGCTCGGTTCCGAGGAAGTGGTCGACCGCGAAGGCAAGACCGTCCGCCAGGAGTCGTTCAACTCGATCTACATGATGGCCGACTCGGGGGCGCGCGGTTCCGCAGCGCAGATCCGCCAGCTGGCCGGCATGCGCGGCCTGATGGCGAAGCCGGACGGCTCGATCATCGAGACACCGATCACGACGAACTTCCGTGAAGGCCTGAACGTTCTGCAGTACTTCATCTCGACCCACGGTGCGCGTAAGGGTCTGGCCGACACGGCGTTGAAGACCGCGAACTCCGGCTACCTGACCCGCCGCCTGGTAGACGTCACCCAGGATCTGGTGGTGATCGAGGACGACTGCGGCACCCGCGAAGGCTTCGCGATGAAAGCGCTGATCGAAGGCGGCGAGGTCGTCGAGCCGCTGCGCGAGCGCATCCTGGGCCGCGTCACGGCCGAGGACGTCGTCAATCCGGACACGCAGGAAACCGTGATCGAGGCGGGCAGCCTGCTCGACGAGAATGCGGTCGATGCGATCGAAGGCCTCGGCGTGGACGAAGTCAAGGTGCGCACGCCGCTGACCTGCGAAACCCGCTACGGCCTGTGCGCCAAGTGCTACGGCCGCGACCTCGGCCGCGGCTCGATGGTCAATGCCGGCGAAGCGGTCGGCGTCATCGCCGCGCAGTCGATCGGCGAGCCCGGCACCCAGCTGACCATGCGTACCTTCCACGTCGGCGGCGCCGCATCGCGGGCCGCTGCCGCGAGCGGCGTCGAGGCCAAGTCGGGCGGCACCATCCGCTTCGCCGGCAACATGCGCTACGTCTCCAACGCCAAGGGCGAGAAGGTCGTCATCGCGCGCTCGGCCGAAGTCGTGGTTGCCGACGACATGGGCCGCGAGCGCGAGCGCCACAAGCTGCCGTACGGCGCGATGCTGCTGGTCGACGACGGTGCGGCGGTCAAGGCGGGCACGCAACTGGCGACCTGGGATCCGCATACCCGCCCGATCGTCACCGAGTACAGCGGTACGGTGAAGTTCGAGAACGTCGAGGAAGGCGTCACCGTCGCCAAGCAGATCGACGAAATCACCGGCCTGTCCACGCTGGTCGTGATCGACTCCAAGCGCCGCTCGGCGACCGGTGCAGCCAAGGGCGTGCGGCCGCAGGTCAAGCTGCTGGACGAGAACGGCGAGGAAGTGAAGATCGCCGGCACCGACCACGCCGTGGCGATCACCTTCCAGGTCGGGTCGCTGATCACGGTCAAGGACGGCCAGCAGATCGGCGTCGGCGAAGTGCTGGCGCGCATTCCGCAGGAATCGGCCAAGACCCGCGACATCACCGGCGGCCTGCCGCGCGTCGCCGAGCTGTTCGAAGCGCGCGCGCCGAAGGACGCCGGGATGCTTGCCGAATACACCGGCACGGTCTCGTTCGGCAAGGAGACCAAGGGCAAGCAGCGCCTGGTGATCACCGAGCCGGACGGCACTGCGCACGAGTTCCTGATCCCGAAGGACAAGCACCTGATGGTTCACGACGGTCAGGTGGTGAACAAGGGCGAACTCATCGTCGACGGCCCGGCCGATCCGCACGACATCCTGCGCCTGCAGGGCATCAACGAACTGGCCCGCTACATCATCGACGAGGTCCAGGACGTCTACCGTCTGCAGGGCGTGAAGATCAACGACAAGCACATCGAGGTGATCGTCCGCCAGATGCTGCGCCGCGTCGTGATCACCGATGCCGGCGACACCCGATTCATCCGCGAGGAGCAGGTGGAGCGCTCCGAGGTGCTGGACGAGAACGACCGCATGGAAGCCGAAGGCAAGCTGCCGGCGCAGTACGAGAACGTGCTGCTCGGCATCACCAAGGCTTCGCTATCGACCGACTCCTTCATCTCGGCGGCGTCCTTCCAGGAAACCACCCGCGTGCTGACCGAAGCGGCAATCATGGGCAAGCGCGACGAGCTGCGCGGCCTGAAGGAAAACGTCATCGTCGGCCGCCTGATTCCGGCCGGCACCGGCCTGGCCTACCACCGCAGCCGCAAGGCGCAGGAGCAGGGGGTCGATCTGGGACCGGAACATGCGTGGGCGACCGAGATCGCCGTCGAACCGAATCAGGACATCGAGGCCGGTTGACTTTTTCTTCCGTCTCGGAATAGAATCCGGCCTCTTTTTGTGGACCGACCAATCGTAGTCGGTCGCAGCCGGAATAATCCGCCCGAGGCGGCCCGTGGTGGGCTGCCTCGGTTTTTTGGGAAATTCTTAAGCTATGCCAACAATCAATCAGCTTGTCCGCAAGCCGCGCCAGATGGAAGCTTCGAAGAGCAAGGTTCCTGCCCTGGAAGCTTGCCCGCAGAAGCGTGGTGTGTGCACCCGCGTCTATACCACGACCCCGAAGAAGCCGAACTCGGCGCTGCGCAAGGTCGCCA
The DNA here is from genome assembly GCF_001591165.1 of Thauera butanivorans NBRC 103042. Lineage (GTDB taxonomy): Bacteria > Pseudomonadota > Gammaproteobacteria > Burkholderiales > Rhodocyclaceae > Thauera > Thauera butanivorans. Next base: position 12,440 of record NZ_BCUG01000082.1, read on the forward strand.
AGGTTCGCCTGACCAACGGTTTCGAGGTCATCTCGTACATCGGCGGTGAAGGTCACAACCTGCAGGAGCACTCCGTCGTGCTGATCCGTGGCGGTCGTGTGAAGGACTTGCCCGGTGTGCGTTACCACATCGTTCGCGGCTCCCTCGACTTGCAGGGCGTCAAGGATCGCAAGCAGTCGCGTTCCAAGTACGGCGCGAAGCGTCCGAAGAAAGCCTGATTGTTGGCCCAAGAAATTTAGCGAGAGGTTGTCATGCCGCGTCGTCGTGAAGTACCCAAGCGCGATGTCCTGCCGGATCCGAAGTTCGGTAGCCAGGACGTTTCGAAGTTCATCAACGTGATCATGCAGTCGGGCAAGAAGTCCGTTGCCGAACGCATCGTCTATGGTGCGTTCAATCACATCACTGCCAAGGCCGGCAAGGATCCGCTGGAAGTGTTCTCGGCGGCGGTCGGCAACGTCAAGCCGGTGGTCGAGGTCAAGAGCCGCCGCGTCGGTGGTGCCAACTACCAGGTTCCGGTCGAAGTGCGTCCGTCGCGCCGCATGGCGCTGTCGATGCGCTGGCTGCGCGAAGCCGCGCGCAAGCGTGCCGAGAAGTCGATGGCCCAGCGCCTCGCCGGCGAGCTGCTCGAGGCCGCCGAAGGCCGTGGCTCCGCCATGAAGAAGCGCGAAGAAGTGCACCGCATGGCCGAAGCCAACAAGGCGTTCTCGCACTTCCGCTTCTGATCCTCGTCGGCAGCGGTACCTCGGGCCCTGTACAGGGCTCGATTGTTTTCTAACGCAAGAAATTCGTTGATCGCGACCAGTGCGCGCATAACAGAAGGCAGGTAAAACGTGGCTCGCAAGACTCCCATCGAGCGCTACCGCAATATCGGTATCTCCGCTCACATCGACGCCGGCAAGACGACTACGACCGAGCGTATCCTCTTCTACACCGGCGTGAGCCACAAGCTCGGCGAGGTGCATGACGGCGCTGCGACCACCGACTGGATGGCGCAGGAGCAGGAGCGCGGCATCACGATCACCTCGGCGGCCGTGACCTGCTTCTGGAAAGGTATGGACCAGTCCTTCCCCGAGCACCGCTTCAACATCATCGACACCCCGGGACACGTCGACTTCACCATCGAAGTCGAACGCTCGATGCGCGTGCTTGATGGCGCCTGCATGGTCTACTGCGCGGTGGGCGGTGTTCAGCCCCAGTCCGAGACCGTGTGGCGCCAAGCCACCAAGTACAAGGTGCCGCGCCTGGCCTTCGTTAACAAGATGGACCGCTCCGGCGCCAACTTCTTCAAGGTCGTCGAGCAGATGAAGACCCGCCTGAAGGCGAACCCGGTGCCGGTCGTCGTGCCCATCGGCGCCGAAGACAGCTTCAAGGGCGTCGTCGATCTGCTGAAGATGAAGGCGATCATCTGGGACGAAGCGTCCCAGGGCATGAAGTTCGAGTACGGCGAGATTCCGGCCGACATCGTCGGTGTTGCCGAGGAATGGCGCGCCAACATGGTCGAGGCGGCTGCCGAGGCGTCCGAAGAGCTGATGAACAAGTACCTCGAGGACGGCGAGCTGTCCGAGGAAGAGGTCATTGCCGGCCTGCGCGCCCGTACCCTGGCGTGCGAGATCCAGCCGATGCTGTGCGGTACCGCGTTCAAGAACAAGGGCGTGCAGCGCATGCTCGACGCCGTGATCCAGTACCTGCCGTCGCCGGTCGACATTCCGCCGGTCGCCGGCGTCGATGACGACGACAAGGAAGTCGTGCGCCATGCCCGGGACGACGAGAAGTTCTCGGCGCTGGCCTTCAAGCTGATGACCGACCCCTTCGTCGGTCAACTGACCTTCATCCGCGTCTATTCGGGCGTGCTGGAGTCGGGCTCGACCGTGCTGAACTCGGTCAAGGGCAAGAAGGAGCGCATCGGCCGCCTGCTGCAGATGCATGCCAACGACCGCGAGGAGATCAAGGAAGTGCTGGCGGGCGACATCGCCGCCGTGGTCGGCCTGAAGGACGTGACCACCGGCGAGACGCTGTGCGACGTTTCGGCGCCGGTGATCCTCGAGCGCATGGTCTTCCCGGATCCGGTGATCCACGTCGCCGTCGAGCCGAAGACCAAGGGCGACCAGGAGAAGATGGGTCTGGCGCTCAGCCGCCTGGCTGCCGAAGATCCGTCCTTCCGCGTGCGCACCGACGAAGAGTCGGGCCAGACCATCATCTCGGGCATGGGTGAACTGCACCTCGAGATCATCGTCGACCGCATGAAGCGCGAATTCAACGTCGAAGCCAACGTCGGCGCGCCGCAGGTCGCCTATCGCGAAACCATCCGCAAGGCCGCCAACGACGTCGAAGGCAAGTTCGTCAAGCAGTCCGGCGGCCGCGGCCAGTACGGCCACGTCGTCATCAACCTCGAGCCGGCCGAGCAGGGCAAGGGCTACGAGTTCGTCGATGCGGTCAAGGGTGGCGTGGTGCCGCGCGAATACATCCCCGCGGTCGACAAGGGCATCCAGGAAACCCTCAACAACGGTATCCTCGCCGGCTTCCCGGTGGTCGATGTCAAGGTCACGCTGCATTTCGGTTCGTACCACGATGTGGACTCGAACGAAAACGCGTTCAAGATGGCCGGTTCGATGGCGTTCAAGGAAGCCATGCGCCGCGCCAGCCCGGTACTGCTCGAGCCGATGATGGCGGTCGTGGTCGAGACGCCGGAAGACTACATGGGCAACGTCATGGGCGACCTGTCGGGCCGTCGTGGCATCGTCCAGGGCATGGACGACATTCCGGGCGGCATGAAGGAAATCAAGGCCGAGGTGCCGCTGGCCGAAATGTTCGGCTACGCTACCCAGCTGCGCTCGCTGACCCAGGGTCGCGCGACCTACTCGATGGAGTTCAAGCACTACGCCGAAGCTCCGAAGAGCGTTGCCGAAGCCGTCATCAGCAGCCGCAAGTAATTTTCAGATTCACAGTAACGACAAACCAGAGGACTCACAGACATGGCAAAGGGTAAGTTCGAACGTACC
>NZ_BCUG01000083.1 GCF_001591165.1 Thauera butanivorans NBRC 103042
AACAGCGAGGGGTCGAACTGGCCGTACAGGAAGGGATAGGGGTAGCTCTGCCAGTCGGCGCGCTTGGCGATGTTGCGCTGCAGGGACGGGCGGAAGCGGAAGCGCCGGCCCCACTCCGGCGAGCGCGCACTCGGCGTGGGCGCCGTTTCGGCCGGCGGCGGCGTGGCGCCGGCGGGCTGCGCCCGTCCTTCGAGCATCGCCGGGTTGACGAAATGGCCCTTGCGCTCGTGCGATACCAGATAGCCTTCGTCGGCCAGTTGCTGGTAGGCGATGACCACGGTGTTGCGCGCGACGCCCAGTTGCGCCGACAGTTCGCGGCTGGACGGTATCGGCGCATCGAGCGGCAGCTGGCCATCGAGGATGGCACTCACCAGCATTTCGCGGATCTGCCCCTGCAAGCTCAAACCCGGAGACGTCGAACGCTGGAAGAACTGCTGCCACATCGTGCCGGTCAGTTTGACGCTCATCGCCGGAATCATTCCTTTCGATCATGTCCGGGCGCGGCCCAGCAAGAATTGCTGCCGCCCCTCGGTAAAGCGCTTTTACCTTGGAGGCGGCCCGGCGGCAAAAAAGGGCCGATGTCAAGCGTTTTATGAAAACAGCCTGCAAGCCAGAAGTCTATAAGAGGCGCGGGTTTGGCTCTACTTCATGCCGCGCTCCAAGGCAGCAGCGTTGTGGGCTAGGAGCCATATAAGAGCGTTGGGAAAGTAAGCGGCAGTAAGCTATGGCGGCCACTATCGCACATAGGCAACGCAGAGCAGCATGCTTGTCATGACCGTAGCTTAACAGTCTGTCCAATGCTCAAGTCCTGCAGGACAAACGGCAGAGCCATGTTTCTCATAAAGTAGTATGAGTTTCATTAGAAACGTGCTACAGTATGCGTAACTTAACTGAGACGTACGACGACATGGCTCCCCGACCACTCGCACCTATCCCCCCCCAACCGGCTTCTCGCCGTGAGTCTGTTGGGGAGATTTCGCAACAACTGGTAAGCGATCCCAATGTCGCATCCTTCGAGGTACGAGTGAATAAGCGAACCGGAACACTTCAGGTGAATGCTCGCCATACAGATGGTCGAACTGTTCACTACGAAGAGCCCGTACCCGGTCTGGCACAGACAACCCGTTTCGATCCGAACACTGTCACCATCGAACAGCGCGACAACGCAGCGATGCATCTCCTTGCCGAAGGTTGGTCTCAGGCTGAAGTGGGGCGGCGGCTGGGGATCTCCCAGTCTCGTGTTTCTCAGATATCCCGCAACCGTCGCTAGTCAAGACTCACTAGCGACGATCCTGATCGACTAACTGGAAGAGGTAAAAATATGAGCAAGCTTATTGATGCTGGGCGCGAAGTTCTTGGAACATGCCGTGAGGCGAAAGAAAATTTCGACTTTGATCAGCTGGTAAAAAAGTACGATCGTCACACGGCTGAAATGTTGGTTTCTGATCAACTGAAGAATGGGGATATCAGCCTGGATGAATTTCGCACGTACAAGAAGGTCAAAACATTCGTTCAGAATGGCGGACTCGATGTATCTCAGGCTCACAAGGAAGCTCAGAAGGCGGCATCTGATGCCTTGGCATCAGATGGGTTCAAAGCAAACGCTGTGTAGCGACAGCAGGTCGTGCGCGTAGGCAGATACCACAAGCTCCTGTAGTTCGTTGGAAACATGGTCATATTGAAAACGTAGCCGCTAACGTCATTTGGACAGGCAAATTCAGGTTGTAGTGCTTGTTCTCTTGAATCCGCGATCCCCCGCCATGAATGCCTCCAGCATGTGCGGGATCAGCGTCACGGCATCCACGGCCTCGCCATACGCCTGCGCGTGCAGCGCGGCGTAGCGATCGAGGTCGGCTTTCAGGCTGGCCGGGCAGGCAAAGGTCAGCTTGACGCTCTCGGTCTTGGGCAGCGGCCCAAGCCGCAGTTTCCTGGTCGTGCTCATCGGGAAGTCCCCTTGTTGAAAAACAACGGCTGATAGGGCCGCAACACCAGATCACGGTTCACGATGATGCGTACCGGCAAGCCGGGGCGCTGCGTCAAGGTGGGCTGGATGTTGAGGTTGCGCCGGGTCATCTCCTGGCCGACCTGATTGATGCTGTCCTGCGCGCTGTCGCGCCCGGCGATGATGACGCGATCACCGTCCTGACGGTTTTCAGGTGCGGCCAGTTCGGCTCCCACACCCAGCAGTGTCGTCAGCACGGCACCAGCAAAGATCCGATCCCAATGCCAGTCCACATCGTCTTCCAGCCCGGCATAACCAGCCGGGTCGGTGCCGGCTAGGTTGTCGAGCGTGAGCGAAGACGTGTCGGGCAGGATGATCCGGTTCCACACCACCTGCACGCGGCTCTGCCCGTAACTGACCTGGCTGTTGTATTTGCCCAGGATGCGCGACCCCTGCGGGATCAGCAGGAACTTGCCGGTGGCCGTGTCATAGACCGGCTCCGTCACCGTGGCGATCACGTCGCCCGGCAAGTCCGACTTGATGCCCGTCACCAGCGCCCCGGCCACCACCGTTCCGGCCATGACCTGATACGGCGAAGCCGGCAGGGTCAGATTGCCGGAATTACGGGTTTCCGTGGTTCTGGCTTTCTGGAAAGCCTCTTTCTGGTCTTGCCGGTTCTGTACGGCGATCGGGTCGGCAGGCCCGGCCGCCAGTGGGTCGAAGGCCGCATTGGCGGCGAAGCCCGGCGCGGCGGCCACCTGCGTCTGTGCCACCGGCGCGGCCTGCGACCCTGAGCGGAAGAACACCGACGATGCCGCCGCCGCTTCGGCTTCCTTGCGCAGCGCATCGTTGGGGTCGTGGCCGGGGGCCGCATAGGCGGCCGTTACCGGCTGCTGCGACTTCACGATGGCGGGGCCAAGATCGCCAGGCAGCGGCGGCCCCAGCTCCGGCACGGATGCCGGCAAAGGGGGCGGCAGCTTCGAGTAGTCCGCCGGCAGCGCATCCAGCCCTTCGGACTTCGAGACGCGATCGACGTTGTAAAGCTCGGTCTGCTCGCCTGCGCCGCGTCGCTGCGGTTGCAGCGACCACATCAGCGCGCAGAGCACGGCGACCGACAGGGTGCCTGCGAGGATGGCCAGTGTGCGCCGGTTCAGGCGCGTGACCGGGCGCGGCTGGGCGCGCAGCGCCACCGCCTCGGGCGTGACTTTGCCCGCTTGTGGCGTGGCGAGGTCGGGAGTGTCGTCCTGGCTCATGGTCAGTTCCTCCGCGCCACGCCATCCGTGCGTTCGATCCGCACCACGTCGCCGCCATCACCGCCCAGGCGCAGTTCGGCTGCGCCGAACAGCCGATCCACGATGTAGTATGGCGAGCGGAATCGGTAGTTCACCAATTGCCCGTCGCCCTGCGCGCCGATCACGAACAGCGGCGGCAGCTCGCCTTGCGCGATGCCCGGCGGGAACTGGATATAGACCTTCTCGCCGTCATCGAAGGCGCGCAGCGGCTTCCACGGCGGATTGCTGCCGCTGACCGCGTAGCGGAAGCGGATCTTCTCCAGCGACAGGCCGGTATCGACCGGCTCGGCGGCGTTGGCCGCCTGCGCCTGGCGCTGCAAGGCCAGCATCCGGTCTTTCGGATAGTCCCAGGACACCGACGCCATCCACGCCTTTTCCGTCGAAGTCAGCTCCATCAGGTACGTCCTGCGGCTGGTGGTGATGACCAGATTGGTTTTGAGGCCCGAACGGATGGGCTTGACCAGCACATTGACGCGCAGCGCATCGCCGCTGCCGCTGGACGTGTCGCCCACGATCCAGCGCACGGTGTCGCCGGCGGCGACAGTGACAAGCTCCTCGCCTGGCTGCAAGGAAACCACGGTCACGCGCCCCGGCGCGGCATAGACCTGATAGAGCGCGCCGTCCGTAAAGGGCCACACCTGAATCGCATTGACGTAGCCCTCGCGCGTGGGCGCGATGCGCGCCTCGGCATTCGCACGCGAGACACGCACCTTCTCGTCGGCCGGCTCCGGCGCAGCCGGGGCCGCGTCCACGTCGGGTAAAGGCTTCAACTGCGCCGGCAGCGCTAGCGGCTCGGGCACGGCGACCACTTCCACCGGCGCGGGTGGCTCCGGCAGCGGCTGCGCCTGCACCGGCTCATCGAGCGAGATGGACGGCGGTGGCTTACCCTGCGAGGCGCAGCCCGAGAACAGGACAGTCGATGCCAGCAGGATCGACGGCAAAGCGTAAAAGCGGAAAGGCAGGTTCATGGCTTGGCTCCTTCGGAAGAATCCAGTTCGCGGCTCCACGACAGGCCATTGACGTAGATCCCCAAGGGGTTCTTGCGCAGGCGCTGTTCGGTGCGCGGGGTTTGCAGGACGGTGGAAAGCACGGCGTTCCACCGCTCGGTGCCAGCGGCGGCACCGTTGACGAATCGCTGTTCCGTCCAGCGCACGTTGAAAGACGTGTCGCTGGCGCGGGTCACGCTGGTGATCTGCACCGTCACCGACTCCTTGCCGATGCGGGCGAAGGGGTCGTTCTTGCTGGCGTAGTCGTTGAGCACCGCCGCGCCTTTGTCGGTGGTGTAGTCGTAGGCATCCAGCCAGTTCTGCCGCACCACGATGGGGTCGATGGACAGCGAGCGCACCAGCGTCACGAAGCGCGCCAAGTGGTGCGCGATTTGCGCATCGGCGGGGCGGTACGGCGTGGCGGCTTCGCCGACGGCGCGCACCTGCCCCGACTGATCGACCTCGATGACATAGGGGGTGACGATGGACTGCGCCGAGCGCCATACCAGGCCGCCGGCCATCAGCAGCGCGAGCGTGAGGCAGCCGAAAGCCATGAATCGCCAGTTCTTGGCCTGGACGCGGGCCGAGCCGATACGGTCGTCCCACACCTGAGCGGCAGACTGGTAAGGGGTTGCAGGTTGCGGCGTATCGGCATAGCGCACCTGCGGGCGTTTGAATCGCATGGGTGTTCTCCTTGAGGGTCAGGTATCGGAATCGCGCAGGCTCGGGCCTTGCCCCGAGCCGCCGCCGTCGCCACCGCGCAGCGTGTGGGCGGCGGTGGTCGCGGCATGGGTGATCTGCTGGCGGCGGTGCATCCGCTTGGCCCAGGCGGGTTGCTCCTGCTTCGGCGCGCTGGAGGCGCTGTCCGCGCCTTCGCCTGCGGTGGCCTGGCCGGAACCGGCAGCGCCGGCGTCGGTGCCGTTCCAGCCAGCACGGAAGGAATCGGCCATCTTCTGCCCGGCAGCGGAAGCGCCGGACGCAGCGCGGCGGCCTGCCGCCTGCGCGCCGGTCTTGGCGACGTTGCTCAGGCCCGCAGCCGCGCCCTTGGCCCCACCGCCCGCAGCGGCGGAACCGGCCTGGAATGCGGACTTGGCGCTGCTGGCCGCCGACGTGGCAGCGCGTGCGCCGCTGCCGGCCAGCTTGGCGGCGGCCGGGGCCATGCGTGCGCCCGCCATGACCGCACCGCCCACGCCAGTCGCGGCGGCACCGATGGCAACGCCGGTGCCGACCGCGCCGACGGCCGCGCCGGCCATCGCGCCCGCGCCGAGCTGCGGCGCACCGGACACAAGGCCCGTGGCGATGCCAGGGCCGAAGATGCCCAGCGCCAGCAGCGCGAGCGAGGCCAGCATCACGACCAGCGCATGGTCGATGGAAGGCTCGTCGGGATGCACCTGGAACTCCGCGAACAGGCCCGAACCGATACCGACAATGACGGCCAGCACCAGCACCTTGATGCCCGACGACACCACGTTGCCGAGCACCTTTTCCGCGAGGAACGAGGTTTTGTTCCAGAGTGCGAACGGAATCAAGACGAAGCCGGCAAGCGTGGTCAGCTTGAACTCGATCAGCGTGATGAAAAGCTGTACCGCCAGCACGAAGAAGCAGAGGATCACCACCAGCCAGGCGATGAACAGCACCACGATGGGGTCGAGGTTCACGAACACTTCGGGGAAGCCGGCCATGTCGCCGATCTGATCGAGAATCGGCGCCCCGGCGTCGATGCCCGTCTTCGCCAGCCGGCCCGGCTGCAAGAAGTTCTCCATCGTGATGGCCGAGCCGGTGGCAGTGATGCCCAGACCCGCGAACGACCGGAACACGATGCTGGCCAGCCAGTTGAAGTTGCCGATGATGTAGGCGAAAGCACCGACGTACAGCACCTTGCGCAGCAGCTTGGCGATTACGTCCTCGCCCTGGCCGGTTGCGTGGCTCATGGCCCAATACAGGCCGGCGATGGTCATGTCGATGACGATCAGCGTGGCCGTCAGGAACGCGACTTCGCCTTGCAGTAGACCGAAACCCGAGTCGATGTAGCGCGAGAACGTGTCGAGGAAGCGATCGATGATGGTCACGTCGTTCATGGCGTGTCCTCCGGGGCGGCGAGCGGCGCATCGCCTTCCGGCGCGTCTTCGGTGGGCGTGTCGAAGCTCGCCGGGATCGGCGGCAGTTCGGCCAGCGTCCGGTACTCGTCCGGCCCGGTCTGGCCGGCGAAGAACCGCCGCCGGAAGGCTTCGGCGGCGGCGCGGCAGGTGTCTTCGCCTGCGGTGTGCCGGTCAGCTTCGCATCGGGCGCGCAGCGCCTTGAGCCGCACGGGATCGGCGGCCAAGGTCGCGGCCAGGTCTTCGGTCGGCTGCTGGCCGCAAGCGGTCAGCAGCACGGCCAGCAGGACAGGAACGCATCGCATGGCCGCCCCCTGTCAGTTGTTGTAGAAGTTGACGGACTGCGGCGTGTACGGCGTGCCGGTGCCCAGGAAGCGCCGCCGCACTTCGCGGGCGCGTTCGGTGGCCGCCGCCTGCCGCGCCAGTTCCAGCGAGGCCGCCCGGTCTTGCGTGATCTGGAGCTGTTGGGCCTGGATGGACTGCTTGGCCTGCAAGGCAAGAAGCTGGTTCGTCGCCTGCATGGCTTGTAGCGCGCCGGTGGCCGACTGGCTCTGGCTTACGAGATCGGCCAGTGCGCTTTCGTCTTGCGCCAGGTTCTGCGACACCTGCGCTTGCATCCGCATCGCGGTGTGCAGGCCGTTCAGCGTGTTTTTCCAGCGTTCCTGCGCATCACGCAGCATCTGGTCGCCGCTGATGGTGGCGGCGTACTGCTCCGGGTACAGGCGCGAGAACGTGGCATCCATGCTCTGTACGTCGTAGGCCAGTCCCTGCGCCTCGGCGATCAGTCGCTCGGTGGTGGCGAGCGTCGAGCGCAGGCGGTTGACGATATTGAAATCCAGCTTCGTCAGGTTGCGCGCCTGGTTCATCAGCATCTGCGCTTCGTTTTGAAGCTGGTTGATCTGGTTGTTGATCTGCTCCAGCGTGCGAACGGCGGTCAGCGTGTTCTGCACGAAGTTGGACGGGTCGAACACCGTCAGCGCCGATGCGGGCTGCACGGCCAGCAGCGACACCGACAGCGCGGCAGCGAGCGAAACGGAAAGCACACGGGTCTTCATGGCAGGTTCTCCTGTCGTGGTTGGGAAAGAAAAGAAGCCGCCGCCAGTGACGACGGCAGCAGGTCGGCGGCCCAATCGAGGCCGCGATGGCGCAGCCACGCGCCGGCAAAGCCGAGAGCGCCGGCCTGCGTCAGCACGCGGTCAATGTCGCGTTGGTCTTGCGGTGTGGATGCCCCCGCGAAGGCGAGCGCGGCCGGCCCCAGGTCGAGGTCGAACAGGCGATTGCCCAGGCGCGATTGGTAGTAGTAGTCCTGCTTCGGCTGCGCGGTGGCGACGATCTCGATTTGCCGGCTGTTGAGGCCGAAGCCCTCGTAGATCGTGCGAATCTGCGGTTCGGTCGCCTGCGGATTGGGCAAGAAAATCCGAACGGCGCAGCTTTCGATGATGGCCGCCGCGATGCTGGAGTTCTGAATGTCCGCCAGGCTTTGCGTGGCGAAGACGACACTGACATTGCGCTTGCGCAGCGTCTTCAACCACTGGCGGATGCGCGCCGCAAATACTGGGTCATCCAAGAACAGCCAGGATTCATCAAGGATCAGCAGCGTGGGCGAACCGTCGAATCGTTCATCGAAGCGGGCGAACAGATAGCCCAGCACCGACCGCACGGCGGCGTGGCTGGCCATCAGTTCCTCCATCTCGAAGCACTGAACGTCCGCACTGCCGAGCCGGTCGCGGTCTGCATCCAGCAGCTTGCCGTGCGCGCCGCCGAGCACATAGGGCGCGAGTGCTTGGCGCAGCGCGTTCGATTGCAGCAGCACCGAAAGCCCGGTCATCGTGCGCTGCTCCACGGGCGCACCGGCCAGACTGCCGAGCGCCGACCAGATGGAGGCCTTCTCGTCCGGGCCGACGGTGACGCCTTCGTGCAGCAGCCGGCCTTCCACCCATTCGGCGGCCCAGGTGCGGTAGCCCTCAGCGTCGATGCGCGCGAGTGGCTGAAAGGCAATGCCGCCATCCGCGCCGAGGTCGTAGTGCTCGCCGCCTAGGCCCAGGATGGTGGCGCGCATGGAGCGGCCCATGTCAAAGACGAAGATGCGCGAGTGCAAATAGCGCCGGAATTGCATCGCCAGCACGGCCAGGAAGGCAGACTTGCCCATGCCGGTCGGGCCGACCACGGCCATGTGGCCCACGTCGCCGATGTGCGTGACCAAGCGAAACGGTGTTGCGCCGTCGGTGCGCGTGACGATCACCGGCGGGCCGTCCAAGTGCTTGTTGCGCTCCGGGCCGGCCCACACCGCCGACAGCGGCATCATGTGCGCCAGGTTCAGCGTCGAGACGATGGGCTGGCGCACGTTCGCATAGGCGTTGCCCGGAATGGACGACAGCCACGCATCGACCGCATTCAAGGTTTCGGGGATGGTGACGAAGCCCCGGCCCTGGATGACGCGCTCTACCATGCGCAGCTTCTCGTCCGCCACGGCCGGGTCGGCATCGAGCACCGTCACCGTGGCCGTGAGGTAGCCGAAGGCGACTTGATCGCTGCCCAGTTCCTGCAAGGCGGCATCAGCATCGGCTGCCTTGTTGCTGGCGTCGGTATCGACCAGCGGGCTTTCCTGTTGGAAGATCGTTTCGCGCAGCAGCGCGATGACGTTCTTGCGCTTGGCGAACCATTGGCGGCGCAGGCGGCCCAGTTCCCGTTCCGCCTCGGCTTTGTCGAGGCACAGGAAGCGCGTGCTCCAGCGGTAGGCGAAGCCCAAACGGTTCAAGTCATCGAGCAGGCCCGGCCAGGTCGAGGTCGGGAAGCCCCGCACCGACACCACGCGCAGGTGCTGGTCGCCCAGCATGGGCGCCAGACCACCGACCAGCGCGGAATCGGCCAGCAGCGCGTCGAGGTGGAAAGGCACCTCGGGCACGCCTACGAGGTAGCGCCGCGTCGAGATGGTCGCGTGCAGGTAGGTCAGCGTCTGCGCGTCATCGAGCCAGGCGATTTCGGGCATCACGCCATCGAGCAGGTCGAACACGCGATCGGTTTCCGCCACGAAGGCATCGAGCCGACCGCGCCAGTCCACGCCATCGCCCGGCGCGTGCTCGTAGAGCAGCTTGGCCGCGCGAGCGCGGGATTCCTCCGGCGGCAGGTAGGCCAGCGTCAGGTGATAGGCGCTCTCGAAGTGGTTCCCCGATTCCTCGAAGGCGGCGCGGCGTTCTTCATCGACCAGCCAGGACAGCGGTTCAGGGAAGTCGGAATGCGGGTAGTCCGCCGCTGGCTGGCGCTCGGCTTCCACGAACAGCGCCCAGCCCGAACCCAGCCGGCGCAGCGCGTTGTTCAGCCGCGCGGTGGTGGCGATCAGCTCGCCCTGCGTGGCGCTGTCCAGATCCGGCCCACGAAAGCGCGCCGTGCGCTGAAACGAACCATCCTTGTTCAGCACCACGCCCGGCGCTATCAGTCCTGCCCAGGGCAGCCAGTCGGCCAGCAAGGCAGGCCGCTGGCGGTATTCGGCAAGGTTCAGCATGGCATCCCCCTCACACGTCCAGCAGCGGCTTGTGCTTGATGTGCCGGGCGAAGACCTGCATGAACTGCGGATCGACACGCGCGCCCCAGACGGCCAGCGAGTGGCCTACGATCCAGAGCACGACACCGGGAATCCAGAGTTGCAGGCCCAGCCCGACGGCGGCGGCCAGAGTGCCGTTGGCGATCGCCACGGTGCGCGGTGCGCCACCCATCAAAAGCGGTTCGGTCAGCGAGCGATGCAGCGGCACCTCGAAGCCGGCCGCGAAGCTATCCGCGCCGCTCATACGACGGCCCCGCCGGAGAAGCTGAAGAACGACAGGAAGAAGCTCGAAGCCGCGAACGCGATGGACAAGCCGAACACGATCTGGATCAGCTTGCGGAAGCCGCCCGACGTGTCGCCGAAGGCCAGCGCCAGGCCCGTGGCGATGATGATGATGACCGCGACGATGCGCGCCACCGGCCCCTGGATCGACTCCAGAATGGATTGCAGCGGGCCTTCCCACGGCATCGAAGAACCGGCGGCCTGCGCCGTACCGGCCAGGAACAGCAGCAGCGCGGCCAGCAGCAGCCCTTGCCCCGCCGGGCGGGCCAGGCTGCGCAGCCGCGCGAGGCTGGACAGGTGGGAAAGCGGATTTACGGAAAGACGGAAAGCATGGGCGTGCGTCATGGCAGTTCTCCAGAGTGGTCAGGGGACGGGGAAGAAAGCGGCGGCAGCTCGGGAAACGGCGTTTCCTGCGCGTCCGCCAGGCGGTAGCCCACTCCGTCGAAGCCGACGACGCGGGCGATGCTTTCGACGCGGCGTTTGCGGCCGCGTCCGGCGATGTGGATGACGACGTTGACCGCCTCGGCGATCAGCGCACGCGGCGGGTTCACCGCCACTTCGAGAATCAACTGTTCGAGGCGCAGCAATGCGCCCAGCGCGGAACCGGCATGGATGGTGGCGATGCCGCCCGGATGGCCGGTGCCCCAGACCTTCACCAAGTCCAGGGCTTCGCCGCCACGCACCTCACCGACGATCACGCGGTCGGGGCGCAGGCGCATCGTGGTGCGCACCAGCTCGGTCATGGACACGACGCCCGCGCGGGTGCGCAGTGGCACATGGTCGCGGGCGGCGCATTGCAGCTCGATGGTGTCTTCGAGCACCAGCACGCGGTCGCCGGTGGCGGCGATCTCGGCCAGCAAGGCATTGGCCAGCGTGGTCTTGCCGGTGCTGGTGCCACCGGCGATCAGGATGTTCTGCCGCTCGCGCACGGCATGGCGCAGGAACTCGGCCTGCCCAGCGGTCAGGATGCCATCGGCCACATAGCGATCCAGACCGATGATGCTCACTGCGCGCTTGCGCAGCGCAAAGGCCGGGCCAGGTGCGGCGGGCGGCAGGATGCCCTCGAAGCGTTCGCCCGTCTCCGGCAGTTCGGCGGTCAAGAGCGGTTGGCCGCGATGTACCTCCGCACCGACATGGGCGGCCACCAGACGAATGATGCGTTCGCCATCGGCCTCGGGCAGTTCGACGCCGAGCGGCGCACGGCCAGAGGACAGACGATCCACCCACAATGTCCGGTCGGGGTTGAGCATCACTTCCACCACGTCCGGGTCTTCCAGCGCAGCGGCAATCACCGGCCCCATCGCCGTGCGTAGCATCTGGATGCGGCGATCCTGGGACGCTGTAGCGGATGAGCGCGGTTCGGCTGGGATTTGAGGAACGGCACTCATGGCGCACGCTCCGCAGTGCGTTCATGGGCGGCAGCCATCGCCGCCGCCTCATCCATGCGCATGGGGTCGGGATGCAGTTCTTCCACCACGTCGCTTACCAGGCTGCGCCCGCGCAGCAGGTGGCGGCCAAGCTGCTCCACGAACTGCTCGAAACGCGCCTTACCCTGAGCACGAGCCGCATCCTGATGGGCTTCGGGCACCGGCGTACTGACGGTCAGGTAGTAGCGGATGAACAGCGCCAGCGTTTCGATCTGGATGTTCTGGTCACGCTCCAGCCGCTCAGCTTGCCGCGACAGGCGATCTAACCGCTTGGCAATAGCGGCCTCACGCTGGTCGCCGGCATCCGGCGACAGCCAGGACGCCAAGGCAGCGGCGACGATACTGGACTTGGACACGCCTTTCTTGGCGGCCAGCTCGTCGAGGCGCTTGGCGTGCTCGTGCTGGATGAACAGGTTCAATCGGTATTGACTCATAGGTCGATTCCGTCGTTGGGGTCGAGAGAAGCCAGTCGCGCCGTGCGTTGCAGGGCGGGGTCGAGCTGGCCGGGAAGCACCGGGGGCATGTCTTCGTCATCGAGCAGCGACAGGTCGCTGGTCGGGGCATCCATCTCGGGGGCATAGGCGATGGCTTCGGACAGTTCGGGCTGACGGCGGGGGCCGCCGTCATCGGTCGAACCCAGGGTCTCCAAGTCATCGGCGGATGCCGTGGCCGGTGCGGCGGGAATCGCCAGGCCGCTCCAATCGTCAGGTCGTGCAGGCGGCACATCGGCATAGCGAACAGCCGTCACCGCAGGCGGCGGCAATACCCGTTGCTTGAAATTAGCGTCGGCGAAATAGCGCAGCTTCTTCGCCTTAATCGGTGCGACACTGGACACCATCACGACCGCTTCATCGGGTGGAAGCTGCATCACTTCGCCCGGCGTCAGCAGTGGCCGTGCGGTTTCCTGGCGCGACACCATCAGGTGCCCCAGCCACGGTGCAAGCCGGTGGCCTGCGTAGTTGCGCTGGGCGCGTAATTCAGTGGCCGTGCCCAGTGTTTCGGAAATGCGTTTGGCCGTGCGTTCGTCGTTGGTGGCGAAGGTCACACGCACATGGCAGTTGTCCAATATCGAATGGTTCTGGCCGTAGGCTTTGTCAATCTGGTTCAGACTTTGGGCGATGAGGAAGCTGCGGATGCCGTAGCCCGCCATGAAGGCCAGCGCTGTCTCGAAGAAGTCAAGGCGGCCCAGCGCCGGGAACTCATCGAGCATCAACAGCAGCTTGTGGCGACGCGCGATGCCGTCGCTGCCATCCAGCGATTCGGTGAGCCGTCGGCCGATCTGGTTGAGGATCAGGCGGATCAGCGGTTTGGTGCGCGAAATGTCCGACGGCGGCACCACCAGATACAGCGAGACGGGATGCTCGGATGCAATCAGGTCAGCGATGCGCCAGTCGCAGCGCGACGTGACTTCGGCCACCGTGGGGTCACGGTACAGGCCCAGGAACGACATGGCCGTGCTCAATACGCCGGAACGCTCGTTGTCCGACTTGTTGAGCACTTCGCGGGCAGCGGATGCAACGACGGGATGCTGGGTATCGCCCAGGTGTTTGGTCGTCATCATCCGGTGCAAGGTCAGCTCGAACGGGCTGGCCGGATCGGACAGGAAGTTGGCGACTCCACACAGCGTCTTGTCTTCGCCTGCATAGAGCACATGCAGGATCGCGCCGACCAGCAGCGCGTGACTGGTCTTCTCCCAGTGGTTGCGCTTCTCCAACGCGCCTTCGGGATCGACCAGGATGTCCGCGATGTTCTGTACATCACGCACCTCATGCGCGCCGCGCCGGACTTCCAGTAGCGGGTTGTAGGCTGCCGAACTGGCATCGGTCGGGTTGAACAGCAGGCAGTGCGAGAAGCGCGAGCGCCAGCCTGCGGTGATCTGCCAGTTCTCGCCCTTGATGTCATGGATGACGGCCGAAGCCGGCCAGGACAACAATGTCGGGACGACCAAGCCGACACCCTTGCCCGAGCGGGTGGGTGCGAAAGTCAGGACGTGTTCCGGGCCTTCATGGCGCAGATACTCGTTGCGATACTTGCCGAGAAAGACGCCAGCAGGCTGCGTCAGCCCTGCCTTGCGAATGTCGGTGGCATCGGCCCAGCGGGCCGAGCCATAAGTCGTCACCTTGCGCGCCTGGCGCGAGCGCCACACCGACATGGCGATGGCGACCACCACAGCCAGCAAGCCGCTGCCAGCCGCGATCATGCCGCCGGTGTCGAACACCTGCGGCGCGTAGGCGTCGAAGAAGAACCACCATTCGAACAGCTTCCATGGGTAATAGACCGGCGTACCGTGGAAGTCGAACCAGGGCGAGCCCAGGCGTAGCTGGTAGCCCAAGGCGGCAGCTGTCCATTGCGTGGCACCCCACACACCGGCGATCACGATGCCAAAGACGGCGGCGATCTGCCCGAACAACACACCCTGAGCCTGCATACCTTGGCCTCCGATTTCTCCTGCGCTGATTCCCCGTGGGAAACGCGGCACAAAGGCGTGCCGCAGGCGTCAGGATCGGTGCCGGTTCAGTGCCGGTCAAAGACCGTTATCGGCAGCAAGGTGATGCAAAAAGCATGGTTTCATGCAGGGGCGAAATCAGTAAAAAAGCCGCAGGCGCGAGCGCACTGCGGCGTGTCGAGAAAGAAAACGAAGATATGCGGCAAGCCGCCAACGGTCAGAACTTCGGCGGCGTTTCCGATGGCGTGTAAGGCACCTTGCCGTCGCCGAAGAAGCGCTTGTTCGTCGCTTCGGCCACCCGGTTACACAACACGTCGCCCATCGTCGGCCGCTCGGTCTTGCACTGACGGCGCAGTTCCTTCAAACGCTCGGGATCAGCGGCCAGTTCGTCCACGGTCGGCACATTGGCTTGCTGCTTCGGCGGCTCGGACGGGCCGCAGGCCGTGAGTGCTGCAACCAGCAACAAAGGGGTAAGTCGCTTCATGGCTCGATGTCCTCCGGGGGATCGGGTTCAGGTGGTCGCGCGGGTCTCACGCCTTCGGGCAAGTCGATGGCCTGCACCCTTTCGATGAATCGAGACAGCACTTCCGAAGACTCACCTTCTCGATGCAGCAGATAAGTCGTTAGCACAGGGGAACGGCCCGCCAGAGGCCGCGCGACCACACCCGGCTCGCGGCTGGCCGCGATGTGTGGTGCACCAGTCAGGCCCAACGCAAAGCCGGCCGACACCAGCGCCATCATCAAATCGCAGGACGCCACGCGCTCAGCAATCAGCGGCTCCATGTCCGAGCGGCGCAGCACGCGCTCGACTTGGCGCGCATGGCCTTCGCATACTTGTGGATCGCACAGCACCAGAGGATGGCGCAGCAACTCTTCCAGCGGTATGCGCTTGTGCCTGAGCAGTGGATGCCGCGCAGGCACTGCCACCATCAGGGGGTCACTCCAGACTGCTTGAGCCACGACGCCATCGCCCAATTCATCGGACTGCGCGAAACCCACGT
>NZ_BCUG01000084.1 GCF_001591165.1 Thauera butanivorans NBRC 103042
AGCCGTCTGCGGCACGGGCCGGAAGGTCAGCAATTCCATGTCGTCCTCGGGAATCCGCACGATGCCCAGCTCGTACCCCGGCAGCGATTGCCGGGCGACCAACGCCCGCAGGTCGTAGGCGAAATCCGAAAACCGCGTGCTGCTGCCCGACTTGCGGTGCAGATGCCGGAAGTCGAACTGCCAGCCGTATTCCTGCCGGCCGCCATGTTTGCGCACCAAGCGGTACAGCCAGCGCTCGATGCCACCCGTGAGTCGGAAGTACGTCGGGTCGATGGTCAGCACCAAGGCGGCGTCCAGCACGCCCGCATAGAACCAGTCCGGCAGGATCAGCTCTATGCCCAGCGGTGTGCCGTTGGCATCGGCCAGCTCTTTCCACTCGTTGATCCACGAAAAGCGGTGCAAGCGCCTTCCCGTGGTTTCGCGAATGGACGTGGCCACCGTGGTCGATTGCAGCCGGTCGAGCGCGGCCTTGAGGCGCTGGTAGTCGCGCAGCGACTTGCCGCGCCCGATGAAGCGCAGGATCTCGTAGGGCGTGGCCTGCATCCGCCGGGACGGCTGGATGCCCGCGTCCTTGGCTTCGACGATCTGGCTGGCCGCCCAGATCAGGATGTCGGCATCCCAGATGGTGGCGATGCCATGCTCCTGCGTGCCTTCCACGCGGATGGTGATGTTGCCGCTGCGGAAGTCGATAGGTGCGGTGCGCCGCGACTTCGCCAGCGAGAAAAACGGATAGGCCATCAAGTCCTGAGCATCGCGCGGTGCCATGTCCTCGCCCGGCAGTGCGCGGAACAGGTCGAGCTGTTCGCGCTGCTGCAAGGCGTGCCCTGGTGGGCGGGACATGGCGATGGTCACCCACGCGCCGACGGTCAGCGGCCGTCACGGTAGTCACCCGCGTGCCGTTCGGCATATTCCGGGTCGGAAGTTGCCTCATAGCTGCGCGCATCGGCCCAGGCATCGAGGTCGCTAACGGCGTACATGACGCGCCGACCGAACTTGCGAAACTTCGGCCCACCGCCGATCACGCGCTGTTTCTCCAGCGTGCGCGGCGACAGGCGCAGGTAGTCGGCGGCTTCGTCGTTGGTCAGGTAGCGTTGGGGCTGCGCGGGCGCAGCGACAGTAGCGGCGGCAGGCCGTAAAGGAGCGGGTCGCATGGGAAGTACCTCCATCAAGCCCGGCCACACCACGCGGCCGGATAGAGGCACTTTCAAGAAAGATGAGCTTCTTGCTAAGGGACGAAATGCAGGGGCGGCAAAACGTCCCCCCCTTACTGCGCTGCAACTGGCGGGAGCTGCGCCAGACTGCGATAGCCGCCGCGCATCAGCGCCTCGCCACGCCGCACCAGCCGACGTACACGAGCGCGCAAGGCGCTGTCCTTGTGCCAGTCGGCCACGACAGCATCCACACTAAACAGCCCTTCGGCCACCTCCCGCAAGGACGCACCCGCCAGGGTCGCGTCCAGCGCCTGCAGCGTGTGCAGTTCCAGCAATGCGGTAAGCGGCGGGCGTGGCCGGACGGTCGCCGCCGGTGCGGCACCGGCGGCTACGGCGATCTTGATCAATTCGCTCGCCAGGGCCGCATAGCGTTCGCAAGGCGCGACGCAGGCCCGGATGGCATAAGCGTAAGCCATGCCATCGGCCAAGCCTGGCGCGAGCACGAAACGCAAGCAGCAGCCGGGCCAGCGCGCCACCAGCACCAGGCGCTTGCCGTCATGGATCAGGTGTTTGTGGCCCGGCAGCTTCCAGAACTCAAAGCACAGGGCATCGGGCGGCGGATCGGCATCCGGGTAGAGCTGCACCACGGCATCGTGATCGGGGAACCAGGCCGGGTGTGCGTCCCGCGCATCCAGGGCGGGATCTTCCGGCAGGCGCAGCCCCCAATGCCCGGCAGCATCCGGTTGGCGACGACGGCGCAGCCAGTCGTGCCGATAGTCTGGATGACGGCGCAGGTACTCCCATGCCAGCGCCGGGCCATCCAGGTGCAGAACGTAGAGATAGGCCGCCGTGGCATACCACGGCTCGGCACTGCGATCAGCCATACGGCAACCTCCCTGTGCTGGGGGTGCGTCGCCACGGCGAAACGGCGTACTACGAGGCCATCGTCAAAACGTCATGGGTGAAGCGTAAACTGGCAGTGTCAAGACCGATGAACTCCGATGCGTTGCTGAAATCGTCCGAGTGCGACGGCGGCAACGCACTCCAATGGCATGCCGCGTCGGTCAGCTTGCCGCAGCCCGCGCCAGGCATCATGACCGTTTCGATCAGGCACGCACCGCTTCGGTGCAACACTGCCGATTCAGACCGAACGGGTCACAGACCAGACCGGAATAGACACAGTGCTCCCCGCTTGGCCGTGGCACTCAATCGGTGATCGAGCCGTTGTATTCGGCCAGTCGCAGGTATTCCGACAGCCGCCGCACCGGCTGGAAGTAGCGATCCCGCATCACGGGCTGCTGGCGCGGCCCGACGATGGCGGCCAGGTCGGACAGCTTCACCGTTCCCAGTGCAGGCATGCCAATCCCCAAGTCGATCAGGCCTTGGGCGGTATCGCCATCGGCGGGGTCGAGCGAAGCCAGCAGCCAAGAGGCATGCACATCCAGGGTGAACAGGCGCACCACGGGCAGCGGGTCGGTGTCCTGCCCGGCAGCGCCTGCTTGGCCGTTGGCCAGCAGACGCATGCGCTCGTCGGCTGTGATGAGCGGAGTCAGGCTGTACGTCCACGGATTTGCAGAGCAGCAGAGGCGCTTTCACGCCTCCCAACGAAAGCACCAATGCGTAACTCCACACATCCGCAGAAGCGTAGAAACACGAAGGCACATGCACGGAAGTCAGGAAAGACACGGATCAGGCTCTCCGCTTTTGAAGAAAACCGCCAATGCGGCTTTCAGTAAAAGATCAAACAAACGAAATGAATACTATAGATTGTAGCCCTATAGGGCGCAATGAGTTGTCATTCTGGATTTTGGGGAAAGTCCAGAATGACGACGCTCAAGCCATCGCTGCCCGATGCGTTGCGAAAGATCAGGAAAGCACGTGGCCTGAGCCAAGAGGCGTTCTCGGACGTGTCCAGCCGCACGTATCTAAGTTCGCTGGAGCGCGACCTGAAAAGCCCAACGCTAAACAAGCTAATTGAGCTGTGCGCAGTCATGAAGGTTCATCCGCTCACGTTGCTGACGCTGGCGTATGCCGGTGATAGCGATCAGAAGGCCGATCAATTGCTGGAGCAGGTGCGACAGGAGCTTGAGGCGCTACTAAATCAAAATGGAGATTGAGAGACGATATGGCGTATCGAAACGGGAATTACACAGCCTTTTACGTTGCAGAACCGTTCCATCCCAGTGCGCTGGGTGCCAATGCAACTAAAGATTTTCAGTACTACAACACCCTGAGAATGTGGAAAGGAGCTGATGCAGCGTTCCCCTTCGTGGATTCTCATGCAAAAACTTACAGCGTCCGCGACGGCAGCGATTGGGAATACACACTTAAACCCAGACTCCGCGAACGCCTTCGCAGCTCCAAGAACATCATCCTCATACTGAGTTCAATCACGACAAACTCCCGCGCCCTTCGGGAAGAAATCGACTATGGGATCAATGACCAAGGTCTACCCGTCATCGTCGTCTACCCCGAGTACGCCACCAAGGAAAGCCTACTGGCAGGCGCATCATTGAAGCAGTCGGTCAAAAACCTCTGGGGAAATCTTCCCGTGTTCCGAGATTCGATGAGCAAAGTACCCACGCTTCACGTGCCCATGAATAAAGAACTTATAAAACAGGCATTGAACAACAGCGGATTTATGGTGAGTAGCAAAGGAAACCCTGATTTTTACTGGTACAACCCGTAAGCACTTAACCTTTGAAGGGGAGTATCGGAGTCTCATGGCAAAAGTCAGTTTTTTTGACAAGCGGGTTTTCAATAAATTTCTTGAATTCACCGCTTTCTCCAGCGGCACGCTGTCTTTCGCGGTCATTTTTGTTGACATCCCCGCCGATTGGAAGCTGTGGGCTGGCTTGGCTTTCTTGACGCTGCTGGCGCTCACCTATCTGGCAATATGGCGCTGGTC
Source organism: Thauera butanivorans NBRC 103042 (assembly GCF_001591165.1). Lineage (GTDB taxonomy): Bacteria > Pseudomonadota > Gammaproteobacteria > Burkholderiales > Rhodocyclaceae > Thauera > Thauera butanivorans. Next base: position 4,060 of record NZ_BCUG01000084.1, read on the forward strand.
GAACAACCTGAACAGTATCGACATCAATGTCGAGGGCAGCGATGTCGCGATCAAGACCGGCGACATTTTCCAGCAGTCGGGATTGAAGGCCATCGCCTTCAACGAATACTTCGATACCCTGGTGGACAATAGAATAATTGGCGAGACGTCCCTCAATGGCGTTTTCATCCAGAAGCATCTCGGCATCCCGACCTCCGAACTAGATCGCTACATCGAGGAATATGCCTTTGACGACAGCGAAGTCATGGATGAGAACGAAGCAAGGAAACACGGAAAGAAGAAAAGGTATCAGATAGGCACGATCTGCCTGTACAAAGACTACCTCCTGACCGCTTTCTCCAAGTTCGATGAGAACAATAAAGCGTTACTGACGATGCCGGAGTACCTTGAGTTTCTCATCAACTTTTGGGACAAGGTGAACAATGTCTACGCTCAGAAAAGCGTATCAACCACGATCTTCGGTTCAGGAATCACGCGAATCAAAGGGCACAAAAACATTTCTGATGAGGATCTCCTGAAGATAATGCTGTGGACGTTCAGGATCAGTGAGATGAGATTCAAACATCCCGCGAAGCTGACCATCGTGATCCACAAGGACAAGATCGACCAGATCAATCTTCTCGACATCAAATCCGCTAGAAACGGCGTGTAATTCGGCATAACGGCCCTGAGCAATCCAGCAACACCAGGCCCCGCCGATTACGGCAGGGCTTGGTGAGCGGCTGTCAGGCCGCCTTGGGCTTGCTGCGTGACCAGATCAGGTCGTGTGCACCGTTCTCGCCTTCGATCAGGCGGGCATAGACCGTTGCAGGGAACGAGGGATCGTCCAGGGTCACGGACACATAAGGGCGTCCGGCCTCGCTGGTGTTTTTCCACGCTGCGCCGATGTCGTGGCCAGCCGCTTGCAGGCGGTAGTCGGGTGCGCTTTCGTTGTCACCCTTGTCGTTGGGAACCAGCTTGACCTTGACGTTGAGCGTCAGGGTGCGAAGCGTGCCGGTGAAGCCGTCTTTCTCTGCGGTGAAGGTGCCGATGTTAGCCATGATGATTTCTCCTTTCGGGTTGAACAAGGTCGCGCCAGTGCGTCCTTGTTGTGATCCGCCCGGCGGGGGATGGGCTGGCCGCACCGCGGAGCGGTCGCAACAACGTGGAGAACCTGGAGGCGAAAAGAATTTGTCCCGCGAGGAATGCGCGCAGCGCAGGGGAAATTGTTTTCGTCGCAAGGTTGCGGTCATAAAGCCCAAGGCGCAGCCGCGCCACCGCCAGGATTCACGACAAGCCAAGGACGCACGGGCCGCCTCTCCCGAATGGAGACATGACCGACTCGGCATCCTCGCATGACAGCTTCACCGGCTTGCGCTCTGACGCGGCTAGGTCAATGCCCCAGCAACAAGGTAAGAGCGCTCCTGCCACAACTCGCGGCCACATACTTGATGCGTGGCGTGGAAGCTCCACATCGAGGCCAGGTGGTGTGTCGGTGAACCTTCCTTCGTGACGTACAGGCAACGAACCGCCAGCGTCGAGCACGGCACGCTTTCGTGCAACCTGCCGCAGCAAGCCGGGGCGTAGCCCCACAAGCGCCGCCCATTGCGGCGAGGTGCGGTCGGAATGTCGGCGGCGCGTGCGCCGCTGCACTTGCATGGCTCAATGGCTTTTGCGCACAAGGCGACTTGTGCGCGGCCCCTTTGCCGCCTGACCGAAGGCGGCAAAGGGGCGTTTTGGCTTTGAGCCTTGAAACCGGGCGCGGCCACAGCCGCGCCCGGATTTTTGGTATTCCCGCGCCCAAGACGGAACGGCTTGGGCGCAGGGCTGCTCCCTATTCTTTGGTTTCGATGATCCGCCACACGGCACGCGGCAAGGCGCGGCCCGTGATGGGGTGTAGGTCGGTCAGGTCGGCGCGGGCTATCCAGCCGCGAGGCGGGCGGTAGCCACGCACGTCGCCATCGCCATGCCAGCGGCGGGCGCGTATCGTGCCGGTGGTGTAGGTCGCGGCCATGCGTGGGCGGTTCGTGGTGTTGTGGCTCATGGGGGAATCCTCGGCATGAAGCGCCCCGGCCGGAACCGGGGCGCTATCTGTGGTGCAAGGTCACGCGGCCAGTGCCTCGGCCTGCGGCTGCTCATCCGCTGCTGCTGCGGCTTTCTCCTGCACTTCGGCTGCCTCGTCCGTCACCACCTCCTGCGCGGCCTGCTGCGTGGCTTCGGCGGCGAAGATGGCAGGCATCCAGCCGGTGCCATCGGCCAGCCGTTCGGCTTCGCTGGCAATGTCGGCCTTCTTGAGCTTCGCCAACCGGTTGACGCTTTCCGGCGCGAATTCGCCCACGGCTTCCAGAATCGCAGCCTTCGGCACATGCTGAAAATAGCCGTCTGCGGTCGGTTGCCACCATGCCGCCATGTCCAGCCCCACCGCCTGCGCCAGTTCAGCACCCGGCTGGTGCTGCGTGGCGCGGGACGTCACCACATCGACCGTGGATGCCACGCATACGGCCAGCAGGCGCACCAGTTCATCCTGCGGCTTCGCCAGCAGTGCGGCGAACAGTTCGGCGCTGTCCTGCGGCAAGGCTTCACCCGCTACCTGTTGCAGTTCACGCAGTGCCACGGCGGCGGGCGATTCCGGCCAGTCCGGGGCCATGCCTTCCAGCCGGTCTTGCTGGGTCAGTTTCACGCCCAGCGGCAAGTCGTGGCCGTAATGGCTTTCCTGCAAGACGGTTTGCACCATGCCATGCACCAGCGCGGCCAGCGCCACCTGCGGATGCCGGGCCACTTCGATTTGTAGCGCGGCGGTACGATGGGCACTCAAGCGTTGCGCCAGCCGGTCGGACATGGTGGCAGGCTTGGCGTCGTCGTCGGCTTCCTCCCCTGTGCCGTCGCTCCCGGCTTCACCCTCGCTGCCGAAACCTTGCCGCAGCCGTTCAAGCGTGCGCAGTGCCTTGGCCTCGGCTTCGCGCAGCAGACCGCGATAGATCACGGCTTCACCGTTGCGGTCGATGGTGACGATGGCACCAGCAACAGCTTTGACGGCTTCCCCGTAGCCCTGCAAGCCATCTTCCAGCGCCTGCAACTGTTCGCCCAGGTGTTCGCCTTCTTCCTGCAAGACATCGGCCTTTTCCTCGTCCTCGTCCTCCAGGGCGGCATCCACGGCCTCGGCCATCGCCTGCATCTTGGTTTGCAGCTTCTCGATGCGTTGGGCTTCGCGCTTGTTCGGGCTGCGGCGCTGCCTCGGGGCGCGCTGGAAGGCTTGCAGGTCGGCATGGGTCATGCCGGGTGTGGCATCCACCCACGCCCAGCCTTCGGCCTTCACCTCGGCGGCAAGGCTGGCCAGCTTGTCCTGCGCCAGCCGTTCCAGCAGCGTGGCATCGGTCAGATACACGCCGCTATCGGCTTCCGCGAACAGATCGCGGCGGGTGCCACCGCCTGCGGCCTCGTAAGCATTCAGCCCAACGAAGCGAACCAGCGGATGCCGGTGGGCATCAATCTCGCGCTCGGTCAGGCGGTCGCGCAGGTTATGCGGGCTGCGCTGCCATGTGGGCGCATCGTAGAACGCGGCTTCCTGCGCGGCGTGGTCGTCGGTGATGGCAAGGGCCATCAACTGGTCAAGGCTCACGGCCTCGGCCCGGTAGTCGGCCAGCAGGCGCGGCGACACGTTGGCGAGTTTCAGGCGGCGCTGCACCACCAGCGGCGTGACGCTGAAATCGGCGGCAATGTCCTCGATGGGGCGGCCTTCGGCCACCAGCTCGGCAAATGCCTCGAACTGGTCGGCGGGGTGCATGGCTTCGCGCTGCACGTTCTCGGTCAGGCTGGCGGTGCGGGCGGTGCCATCGGCCACCAACAGGCAAGGCACCTCCCATTCCCTGCTGATACGGCGCTTCTTCGCCAGCAGCTTGAGGGCGGCAAGGCGACGGCCTCCGGCCACGACTTCGTAACGCTCACCGTCAGCGGTCGCGGTCACGATCAGGTTTTGCAACAGGCCGACACGCTGGATGCTGGCGGCGAGTTCAGGAATCGACATGCGCGGGGTCTTGCGCACGTTGCGGCCCGTGGGGCGCGATACCAGCCGCGACAGCGGCACCAGAATCAGGTTCTTGCTCGGGTCGGCGGCTTCCAGTAGCACGGCAGGCGCGGCGCTGGCCGTGGCGTGGATGGCTTGGGCTTCGGTGTGGTTGATGGCGTTCATGGTGAAAACTCCTTGCGATGATGGAATGCAGCAGCGAATGACGCGGCAAGGGTTGCTGCCTGCTCCTGCCGCGTGGGGAATCAGGCTTTCAACTGGCGCAGGCCGTCGGCCAGCAGCCACAGGGCGCGATTGAGGCGAATATCGGAATCAATGCCCTGCACGGGGCGGGTCTGCTGGCGGCGTCCGTTGGCGCTGCGCCCGTGCAAACCGCCTTTGGTCAGGTTTTCTTGGGTGCGGTTGAACACGCTCCACAAGTCCGGGCGGCGGTCGTCGAACCTGCGCGGCATCAGGATTTGCGATTCGGTGATGGGTGCGGGCTTGTCCGGGTCGTCGTACTTGAGCGACAGCGCGGCGCGGGCGAACACTTCGGCCTCGCCTTCGTCCAGCGTGATGGCCTGCATGGATTCGCGGGATTCCAGCGCACGGTCGAAGCCGTGCAGCACCTGATAGGCACCTTCGATCACTTGCCCAGCCACATCGCCCTTATGCGGCACGCGCACATCGGCCACGGTGTCGCCGCAAACAAGGCCATTGCTGCACACGAAACGGAACATGCCGGCCAGCATCTGGTAACTGCTGGTGCCGTCATGCGAATTCAGCAGGATGATTTCGTTGGCCTCGCCTCGGGCGTTGATCTGGCTGGCGTGGCGTAGCCGGATCATGTGCTTGGTGTAGTCGCGCCGGTCTTCGTGGCGGGTGCGGGTCTGCGTCACCATGAAGGGCTGAAACCCTTCCTTGCGCAGTTCGGTCAGCACCGTGGCGGTGGGGATGTAGGCGTACCGCTGAGAGCGGCTTTCGTGGGGCGCGTCCGCAAAGATGGACGGGGCCACGCGGTGAATCTGGTCATCGGACAGCGGGGAATCGCTGCGCAGTACCGGGGAACGGGAAGCAAAACGGGATGCAAGCATGGTCTTTCTCCTGACGAAAAGGGTTTACTGTTCAAACCGCACACCGGATTCCTAGATTCGGAGCCCAGCCTTTCGGCTGTTCGGTGCGGTTGGCACGAGGAACCCGGTTGGCCCTGTTGCCACCGTCTTTCCTGAGTTCATCGCCCGCGACGGTCAGGAGCCCACGGACGTGGGCCGTCAAGGAGAAAAGCGTCAGGGTGGTGCGGCCCGCAGGCGTAGCCGAGGACACGGCCTGGCGCGCCTTGATGGCACGCGGCCACGGGCTACAGTCGCGAGCAAGGTGATGGAGTCAGGGGAGACGGCTGGACATGGCAACGGCCGCCGCGATGTGCAGACCGCACGCAAGCGCAAGCGCGCAGGCCCGAAGCTGGAAGCCGGGCCGTAGGCGTCAGGGATGTGTAAGGCTGGCGAATGCCAGTCCCGTCAGGGATGAGCGAACAGCGAACCTGGAGCAGCGCGGTCCGCGAAGCGGAGACGCAAGGATGTCTCCAAATGTTATGAATTTCTGATAAATTACATACTTGGGGTGGGTTGGCGCCAAACAATCACTTGGCTTGCCTTAAAGGAAAATATTCCCAACGCCAAAATAATGTGAGGAAAAATATAGCTCACACATTATTTAAATAAGTCCAATATGAAAACGGGGTGTTGATGAGCATTCTTAGCGAAAAAGAGGCAGAAAGCCTCACCATTGAGAGAATGATCTTCCACGTTGTCGATCCAGCGTCGGAGTCCCCCGTTTTCTTAGCAGAAGTTAAACCACCGCAATGTGTGGATTTTTTCGTTGAGCGAGTTAAAGAAACTCTTCGCGGAGCCGCGTATGAATTTCTCCCTGGCGCAGGAATTCCGGGCCTTCTTTATCGAGCCTTGCCAAGCCAGGGCGCGAAAGATGAATTTGTTAAAGTTTCGCACGACCTAGCGGATAGATTCAAAGAGAAAGTCAAACAAGATAAGCGACTTGCGCCCGGCGTATTGATGCTTTTCTCCTTAAAAACGGAAGGTGATAACCGACTTGTTGCCGTCATAAAATATGAGCACCAGCAAGTTGTATCTTATTCCTACATCAAGGACGACAAGGGCGATCCGATTTTGGATGCAGACGGAAACCCTGTTCCTGATTTGCAGACGCTTGTGGAAACATTTACGAAAGATCGGAAGGCTATGCAGAAATCTGCAGTCATACGATTCCAAGGAAATAACAGCTCTAAATCGGAAGGTGACTTTCAATCATCAATCGTTGTAATTGACCATTCGTCCGGTCGCTACCGCGATGCTACTCAACACTTTGCAAATTTCCTAGATATACGCCGAGCCCTTGAACCTGTCGAACTGACTAAGCGTCTCGAAGATGCGGCAGTCGAGTCCATCAAGGCACACAAGAGCGAGGTCCCCCCCGAAGTTGCTAAAGCTCCAAAGCGGTTTGTACGAGCAGCCATGTCAAGGCTGGAAGGTTTTGACTTTGAAAAACCAGAGGAATTTCTTGGCGCCGTATTGCAAGGAGTGGCTCCCGAGGCCGCGATCCTAAAAACCTTCAAGAGCAAACTCACCAGCAAGAATATAAGCACAGAAGCATTCAAGTTTGAGGGAGCCACCCCACCACCAGCCGAATACCGACGAGTAGTCACAAATGAGGGGATTACTCTCTTATTTAGTGCTGGGCATGAAGAAAACAAGAACGTAGAGATAAAAACGGAGGGGAATGGAGGCGTTGAAATAACCATACGCTCCACCGGCCTGGAACGGAACGATGAACTCGAAAAAATGCCTCGCATCCCTGATTGATTCTTTAGGGGGGCAAGCCAACATCCGAGAAACCATCGGGCAAATCGACATTTCCGGGCATGTCTCACCTGAAAAATCAGACGATTTCAAGCGGGCCTACGAAGATTTCTCAGGAAAGAAATCTGAGGCTTGGTCGATTTCCATCCGTGATGGCGAATTTTCCGAGATCTCCACAGATGCCATTGCGAATGAGGATGTCACCCTTGTAATCAAGAAGCCAGTAGGAGGCAGGATTTTCTTTGCATCATTAGCAGGGTTTTCAGCAGCCTTGGAAGACAAGGCACTGACATTGGCTAGTGAGCTATTGGTGCTAAATGCTTTTGATGGGTTCAAAACCAAAGGATTTTCTGTCCTGCCTTGGGATGGTGAGCCTTTGCCTGGCTTGCCGTGCTTGGAGCCTGATTCAGATGCAATCGACCCTAGAAAAGGTGTAGTGCGAGACTTGACTGGCAGCACTGTTCCGGCAGACCCCTATCGTTGGATGCTAGTAGGTCATGACGGCAGTGGTGAGCCGTGGAATATATGGAAGACTCTGGCAACTAGAAATCTGGCAACACTACTAGTTTCAGATGTCTGGAAAGAAGATACAACTAAAGTATCTATCAATGGCGCCAGAAAGCGCACTTTCTCGCTCGGAGAAAAGTGCCAGGATAGCAACGCTTATACGAAAATATGCCAAGCTGCCGATTGGATACTCGTAAAGCAGGATACGGAAGCCCGGCACGAAGTTCTTGTGCGACGTCTTTCTGCGATTGTCAGAGACTCTGACTCCAATGGAGTCCCGGAGTGGCTGACCGTATTGCCTGAATCTCTGCAAGAAGCCCTTGATGGGGCTCGGCTTGATCATCGTGCCTATGTGAGATCAAAGTCAGCAGAAACGGTAAAAGCTATGGCCGACCTCAGGAAGGCGGTTGGAGAAGATGTTTCGCGTATCGTAGAGCGCATTCATAAACTTTCTGCAGGTTTTGTGATTGGCCTGGCTGCATTAGCAACGGGGCTAGGTGTCCGCCTTACATTGCTGACCTCTCAGAAAAACACCTGGGCAGTTGCTGGGATAATTTTCTGTTGCGTCGTTTTGGCGATTACATGGGCGAGCATTGTTCTTCAGCACCATGTCAGCTCTAAATCATTGGTAAATGAGCTGCGCAACATGAGGCGTTGGCATAAAAACATTCACATAGCACTAACTCGCTCGGACTATCGAGAGCTGGCATTACATCCGGTGCTTGATGCCATTCGGCTATATAAGAAAACAGCGAAGTCCACCATTAAGGGAATGATTGCTGCTTCATTCATTTTTATTGCCCTTTTTATTATTACCCCTTTTTTCTACTCAGCAGAACCAGTTGGTGCCAATGATAAAAACAGGGAGTCGCAATCATTATCTAGTTCTGATATTGAAGAGTCAGCTTTCAAAGTTAGCCCAGCCCAGAGAGAAGACATAAATTTGGAAGTGGCACCTCCTACAGGGCAAGAATCAAATTCAGAATACGACAAAGCCGTACAAGATACGCGCATTCTTGATGATAATCAGGGCAATTCTTCCAACGAGGTATTTGAGGCCGGAGAAAGGGGCCGAAGCCCCGAGAATTAGATTAGCCCTCGCTCGGCGAACGACACCGTGCCTACACCCGCCACGATCATATGATCCAACGTGCGTACCTCTAGCAGCCCCAGCGCTTCCTTGAGTCGCTGCGTCAGCGCCTTGTCGGCCTGCGACGGCTCAGGATTCCCGCTCGGATGGTTGTGTGAGAGGATGACCGCCGCCGCATTGAGCCGCAGAGCTTCCTTGACCACTTCACGCGGATACACCGATGCACTGTCGATGGTGCCGTGAAACATCTCTCGGTACTCGATCAGCCGATGGCGCGTATCCAGAAACAGCACCGCAAAGACTTCATGCTCGAAGCCTGCCAGCTTGTTGCGCAGGTACTCCTTGACCAGCGCGGGGGAAGTGAACTCAGCACCACGCTGCATCTTCAGCTCGATGGCCTGGCGTGCCGCTTCAAGAATTTGATCCACCGATGCCGGCGAGTAGCGCCCCTGGGCGTCACGCACCAGCAAAGCGTCATCGAACGAGGAAAAGGACAGTTGCGACATGATCGTGCTCCGGTTGCTCGGGCGGAATTGCCCGGAACCGTGGCCAGCACGGCGCAGCGCAAGCAGTCAGAGATCGAAGACGGCCGACAGGCCGCAAGCGTGCGAGCACGCGCAGTCATTGACGGCGAGAACGCCGTGATACGGTGAAGGGAACAGCAAGACCGCCTACACCCCACTCAGCCACACACCCGCCGTTGGCAAGTGCGCAGCACGCGCAGGCCCGGATCAAAATCCAGGCCGGAGGCGTCAGGGATGAGCGAACAGCGAACCTGGAGGAGCGAGGTCCGCGAAGCAGAGACGCAAGCATGTATTTCGCTTATTATCTATTTGCATCAATACTTGGTTTCGGCCAAGCTCGGATGATTGGAACGGTTTATATAACGATTTATAGAAGATTCGGCTTGAAGAGCTCTGCGTTTAGTCCTGGGAATTGCCCATAACCGAAACGGAAATAGAAAATGAAAGTAGTTCGTCTAGGCATTTCGAATTTTCGGGGTATCAAGTCTGCGGAACTGCTTTTCGATGGACACACGCTCATGGTCGGCTCTAACA
>NZ_BCUG01000085.1 GCF_001591165.1 Thauera butanivorans NBRC 103042
AAACGTCGAAAGCTGAGGGTATTTTTCGAAGCAATCAAACTGCCTGCTGCTAACCCAATAACCAATTGGACTGCCTGGAATCTTCTTAAAGTCCACAGCTGCGGCGCGAAAGAAATACTTGTCCATGCGCTGGTCGCTGCTGTTGTTCTGATTCTCACTCATTCGTTTTCTCCCGCCGGCAATGCCTTGCGGCCAAAATCAATTTCAAATCCATCCGGCACCGGCTTGAACGGTTTGGCAGGTGAGCAGTGGCTGCTCTCGAATTGGCGCAGCGGCTGCACGTAGATCTCGCCCGTCATGCAGTAGTCGGTGATGCCGCTCTTCACACGCGGTATGTTGCACCTGCTTTCTTGTTCTTTTGGAAAAACAACAGCGTAGCCAACAAACTCTCTAATATTTTTCTTGAGAGTGCGCTTTTCTGGATATTGAGCTCATCGTCTTTATAGGCATGATGAGCAAAATAGTTTCTGGAAGTAATGAATTTTAAGAGAGAGTGTAAAAAATAAATGTTTTCTCTTGGCCAGTTTTTTGGATTTAATTCATCGATTTCAGAAAATAAATCGTTCGGCTTTTTTTCTAACCTTGTTTTTTTTGCAATCTCGTTACTTGTGGTTTCAATAATTTTAGTTGCTTCTTCTTTAAGATAAGGTTGCAATGATTTAAAAAAAGACTTGTTTTCTTTCTCATCAATTTCAGATCCAATATCAGACCGAAACATCTCGCGCAGGACAATTTCAGTGCGCACCGACATTACAATCAAAGCATCAACGATGCGGTTCTGTCTGAAGCTGACAGGCCGTTTTTGGGGATCATTGATTGACTCATGCAGATCGTGAAATGCTCGAATCCACGCATCAAAGCCAGGAATCTGAATCAGCGATTCAAAAACCTCTTCTGTGCAGTCGTAGCCCCATTTTTTTACTTGACCGCAATAATGCGAACCAAATGAGACGAATGTTTTTTTGAATCCATGCCCTTCGGACTGAAGTACGTCATGCAGTGGCGTGTAGGATGCGTCAAAACCATTGGGTGTGAAATCTTCAAAAATACAGTTGGCCGGTGTTCCAGGTAATCGCAACTGCTCATAAATCAGATAAATATCTTTGCTCAGCGCAGAACGTGCTTTCTCCAGCACCGTGCAGCCATTATTTTTAAGAATTGAGTGCCACTCTGCATCCAGGTCCAAAAGTAGCCGTAAATCCTCTTTCAACAGATCGATAGTGATACTGGTGTGATTTTGGGTCAACTCTAGCAATTGACCGTTCGTAACGTTCAGTTGGCAGAAATTTGCGCTCGCTACAATGGTTTTGTACCAAGAGACCCGACCAAAGGTATCGCCATATTTTTGGGTGAACGATCTAGCTGCCGACTTAATTAATTGCAGGCATCTGGGCTTTCCAACCTCTGGTGATAAAAAAATCTCGACATAACGATATTTATGGAAATTGCCAGCTAACGCATAGACCTGCCAATAGGGAAGATAGGCTTCTGCAGGAATATATTTGCCGCTGCTGGAGTGCTCGCATACCGGAAACGACTCTGGAATGTCGGCCTGGAATTTTTCTCTGAATGATGATTGCAGTTCTCCATCGTATGGATGAAGCAATTCGTGCAAGTCAGCGGCCTGTTGCGGCATTGGCTGGCAAGCGTACATCTCGGCCATCGTCTCATCAGCGCAATCACTTTGACGAGGGCATTCTGGGAAATTTTTCCAGTTTTCAAAATATTCTTTGGGTAGCGCGACATACAGGGATGGCACAAGTGCGCCACACAGGATTAAGTCAGACAAAGCAATGCCAAAAGGGAGCTTTTCGATGCCGACTTTCTTCAGTTGCGCCCCAAATTTGCCGGTGTAGGTTGGACTACGAAGCGAGAGTGGTAGGTCAATGCAGAGATAACGACAAGAAATTTCGTCAGTGTCAAAAGTTATCCGGCGGCTTTCGTTGAAATCACTCATCTTTCATTCCCTCCTGAAGCTGCTGCAGATCCAGCTCAATCTCCTCCACCGTCGGTAGTGCACCTTTCAGGTTATCCGGCAGGGTCTCGACCAGGGTGTATTCGCTGACGCCCATTGGCTTGTTCATGTCGCGCAGGGCGAATTCGACTTCGATGTTGTTCTTGTCCCGGCACAGCAGCAGGCCGATGGTGGGTTGGTCGTCGTCGCGCTTGAGCAGGCTGTCCACGGCGGACAGGTAAAAGTTGAGCTTGCCGGCGTATTCCGGGATGAAGCGACGGTTCTTCAGTTCGACCACCACGTAGCACTTGAGGGTGACGTGGTAGAAGAGCAGGTCGATGTAGTAGTCGTTGCCGGCGACCTCCAGCGGGTACTGGCGGCCGATGAAGGCGAAGCCCTTGCCAAGTTCCAGCAGGAAGTGGGTGATGTGCTGGGTGAGTTGCCGCTCCACGTCCCGCTCGTTGTAAGGGGCGGTGAGCGCCATGAAGTCGAAGGTGTAGGGGTCCTTCAGCGTCTGCTGCGCCAGGTCCGACTGGGGTGCGGGCAAGGTGCGGGAAAAATTGGTCACCGCCCTGCCGGCGCGCTCATGCAGGCTGGACTTGAGCTGCAGGGCCAGCACGTCGCGGCTCCAGCCCTGCTCGAGGGTCTGGGCGATGTAGAAGCTGGCCTCCACCACACTGCTGCACTTGGTGAGGATGAGGATGTTGTGTCCCCAGGGAATTTGGTCAACGGCCTGTTGACCAAATGGTGTGGCGGCTTCCGTGGCATAGAACTGATAGAAGCGCAGGCAGTATTTGAGGTTGGAAGCAGACAGCCCCTTGAGGTCGGGAAAGGCTTTCTTCAAGTCTGCCGACAGCTGGGGAATGAGCTTGTCGCCCCACTGGCTTTGCGCCTGTTTCTCTGCGATCTGCGCACCCACTTCCCAGTAGAACTGAATCAGCTCCCGGTTGGCCGCCAATGCCACGCGCAAACGGGCTGACTGCACCCGCTGCTTGATGGTGTTGAGCCAGTCCTGGTAGTCGGCGAGTGACGCGATACCGTTGCTCATGCTGCTGCCCGCCGCTGCGCGGCTTTCAGGTTGCGCTCATTACGCGGCGGAAACTCGACCGGCTTGTTCTCCTCACCGATATCTTCGTACTCGACGTAGCAATAGGCGCCCCGACTTTCTGGGCTGCCGCCTTTCTTCAGCACGGTGGCAGCAGTTCCAAACGCGATGCCCATGACCATATTGGCCATGTGCGCCATGCATTCGATCGATGTCTCGCTCAGGATGCGCTCGCGTAGCGCTTCGTAGGACGACAGGAACATCCAGCTCTGCATGGTGACCATGGCGCTGTAGCCGTATTTCGGGGTGAGATCGAAACCCCGCTCGATGAACATCGCAAACAGATCGGATTTGCTGCGCGGGAAGTTCTCCTTGGCCCAGGCGCTCAAGCGCCCGTTCATGCCCTTGCCGCCCATGTAGGGCGGATTGGCCACGACGACGGCGTAGCGTGGGCCGAGGTAGTCGGCCATGCGCAGCACACGCAGCACCCGCTGGTGCGTGTCGGCGAGGAACAGGTTGCCGGCCATGTCCTTGGCCTCCAGCGTGGCCAGCACATCCGCCACGTTGACGACCTTGGGCACGATCAGCGAGCCGAAGTTGTCAGCCTCGCTGAACTGTTGCAGGGTCTCGCGCAAGCCGTGGGTGAACAGGTCGCGGCCCACGGCGCTCATGTACTCGCCCAGCTCTTCGCGGCTGAAGCTCACCTTCTCCAGCACACAGATGTTGGGCTTGACGCGCTTGTTGAAGAAGCGCCGCTGGCGGGCACGCGCCTTCATGGTCAGCGCGAAGGCGGCCAGCTCGCCGGCGCGTTCGTCCAGCTCGATGCCGTAGAGGTTGTGGGTGAGGATCTTTTCCGGAATCTCGGCGGGGTCGTAGCCTTCCTCCTCGTACATGGCATAGAGGAGGTCGAAGGCGTAGGTGAGCATGTGGCCGGAGCCGCAGGCCGGGTCGCACACCTTGATGTCTTCCGGGCCTTTGATCCTGAGGAAGTCCGTTTCCGCTTGCTCGGGCGGGATGTAGTACTCCATCTGATCTGCCAGCCGGGATTGCGGACGGTTGAGCAGCCACAGCCGGCCCAGGGCGTTGTCGACCAGGTAGCGCACGATCCAGTGCGGGGTGAAGAGCTGGGTGGCGGCCGGGATGTTCTCAGGGGTGATCTTCTGGTTCTTCTTCAGCCCCTCGAAGACCGTGTCCTTCTTTTCGGAGATGTAGAACTGGTAAAGCCAGCCGATGACCTCGACGTCGGCACAGGCGTCGGGCGTCATCGCCTCGCGGGTGTAGGCGAGGATGGCGCTGCCCGAGAGCAGGTCGTCGGGCATCAGCAGCTCGGTGTAGTCGTCGATGCGCTCGAACAGGAAGGGCATGGACTGGTGCCAGGCATTGCAGGCGGCGACCACCAGCAGGCGGTAGGCCTCGCCCTGAGGGTCGTGACTGGGCGACTTGCCTGCCAGCAGGTCGGCAATCTGTTGCCGTGTTTTCGGCGGGACCATGTCCTCGTCGATATGGCCCATCTTGGCTTCGGCGAGGATCTCGGGCTGGAACTGGCCTTCGGCCGGCGACACCACCCCGATGCGGGTGTAGCGATTGACGTCCATGAAGCGCAGCGCGCAGAAGCGGTTGAACCAGGTGTAGGCCACGCGCTCGATGACCTGTTCTTCACCGGTTTGCTTGATGGCTTCCTCGAGCCGATTGACCGACTCGGGGTGCTCGCGCCGGGCCGCGCTTCCGCTGGCGCGCACCAGGGCGAGCTTTGCGCTGATCTGCTCGCGCAGCGTGCGGCGGGCGAACTGGGCGAATTTCTTGAGCTTGCTGGTATCCATTTCTTGTCCGTTCTTGTGTCGCCGTCAGATCTGCACGCGGTTGCCAGCCTGGATTTCTCTCAGCCAGGCTTCGCGCTGCTTTTGCAGGTAGTCGTCCAGCTCGGCCTCGTTGGCGAGCCAGGGTTTGGCGTAGCTCACCTTGATGGTGCGCGCGGGGACCAGTTTTGGTTCGGCGGGCGGTGCTGCAGGGCGGGCTGTGCTGGGCGATGTGCCGATCGCACTCGTCACCGCAGGTTCGGTGACGAGGTGCTTGATGGGGGTGCTGGAGGGCGCGCTGGTAACCGGGCGGGCCAGTTGGTCGAGCTGGGAGAGCAGTTGAGGGAAGCGTTCGTCTTCGAAACGCCGAAGCTGGTCGCGAATCATTGCAATGCGCTTCTGGCCCTGCAGCGCCTGACGGGCGTCGGCGAATGCCTGGCTCAGGGCAGCTTGGTCTGCTGCCTGCAAACGCGCGTACTCGTCCGCGGCTTGCAGGCGGTGTTCGAGTTCGATGAGCCGCTCTTCGGCGTTGGCTTTTTCGGATGCGAGCTGGTTGGCGATGGCTTGCTGCAGGGTGTCGAGTTGGGGTTTGAGCTGCTGCAGTCGGTTGCCCTGCCAGGGGCGTTTGTCGTCGAGAAGGGTGCGCACGGACTGGACTTCGGCCTGGGCGACATAGGCGAAGTTGTCCTCCTGCTCGGCCAGCAGTTGCCACGCTTGGTCGAAGATGGCTTTTTGCGGGCTGTTCATGAAGCGCCGCACCGGGTCGATGACGTTTTCCTTGGTTTCGAGAAGCGCGTCCTCCGCGCGGTTGAGTTCGGTGAGGAACCACGTCGGGTTTTTGGCGGCAACGTCCTTCAGGGTGGCGAGCACGGGGTCGAGCACGCTCAGGAAGGGGTATTGGGCGCTCTGGCCGTGCAGGTCGACCAGATCGATTTCCAGATCCTTCAGCGCGTCGATGGTCTCGCGGGCAAGCGCGCGGGCTTCGTTGCTGGTGGCGGGCTTGTCGAAGAAATCGGCAAAGAATTCCTTGAGCGTGCGTACCTGCGAGGCGCTGAACTCTACCTGCGGCTCGAGCACCAGCGATGCGTGGGCGTTGGTGTTGCGCAGGCTGCGCTCTAGCGCCTCGTGCTCGAGCGAGTTGCTGTCCTGCCGCACTTCGACCTTGCCGCGTGCGCACAGCAGGGCCAGGTTGCAGAGAATGGCCGCGTAGTACCAGCCGTAGTTCTTGCGCTCGAAGCGCTCGATCAGGCTCTTGACGGTGGTGCGCACCCCGCTGCGGGCATTGCTCTGGATGAAGGCCAGCAGTTCCTGTTCAGGCTCGGTGAGGCTGGTGGCGTCGTTGGCGAGCAGGCCGTCTTCGATCATGCGCAGATGCTTGCCGATGTCCGCTTCGTTGAAGGGAACGTCGCGCAGCATGCGCAGGTTGGGGTAGGTGACCTGAATGAGATGGTCAAAGCCCTTGAGCACGCGGGTCTGGCCGTCCTCGCTACTCACATCCACGTCCGCGGCGTTGATGATGAGCGTGGCCTTACCGAGCAGGGCGCGGGCGCGCACCTGCAGGTCGTTGAGCCGCTCGGTGTTCTGAAAACCCTTGGCGTCGAGGATGCGTTTGACGGCCTCCTGCTGGGTGTTGCTGTTCTGCCGGATGTATTTCTCGGTGCGCTTGTGCATGGTGAGGTCTTGCATGAAGCGCGCATCGGCCGGCAACACCACCCGCAACTCGTCACGCCCCATGCTCTGCATGCGTTGCAGGGTGAGGTTGTCGAAGTTGTCGGAGAGCGGCGTGACGATGTGCAGAGCCAGCTCGTGCTCGCGGCTTAGCGCCCGATCGTCCATCTTGCGGGTGTAGGGGTAGTCCTGCCCGTTGCTGTGGCGGATCTTGCGCTGCTTGATGACACCATCGAACAACAGGGTTTCGAGTTCCTTGAGGATGTCCGCCGTCTCGACCTCGGTGTTCTTGATTTCTTCCTCAATGTCCTTCTCTTCGTCGGTCAGGTACTCATAGACGTCGCCGCTGCGCTGGATGTAGGTCTGCTGTTCCAGCAGGTTGAGGGCCGCTTCGAGTTTCTTGCGCTGGGCGGGCAGGTCTTCGCCGAAGCGCTCGAGCATTAGCACGCTGAGGTTGCGCAGCGTCGCCTTGAACTCCTTGACGTACTTGACCAGGAACAGCGCCTTGAGGACGCGGACGGCGTAGGGATCGCCAAGGTGGCGTTCGGCGTTGTTGATGGCGCTCTGGATCGCGCTCTTGAGCGCGCCGCGGATGCCTTCGAACATGCGGTCGAACGTTGCCAGTTGGCCGACGGGCTCGTTGTCGATGGCCATGGCCACTTCGCGGAACACGCCCAGCATCGAACGCTCGCCGACCGAGTTGGCCTTGCCCTCGAAGCCGTTGTGCAGCGAGATGCCGCGGATGGACGACTGGAAGAGCGGAAACTGGTAGGGCACGAACGGGTAGCAGTAGATGAAGTGCTCTTCGTCGCGGAAGTTTGTGTACTGCTGCCCGCCGTCGGCAAACTCGAACAGTGTCTTGAAGTTGTTGAGCTGCTGGTCGTAGGTGGTCCTGAGCAGTTCTGAGCCGATCTCGTTCTTGGTGAGCAGGCGCTTCTGGATCACCTCGGCGACGTCGGCGCTGGTGAGCTTGAGCCGGTTGGCAAAGCGGGCCTGGATCTTGGAGAAGTCGTTGCTTTGCTGCTTGCTCATGTCGCCGAGGACGGAGTTCATGTCCTCCTGGGCGGTGACGATGATCCATGCGCGCCCCTGGCATTTGGTGGCCAGACTCTCGGCCACCGTCTGCAGGTTGGTCATCAGCTTGGTGTTCTCGGCGATGTACTGGCCGACTTCATCGACGAAGAAGTTGAGACAGAAGTTGGCCGGCTTTTTGTCGAGCCAGGCCTTGACCTGGTTGCCGAAGTCTTCGATCGAGACGCTGTACTGAGCGCGGTATTTGTCGAGAATCCCCTTGGTCATCGACGGGTCTTCGCCGGTGATCTCGGCGTAGGCACGGGCGATGTTGCCGGACTCGAGCAGCGCCTGTTCCCGACCCCGTTCCCACGGCTTGCTGGCGATCCGCTGGTAGGTTTCCTTGAAGGCCTCGAACTGGTCGCGGCTGTCCAGGTCTCGCTCGAACTGCGCGATGTAGCCCTGTTTGCCGAAGTAGCCGCACATCTCGTTGAAGACTTTGACGAACACCGAGAGCAAGGCGTCGACCTGCGTCTTGCTGATGATGTCGGCCTTCTGGTCGATGTTGAACAGAATGCTCTTCGAGGGAATGGCGACTGCACGTTTGAGCGCCGCACGAAGCAGCTCATCGTCCTTCGAGATCTTGGGCAGAAAGATCTCGAGCGCCGAGCTGCCATCGACAACACGGTTTTCCAGCAGCAGGGCAAGCATCTTCAGCAGGTGCGACTTGCCCGAGCCGAAGAAGCCGGAGACCCACACCCCGTTGGCGCCGTGATAGTCGTTGTAGGCATCAAGAAAATGCTCGAGACGCTTGGCGACCTCGTCGGTGAGTACGTACTCGCTGAGCTCTGCGTAGAGACTGGACTCGTCGTCTGCCTTGATGACGCCTTCGATCGGGCGGCTGACGGGGTTCAGGAAAATGCGGTTGAGTTCCATCGGGTCCTTCCTCAGGCCTGGGTCTCGAAGATGTTGAATGCGCGGTAGTACTTGTCGTCGTGGAGCAGCCCGAACAGTTCGAGCGAGGCGCCGTTTTCCAGCGAGTGTCGGTATTCCCCGGGGAAGAACAGCACAGTGGGCTTGTCCTTGGCCGTGCTCTGCAGGTTGTTGAGCACGTTGTGCGAGCGGATGTAGGGGAAGACCTCGCCGATGCCGGAGAGGAACAGCACGTCGAAGTCGGTCTCGCGCAACCGCTGGCCTATGGCGGGGATCAGGTAGTCCTCGATGCCGAGCACGTTCTGGAGCAGTTCGAGCAGGCTGTCCTTGTCGACGTCGGGCTCGATCGTCAGGATTTCGTCCCACAGCCGTGAGCCTTCGCTGCTGCCCTCGCGCGCCTGCAGCAGTTCGATGCTGAGGTCGTAGAGGTTGATCTCGAGCACCTTCACGCCGCGCCCACCGAGGCACGGCAAGCTGAGGTTACCAAGCGTGTTGATGAGCTGACGCTGCAGTCGTTGCATCTCGACCGCTTCACTGGCGCGGAACTCGCAGATGTAGAAAGGCAGGTCGTTGTTCAAGCCGCGCATTTGCAGGAAGCGCTCACTGCTGATGACCTTGACCAGATGCTCGAAGCGGTTGTGCAGCGACTGTTGGCTGATCTTCTGGCTCATTGAAGCCACCTTTGTATTTCGTTGTCCGTGGCAGGAAAGACGAGCAAAGCCTCTCGACCGCGCTGTGCGAGTAGCGCCGCTAGTGCAGGACTCGGGATGGCAGACCGAATCTGCTGCTGGTCGGAGATCAGATCCGCCTCCCGGAGCATCCGGAACAGGTTCTGCCGCAGCTTGTGCTGGGTCGATGGGGCGATTTCGTCGAGTTCGACGTGCCAGAGCGCCTTCGCGCTGTAGAAGGCGTCGTAGTCACCGAAAGTGAGCTGATGGCGACGCAGTAAGTAGTGCTCGCGCAGAACTTCCACTGCGAAGTCGCGGATGAAGGCATAGCGTCGGCAGGTCGCGGACCAGAGCAGGTACGCGCGGTCGCGCAGACTGCCCTCGACGAGTTCCGCGAGTTCAGCCCCATTCAGGTGTTCGAGCCGAGACACCAGTTCCTTGCTGATCCGTAGGGCAGCAGCCGAGGTTCGGACCTGGAGCAGGTTGGCCGTGCGCACTTCGTCCCGGGTTTGAATCCAGTCGCGTAGCGTCAGGTAGCGCTCAGCAACGACGGGGGCCTCGCGCAGGAACAGGCCCCCGGTCGTGAAGGACAGGCGATAGCGTTCGACCGTCATGCCGAGCTGCGCGGGAGCTCGTCACTCGCTCCGCCTTTCTTGACCCAGGCGTCGACTTCCTTCTTCTGAAACTTCCAGAGCCGCCCGACACGGTGCGCCGGCATGCTGCGCTTCGCGATCCAGGCGTACACGGTGTCCTTGCTGACACCCAAGTGCTCTGCGATTTCCTCGACGCCAAGCCAGCGGTCCATGGTGCTCAAGGTCCATTTCCATGATGTATGGAAGAGGATCTTAGCGGATTAAGGCGGGTCTTGGCCGGTCGTGATCTGTTTCAGGCGGAAAAGGAAGCTCAGTCCGTGAAGAGCTTCGCACTTGAGTGAGGGCGAGGCCGTGCCAGCCCTCTCCGAAGTAGGGCTCCAGGCACTGGCGGGCAGAAGCGAGGGGCTGTCGCGCGCTTGAGGGCAGGCTGGCCGGGGGCGAGAGTTCAGAACTCAGTGAGACACAGTTCAGAACTCAATGAGACTCGACATTCAGCATCCGATGGCGCTTTGGGCGGCAGAGCAGAAATCACGTGGGCTGCACTTGAAATCCCGGAACCCCGTCCCTATTATTAGCACTCGTTGGCAGTGAGTGCTAACAAGCCCGGAGCGGCGCAGTTGCTGCATTCGGGCCACTGCGAATTTTCCGCGGGGCAACCCGCAAGCCATCAACCCAAACAGTCGAACCGAAGATAGGAGTGAACTCGATGAAGATTCGTCCCCTGCACGATCGCGTGATCGTCAAGCGTCTGGAAGCCGAGCGCAAGACCGCCAGCGGCATCGTGATCCCGGACAGCGCAGGCGAGAAGCCCGATCAGGGCGAAGTCCTGGCCGTCGGTAACGGCAAGATCCTCGACGACGGCAACGTGCGTCCGATGGCCGTCAAGGTGGGCGACAAGGTGCTGTTCGGCAAGTACGCCGGCCAGGCCGTCAAGGTCGAAGGCGAAGAGCTCCTCGTGATGCGCGAGGAAGACATCATGGGCGTGGTCGAAGGCTGAGCCTTCTCCCGTTCCTGAAGCGCTAATCCTTAAAAAATTCCGGAGTTCTGAAGAATGGCAGCTAAAGAAGTCAAGTTTGGTGATTCCGCCCGCGAACGCATGGTCGCCGGCATCAACATCCTCGCCAACGCGGTCAAGGTGACCCTGGGTCCGAAGGGCCGCAACGTGGTGCTGGAGCGCTCGTTCGGCGCCCCGACCGTGACCAAGGACGGCGTGTCGGTCGCCAAGGAAATCGAACTGAAGGACAAGTTCGAGAACATGGGCGCGCAGATGGTCAAGGAAGTCGCTTCCAAGACCTCGGACATCGCCGGTGACGGCACCACCACCGCCACCGTGCTGGCGCAGTCGATCGTGCGCGAAGGCATGAAGTACGTCGCCGCCGGCATGAACCCGATGGACCTGAAGCGTGGCATCGACAAGGCCGTCGCCGCCACCATCGAAGAGCTGAAGAAGCTGTCGAAGCCCTGCTCGACCAACAAGGAAATCGCCCAGGTCGGCTCGATCTCGGCCAACTCCGACAGCGACATCGGCGACATCATCGCCAATGCGATGGACAAGGTCGGCAAGGAAGGCGTGATCACCGTCGAAGACGGCAAGTCGCTGAACAACGAGCTGGACGTCGTCGAAGGCATGCAGTTCGACCGCGGCTACCTGTCGCCCTACTTCATCAACAACCCGGACAAGCAGGTCGCGATCCTCGACAACCCCTTCGTGCTGCTGTTCGACAAGAAGATCTCCAACATCCGTGACCTGCTGCCGGTGCTGGAGCAAGTCGCCAAGGCCGGCCGTCCGCTGCTGATCATCGCCGAGGACGTCGAGGGCGAAGCCCTGGCCACGCTGGTGGTGAACAACATCCGCGGCATCCTGAAGACCTGCGCCGTCAAGGCGCCGGGCTTCGGCGACCGCCGCAAGGCCATGCTGGAAGACATCGCCATCCTGACCGGCGGCCAGGTCATCGCCGAGGAAGTCGGCCTGACGCTGGAAAAGGCCACCCTGGAAGATCTGGGCCAGGCCAAGCGCATCGAAATCGGCAAGGAAAACACCATCATCATCGACGGCGACGGCCAGGCCGAGCGCATCGAGGCCCGCGTCAAGCAGATTCGCGTGCAGATCGAGGAAGCCACCTCCGACTACGACCGTGAAAAGCTGCAGGAACGTGTGGCCAAGCTGGCCGGCGGCGTTGCAGTGATCAAGGTCGGCGCCGCGACCGAAGTCGAAATGAAGGAGAAGAAGGCCCGCGTCGAAGACGCCCTGCACGCCACCCGCGCTGCGGTGGAAGAAGGTATCGTCCCGGGTGGCGGCGTCGCGCTGCTGCGCGCCCGCGCCAACCTGAGCGGCCTGAAGGGCGACAACCACGACCAGGACGCCGGCATCAAGATCGTGCTGCGCGCGATGGAACAGCCGCTGCGCGAGATCGTCGCCAACGCCGGTGACGAGCCGAGCGTGGTGGTGAACAAGGTCGTCGAAGGCTCGGGCAACTACGGCTTCAACGCGGCCACCGGCGAGTATGGCGACATGGTCGAGATGGGCGTGCTGGATCCGACCAAGGTGACCCGCACTGCGCTGCAGAACGCCGCTTCGGTCGCCGGTCTGATGCTGACCACCGACTGCATGGTCGGCGAACTGGCCGAAGACAAGCCGGCTGGCGGCATGCCCGACATGGGCGGCATGGGTGGTATGGGCGGCATGGGCATGGGCATGTAATGCGCTCGTGCCTGGGTCCCGGTTCGCCGGGGCCCTGCTGCTTCGGAAAAGCCTCGCGAAAGC
>NZ_BCUG01000086.1 GCF_001591165.1 Thauera butanivorans NBRC 103042
CCGGGAGTGTGACTAGCCATGGGGACTTCTCCTGTGAAAATGTGGGTGCAGCAGTTGCATGAGTCCGGCGGGCGGGGTGCGCCCGCCGGGCGGGGGGATGGAAGGGATGCCGGGTGCGGTGTTTCAGGCGCGCGAGGGGCTGATGTCCGCGGCGTCCTTGATGTCGGCCACCGTGGCTGCCTCCGCCTCGGCGCGCGCGGCGGCCAGGGCTTCGGGCTGGATCGGCGCATGCAGGTCGACCGTGATCTCGCCGTTCAGCACCTTGTGGGCGCGTTCGCGGTCGATGTCCTTTTCCCACACGCCGATGACGACGGTGGCGACGCAGTTGCCGATCATGTTGGTCAGCGCACGGGCCATGCCCATGAACCAGTCGACCGACAGCACCAGCACCAGGCCGATCGCCGGGATCGCCGGCACCGCGGACAGCGTCGCCGCCAGGATCACGATCGCCGAGCCGGGCACGCCGTGCGCGCCCTTGGAGGTGACGAGCGAGATGGCGAGGATGGTCAGCAGGTCGGCGGTGGACAGCGGCGTGTTGGTGGCCTGGGCGATGAAGACTGCCGCCAGGGTCAGGTAGATCGAGAAGCCGTCGAGGTTGAAGGAGTAGCCGGTCGGGATGACGAGGCCGACGGTGGAGTCCTTGATCCCCATCAGCTCGAGCTTGCGCATCACCTGCGGCAGCACCGAGTCGGACGAGGCGGTGCCGAGCACCACCAGCAGTTCCTCGCGGATGTACTTGAGGAACTTGAAGATGTTGAAGCCGGCCAGGCGCAGGATGAGGCCGAGCACGCCGATGACGAAGATCACGCAGGTGACGTAGAACAGTGCCACCAGCATGCCGAGCTGCTTCAGCGAGCCGACGCCGTACTGGCCCACGGTGAAGGCGATCGCACCGAGCACACCGAGCGGCGCAAGCTTGACGATGAAGCCGATCAGCTTGAAGAACACGTGTGCAAGGCTGTCGATCGCCGCCGTCACCGGACGTCCCTTTTCGCCCATCGCCGCCACCGCGGTACCGAACAGGATCGCGATCAGCAGCACCTGCAGGATGTCGCCCTTGGCGAAGGCATCGACGAAGGTGGCCGGGATGATCTTCATGATGAAGTCGATCGTGCTCGTGGCCTGGGCGACGCGGTCGGTGTAGGCGGACATCGCCGAGGCATCGAGCGAACTCGGGTCGACGTTCATGCCGACGCCAGGCTGCAGGGTGTAGGCGAGCAGCACGCCCAGCGCCAGGGCGAAGGTCGTGACGATCTCGAAATACACCAGCGCCTTGGCGCCGACGCGGCCGACCTTCTTCAGATCGCCCGTGCTGCAGATGCCGTGCACCACGACGCAGAACACCAGCGGCGCGATGATCATCTTGATCAGCTTGATGAAGCCGTCACCGAGCGGCTTGAGCTTGGCAGCGAAATCGGGCCAGACGACGCCGACGATCACGCCGAGGACCAGGGCGATGACGACCTGCCCGAACAATGTTTTATAGAACGGTTTCTTCATGGTTTGCCTCACGAACCGTGTGGAAGGAGTTGCCTCGTGCCTGCATGTTGACAAGCATGTTGGCAACCATTCTGGTTTTCTGCCGCCCCGGGCGCCGCTGGGGTTCAGTGCGCCTGTTTCGGCCACCGCTGCCGGAACGCCGGGTAATGCGTTCCAGCTTGCGGGGTGCTCATATTCTTTCTGAAATGTTAGTTATAACGTCACTGATATGATAGTAAAAATTTTTTATGGCAAGAACCCGAGATGGCGGCAGGCATTTCCCCTGCTCCAGCCGTGTGTGACAATGTTCGACCATACGGGAGCAATGAGATGAACATGCCGGATGTTGACGGTCTGCTGCTGGCCGACAAGGCCTTTCTGGCGCTGAGGGAACTGCTGACCAGCGGGGGACTGCGCGCGGGCCAGTTCGTGTCCATGCCGGACCTGGTGAAATCGATCGGCCTGCCGATCGCCCCCATCAGGGAGGCGGTCAAGCGCGCCGAGTCGGCCGCGCTGGTGCGGGTGCTGCCCAAGCGTGGCGTCGCGGTCATGGAAGCCACGCCGGAACTGATCCGCGAGTGCTTCCACCTGCGCACGATCTTCGACCAGGAAGGCGCGCGTCAGCTCGTGCGCGACGGGCGCGCGGGCAGGCTCGACGCGCTGCGCGCGCTGCACCAGCGGGTGCTCGACGTCGCGCGCGACGGCATCACGCCGTCGCTGCAGCGCGAGGCGATGGCGGTCGACTGGGGGTTGCACGTGACGCTCGCCGGGGCGCTCGGCAACAACAGCGCGCACGAAATCTACTCCCGCAACCGCGACCGCATCTCGATCATCCAGCATTCACGGCCCTTATTGCCCGACCGCATCGTGCCGGCGATGGAAGAACACCTGACGATCATCGATGCGATCACCGCAGGCGACGAGGAGCGCGCCGCCGCCGCGGTACGCGACCACTTCCGCCAGACCCTGCGCTGGTGGGGCATCATCGGCTGATGCGCGCCCCGGGCCGCGGAGCTGTCGCCGGCCGGGCTCTTTCTGCACGTTCCACACCTTGGCGTCAGTATTGAACGGCGAGTCGTCGTGGAGGCTGGCGCCGGGCCGAAGCCGGGATGCCGTTTGCCGAAGGGCTCGGCCCGAACGGTGATTGTGAATCCGGTTGCCAGGCTGATAGTGGTTATAAATACAGAGTTATTCTATTTTGTGTACAATTTTCCAATGGATTTGCGTCCAGCGCGGTCGGCACCGTCTGTGAAGCGCTGGTGCTGGAGAACAGGGCATGAGCAAGAAACGTTCATCGATCGATCTCGGTTCGCTGCAGGGTGAGGAAGACCGGTCCGCCGGCGGCCGGGACGAGGCGATCTACCGCAACCTCTACGCGGCGATCGTCGAAAACCATCTCGAGCCCGGCACCAAGCTGCCCGAGGACACGCTGGCCGAGGCTTTCGGCGTCAGCCGCACCAGCATCCGCAAGGTGCTGCAGCGCCTTGCCTACGAGCGCCTGGTGGACATCCGCCTGAACCGCGGCGCCACCGTCGCCCAGCCCACGGTGAAGGAGGCGCGCGACATTTTCGCGGCGCGGCGCATCGTCGAATGCGGCGTGATGGCCCAGGCCGTCGCCAAGGCCACGCCGGCCGGGCTGGATGCGCTGCGCGACATCGTGCGCCGCGAACACGAGGCCGAAGCGCGCGGCGACCGGCGCGAGGCGATCTACCTGTCGGGCGAGTTCCACGTCGCGCTGAGCCGCGTGTCGGAGAACGAGGCCGTCGCCGAGATACTGGCCGGCCTGGTGTCGCGCTCCTCGCTGGTGATCTCCACCTACGGCTCGTCGATGGCCGGCAGCTGTCGCCATTCCGAGCACGACGAAGTGCTCGATCTGATCGCTTCCGGCGACGCCGAAGGCGCGCGTGGCTGGATGGAGCGCCATCTGCGCGAGGTCGAGCGCAGTGTCGTGCTGGAGGAGGAGGAGCCCTCCGCCCCGGACCTGAAGAAAGTTCTCGGCGAAGTGGCCAGGCGCCACCGCCGCGATCGCTGACCGAGGAAGCGCGGCGGACCGTAGCGGCTGCGGCAAGCCACCGGGGTGCCGGCCACCACTTTTCTCAACGCGCGGGGGCGCCTTGCAGGCGTCCCCGCGCTCTTTTTCATCTGGAAATGCAATGCAATCGATGTCGCCTTCGCGTCTGGCAATCCTCGCCCTGATCCTGCTGTCGGGCATCTGGGGCTACAACTGGGTGGTGATGAAGCAGGTCATCCAGTACGTCGATCCTTTCGACTTTTCCGCCATCCGCACCTTGCTGGGCGCGGCGACGCTGTTCCTGGTGCTGGCGGGGCTGCGCAAGCCGCTGAAGCTGGCCGCGATGCCGCGGGTGGCGATGCTCGGCGTCGTGCAGACGGGCGCATTCACCGCGCTGATCCAGTGGGCGCTGGTGGCCGGCGGCGCGGGCAAGACGGCGGTGCTGGTCTACACCATGCCTTTCTGGGTGATCCCGATGGCCTGGTGGGCGCTGGGCGAGCGCATCCGCGGCATACAGTGGCTGGCGCTGGCCATTGCCGCAGGCGGCCTGGTGCTGATCCTCGAACCCTGGGCGATGCACAGCAGCCTGTTCAGCAACCTGCTCGCGATCGGCGGCGGCTTGACCTGGGCACTGTCGGCCATCCTCGCCAAACGCCTGCGGCGCGACCACGATTTCGACCTGCTGGCATTGACCGCCTGGCAGATGCTGTTCGGCGCGCTGGCGCTGTGCATCGTCGCGCTGCTGCTGCCGTCGCGGCCGATCGATCCCACGCCCTATTTCTACGGTGCGCTGGCCTTCAATGCGGTGCTGGCCACCGGCCTGGCCTGGCTGCTGTGGCTCTACATCCTGCAGCATCTGTCGGCAGGCATGGCCGGCCTGTCGGCGCTCGGCATCCCGATGGTCGGTGTGCTGGCGGGCTGGATCGAACTGGGCGAGCGGCCATCGGCCGCCGAGTTCGCCGGCATGCTGCTGATCGGCGGCGCGCTGGCGCTGACCAGCCTGTGGTCGCTGTGGCAGTCGCGCCGCGCGGCGGGCTGAGGCGTGGCCGGGGGTGGCCGGCCTTCCATCCGCGTGCTTGAATGCAAGCGTGGCCCACTTCCGCTGAACGCCCGTGCCCAGCCTGTTCGTTTCCTATCGCCGCGAGGACAGCGCCGGCTTCGCCGGCCGGCTGACCGATGCGCTCGAGCAGCGCCTGGGGGCCGGCAGCGTGTTCCGCGATGTCGACGACATCCGGCCCGGCGCCGATTTCGAGATCGCCATCGAGCACAGCCTGCGGCAGGTCCAGGCGGTGCTGGTGGTCATCGGTCCGGGCTGGCTCGCTGCCAGCCGGGACGGCGAGCGCAGGCTCGACCGCGCCGACGATCACGTGCGGCGCGAGATCGAGTGCGCGCTGGCTTCCGGCAAGCCGGTGGTGCCGGTGCTGGTGGGGGGCGCGGCGATGCCGGCGGTGGAGGCATTGCCGCCGTCGCTGCGCGGGCTGGCGAATCGCCATGCGCTGTCGCTCGATGATGCGTCATGGCCAGCCGACCTGCAGCGGCTGTATGCCGCCCTCGAGCAGTGGCTGGCCGTCCCGGCGCCGCGCCGGCGGCTGCGCTGGCCGGGGATGGCGGCGGCTGCCGCGCTGGCCGGCATGCTTGCCGCGGCCTGGCTGTGGAGCGGATCGTCCGCCCCGGGCCCGCAAGCGCTGCAGGGGGTGTGGGAGGCCGACGTGAGCTACCAGTGGAACGTCGAGCTGCGGGAGCGCTTCGATTTCGTCGCGGACGGCGACACGGTCGAGGGCAGCGCAAGCTTCCTCGGTGTTCCGCGCCTGATCGAACAGGTGGAATGGCGCGACGGCCGGCTGCGTTTCGCCACGCGCGCCGAATCCATTGCCGGCGGCGACGCGGTGCAGGGCATGGTGCAGCACTACGAGGCCCGGGTCGATGGCGATGTCCTGCACGTGCGGCTGCAGATCCAGCGCGGCGGCAGCGTGGATGCACCGCTCGAATTCGTCGCCGTGCGCCGCTGAAGGGCAAGCGCGTCTCGCTGGCCCGACGGCGAGTTGCGTGGCAAAGTGACGGCTTCCCATCTGCCTGCGAATGCGGCCATGTTTTACGGCATCACCGACCTGAGCACCTTCATCCTCGGCACCATCTTCATCGTGCTGCTGCCCGGCCCGAACTCGCTCTACGTCATGGCGACGGCTTCGCGCTGGGGCGTGGCGGCAGGCTATCGCGGTGCCCTCGGCATCTTCGCCGGCGACACCATCCTGATGCTGCTCGCCGTGCTGGGCATGGCTTCGCTGCTGCGCGCCACGCCCGAACTGTTCATGGCGATCAAGTATGCCGGCGCGGCCTACCTGGCCTGGGTGGGGATCGGCCTGCTGCGCGCCAGCCTGGCCGCCTGGCGGCGCGGCGACGAAGCCGGAGCAGAAGCCGTGACCGGCCATCCTGCGGTGAGCGGCACGCCGCATCCTTTCCGCACCGCGCTGATCATCAGCCTGATGAATCCGAAGGCCATCCTGTTCTTCGTTTCCTTCTTCATCCAGTTCGTCGATCCGGCCTATGCCCATCCGGGGCTGTCCTTCGTGATCCTCGGCGTCATCGTGCAGATCTGCAGCGTGCTCTATCTGTCGGTGCTGATCTTTTCGGGCGCCCGGCTCGCGGCCCATTTCCGCCGCCATCGCCGCGCGGCGGCCGGTGCCACCGCAGGCGTGGGCGGCGTGTTCATCGGCTTCGGCGCCAAGCTGGCGACGGCGACGCTGGGCTGACGGGCACGCGCACAGGCTCGATACCGCGCGCCTGCAGCTGCAGGAAAAAATGCATTGGCTTCGACCGGCGATGCCTGTGGAATCGCGTTTGCCGCGATTGTGGGGGCGCTTCGGGCTAGAATCACGGCCGGCACATGCTGGTTTGCACCGAGGTCCGGAACCGCCGCTGATGCCCGACGCGGCCACTTGGCGCTCAACTCCCGATGGAAACCCGACATGTTACGCAAGCTGATCATCTACTGCCTGGTGGCCGTGCCGCTCGCGAGCAGTGCCTGGTGTGCCCGGGCCCAGGACGAGCCGGAGGCGTCGGCAGACCGGCAACTGAGTGCCGCCGCCATCGTCTGGGGGATCATCGGCTACACGCGCTGGCCCGAGCCGCCCCGGCCCTTGCGGCTGTGCCTCATCGGCGACAGCGAACATGGCGGAACGCTGTACGCGGCGGACGATGAGCGCAGGCCGGAGTACGACGTCGGCGTGCATGAGCTAGCCTCCGAAGAGGAAGCAGCAGGGCAGTGCGACGTGCTGTACGCCGGCAAGCTGCCGCCGGAGCAACTGACCGCTCTCGTCAAGATGCTCACCGGCAGGCCGGTGCTCACGATCGGCGAAGAACACGATTTCTGTTCCTTCGGCGGCATGTTCTGTCTGGATGGTCGTCCCGACAGGAACAACTTCGCGGCCAATCTCGATGCCATCTCCCGCAGCGGGCTGCGCGTCAATCCCCAAGTCCTGCGGCTGACCGAGCAGTTGCAGCGCCACCCATGACGAGCATCAAACGCACCACTCTTTTCCAGGCCCTGCGCCGGATGTACACCGACTCGACCGTGCTGGCCATCACGCTGGCGGGCACGGCGCTGTTCGCCCTGACCCTGATCACGCTGAGGGGGCAGCTCGAGCAGCATCTGCAGCTCGTCGCGCGCACCATCGCCTACTCCGCCGAGGCAGCCGTCCTTTTCGAGGACCGGCGGACCGCTTCCGAGATCCTGCTGCAGATCGCCGAGCGCGAACAGCTCAGGGAGGCCAGCGTCAGCACGTTGAACGGGCGTATGCTGGCCAGTTATCGATACCCCGGCAACGGCATGCTCGGCCATTTCGACGAAGCCGTCGGGCGCCTGCTTTTCCCCGAACCCATCGCTGCCGAGATCCGCTCCGGCAGCAAGCACATCGGCAATGTGGTGGTGCATGGCAACGGCGCGCGATTCATCATCTACACGCTGCAGGCCGTCGGCATCGGCCTGGGCAGCATCGCGCTGTTCTTCTATGCCGCGAGCCGCCTGGCGGGGAGGATGTCGCAGCGCATCAGCGCTCAGCTCGAGGCGCTCGCCTCGGCCACCCACGGCGCCCGGCTGCAGCAGGATTTCAGCCGCCGCGTGCCGCCGCTGGACATCGTCGAATTCGATCAGCTCGGCAAGGACTTCAACGCCCTGTTCGCCGAGCTCCATGCCCGCAACGTCGAACTGATCGCGCGCCAGTCCAGCCTGGAAGTGGCCAACCAGACCTTGTCCCAGCTCGCGCTGCGCGATGGCCTGACCGGCCTGGCCAACCGGCGCGGCTTCACCGAGCGGCTGGAGAAGGCGCTGGGCGACGTTCGCGGCTCGGGTGGCAAGGTCGGCGTGCTGTACCTGGACAACGATCGCTTCAAGCAGGTCAACGACCAGTACGGCCATGCCGTCGGCGATGCGCTGCTGGTGGACGTGGCCGACCGCATCCGCAACTGCATCCGCGATACCGACCTCGTCGCCCGCCTGGGCGGCGACGAATTCACCGTATTGCTGGATTCGGTGCGGGACGTCGATGATGCCGTGCTGGTGGCGGACAAGATCCTGGCCGCGATGGCGCCGCCGCTGCAGATCGGCGAAGTGCGGATCGCGCCCGCCGTCAGTATCGGCATCGCCCTGTTCCCCGAGCATGCCGAGACTGCGGAGCAGCTCCTCGTCGCGGCCGACCAGGCCATGTATACCGCAAAACAGAACGGGCGCGGCCACTACCGGATCTTCGATCCCGCCCCCCGTCCTTGCCTCAATCATGGAGAAACAAGCGAATGACCGAACATATCGTCCATCCCGGCCCGGGCCGCTTCCTGACCCGTTGCCTGCTGATGCTGGCGGCGGTGCTGTTGCTCGCCGCCTGCCAGACGGTGCCCAACAAATACGGTCTCAGCGCCGAACAGGTCGCCGCGCTCGAGAAGATCGGCTTCGTCGAGACCGAAGACGGCTGGGGTCTGAATCTGAGCGGCAGCATCCTGTTCGACATCGATACCGATCAGATCTCCAGCGAGACCTCGGTCATCATCGAGCGTGTCGTCGATACGCTGCGGGACATCAGGGTCGATGCCGTGCGGGTCGAAGGCCATACCGACAATACCGGCGCGCCCGACTACAACATGGCGCTGTCGGAGCGGCGCGCCGAGGCGGTGGCGCGCGAACTTGCACGCCACGGGCTGACTTACGGCAGCATCATTCGCCGCGGTTTCGGCAGCATGCGGCCGATCGCCGACAACGCCACGCCCGCCGGGCGCGCGCAGAACCGCCGCGTGGCCATCATCGTGCCGGCGGCATGAGCGACCGGCCGGCCATGCAGCCCATCATTTCCATTGCCGGTCTCTCCAAGATCTACGCCGGCGGCTTCGCCGCGCTGAAAGGGGTCGACCTGGACATCCGGCGTGGCGAGATATTTGCCCTGCTGGGGCCGAACGGCGCCGGCAAGACCACGCTGATCAGCATCGTCTGCGGCCTGGTCAACCCGACCGCCGGGCGGGTGACGGTGGGCGGCCACGACATCATCCGCGACTATCGCGCCGCGCGGGCGATGATCGGCCTGGTGCCGCAGGAACTGACCACCGATGCCTTCGAGTCGGTGTGGAACACCGTCAGCTTCAGCCGCGGGCTGTTCGGCAAGCCGTCGAACCCGGCCTATATCGAGGAAGTGCTGAAGGCGCTGTCGCTGTGGGGCAAGAAGAACGCCCGCCTGGTGTCGCTGTCCGGCGGCATGAAGCGGCGGGTGCTGATCGCCAAGGCGCTGTCGCACGAACCGCAGATCCTGTTCCTCGACGAGCCGACCGCCGGTGTGGACGTCGAACTGCGCCACGACATGTGGCAGCTGGTCCGCCGCCTGCGCGACACCGGCGTCACCGTGATCCTGACCACCCACTACATCGAGGAAGCCGAGGAAATGGCCGACCGCGTGGGCGTGATCAGCAAGGGCGAACTGATCCTGGTCGAGGACAAGGAGGCGCTGATGCGCAAGTTCGGCGGCAAGCGCCTGACGCTGCAGCTCGCCGCGCCGCTGGCGCAGATCCCGCCCGCGCTGGCGCGCTACGGGCTGGTGCTGGGCAAGGGGGGGAGCGAACTGGTGTACCACTACGAAGGCGAGGGCGGCGGACAGGACACAGCCATCGCCGACCTGCTGCAGGACCTGGGCCGCGCGGGCATCGGCTTTGCCGACCTGCACACCGAGCAGCGTTCGCTGGAGGAAATCTTCGTCGGCCTGGTCAGCGAGCGCGAACAGAACCAGACAGGAGAGCAAGGATGAACTGGCAGGCCGTACGCGCCATCTACCATTTCGAGATGGCGCGCACCCGCCGCACGCTGCTGCAGAGCGTGCTGGCGCCGGTGATCTCCACCTCGCTGTACTTCGTCGTGTTCGGCTCGGCGATCGGCGGCTACATTCCCGAAGTCGAGGGCGTCAGCTACGGCGCCTTCATCGTGCCCGGCCTGATCATGCTCAACCTGCTGACGCAGAGCGTGTCGAACGCCACCTTCGCGATCTTCTTCCCGAAATTCTCGCGCACCATCTACGAGGTGCTGTCGGCGCCGATATCGCATTTCGAGATCGTCGCCAGCTACGTCGGCGCGGCCGCCACCAAGGCGATCATGCTGAGCCTCATCATCCTCGCCACCGCCGCGCTGTTCGTGCCGCTGCGCATCGAGCATCCGCTGTGGATGCTGTTCTTCCTGGTGCTGACCGCGCTGACCTTCAGCCTGCTGGGCTTCATCCTCGGCATCTGGGCGGACAATTTCGAGAAACTGCAACTGGTGCCGCTGCTCGTCATCACGCCGCTGACCTTCCTCGGCGGCAGCTTCTACTCCATCGACATGCTGCCGCCGGCCTGGCGGACGGTGAGCCTGTTCAACCCGGTGGTGTACCTGGTCAGCGGTTTCCGCTGGAGCTTCTACGGCAGCGCCGACGTCGCGGTCGGTATCAGCATCGGCATGGCGCTGCTGTTCCTGGCGGTGTTCATCGCCATCGTGATGTGGATGTTCAGGACGGGCTACCGCCTCAAGCCGTGACGGGCGCCGGGCTGTCGACGCCCTCGAACACCTCGTCCAAGCCTACTTCCAGTTAGCCGTCAGCACCGCTGCGCGAGCCGCACGGTGCGGCGCCCGCGCGCCGGGTTTCCGGCTGCGTGCTTCACCACGCCTGCGATCCGGGGAACGGCCGGTACCGCCAAGCCTGCGCGGAAGCGGCGGGGCGCGCACGTCCGCCACGACCCGTTCCGCACCGGGAAATCGGCTCCGGCACCGCGAAATGAGCGTCGGCGGGCATCGACGCCGACGACGGCGAAGCCGCGCTCGCGGAGGTGGCGGGTGATCGGCTGCCCCGATCCGCATCCCATGTCCAGCCTCGAAGTGCCGCAGCAGCGCAACGAAGCCTTCCATCCACGTTTTTTCGAGAACCGGTTCGCCAGGACGGCTCCGGCCCGGACTGTCCTGGCGCCCGGGGCCGGCTGGAGCTTGTACGGCTTCGCAGGAAAGACGGTATGGGAATCGTGCATGTCGTTGCGAAGAAAACTGTGGTGAATTGTGTGCGATCAATCTTTTGAATGCATACAAAAAATTATTGTTTTATGTACAAATTGAAAATAGACTGCGATCAAAGACTGGCAGCCACCTTCGCAGGCTGCCGATGACGGAGACGGCAAATGGGTAAGAAGCGCTCATCGATCGATCTCGGTGCGATGCAGGGCGGGGACGTGATGTCCGGCAGCGGGCGTGACGAGGCGGTTTACCTGAACCTGTACGCTGCCATCGTCGAGAACCATCTCGAGCCCGGCACCAAGCTGCCCGAGGACACGCTGGCCGAGGTTTTCGGCGTCAGCCGCACCAGCATCCGCAAGGTGCTGCAGCGCCTTGCCCACGAGCGCCTGGTGGACATCCGCCTGAACCGCGGCGCCACCGTCGCCCAGCCCACGGTGAAGGAGGCGCGCGACATTTTCGCGGCGCGGCGCATCGTCGAATGCGGCGTGATGGCCCTGGTCGTCGCCAAGGCCACGCCGGCCGGGCTGGATGCGCTGCGCGACATCGTGCGCCGCGAACACGAGGCCGAAGCGCGCGGCGACCGGCGCGAGGCGATCTACCTGTCGGGCGAGTTCCACGTCGCGCTGAGCCGCGTGTCGGAGAACGAGGCCGTCGCCGAGATACTGGCCGGCCTGGTGTCGCGCTCCTCGCTGGTGATCTCCACCTATGGCGCGCCGATGGCCGGCAGCTGCCGCCATTCCGAACACGACGCGGTGCTGGAACTGATCGCCGCCGGCGACGCGGAAGGCGCGCGGACCTGGATGGAACGGCATCTGAAGGACGTCGAGCGCACCGTCGTGCTGGTCGAAGAGGAACCCTCCGCACTGGACCTGCGCAAGATCCTCGATGAGGTGGCGCGCCGCCACCGCGGCGAAGACTGAGTTTTCGGCCCCGCAGCCGAAGCCTTCATTGGCCGCCTGCCTGTCCCGATTTACGCCAACCCCGAGAACAACCGGCTTCGAAGCCGGATTTCCAATCCATTGCTGGAGGAGAATGCAATGACAGGCAATATCCCGATCCCCTCATCTGCG
>NZ_BCUG01000087.1 GCF_001591165.1 Thauera butanivorans NBRC 103042
AAAATTCACCACTTCCAGGATGTCCGACTCCTCGCCCGACACCGTGTTGCCGACAAAAACCCAGAGCGGCTTCTCGATGTTGAAGTCCGTCAACTTGTCGCGGTGCGTGCTCCACAGCCATAGCTGCTGGTAGTAGGCGAGCAGACAGGCGGTGAAATACTTGCGAGCGTTGTCGGCCTGCTCGTAGGCATCGCCATTCATGTTGAGGATCAACGACTCCTTGCCGTAGCCGTCCTCATAGAAGAACTTGTACGAGTAATCGAAGAGGATGCACTTGGCGTAAATTTCGCGCGTAGCGGTGATGCGCGCGCGGCGCTTGTCATCCAAGGTCAGCGCGAGTTGCGCCTTCTGCCCATCGTCCAAACTGCGCAGGCTGGTGGTGTTGAACAGCATCTTGGCGCGCTTTTTCTGGATGTCTTCTTCCGCCGCTGCCACGGTCATGCCCTTGGCCACTGCCTGCCCGAAGGTGGCCGAGTACTCGAAGGCAAAACCGCCTCGCACCAGCGCATCGCGCCGCGCCATCCACGCGCCCGCCGCCGTGCCCGTACCACGGTGGCCTTCGTCCACCAGCACCAGGTTGTTGCCCTCGAAGGCATCCACGGCGACGGTCTTGTCCCCCATCTCATCGCCCAGCTTGTTGATGTCGATGATTTCGATGGTGCCGCGCGCGGGTGACTGGGCCTTGTTGAAGAACTGCGAGAACCCGAAGCCGGACAGGTGCAGCTCCTCCAGATGCTGACGGCTCAACCCTTCGTTGGGCGTGAGCAGGATGATCTTGTCGGGGAAATAATCGCTGCGCCCCGCCTGGAAGTAGTGCAGGTACTGGCGGATGTTGACGTGCAGCAGCAGGGTCTTGCCGCTGCCGGTGGCATTCCAGAAGGCGATCTTGTTCAGGTCGTCCGCCTCGAAATCGCGGAACGGTTCCGCGCCGTTCTCGGCACGGTAGCGAACCATCTCCTCGTTCAGGCCGTCGAGCAAGTCCTGACGGTGGTTGAAGTACCAGTCCAGATACAGTTCGGTGAACAGCAGCGAAAGGTACTGGAAGTACTTCATCTGCAGTTCGTGGCCTTCCAGCTTGTTGCGCTGGGCGGTGATGGCCTGCCAGTGGGCGACTACGTTCAGGTCGTAGCGCCGCAGGTCGGCCTCGGGCACCTTGTTCGGGTCGAACAAGCCTCGGGTCAGCTCATGGAAGAACTTGGTCTGACCGTCCTCGTCGATGCCCTCGAAGCGGTCATCGCCCAGGCGCATCTTCAGTGCCGCTAGCGTGCCACCATGGAAGAAACCAAGCACCCAGCGGTTGAGCACCAGCTCCTGATGGAAGCTGCGTTTCTTCTGATTTTTTGTTTGCCGTGCCATTTCAATTACCCCATGCCTGCAGATGAGCAACCCAGGCATTGAACTGCGCACACTTCTGGCGCATCGCGTCAATCCCGATGGCCTCGGCGATCAACGGGCCATGCTCGGGCTTTGAATACGTGCCCTCGGGAAAGATGCTCAGAATCCGCTTGGACGGTGCGGTCTCGGGACTGTCGTTGATGTCTTCCGGATTCGGAAACGCCTGTGCCACCGCCATCAACTCCGCTTTCACGTCTTCGCTCCAGCCGTCTTCTGCCCATTCAAAGTCTGCAGGGTTGGTGAACAACAGGCCCTCGAATTCATGCATCTGCACATAGGGCAGCACGTAGCGCGGGTCATAGCCGGTGGTGATGGCCCGCGCAGCTGCGGCAATGTCGGCTTCCAGTTGGGCGCGGGTGCGGCCTGCGCGGTCCTGAAAACCGTAGAAATCCACCAGCGTGGAGACACGATCGGCCTCGCTGTAGTGCAGTGAAATCTTGTGGGCCAGCCGATCCACGGTGACACGCCCACCCCGATGCCGCCCCGACCTGGCGCTCAACACGGTGCCGTAGGCGCTGACGCCACTAGGCCGCAGGTAGGGTTCCAGGCAGCGGTTGACGAACTCCACCTCGGTGGGGCCTTCGCAAATGATGCATACCCGGATCATTCGACCTGTCTCGCATCCGGAGAACCTTCCCGCTTGACGGGCTGGGGGTCACCCAGCCATGCCACGCCGCCTGCGGCCTGCTGCAACCAGATGTCGGACAACTGGTATTCCTCGTCCAGCCAGCGCTGATAGTGCTCGCGCGGCAGGTTGCGCAACACCGTCTCGCCGTTGCTGGCGCTGGCCACGATGATGTTTTCCAGCTCGAAGCAGTCCACCAGGTAGGGCGACTGCGTGGCGATGAAGATCTGCCGCTTCTTCGACAAGCGTTTGAACATCTCGGCCACCAGGGTAATGGCGTGCGGATGCAGCCCCAGTTCGGGCTCATCGAAGAACATCACATCCGGCAAGCGCTCGGGCGGCAGGTTCAGCAAAGTCAACAGACAGAACAGGCGCAGCGACCCGTCCGAGGTGAGATGAGAGCCGAACACCTTGTCGCTTTGCCGCCCCACCCAGCGCAGCAACACCTTGCCGGCTTCTTCTTCCAGTACAAAATCCTTGAACGCCGGCAACACCCGGCCAATCTGCTTGACGATCAGCTCGTAGCGTTTGCGGTCGCCATTGCGCAAGTCGAGCAGCACGGCCGCGAGGTTGCCGCCGTCCGAACGCAGGCGGAACGACTCGGTGACGTCCCAGCGGTTGTGAATGGCGGCGTTGATGGATGTGTCGTGAAACTGATAGGTGGAGCACTGACGCAAAAGGTTGACGATGGTCTGGGCCGTCTTGCTCTTCTTCTCCAACAGGCTGGACTCTTTTCCCACCCCTTCAATCTCGGTCCACTTCGCCTTGGTCGGGATGTGATGCGCCGAATACCGATAGGCTTCGTTCATCACCATCACGGAATCGCCAGCCGAGATGTGGGCCAGATCAAACCGATAGTCGTTGTAGCCCGATGCGGTTTCAAGGCACAACTCGGCATGGATGCGCGAGGTCTTGCGCGCCCCCATGAAAAACTGGTCATCGCCGCCGCCGTGGCGCAGCACGAACTCCTGCAGGTTCTTGGCCTTGAGCATCCAGCTCAGCATCTCGAAGAAGCGGATCAGGGTGGACTTGCCTGCGCCGTTGGCCCCGATGAGCACGGTGAGCTGCGGCAGCTCCAGGTGCTGGATGTTCTTCAGGCTACGGAAGCCTTCGATGGTGACCGATTTGATGCGGCCGGGCTCCGGCGTTTTTTGCTGAGCCGTTGGGGTTCCAAACTCGGCCATCACACATCCTCCACGCTGAACATGCGCTCCAGAAACTCCGGTTCGATCTGGCGCAGCTTGAGCACGCGGGTGGCGCCGCCTTCCTCGGCCGTCTGCGTCAGCACGGTGGGGATGTTGTGGTCGCCGTTGATGTAGACCACGTCGAACTCGTTGTCCGCCGGGTTGATGGCCAGCCTGTCGCAGAGCTTGGTTACACCTTCGTAATCCAGCACATCGCAGTCGCGCCACAGCACCAGGCAGCTTTCACCGCTGGGCAGCGTGCCGGTAACGGTGACAAAGCCGCGTTGCGGCTGCGCGTCGATATGCTTCACGCGCAGGCCGATCAGGTAATTGAAGGTCTCGACCAGATCGATCTTGCGCGGCTCGAACGCGCCCGCCGAATCCACGGCCACGTTGAGGGTGTAGTCAAAGGGCTTTTTGAAGTCCTCCACCGACAGCAGCGAGCCACGGCTTTCCACATCCAGCAGGTAGTTGAGCAGGTAGTCGTCCTTGGCCTGCTGCGGCAGCGTGTTCAATAGATCGCCTTGCGCGGTCGTGCGGCGCAGTTGCAGGTTGTTCAGGGTGTCTTCGTAGCTTTCGAGCTTGAGGACTTTGAAGCAGTGGGAGATGCCCGTTTCGGGTGTGGTCGGCTTTCCTTCTTTCCAGTCTGCGGAATACACAACCTTCTGAATTCGCGGCTTGACGACCGTATCAAAATAGGCTCCTTGCTCAACAAGAATATAGCGATGAGCAGCTTTTGTTTCTCGCCCAATCCGCAATACAGCTTCACCTGTGGTGCCAGAACCAGCAAAGAAATCCAATGTAATGCTTTCAGGTTCTGCCGCGCCACATGAGCGAATTGCATCCTCGACAAGCTTCTTAGCTTTCGGAAAATCGAACGTCTTTTCTCCAAAGAAATCCTTCAACTCCGATGCGCCATAATTTGCAGAGGCGTACTCGCCCTTATCCCACCAAGTAACTGGTGGCGCTTCATCATCCATGCGCGTCTTGAAGTCAATGGTTATATCCCCATCATTAGCGCGACGAACTCGGTATTCCTCATACTCAGTCGCTACTCGCTTATAGCCGCGCTGCCACCGCTTCTCGATGCGCTGTCCATTCTCAAACTTGACGGGATAGACAAGTGTCTCATCCGCAAGTGGTCGCTCCAGGAGTTTGTAGTCTTGCGTTTCCTCGTTCCACTCCATTTTCAAGATGCGTATCTTGTTCTGTGAGTTCACTGCAATCGGGTACCACGACTTTGGACGATCCTCGCGACGATCGCCGTTACCCGCGCGGATGAAATTCATCCATGAATATCTGCCCTGCTCATCCTCTAATGGATATCGAGCAGCTTTGCTTGCGCTATACCCAATGGTGTACGGCAACGACTTATCACTTTTCCCGTAAAAAAAGGCGTACTCATGAACAGGGGAAAATTTACCCTTCGTCTTTCGGCTTTGAGGGTTCGATTTAACGACAGCAACACCAACTTGCTTCTCAAATGTTGAATCGAGAACTTGAACCATCGGGGATGCCTCCTGATCGTCAATGGCAACACTAATCAGGGCATCTTCTTGCATGAGACGCTTTGCAAGATCAAGCCTCGTCTGAAGTAAAGATAACCAAGAAGAGTCCTTGTATCCGTTCTTGTAAATAATCGCGGAAGCATCCGTGTTATAGGGAGGATCAATGTAAATACAATTCACACGCTCGCGGCATTTCTCCTGCAATAACGAAAGTCCCTGAAAATTGTCTCCGTTGATAAGCAGGCCGTTCACGCTTGCATCAATGTCCTCGATGTGTGCCACCAGCTTGTTCACGATCTCGGCATCAAACAGACTGGTATCCACCATCCGATACGGTGCAACCTTCAAGTCGTCCACAGTCCCTGGCGCATCGCCATCCCAGACGCCCAGCTGTTTCCACCGCACCCATTGCTCCGCGTTTGCTACCACTTCCGGCCACAGCGCTTCCGGCACCCGATCCAGCGTGATGCAGTAATGGCTGGACACCACAAACTTTTTTTTCAGCCACAGCTTCTTCTGGAAGTCTTCCAGCTGCGCCAAGAACGTGATCAGCTCCAGAGCGATGCTCCGCAGGCACTGGATCATGCGCAGGGTCTTCTCGATGTCGGCGAACGCGCCCGCGTTCTGCACATTGTCCAAGTGCATGACTTCGTTTTTGATGTAGAAATCCAGCTCACGCCGCAGGAAGCCACCCAGATCCTTGTGGATGAAGTAGTCCGCAGTGTTCTTGGTGGTGTAGTCGCTCAGGTGTTTTTCCAGCAAGGTGCGCTGCGGGTTCTTCTCGGTGGGCGCGCGGTTACCCAGTGCCAGCCAGCGGGCCTTGACGGACGCATCCGCCAACACTGCTTCTACGGCCTTGGTGACCAGCGCTTCCTGCTTGGTGCCTTTCGGCTGGGCGGCATATTCGAAGCGGATGATCAGCTCCTGGCTGCCGTCACTGCCCGAAACTTCCTCCACGGGCACCAGCTCTTCTTCGACCTCGTCGCCGTTTTCATCCACACGGGTAACGGTCTTGGCCGCCACCAGGGCAAATCGACGGTCCTTGTCGTTGTCCTTGCGGTTGTCTTTGGCGGTGTCGGCGGCGGCGAGGCGGAAATGCACCGTGCGGCCGTCGTCCAGCTTGAAGCTGTAGTTGCTGAAGTTCTCGCCGCTCTTGGTGTAGTACTGATCCTTGTTGGCCCAGTGCAGCATCACCTCTTCGCCCGCGTAGGGGATGGCGTAGGTGTCGCCCTTGTAACGGCGCTGGCTGATGAAGTCGCCTTGCTCGTAGTAGCGCGAGAAGAAGGCCAGCAGGTGCGAGAACACAGCGTTCTCGTGCTCGCTGGCACCGGCGCTGTACTGCGCCAGCTTCTGGCGGAGTTCCAGCACCTTGGGCACCGTGTCCGGGTTGATGCCATCGGACTGGTACTGGGCTTCCTTTTCGTTTAGCTCGCGGGCCACTTGCTCACGCTGGGCCTCGCTGCCGCTGCTGAGTGCGGCCTGCACTTTTTCTGCCAACCGGTTTTGCAGGTAGTCGTTGATCTCACCCGCGCGGGCGTTGAGGATGCGGTAAATACCGAAGTCGAGTTCCGGGCGGTCGATCTGGAAGATCTCGCGCAGCTTGGCAACGAGCTCCTGGAACTTGGGATTCTGTTTGTTGGTCATGGTGTGCCCTGATCTCGGAATTTCTAATTTCTTGGTGAATAGATGCTTCAGGCGACCTGCCAGCGGATGCTGAACAGGGTTTCGCTGGATGTCTTTTCCTGCAGCCGCTGCTGGAGCGAGGCGATCAGTTCATCGCGCTTGGCGATGATCTCGTCCTCGACGGTGAAGATTTCCTGGCGCAGACGGCGCTGCTTGCGTTCCAGTTCCGATAGCTCGCGCTGGATGCCGTCTTGCTGCTGCAAGGTGGCCGCCTTGCGGGCGTCACGCTTCAGCTGGGCAATGCATGCCTTGGTGTTCTTCAGAGCTTCCTCTGCAGCCAGCAGCTTGTCGTCGGCCCAGCGTTCCAGTTTGTCCCGTTCCTCATTGAACAGGCGCTGGTTGGCTTCCAGTACCTGGGCAATGGTGGCGGCGACCGCGCGCTGGCTGTTGGCGGCCAAGGCTTGCGGCACGTCGGCGTGCAACGCGGCAGGCTTGCCCGCCGCCGGGATGCCCATCAGCTTTTCGCAGGTTTCCTGATCCAGCGGTTCCCCGTCGTCGGTGAGGCCGGAAAACAGCAAGGCCTCGGATGTCTCGAAGGCGGTGACTTCCAGCCGCGCCAGCGTGAGCCAACCGGATTTGCCGCGCAGCTTCTCAATCACGGAAATGCGCGCGCCGTGCTTGGCATAGTCCAGCTTCACGGTGGCGGCGGGCGTGGGCGCAGCCAGGCTGGCGTCGATACTCCACTCGCCCAGCGGGTGGCTCAAGCGGTAGGCGTGAGCCAGCATGTCCGGCTGTGTTGCGCCACGAATGAGCTGGTAGCGCCCCGGCGCAATGCCGCCGGGCGGCGTGCTCAGTGAGAAAGCGTAGGACTGCTCGTCGAAGCGGGCGCGATCGCTCAAGGCATAGCGGGTGACGCCCCAGAACCAGCGGCCCAGCTTGTCGAGCCGGGCTTCGGCATCCTGAAGCCGCAGTTTGAGGCGGTCGTGAACGTCCTCGTCGAAGTTTTCCAGCAACTGGGACTGGGTGTCCTTGACGCGGTCGGCGATGACTTCTTCCAGTTCCGTTTTCAGCTTGTTAAAGGCTGCATCGATCTGCTCCGGCTGGCGACAGGTGTCGTAGATCTGAAGGATGCGTTTCTCGAAATCGAGGCCACCCTCGATGCGGCCCAGCACTTCATCGCTTGCACCGAACACGCCCGAGAACAGGTTGAATTTCTCGGTGAGCAGTTCCAGCACGCGCTGGTCGGCCTGGTTGCGGGTGTTGAGGAAGTTGATGACCACCACATCGAAACGCTGACCGTAGCGGTGGCAGCGGCCAATGCGCTGTTCGACTCGCTGCGGGTTCCACGGCAGGTCGTAATTGATGATCAGCGCGCAGAACTGCAGGTTGACGCCTTCGGCCGCCGCTTCAGTGGCGATCATGATTTCCGCGCCCGTGCCGTCGTCCTTGCGGAAGTGGTCGATCAGCGCGGTGCGTCGATCTACCTGCGGCGAGCCGGTGACGCGATCCGTGCCTTTGTACTCTTCCAGCCAGCGCTGGTAGATAGCGGTGGAGTCCTCGTGGGTGTTCGTGCCGCTGAACAACACCAATTTGCCCGCGTGGCCGTTGGCTGAGAGGAAGCGGTGCAGATACTCCTGAGTGCGCTTGGATTCCGTGAAGATGATGGCCTTACGTGGCGCGCGCAGCTCGGCCATCTTGCCGAAGCCCAGGTTGAGCGCCTTCAGTAGCGCCTGTGCCTTGGTGTCGGTTTTCAGGGCTTGGGCGGCATCGACGAATGCGGTCAGCTCCGCGATCTCTGTGGTGATAGCGGCGCGGACGGCATGGGCATCATTTGCAGCGCCCGGTTTACCTTCTTCGGCTGGCGCAGGCGTCGGGCCTTCGGCGTTTTCTTCTGCCTCGCTGGCTTCCTCTTCCAGATAGTCCTGCTCCAGGTCGTCCTCGGCAATGAGCTGTTCGACCAGTTGGCTGCCGTCGTCTTCCGTTTTGTCTGCCGTGAGCAAGTCCTGCAGACGTTCGCGGATGGTGACCAAGGTGGCAGCGACGGCGTGCGAACTGGAGGCCAGCAGCTTGCGCAGGATCAGTGCCGTGAGGTGGCGCTGCTGCTTGGGCAGGGCGTAGGAGTCTTCCTTTTGCAGAAAGGCCGAGATGCGCTCGTACAGTGCCTGCTCGTCGTCGGTGGGGTTGAACGGCTGGGTGAGCGCCTTGCGCTCGGTGTACTTGATGTACTCCAGCACGTCACGGCGCAGTGTGCGCTTGGCGAAGCTGGCAAGGCGCTCACGCAGTGCGTCCAAGCCCGTTCCGCTGTTCATGAACTGCTTGCGGAAGGCAGCTTCGTCGCCGAACAGGTGCTCGTCGATCAGCGTCGACAGGCCGTACAGCTCTATCAAGGAATTCTGCAGCGGCGTGGCGGTGAGCAGCAGCTTCTTGCGGCCTTGCAGTGCGCGCTTGAGCGCCTGCCCGGTGCGGTTGCTGGCGCGGTGCGCGTTGCGCAGCTTGTGCGCTTCGTCGATGACTACCACGTCCCAGGGCACGGCACGCAGCTCGGCTTCCAGTTTGGCGGCGAACGGGTAGGACATGATCACAACCGCCTTGCCAACCTGCCGTTGCAAGGTGGCGAGCAGGTCGCCCGCAGACTGCTTGCGCAGGGAAACTGCATCCACCACGGTGGTGGGCACGGCAAACTTGTCGTGCAGCTCCTGCGCCCATTGCTTGCGCAGGCTCGCCGGGCAGATCACCAACAA
Source organism: Thauera butanivorans NBRC 103042 (assembly GCF_001591165.1). Taxonomy (GTDB): domain Bacteria; phylum Pseudomonadota; class Gammaproteobacteria; order Burkholderiales; family Rhodocyclaceae; genus Thauera; species Thauera butanivorans. The sequence goes on from NZ_BCUG01000087.1 coordinate 9,077, forward strand.
GCGGCGGCGGCGTTCCGCCCAGTACTGGCAAACCACCAGCGCGGCTTCGATGGTTTTGCCGAGGCCCACTTCGTCTGCGAGCAGCACACCTTCCTGCAAGGGATTGCGCAGCGCAAACAGGGCCGCCTCGATCTGATGCGGATTCAGGTCAACGCTGGCGTCGAATAGCGACTGCGACAGGCGATCAACGCCGTCGGCCGCGTGCCGCCGCGTCAGCTCATGGGCGTAATACTTGGCGTGGTAGGCCGAGATCAATCTTTGCCCTCCGCCTTCTGCGACTGGGCGGCGATCCAGCCGTCGATGTCCGCCGTCCGGAAGCGCCACATCCCGCCAACTTTGAAGCCCGGAATCTTCCTGGCCGCCGCGAGCCGGTAAATCGTCCGCTCCGTGACCTTCAGGTACTCAGCGACTTCCTTGATCGTCAGGATTCCGCTTTCGCTGGTGTTCGTGGGCATGGGTCGGCCGGTGGTGTGTGGTAAAGAACGACAGGATAGTGCATAAATGTCATATCGGCGACCAAAAGTGACCGGATACGGAAAACTCCGATCAGTGAAAGCTCGTTTTGCGCGGCGTGGCCGCGAAATAGCGCGCTGGAACGGCCGCGTACTGGCGACCACTATCCGGCTCGAAACGGCCAAGTTCTCTAAGCCGTGTCCAAAGGGCCAGGCGCGTTACTATTTACGTCGGAGCGCGGACGCGGGTTCGGTTCCGTGCTCCACCTTCAAGGGACAAATGGCCGAAATGGTGGACTTTGGGCCAAAAGAGGGGACATCTGTTCAGGCTACCGAACGGAATCGCACCGTTCTCCGTCCTGCTCCCTCACGAGTTCATGCCAGCGCGGCACACGACCCGAGGCGTCCGGTTCAGGCTCTGGTTCGACGATTTGCACCACAGCTTCCGGTACGCCACCCCGAACGCTGTTCGCCAGTTCCCATTGCAGGATGGCATCCATCGAAAAACGCAGGTTCCTGACCAGCAGCAGATGTGGGATGCGCTTTCGCTCTCGCTCGATTCGGTCAGTGAACAGGTGCGCAGGCAGGCTGGTCGCCTCGACGATCTCCTTGACACTGATGTACTGCAGTTCGGGCTCGGTGGCATCGGAAGGTTGAGGGTCGCCTTCGGCCTTCGGCGGATGAGTCACAGCGCGCGGGACACGGTCACCATCTCCAAGGATCGCCGTCCAGTGCTGGGCGCTCTGGCGTTCGAACTCGAGAACGTCCGCCTCGTGGTAACGGACGTGTTGAAACAACTTGTGCCAGACTGGCCCCTCGCCATCGAGGCGCCAGCGCCGCAGGGTTTTCAGGCTGATCTTCCAGCGGAAGGCAAGTTGCCGTTCAGTCATCACGGGGTAGTGCATCTTCTTCTCCTCAGCAGATGACCCCATGACAACGCTGTTCACCGTGGAAGCCAAGCTCAGTGCTTGATGATCACCCTGCGGCCGTTTCCGCAATCAGCACATCGGCCGGGATGCCCAGGCTCTTGTGCAGTCGTCGGATCATGGCCAGCGTCAGCGGGCGCTTGCGGCTCAGGACTTCGTAGACGCGGTTGCTTTTGCCGATGATCGGCTCAAGATCTTTGACGGACAGACCGCTCTGATCCATCCGGAATTTGATGGCTTCCACCGGATCAGGCGCGGTGATGGGCACGTGCTTGGCCTCGTAGGCTTGCACCAGCGTGGCGAGGATATCCAGGCGATCACCCTCCGGCGTGCCCAGATCAGGGTCGGACTCCATCAAGGCCGAAATCTCTTTGAGCGTGGCCTTGTAGTCTGCTTCGGTGTGGATGGGGCGGATGTCCATGTTTTCCTCCGTGGCCGGTCAGGCCATTTCAACGGTTTCTGCGTCGACGGCGTCGTACTCCTTGTGGGTGCCGACGAACTTCACGTAGACGATCTGCAACTTGTATGCAATCGCCACGATCAGCCGATAGTCATTGCCTTTGATGTTGAAGACCACGCGACGGTTCTTCAGCACGCTGGCGCTGCGGTACTGCGACTTGATGTCGGCGGGCTGGCTCCAACTCGCACTCGTGGCTTCTCCGTACCAAGCCTTCAGCGGCTGCTCGGCGTCGGGATGGCGCTCCCAGAAGGCTCGAAGGGTGGACACGGCAATCACTCGCATGGGTCGCAGTGTAGTCCCATTTTGGGACTATCGCAACCCCGCGCCGACCCAACCTGGAATTTTCCCGATGCAAAACGGCCATTTGATAGAGGCGAGCACCCTCAAGATCAGTGCTTTTCTAAAGAACCTCATACTCGGACGCGGGTTCGGTTCCGTGTTCCGCCACCAACGAATCAATGACTCAAGGCCGGCTCATGCCGGCCTTGGTCGTTTCTGCGACGGCAAAGTGCCAACGGGTTGAAATCCCGGGCCTCCTTGAGGTGGTCTGGCGCCAAATGCGCGTACCGCATGGTCATCGCCAAGGCAGTGATTCAGCAGTTTGGCTCTCAGGCGAAAGCTTTCTACTGCGGCAAATAGCTTGACTATCTGCCGTAGGCACCTGGAACTTTCGCACGCGAAAGATTTTTCCAATCTAGTCTTGTAATATTGCATGTCGTTGTATTACAACATACAACATCTTACATATCGGCTTTGCTGTCATCCCCTGCGCTTGTAGGCTTTGCAACCTACCCGAGCACCTTGTTTTTACGGCAAACTGCCGTACAGTAACAAAAGGAGGATTAGACCATGCCACAAGCCGTTTCCACTGCCCGACTCGAAGCCCGGATCAGCACCGATCTCCACGCGATGCTCAAGCGTGCCGCGGAGTTGCAAGGACGAACCATGACGGATTTCGTAGTGTCTGCCGTGCAGGAGGCCGCCCAGCGGGCCATTGAACAGGCTGAAGTCATCCGCCTGTCGCTAGCGGACCAAAAGCGTTTTGCCGAGGCACTGCTATCGCCGCCGCCGCCGTCGGATGCTCTGCTG
>NZ_BCUG01000088.1 GCF_001591165.1 Thauera butanivorans NBRC 103042
CGCCCCAGGGCGGCGAGGGGCCGATTTACCAGGGGATGTGATACGCAGCCTGCCGGCTGCCGCCAAGCGCGGGATCGACGAAGCCCCACGGCCCTCCCCGGCCGTGGGGCTTTTTGCCAGCCCCGTCAGTCGAGCGCGATCTGGGCCTTCACCCAGAACGTACGCCCCGGTTCGTTGATGCGCTCGCCGGTCACTGCGCCGCCGGCAAAGTCCCAGCCGCCCTTGCCAAGATGCTCGCTGTACTTGCGATCGAAAACGTTATCGACGCCGACAGTCAGCAAGGCGAGCTTGTTCGGGCGCCAGCCGGCATTGAGCGACAGCGTCGCGAAACCGCTGGTCGGTCCGAGATCCTGGCCGTTCGCGACGATGCTGCCCGATCCCAGGTCGTAGCGGTTCTGGCTGGCGACCATGCGCAACATCGCGCCGTAGGAAAAGCGGCGATCATCGTATTCGAGCGCCAGCCGCGCCTCCAGCGGCGGCTGCTGTGCCAGCGCCTTGCCGTCGGTATCGTTGTTGCCGCGAACCCAGGCAACGGTGCCGACCGCCTGCCAGTTGGTCGCGAAGCGCCAGGTGACATCGCCTTCCAGTCCATAGACCGTGGCATCGATGTTGCGGACGCGCGCGGTCGACGGATTGACCCAGCGCAGCAGGATGTAATCGTCGACCTTGCCATAGAAGCCGGACACCGAGGCCGACCAGGCCCCGGCGCTCCAGTCGGCGCCGACGTCGAGCTGAGTGGTCTTTTCCGGCTTCAGGGTGTCGAAGCGCTGCCCTCCCGCAGTATTTGCGCGCATGAACTCCCAGAAGTCGGGGAAACGTTCGACATAGCCCACACCCGCATACCAGGTGCCGGCGCCTTCGCCGAAATCGGCCTCGTAGCGACCGAATCCGCTCTGCAGCGTCTTGTCGACGGTCACGCCACGGGTACTCGAGGACGGCCGGTAGTCGCGCACCTCGTGTTCGTCGATACGCAGGCCGGCAACGATGCGGCGGACGTCGTCCAGTGCATAGCTGGCCTCGCCGAACACCCCGTAACGTTCGAAGCCGATGTCCTTCTGCCACCTCTGGTTGCGATAGTCCACGCCACCACGGGTTCGATGCTGGTCGTCGCGGACATCGGCACCCACGGTGATCTGCCACTGCCCGCCCGGCGCCAGCACGACCGCGGCACGCGCGCCCGTGGTCCTGCGATCGGGATTGCTGAGCATCCTCATGCCGCTATTCGATCGCAGGCTGAAGTTGTCCATCACGTGATCGATGTAGCTGTAATACGCGTGCGCCTCGACCTTGCGCACGAGCGGCGAGATGTTTCGCTTCTCGAACCTGAGCCCCGCGTGCTCGCGCTCGAACTTGGCACCGTCCATCGCGCGGTCTGCATAGGCCGCCTCGCCGTCGCTGCGGCCGAAATTGAGTTCGAGCAGCGTGTTGTCGTCCGGCGTCCAGCCGATCGCCCCTGTGGTGCTCCAGCGGGTATAGAAAGAATGGACCTCGTTGCCGTCGCCGTCATCGTAGTTGTTGCTGTCCGAACGCGTCGCGCCGATCCGCGCATAGAAATCCGGATTGCCGCCCTTGGCATCGAAGACCTGGTCGTTGCGCCCCCAGCTGCCGAGGGTGAGGCTGCCGCTGGCGCTCCAGCCGCTCTCCCTCATGCGCTGGATGTCGCGCTCGAAGAGGACGACCGCCGCGGAATTGCCGGAGCCATAGAGCACGGTCTGGGGGCCTTTCAGAACGGTCACGCGGTCGAAGGATTCCGGGTAGATGTAGGCCGTCGGAGGGTCCATCCGGCCGCCGCATCCGCCGTAGATTTCCTGGCCGTCCTGCAGAATGCCGAGACGCGAACCCGACATCCCGCGAAACACCGGGTCGCCGTCGGTGCCGCCCTTGCGGATCACGGAAAAGCCCGGGATGCTCTTGAGCATGTCCGCGCCGTCGTGCGCGGGGAGCGGCTGGCGCGGCGCCTTCGGGTCGGTCGTGACGGTCAGCGGCGCAGAAATCACGGGGGCAGTGACCACGACGCTGTCGAGCCGGGCCTCGGTGCCTTGTGCAAATGCCGGCAAAGCCAGCGAAATCGCCGCCACGAGCGGCAGTTGCCTGAAGCTGTGTTTCATGTTCTGGATCTCTTTGAATGCTTGATCACCGCATGGATCCGGCCCTGGAAGCAGGCGCGGCCAGAGCCGCCGCCGCCCGTTTCCGGGCTTCGGTCCGCAGTGTGTCGTCATGGGCAGGCCTTGCGCGGAAAGCGACGGGGAGCGGCAGCTCCCCTGGGCGCAGGCTGTCCGCGGGTTTTCGGGCTCAGTGCTTGCCGTGCTGCATCCGGCCTCCGGCCGATGCATTGAGCGGACGCGCCGGCGCCGTGATCTCGATCGTCTGGCGCTCGCCGCCGGCGCGCTCCACGACGATCTTCAGGGGCACCGCGTCGCCGTCCTTCACCTGCTGCTTCAGATCCATCAGCATCACGTGATGAGCACCGGGCTTGAGCTCGACGGTCGTTCCCGCCGGGAGATCGAGGCCCGGGATGGCATTCATCTTCATGACATTGCCGTCCATGACCATCTCGTGGATCTCGACCACGCCGGCAACCGGCGAGTCGACGGAAACAAGGCGGGCATCGGTGTCCGACGTCAGGCGCATGAAGGCGCCGGTGGCCTTCTGCTGCGACACGGTGGCGCGCACCCAGGCATCGGCCACGGTGACGTCGGCCAGAGCCGGCAGGGAACCCAGGGTGAAGGCAAGGGCGATGACGATTTTTTTCATGATGCGAGTCCTCGAACGACGAGCCGACGGCGCGATCGGCGCCGGCATGCAAGCGGCGTCGGGCGGATCGGCAAATTGGGAAGCTTGAACGCGGAATTGAACGCGGAACTCACCGCGCAGCACGGCTCACACGGACAGCGGAGGCGCGCGAGGACTCGAGGGCGACCATGCAAAGAGCGGTCGCGGAGCAACAAGGAAAAGCAGCGGCAGGCGTTCGCTCGCCCCGCCTGCGACAAGCAGCGCAGTGCGCTCCATGGGCGGCAGGCCGACTCCGGCTGCATGCGAACCGCAATACGGGCAGGAAGACAGCGACTCCAGCAGCGAACCGTCGGAGCCCTCGCCTTCAGCCAGTGCCGCATCGAGGTAGAGCCCGGCATCCGCAGCCGGAATCGCAAGCCTGTGCGTTCCGCCCGCCGAGCAGATGTCGATCAGGAGCTGCCCCTCCGCATCCGCCATTGCCCGGCTCACCGCAGGCGCCAGCGCAGCGACCAGCATCGCAGCGACGGCGAACCAGGCATGAAGGCGTTTACGAAAGCGGAACACGGGATAGGGTCAGCAGCGCAAGGGCGGGATCGTCTTCGCGGAATTATACCGAGTTGCCTTGCGCGGGACTTGATTCCGCTCAGGTCGACACGCTGGACAGACAGCTCGGGCGGCCAGCGTCGTAGAGCTTGAGCCAATCGACGAAATCGTCCAGCGCCAGCGCCGGCGAAAAATGGAAACCCTGCAGGTAGTTGCAACCGAGGGCGGCAAGCGCAGCCGCGGTCTCCGCATCCTCGACGCCTTCGGCCGTCACCATGACCCCCAGGCGATGGGAAAGCGCGATGATCGACGAGGCGATTTCCCGATCCCGTTCCGAGCTCAGCAGATCGACGACGAAACTGCGGTCGATCTTCACTTCCTGCACCGACAGATGCTTGAGCCGGCTCATGCCCGAAAAGCCGGTGCCGAAATCGTCGATGGAGAGCTTGACGCCGAGCAGACGCAGGCGGCACAGCACGTCGGCGACGCCTTCCCTCGCATCGTCGACCATGTCGGTTTCGGTGATTTCGAGACACAGCTGGTGAGCGGGCACCCCCCATGTGGACAACGCCTGCCCGATGAGATCGGGAACTTCGGCGTCGTAGAGATCGGTGGCGGACAGGTTGATCGACAGCGTGATGTCGAAACCCTCCGCGTCCAGCCGCGCAAGCGCCTGGGCTGCATGCTGGAACAGCCAGCGGTTGAAGCGATGGCGCATGCCGAGCCTGTCGATCAGGCCGAGCACCACGGGCGGCGCCACCCATTCGCCGGGCACGCGCTCCCAGCGCAGCAAACCTTCGGCAGCATCGCATTCACCGCCGATCGCGTGAACCTTGGGCTGCAGGAAAAGCTGCAGGGGTTTGTCACCACCGAACGCGCCATGCAGATCGTGTTCGAGGATGGCGAGCTGCGGCGACGTCCGTTCCATCGACTTGTCGTATATCGCGCCTCGCTCGCCTCTTTGCTGCGCATCGAGCGCCGCGATCCGCGCCGACTGCATCAGATAGAGCGGCCCCTCGCCGTGCTCGGGAGACACTGCCGCGCCACAGACGAACTGGACCGGCAGTTCCAGGCCATCGAACCGGAACGGAGACTCGCCGAAGACCTGCTCGATCTTCAGCATCGCCAGGGTCAGCACCGCCCTGCTCGGCAGTGCCGGCAGCACGATCAGCCATTCTCCCCGGCCAAGCGCGAACAGGCTGTCGCCGCTGCGCAGCAGCCGTTTGAGGGTCATGCCCATCTCGCTTTCGAGCCTGCGTCCCTGCTCGAGCGACAGCCGGCAGATGGAGACATTGGGCTGCATGCTGACCGCGATCACCCCCAGTTCGGTCCCCTTGGGACCGGCATCCATCGGGTGGCACGAAATTTCGTTCAGGGCCGACAACAAGTCGGGGGAGCTCAGAAGTGCCATCGGTCAAGCCAGGTAGAAATCATTGGGGTCGATGCCGTATGCATTGGGCGGCAAGGCGCGGAGAATCCGGTAAGGCTCGCCAGCAGCCGTTTCGGGCTGCATCAGCAGGTCCAGTATTCGCGGAAAGCGCTCGACCGCCTTGTCCGGTGCCAGAATGACGATCACGCGCGGCTGCAGGCGCCGCACCTGGTTCTGCTGGATGACCACGGCCACTTCGCCGGAATTGAGTTCCACCAGCGTCCCGATCGGGTACAGCCCGATGCATTGCAGGAATTGATCGACCAGTGCGTCGCGGAACAAGGTGTTGCGCAGCCGGTTGATCTCTTCCATGGCGCGCTGGCTCGACACCGCCGGCAGATAGACCCTGTCCCGGGTCATCGCACAGTAGGTGTCGACGAGGCCGGCCATCTCGGCGGCCAGTGGAATGTTCATGCCCTTCAGACCGCGCGGATAGCCGCTGCCGTCGAAGCGCTCGTGATGCGCGGCAATGATGCCGAAGATCTCGGGGTCCACAGTGTTGTTGGCCTTCAGCAGCGCCAGGGTGTGCAACACATGGGCACGGACATGCTCGAACTCCTTGTCGTCCAGCGGCCCCGCCTTGGCCAGAACCTCAGGATCGATCCTGACCTTGCCGATATCCTGCAGCAGGCCCGCCAGCCCGAGCTGACGGATGCTTTGCGTGTCCAGCCCGATGAAACGGGAGAACACCATGGCGTGGACCGACACGTTGACCGCATGGTCATAGGTGTAGCGGTCCGTGCGCTTCAGACGCGTCAGCCACATCAGGGCATCGGAATTGCGCTCGACCCCCTGCGCCATCTCGCCCACCAGGCCTTCCAGGCGAGCGATGTCGATGTTGTCGCCGGCATCGATCGCCACCTGGGTTTCCCGCAGGGCGCGATACACATCGTCGACGATCGGCGCGGAATAGAACAGCTCGGATTCGAGGCGGCTGCGGCCATCGGCGGCCCTGACACGCGGAATGCTCGGCCTGCGCTGGGTGTGTATCCTGCCTCTGAAGCTGCGTGCGACAGCGAGGAAACGCGAGGCCTCCTCGCGGCCGTCCCGCTCCTCTTCGTCGACCGCCGTCGAACGAAGGCCCGGCCCCTTGAGCGGCTCGTCCTTTTCTATCACGCGGGCGCGCTGGTGCTCACCGACCGAGCGGCTGCGGTCGATGACGACCTGCTTGCAAAGGCGCTGCAAGGTCTGGATTTCGTCGGACGTCGTGACAAGAAAGCCCTGCAGCATGAAGGGCGTCTCCACCCAGGGCCGGTCGATGTCCGCGACGTACATCCCGATCTGGACTTCGCTTGCCGGTATCGTGCTATTCAATCAAAGGCTCCATGAGCACCCTTTCGACGAAGGGTGATTTCTCGGTCGGGAACGCTTTAACGGCAGAACGACACCGGACCTGAGCCCAGTTCGGGCCCCGCATCCCCAGTTTGGGCAATACAGGGCCGGCAGGATCACCTCCGGAGAATCACCCCAGCCACACCCTCGCATTGCGGAACATGCGCAGCCAGGGCGAGGCATCCGGGCTCTCCTCCACCAGCCAGCGCGGCGCCCAGGACATCTGCAAGGTCCGCGCCGTGCGTTCGGGGTGGGGCATCATGATGGTGAACCGTCCGTCCGCCGTGGTAAAACCGGTCGCACCGCCCGCCGAGCCGTTCGGATTCGAAGGGTAGCGCTCGGTGGGCGAGCCATGACGATCAATATATCGCATTGCCATCAAGGCGGCTGTGCGATCCTGCTCGCTCGCGAACACGGTCCGGCCTTCGCCGTGGCTGACGACGATCGGCATGCGGCTGCCCGCCATGCCCTTGAACAGGATCGACGGACTGTCGGTGATTTCCACCATGACGAAGCGGGCTTCGAACTGTTCGCTGCGGTTGCGGTGGAAGGTCGGCCAGTTTTCGGCCCCCGGGATGATCGGCGCCAGATGGCCCATCATCTGGCAGCCGTTGCAGACGCCGAGTGCGAAGGTATCGTTGCGGCGGAAGAAAGCTTCGAATTCGTCGCGCAGACGGTTGTTGAACAGGATGGACTTGGCCCAGCCCTGCCCCGCGCCCAGCACGTCGCCGTACGAGAAACCGCCGCAGGCCGCCAGCCCGTGGAAGCCGGCCAGATCGGCCCGCCCGGCCTGCAGCTCGGACATGTGCACATCGACCGGCACAAAGCCCGCCCGCTCCAGTGCGGCAGCCATTTCCAGCTGTGAATTGACCCCCTGCTCGCGCAGCACCGCGACTTTCGGCCGCACGCCGCTGGCGATGAAGGGAGCGGCGACGTTCTCCTTGACGTCGAAGCTCAGCGACACCGACAGACCGGGATCGGTGGCATCGGCCAGATCTTCGAACTCCTGGCGGACCGACTCCGGATCGTCGCGCAGCATCGCGATGCGATGGCTGGTCTCCGACCAGGCCTGCAACAGCTCGACGCGGCTGGCGGCGAACACCAGCTTGGCGCTGCGGCGCAGGCGGATCTCGTCCATCGCGTTCGGCTCACCGATGAAGTGGTAAGCGAGCCCTGCCGAGCGCAGCAGTTCGGTGACGCGCGAGCGATCGTCGCGGCGGATCTGCACCACCGCACCGAGCTCCTCGGCGAACAGGGCGGCGAACAGGCGATCGTCGAAACGGCCCTTGAGCGTGTCGGGCTTCTTCTCCAGCCCATCGACGTCGTTCATGTAAGGGTCGTAGCAGACGGTGTCGAGCACCAGCGACAGGCCGCACTTGGCTGCGAAAGCCATTTCGCAGACGGCAGCGAACAGCCCGCCGTCGGAACGGTCGTGGTAGGCCAGCAGCAGATCGTCCCCACGCAGGCGCTGGATGGCCTCGAAGAAGGCCTTGAGCTGTACCGGATCGACGTCCGGCGCATGCTCGCCGACCGAGCCGTAGGCCTGGGCGAAAGCCGAGCCGCCAAGGCGATTCAGGCCGTTGCCGAGGTCGATCAGCAGCAGTTCGGTGTCGACGCCTTCGGGCAGCTGCAGTTGCGGCGTGAGCGTGTTGCGGATGTCGCGCACCGGCGCGAAGGCGGTAGCGATCAGCGACAGCGGCGCGACCACCTGCTTGTCCTCGCCTGCGTCCTGCCAGGCGGTGCGCATCGACAGCGAATCCTTGCCGACCGGGATCGACACGCCCGCCGTGATGCAGAAATCGGACACGGCCTTGACCGTGTCGTACAGCCTGGCATCCTCGCCGCGATAGCCGGCCGCCGCCATCCAGTTGGCCGACAGCTTGACGTCGCCGAGCTTGTCGATGTCGGCGGCGGCGATGTTGGTGATCGCCTCGCCGATCGCCATGCGGCCCGAGGCCGGCGCATCGACGCAGGCCAGCGGCGTGCGCTCGCCCATCGCGAAGGCTTCGCCGCGATAGCCCTGGAAGCTCATCGCGGTGACCGCCACGTCGGCCACCGGCACCTGCCAGGGGCCGACGAACTGGTCGCGCGCGGTCAGGCCGCCGACCGAGCGGTCGCCGATGGTGATCAGGAAGCTCTTGCTGGCGACCGCCGGCATTCGCAGCACGCGCAGGCCGGCTTCCTTCAGGTCGAAGCCGGTGGTGTCGAAAGGCGGCAGATGGACGGCGCGGCGCGATACCTTGCGCGTCATCTTCGGCGGCTTGCCGAGCAGCACCTTCATGTCCATGTCGACCGGCTTGTTGCCGAAATGGCGGTCGGAGACGGTGAGATGGCCATCGGCGGCCGCCGTGCCGAGCACCGCGAAGGGGCAGCGCTCGCGTTCGCAGAAAGCCTGGAACATCGGCAGGCTTTCGGGCGCGATCGCCAGCACGTAGCGTTCCTGGGATTCGTTCGACCATATCTCGCGCGGGCTCATGCCCGGCTCCTCGATATGCACTTCGCGCAGCTCGAAGTGCGCACCGAGGCCGGCGTGGTCGGCCAGTTCCGGCATCGCGTTCGACAGTCCGCCGGCACCGACGTCATGAATGGCGATGATCGGATTGTTGTCGCCCTGCTGCCAGCAGGCGTCGATCACTTCCTGGCAGCGGCGCTGGATCTCCGGGTTGCCGCGCTGCACCGAGGCGAAATCGAGGTCAGCAGTGTTGGTGCCGGTCGCCATCGACGATGCCGCACCGCCGCCGAGGCCGATCAGCATGCCCGGGCCGCCGAGCTGGATCAGCAGGGTGCCGGGCGGGAAAGTCGGCTTTTCCGACTGCCGGGCCTGGATGCTGCCGAGGCCGCCCGCGATCATGATCGGTTTGTGGTAGCCGCGCACCTCGCCTTCGACTTCCTGCTCGAAGGTGCGGAAATAGCCCGCCAGGTTCGGACGGCCGAATTCGTTGTTGAAGGCGGCGGCGCCGATCGGCCCCTCGATCATGATGTCGAGCGCGGAGGCGATGCGGTCGGGCTTGCCGTAGGCCTTTTCCCAAGGCTGGCCGAACTCCGGGATGTTCAGGTTGGACACGGTGAAGCCCGCCAGCCCGGCCTTGGGCCGCGAACCGCGCCCGGTCGCGCCTTCGTCGCGGATCTCGCCCCCGGCGCCGGTCGCCGCTCCGGGGAAGGGCGAAATCGCCGTCGGGTGGTTGTGCGTCTCGACCTTGGCGAGGATGTGGGTCTCTTCCTCGTGGTAGCGGAAGGCCCTGTCCGCATCCGGATACAGTCGCGCGATGCGGGCGCCCTCGATGATCGAGGCATTGTCCGAATAGGCGACCACCGTGCCTTCGGGATGGGCCTTGTGCGTGTCCTTGATCATGCCGAACAGGGATTTCTCCATCGGCCGCGCATCGATCACCCAGTCGGCGTTGAAGATCTTGTGCCGGCAGTGCTCCGAATTGGCCTGCGCGAACATCATCAGCTCGACGTCGGTCGGGTTGCGTCCCATGCGGCCGAAGTTGTCGACGAGGTAGTCGACCTCGTCCTCCGACAGCGCGAGTCCGAGTTCCCCGTTCGCCTTCTCCAGCGCCTCGCGCCCACCGGCGAGAATATCGACCGAGGTCAGCGGCTGCGGCTCGTAGTGGTGGAAGAGCGCTTCGGCCTCATCCACGGTCTTCAATACCGACTCGGTCATGCGGTCGTGCAGCAGCGGCAGCAGCGCGGCGCTGTCTTCCGCGCCGCGGACATCGATGGTGTAGGCAATGCCGCGCTCTATCCGCACGATCTGGCTGAAGCCGCACTGGCGAGCGATGTCGGTCGCTTTCGACGACCAGGGCGAAATCGTGCCCAGCCGCGGCACGACCAGCTTCAGAACACCCGTCGGCAGTGCCGGCGTCGCGGGACGCGCATCGAGCAGATCGGCCAGGCGTTCCTGCTCCTCGTTCGACAGCGGCGCCGAGATCTCGACGAAATACCAGTGCTCCGCGACAATGGCCTTGAGCCTGGGCTGAAGCTCGGCGACAGCCCTTGAAAGACGTTCCAGACGAGAGGAGGACAGCGCCAGGGCACCGCGTAGCTTGAGGATCGAAGTCATGTTCTTCATGGAGAGGAAGCGTGGACGAACGGCAGGCAGCCACTCGATATCGAGCCCCGGATTATACCTGAGGCACCGAAGCTCTCCGGGCCGCGAGCGCCCTTTGCGCGCAAGCTCCACGGCAGGATGCTTCATTCATGTCCTGGGCAATCAGATCGGCTATATTGACGTCTCCCGGCGTCACCTACCTGGACGCAGCGATCATTTCAACAGGAACTGGAACATGAGCGACAACACCCGGAATTTCGACGAACTGTACGGCTACCGCTTCGAGGATCTCAGTGTTGGCCAATCCGCCTCGATGTCCCGCACCGTCACGGAGGCAGACATCCTGCTGTTTGCCGGCGTGTCGGGTGACACCAACCCCGTCCATCTGGACGAGGAATTCGCTTCGAGCACGATGTTCGGCGGCCGTATCGCGCACGGCATGCTTTCCGCCGGCCTGATCTCCGCCGTCTTCGGCACCCGCCTGCCCGGCCCGGGCTGCATCTACCTGTCGCAGAATCTGAAGTTCAAGGCACCGGTGAAGATCGGCCAGACCGTCGTTGCCCGTGTGACCGTGAAGGAGCTCAAGGCGGAAAAGCGCCGGGCCGTGTTTTCGACGGTCTGCACCTGCGGCGATACGGTCGTCATCGACGGCGAAGCAGAGCTGCTGATTCCCGCCCGCAATTGAGCATGAAAAGCGGGGACGCCGAATATCGACGTCCCCGTGTCAGTCGGTGAACGGCAGGCCTGGCCTGCCGAACGACTCAATCAGTGCCCTGCCCCAGCAGCCCGCCATTCACCTTTTCGCCGTACAGGTTCACGCCGTCGTCGGCGTGATAGTGCAACCCGACCATCCATTTCCATTGCCGATGGCGCCGAAATGGATTGAGATTGCCGCTGCTCCGCGTTTTCCCGTGCAACCAAGTACACGCGGATTGACGCAAAAAGCCCGAATACCTTGTGGCATT
>NZ_BCUG01000089.1 GCF_001591165.1 Thauera butanivorans NBRC 103042
CTTCAGCCAGGCGCATATGCCAGATTCGACGAAAAGAAATTTGAGCTTGCTGGCGAACTTGCGGCTAATCTGATTGATTTGAATCTCTCCACCATGGCTCGTCGTGAGGATCAAGCACTTTGGGTTAGCAATGTCCCCGACGAGTTGCTTCGTAGATCGCTTTGCCCAGAATACTTCGTTCGGCCTTCTTCGTTAACTGCGTGGATTAATCCCGCTTGGAAGCTACCAGAAGTTCGGAACGTTACAGAGGCGAAATCATTTTCTGACTCATTGGTGTCAAAGTACGCATCGCTGAAAGAGCGTTGGGATGATACGAAAAGAAAGTTGATCGCGAATCCTGCGATTCCAGGTCTTGATTTCAAGCGCTGGGATAAATCGACAGGGCATTGGTCAGTGCGTATCAACGATAATTTTCGCGCTCATCTACGCCCAGTCCAAAACTCTAGTGGCACTTGGGAGGCTGAGGAATTTGGCCCGCATAAAGCTATGGGGCATGGGTGAATGATGCGATCCATCAGTGTTCTAGCCCGGCAGTCCATACGGACGCTGCGCGATAAAGCCGTGCAGCGCCGGTGATTTCTACGTTACGTTTTTGTTCAAGAGAGATTGGAATGAAGAAGACAACGAAACTGCGTTTAATTGGTGGGGGCATCTTGCTTTTTAACCTTTGGCTCATTGGCGCCTATAACCTTGAGGGCATTCCGGTACTACTGCTCACGTTTGGTTTCGCCATGGGATACGAGTATTTGGTAGTGCGCCCCGCCTCAAAAACCACGGAAAACAACTGAATAACCGATATGCGTAAGTACATCAGGCATGTCGTGTCCGGCCTTTTATTTGCCTTTCCCCAGTCGGCCTTGTTCGGCGCGTGCGCGCCGGGGCCATGCGACTAACCGCTCCGGCTGACCTCAATCAATCCTCGGCGTGAGCGGGCCTGCCCTCAGGTTTCCACCAGCCCGGCCCGCACCGCGATCAGCGCGAGTTCGGCGGCGTTGCTGGCATTGAGCTTCTGCTTGATGTGGTACAGGTGGGTGCCGACGGTGCTGCTGCTCAGGCTCAGGGTGGCGGCGACTTCGTTGACGGACTGTCCGCGCGCCAGCTGCAGGAAGACACTGAATTCCTTGCCGGTCAGCGTTTCGGCCGGGTGGCTGCCGCCGCCCAGCCGCGCCAGCGCGAGCTTGGGCGCGAGTTCGGGGTCGAGATGGCGGCGGCCCTCGGCCACCTCGGCGATGGCGCGCAGCAGCGCGTCGGGATGGGCGCGCTTGGACAGGTAGCCGGTGGCGCCGGCCTGCAGTGCGCGGGCCGGAATCAGGGTGTCGTCGTGGGCGGACAGCATCAGCACGCGCGCATCCGGATGGTGGGCGAGCAGACGCTCGAGTGCACCCAGGCCGCCGATGCCGGGCATCGACACGTCCATCACCAGCACGTCGGGCTGGTGTTCGTTCCAGGTTTTGAGTGCCGCTTCGCCGCTGTCGGCTTCGGCGACGACGGTGGCGCCCGCGCCTTCGATCAGCAGGCGAAAGCCCATGCGGACGACCGCATGGTCGTCGGCCAGCACGATGCGCAGAGGGGGAAGCCGGATCGTCGTCATCAGCGCATGGCCCCGACCGGGAAGGAGGAGAAGGAAGGGCTTGCGGGGACGGCGGGCAGCGCGAGCGGCAGGCTGGCCTCCACCCGGCAGCCGCCGGCGGCGGGCCGTTCGAGCCGCAGGGTGCCGCCGAGGGCGCGTACCCGCTCCTGCATGCCGACCAGGCCGTAGCGCGGCCGTGCGTCGGCCGGGATGGCGCACAGGCCGCGGCCGTTGTCGGTGATGCTGAGCGTGACCGCCTGCGCATTCCAGTCCAGTACCACCGATACTGCATTGGCTTGGGCATGGCGGGCGACGTTGGTGAGGCTTTCCTGCAGCAGGCGCTGCAGTGCATGCGTCTGTTCGTTCGCCAGCACGGGCTCATCTGCAGCGATCCGGCAGTCGAGGGCGATGTGCGGATAGAGCCGCGACCATTGCTTGCAGGCCTCGTCGAGGATGGCCCCCACGGTCTTCGGCGCTTCCGGCGAGGGCTGGCGCAGGCGTTCGAGGATGGTGCGCACGCCGTCCTGCATCTGGCCGGTCATCGCCAGAATGACCTGGGCATTGCCGTGGATGCCGGGCTGGTCGGCGCTGCGCTGCTGGATCGCGCCGGCGATGGCGCGCACCGCGGTGATGCCCTGGGACAGCTCGTCGTGCAGCTCGCGGGCGATCAGGCAGCGTTCCGCTTCCAGGCGATCCTGCACTGCGCGGGCGAAATGGCGATCGGCGGCGAGTGCGGCGTTGTCGGCGAGCGTGTGGTCGAGCCGGTCGGCCAGGCGGTTGTAGCTGCGTGCGAGGCGGTCGAGTTCGGGGGCGCCGACTTCGGGCAGGCGGCGGTCGAAATGCCCGCGCGCGCCGCGGTCGAAGGCGGCGTCGACCGCGCGCAGCGGCGCCAGCGCCCGGCGCAGCCCCAGGTGGCAGCCGATGCCGGCCAGCAGCAGGCCGGCGAGCGCCCAGCCGGCGAAGCTGGCGAGCCTGTCCCAAGCATCGAGCACCGAGCGCGAGGCATCGGGCAGCAGGCTGATCTGCACCGGGCCGGCGTCGAAATGGCGGATGCGCAGATGCGGCGCCAGGCGCTCGGCGAACCATGCGGGCGCATGGCGGCCGGCCTTGTAGGTGGAGGCGGGCGATGCATACAGGCGTTCGCCGCCGGTGGCGGTGATTTCGAGCGCGTGCGCACGGATGCGGCCGATCGCGGCGAGCGCGGACATCAGCCGCGCCTGGCCCTCGGCGCCGTCGCGCCGGGTTTCGTCGATCAGCACGCTCAGCCATTGCTCGGCGACGCGGCCGGCGGATTCGACTTCCTCCTGGATCGCGCTGCGCGTCTCGCGCAACCACAGCGCGGCACCGGTGAGCAGCGCGAGCGCGAGCACGAGCGTCAGCATCAGGCTCAGCCGGGTGTGCAGGCTGGCGGAGTGCAGCGGGGGGCGGGCGCGCTTGTCCATTTGCGGTGGCCTGTCTGCGCGGCGCCGGGTCAGCGGCTCCGCAGCGCGGCCTGTTCGGCCGCCGGGTAGAGGTGGATGACCGAGCGCCGGAATTCGGCGGTGGCGCCGTCCAGATCGCCGAATCGTGTGGGCACTTCCTGTTCCAGCATCTCCGTCATGTCCTGCCCCTGTTCGGCGCCTTCGCGCAAGGTCTGTTCCAGCCACGCCAGGTAGCTGCGCGTCTGGGCGATCGGCGTGGCATCGGTGGCGACCGGGCCATGGCCCGGCACGAGTTGCCTGAACGGGAGGCCTTCGAGGTGTTCGAGCGCCTGCAGCCACTGCGCGATGTCGGCGTGGGGCGTGGTGGGCGCGCGGTTCCAGAACACGATGTCGCCGGCGAACAACGTGCCGGTGGCGAGATCCAGCACGGCAAGATCGGCGTCGGTGTGGCCCGACAGCATCAGCAATTCCAGCTTGCGGCCGCCGATCTCGAGCGGCCCTGCCGCCAGCGTGCGTTCGGGCAGCACCGTCTCGGTGCCGCGCATCCACTCGCCGGTCAGGCGGTACATGTTCTCGAGCAGGGCTTCGCCTTCGGCTTCGAGCGCGCCGCGTGTCCCGGGCAGCGCGGCCAGCGTCGCCGGCGGGAAAGCCTGGTTGCCGAGGACGTGGTCTGGATGATGGTGGGTGTTGATCACCAGCACCACCGGTAGCGGCGTGACGGCGGCGATTGCCCGGCGCAGCTGCTCGCCGTAGCGCAGCGAGGGGCCGCTGTCGACGACGATGACGCCTTCGCTGCCGACGATGAAGCCGGTATTGACGATGTTGCCGCCGTTCGCGGGCGAAAACTCTTCGGTGCTGCCGATCAGCACATACACGCCGTCGGCGATGCGCTGCGGAGCGAGGCGGTAGTCGAAGCCGTCCTGCTGGGCGGTGGCCGGTGTGCTGGCGGCGGGCAGGCCGGCGAGCAGCGCCAGCGCCGCGAGGGCGGCGGCGAAGGCCGCCCGGCCGCCGCGGCGCCGCACAGGGCGCTTGCTGCCGTTCATGGCGCCACCTCGGCCACGATCGGGTTGCCGTTGTTGTCGCGCCCGCTGATGCGGAATCCGCCGCTGCCGGTGGCGGAGGCCGGAATGTCGATGGTGAACAGCGGGTTCTCGGAAACAGGCTCGCCGGGATGGATGCGCATCAGGTGCCGGCCGTCGGCGTTGCTGATGTCCAGCGTGTCGATGTGGAACACCGGGACGCCGGCGGCCAAGCCGGTGTCCATCGGATGCACGACCTGCACGCGCAGCCGCGAGCCGCCGTCGACCCGCGGCCAGATGCGTGCGCTGACTTCGTTCAGGCGCTGCTGCCATTCCGGCGAGCCGGTGCCGGCCGAGGGCACGGTGCAGCCGCCG
This sequence comes from Thauera butanivorans NBRC 103042, assembly GCF_001591165.1. GTDB lineage: Bacteria > Pseudomonadota > Gammaproteobacteria > Burkholderiales > Rhodocyclaceae > Thauera > Thauera butanivorans. Next base: position 4,386 of record NZ_BCUG01000089.1, read on the forward strand.
CCGGTGGTGTTCACCCAGGTGCCGCCGACGTGCCAGCGGCCGTCGGCGGTGCGCGCCGCGGCCCGCACCGGGGTGGATTGCTGCAGCTTGAGGCGGAAGGCGAGCCCCGGATGGGCGCCGGCGGGCTCGTAGCTGAGCGCGCGGACGATGGGGTTGAAGTCGGCGAACACGACCACCTCCTCGACTGCCTGCAGCCGGCGCAGGTCGACCGCCACCGGCACGTTGAGCGCGTCCTCGGCCATCGTCGGTGCGCTGACGCGGACGCGCTCGTCGAACTCGACTTCGGCGCCGGGGAAGAAGGTCTGGCGCATTTCCTCCCAGCGCGGCGAACCCAGCGGATCGCTCGTGTCCTGCGCCCGCGCGCCCGGGGCGGCCAGCATCAGTGCCAGCGCCGCGCCGGCGATCAGTTCCTTCAGCGTCATTTCGCCTCCTGCCGCTGCGGCGGCCTGCGCATGCTTTCGACGAAGCTGCGGATCGACCACAGCACCGGCGCATCGATGATGCCTTCCCACGGCGGCATGTGCTCGTAGCCGAGCTTGATCTTGCCGTTCAGCACCGAATACCGGAAGAAATAGTCGCTGTCCTCGATGCAGCGCTGCTTCAGCGAAGCATCCTTGACCCGGTTGCACAGGCCGCCGATGCGGCGCAGATCGGGCGCCGGCGAGCGGGAACCGTCGGCGTCGACGCCATGGCAGCGGGCACAGGCCTGGTTGAAGGCGTTGCGGCCGAGTTCGATGGCGGCGGCGTTGCCGCGCAGCGGATTGCTGTCGGCCCAGCCGGGGGCGATCGGCGGCAGCGTCGAGGTATCGACCACCGGCGGCTGCGGCCGCTCGGCCTGCGCGGCGGCGGGCAGCCAGCACAGCGCGGCGCACAGCACGGCGGCGAGGCTCGCATGCAGCCGGCTGCGGCGGGCGGACGTGCGGCAGGGGTGGCCGGGCGGGCGGGAGCGGAAGATTTGCATCGGGCGGCTTCCTTGCGAGAGAGCTTGCGCGGAGGGGATGGTCCTGGCGGGCGTGCTTACCAGCCGGTCGGGCAGCCCTGGCAATTGGTGAACGAGGATTCCGGGAAGATGGTGAAACGCGTCACGCAGCGGTCGATGACGGCGTCGTCGAGCCTGACCGAGACGAACTTCGCTTCCTGCAGATTGCAGCTCACCAGCTTCGCGCCGATGAACCAGGCGTGGTTGAGCCGGGCGAATTCCAGGCTGGCGCCGGTGAAGTCGGCGCCGGAAAAGTCGGAGCGCATCAGCCGCCCCGCTTCCAGATCGGCACCGATCATGCGGGTGTTGCGGAAATTGGTGCTGGCGGCGTTGACCTTGTGCATGCGGGCGGCGGTCAGGTCGGCGCCTTCCAGATTGGCGGCGGAAAGGTTGGCGCCGCGCAGGTCGGCGCGGGTCAGGTTGGCGCCGCGCAGGTCTGAACCGGCAAGGTTCTGGCCGACGAGGTCGGCGTGGCGCAGATCGGCGCCCGGACAGCGGGTGTAGGGCCAGATCGGGCAGCCGTTGATGACCAGCGGCCAGTCCTCTTCGGCGCTGTCGCCGGCATGGGTATCGCCGAAAACTTCCTCCGCCCATGCGGCGGATGGGCCCAGGCCGCCCAGGGCCAGACAGCCAGCGGCCAGCAGGCTGCACCAGAGCGGGCGGAAAGGCCGCGCGGCGGCGTTCGGGTTGCGGGTATGAACCACGGGCGTGCTCCTTCCAGGGAGGCCGGGCGGGGCGTGCCCGCCCGGGCATGGCGACGAACCCGGCGCCGGCCGCCGGGGCCGGATCCCGCGCCGAAGCGCGGGGCCGCCGGGTTCGTCAGGCAGGATCAGCGGCTGGCTTTCGGCAGCTTGAACACCCACATCGAACCGCCCTGGGTGACCTGCTTGGTCAGCTCGGCCATGTCGCCGCCCCACAGCGGTACCGCGCCGCCGTAGCCCGACTGGATGGCGACGTACTGCTCGCCGTCCATTTCCCAGGTCACCGGTACCGAGACCACGCCCGAGCCGGTCTGGAACTTCCACAGTTCCTTGCCGTTCTTGGCGTCGAAGGCCTTCAGGTAGCCGTCCGAGGTGCCGGTGAAGACCAGGCCGCCGGCGGTGGTCAAGGTGCCGGCCCACAGCGGGAACTCTTCCTTGTGCTCCCAGGCGATCTTGCCGGTGACGGGGTCGATCGCGCGCAGGATGCCGACGTGGTCGTCGAACAGCTTCTTGATGCGGAAGCCCTGGCCCAGATAGGCGGAGCCGGCCTTGTAGGTGACGTTCTCGGTCCAGTAGTCCATCGCCCAGTGGTTGGCCGGGATGTAGAACAGGCCGGTGTCCGGGCTGTACGACATCGGGTGCCAGTTGGTGCCGCCGAGGAAGGGCGGCGAGACGAAGATCGACTCACCCTTGTCCGCGCCTTCCTTCGGCTGCGGCGGACGGTTGTCCTTCTCGATCGGTTTGCCGGTCTTGAGGTCGAAGCCCGACGCCCAGGTGATGCCGTCCACGAAGGGCCAGGCGCCGATCAGCGAGGTCGGCTTGTTGGGATAGCCGGCGCCCTTGGCCAGCATGTCGCGGTCGGTGACGAAGAAGAAGCCGTTGCGGTCGGCGTGGGCCGAGGCATTGACCATCTTGCCGGTCTTCGGGTCCTTGTACTCGAACAGCACGACGGAGTTGTTGCCGGAGAAGTCCCAGGCGTCGTTCGGGGTGTGCTGGTAGAAGCCCTTCAGCTCGCCGGTGCTGGCGTCGACATAGGCCTGGCCGGAGGTGAACAGGCTGTCCCAGTTGCGCGGGTCGTCGCCCGGCGCGGTGCGCTTCCAGGTGTTCCACGGTGCGGGGTTGCCGGCGCCGATGACGACCATGTTGTTTTCGACGTCGAAGCTGGCGGTCTGCCATGGTGCGCCGCCGCCCTGGCTCCAGGCTTCGACCTTGCCGGTGGGCGAGTTGGGATCGTCCGGCCAGCTCGGTGCCTTGGGGTCGCCGGTGGGGGTGCTGTCCTTGCCGTTCAGGCGGCCCATGTGGCCTTCGACCATCGGACGGGCCCAGACTTCCTCACCGGTGTCCGGGTCGCGCGCGAACAGCCAGCCGACCACGCCGAATTCGTCGCCGGATGAGCCGTGCACCAGCAGCGTGCGGCCGGACTTCTGGTCCTTGATGACGAAGGGGGCGCCGGTCATGGTGTAGCCCACCTTGTGGTCGCCGAACTTCTTCCGCCACACGACCTTGCCGGTCTTGCGGTCGAGCGCGACCATGGCCGCATCCAGAGTGCCGAAGAAGACCTTGTCGCCGTAGATGGCGGCGCCGCGGTTGACCACGTCGCAGCAGGGGCGGATGTCGTCCGGCAGGCGGGCGTTGTATTCCCACAGGCGCTTGCCGCTGCGGGCGTCGATGGCGAAGATGCGGGAGTAGGAGGCGGTGGCGTAGATCACGCCATCGTGCACCAGAACCTGTGCTTCCTGGCCGCGCTGTTTTTCACCGCCGAAGGAGAAGCTCCAGGCCGGCACCAGGTTGGCGACGTTGTCGGTGTTGATCGCCTTGAGCGGGCTGTGGCGCTGCGCCTTCAGGCCCAGGCCGTAGGTCAGCACGTCGCCGGTGGTCTTGTGGTCGTTGGCGATGTCCTCCCAGGTGACGTCGGTGACTGCGGCGGCCGGCAGCGACAACGCCGCTGCGGTGGCGACGACGATGGCGCGCAGCGCGAAGGGCTTTGCATGCGACTTTTTCATTTTTGCTCCTTGCCTCCTGATCCTGTCTTGTAGGTATGTCGTGTGGCTTTCCGCCGCTCTGGGGGCCGACGGGCCGGATGTCCGGTGAGCTATGTTTGGCAAAGAGCGTGCCAGTCGCGGCCGAGGGGGTGAATCCCGCCATTGATGCCCTGTGGCGGCCTGGCGGGCAGTGTGGCCATCAGGGGTGTGTAACGATTTGGAACAGTCGTTCCCTTCCTGAACAGCCCGGATGGGCAGTCCCGGGGGCAATCGCGGGCGGGCCGCGCGGCAGCAGCCGGCGGCAGGATGCGTTCAGATGGGGGTTTCCAGCAGTTCGTCGGGAATGTCGTCCGGACGCAGCTCGGTGCTGTCGTCTCCCAGCAGCGCGAGCATCAGGCGCAGGCGGCTGGCGAGCTCGCTGATGTTGCCGGGCCACGGATAGCGCCGCAGGCGGTCGATCGCCTCGGGCAGCACGCGGATCGGGCGTCCGGGACAGGCTTCGCGGACGAAGCGATGTACCAGATGGGCGAAGTCGGTGCGTTCGCGCAGCGCCGGCAGCGTCACGACGTGTGCGCTGTGTCTTGCCAGCGTCGCCTGATCGAGGCCGCTCCCGTCCGCTTCATGGGCAAGCGGATGCCGGCTGGCGGCGACGATGCGACGGCTGGCGCCCGCAGCCTCGAACAGCCGGGAACGCGCCTCGGCCGGGAGGAGGTCGACGTCGGTCAGGTAGAGAAGGCCGTTTTCCGCCTGCCGCAGGGCATCTTCGAGCTCATCGCGGCCCGCTTGCGCACGGGCGGCAAGGCTGCGGCCGTCGAGCTCGAGCGGCGGCATGCCGATGCCGTGGTCGCGGCAGTGCTGGTACAGCAGGTGGCGTTTGCCGGTGCCGGTCTCGCCGCATAGCAGCAGCGGGCCTGCGCAGCGATTGCGATGCCATTCGGCGACCAGCGTGCCGGCATGGCCGAGGCGCGGGTCGATGTCCGGTGCGGGCGGCGCCTCGGCACGGCCGGGAGCCTCGTCGCCGTTCGCCGGCCGGCGGCCGTGCGACGCCCGGGGCAGCAATAGCCTGGCCCGGGCGATGCAGGTCTGCCCGTGCAGCGTCCGCAGCGGAAAAGGCGTCAGCGGCCCGAACGCCGCCCAGGACACCAGATGCCGCCACTGCGTGGTGAAGCATTCGGGGTAGCTGCCCTGCGGGAATTCGCCGTGCAGCTGCAGCAGTGCGCGGGCGGCGCGATTGCTGGCCAGCAGGCGGCCTGCCTCATCGAACAGCACCAGCCCTTCCAGCGGGCTGCCGAGCAGGTCGGGCCGGGTATGGAAGTGCAGCGACAGAAAGCCTTCGCCAAGGTTTTCGATCAGGCGGTGTTCGATGCATTCGGCGGTGGTGCGCAGCAGCGCGTCGGCGTGCGACAGGTTGGCGCGGGCGTCGGTGGAAATGTCGAGAATGCCGGCGACGCCGCCGGTGGGCGAGAAGATCGGCGTGGCGACACAGGTCAGGAAGCGGTTGCGCGCCAGATAGTGCTGGCTGCCTTCGACGGTGGTGGCCCTGCGCGTGGTGAGCGCGGTGCCGATCGCGTTCGTGCCCATCGCCGCTTCGCTCCATTCGGCGCCGGGGCAGAGTGCGACCCGGGTGGCGCGGTCGAGGAAGCCGGTGTCGCCGATGGCGCTCAGGATCAGCCCGTCGCAGTCGGTCAGCAGCAGCGTCGAGCTCGGGCAGCCGATCTGGCGGAACAGGTTCTCGATGACCGGGCGGGAGAAAGTCAGCAGGCGGGCATTGGCCTCCAGGCGGTCGCGCAGGTCGGCAGGGGAAACGAGCGCATCCGACAGGGCGTCGTCCGGGCGCAGGCCGAATTCCCTGCTGCGTGCCCATGAGGCGTGCAGGTCGAGCGGCGCGAGCGCGGCCGGGTTCGGCGAGGAAGAGCGTGCGGGGTCCATGTCCTTTCCCATGCAGGAAGTATGCCTTCCGCGTGCATGGATGGGAACGTGGCGCTGGCGAAGTGCATCGCATTGGAACAGGTGTGCGGCAATGGAACACCCGGCGAGGCCGGCTTTGAGCGGCTCCGGATGGGCTGCTCAGCCTGGGCTGTTGCCAGTTGCCTGAATGATAAGAAGAAATTGAGAATCTCTGCGCAGGCCTGCGGTTCTGGCACGCTGCCTGCAGAGGAGACGTGTAACGCACACGGCGTTCGTAACCACAAGAGAGAAGACAGCGAGATGATCTACGCAATGCCCGGGCAATCCGGCGCCCCGGTCCAGCACAAGGCGCGGTACGACAATTTCATCGGCGGCCGTTGGGTAGCGCCAGTCAAGGGCCAGTACTTCGACGTGGTGACGCCGATCAGCGGCCAGGTCTATACGCAGGCGGCGCGCTCGACGGCCGAGGACATCGAGCTGGCGCTGGACGCGGCGCACGCGGCGTTTCCGGCCTGGAGCAAGACGCCGGCGGCCGAGCGGGCCAACATTCTGCTCAGGATCGCCGAGCGCATCGAACAGAACCTGGAACGGCTGGCCTACGCCGAGACGGTCGACAACGGCAAGGCGATCCGCGAGACGCTCAACGCCGACATCCC
>NZ_BCUG01000090.1 GCF_001591165.1 Thauera butanivorans NBRC 103042
CTTGTGAGTGCCGTGCGCGCTGCCGCAGGCCGGCAGCGCGCCGGTTCTTCCGATGCGGTCTGTGCGCGGCCCGGGGCCGCAAGGACGAAATGCAATGGAGACCCCCGAGCTTGCGGTGGCGGCGACCCGTCCCATCGCCCTCGACTGGACCGCGGCGGCGCCCGCCGTGCGCGAACGCCACTGGCAGCGCGTCCATGGCGATGCGTCGCTGGCCGCCTGGCTCGCCCCGCTGGCGCCGACGCATCTGCACTTCGGCAGCGAGTTCTGCGAGCACCTGCTGCCGTCGCCGCGTGCCTTGCGCGAGGCCGTGCGCCAGGCCGGCGCGCACGGCCTGCGTTTCGCCCTGCTCACGCCGGTCGCTTCGCCCGGGGTGATCGAGCGGCTCGATGCCTTGCTGCCGATGCTGTCGGACGGCATGGAGGTGGTGGCCAACGACTGGGGCGTGGCCCATCTGGTGGCGACGCGCTTTCCCTCCCTCGGGCTGGTGGCGGGCCGGGTGCTGTGCCGCATGACCAAGGACCCGCGCCTCGACGCGGGCTGGGCCGGCCGCTGCGGCCATGCCCTGGCGGCGCCGACGATGCGCGTGCTGTTCGAGCGCCTCGGCATCCGCCGGCTGGAACTCGACATGCCGGTCTTCCCCGCCGAGGAAGCGTTCGACGGCCTGCCGCTGCCGGCGGGCGTGCATCTTCCCTTCGTGTATGTGGCCAAGGGGAGGATGTGCCGCGCGGGGAGCCTGTCGATGACGGGGCCGGAACGCTTCGCCGTCGGCCGCCGCTGCCAGAAGGAGTGCCTGCGCATGTCGGCGGCAGCCTCGCGGCCGGGGCGGGACGATGCCTGCAGCGCCGTGCAGCTCGGCAATACCTTGTTCAGCCGCCATTCCGATGAGATGGCGGATTCCCTGAGACGTGCGGCCGGCATGGGCCGCGTCGCGCGCCTGGTGGTCGCGGGAGAGTCCTTGTGAGAATCGTCGCCCCGGTGTCCCGCCTGTCCGAGATCGCCCTGCTGGCGCAGGCCGGCGCCAGCGAGTTCTATTGCGGCCTGGTGCCGCCGGAATGGCTCGGCCGCTTCCATGCGCTGAGCGCCAACCGCCGTCCGTCCGGCAACCTGAAGAGTTACGCGGATCTGGCCGCTGCGGTCGAGCTGGCCCACGCCCATGGCGCCATGCTGTCGCTGGTGCTGAACGCGCAGAACTACCCGGCCGCGCAGTCCGAGGCGGCGGTGGAGATCGCGCAGCGCTTCGCCGACATCGGCGGCGATGCGCTGATCGTCAGCGATCTCGGCCTGGTCCATCTGCTCGCGGCGCGCTTTCCCGCCCTGCGCGTGCATGTCAGCTCGGTGGCGACCTGCCGCAATGCGGCGGCGGCCCGCTTGTGCCTCGAGCTGGGCGCGCGCCGCCTGATCCTGCCGCGCGACGTGAGCATCGACGAAGCCGCCGGCATCGCTGCCGAAGTGCCGGACATCGAGATCGAGGCTTTCATCCTCAACGACGGCTGCGTCTTCGAGGAGGGCGCCTGCCATACGATCCATCTGCCGGGGCAGATGGGTGGGCCGATCTGCCTCGACCGCTACCAGTATCACTACCGCCGCCGCGATGGCGGCGAACTGCCGGCGCGCGTGGCGGCGCGCCTGCGGGAGAACGACGAGGCCTACGAGCGCTGGCTGTGGTACCGCTTTTCCTGCGGCTTCAGCACCACGCCGGAGGGCCTGCCGTACGGGCCTTGCGGCCTGTGTGCCATCCCCGCGCTGCGGCGTGGCAAGGTGGCGGCGATCAAGATCGCCGGGCGCGAGGCGCCGACGGCGCGCAAGCTGGCGAGCGTGCGCATGGTGAAGTCGGTCGTCGACCGTGTGCGCGGCGGCGCGGACGATGCGGCGGTGCGGGATTTCGCCATGGCCTTGAGGCCTTCCGAAGCGCACTGCGCCACCGGCTTCATGTGCTACTACCCGGAAGTGCTGCGGGCGGAGGCGAACTGAGATGGGTGCCTCATTCCCTGCCGTGCCGGCCTGGGCGGCCGCCGTGGCTGCCGCGGCGCTGATTGCGGGCTGGGCGGCGGCGGGGCAGGCGGTGCTCGTGGCCGCGGCCGCGCTGGCGCTGCATGCGGTGTTCAGGCCGGCCGGACGCCCGCGCGTGCTGTCGCTGGCCGCGGCGCTGGCATGGGGATGCGTGCTGGCGCTGGGCTGGCATTTCGCCATGGACGGCTTCGCGCTGCGTTACGTCTGGCTGTACAGCAGCGCCGAACTGCCCCTGCATCTGAAGCTGGCCAACGTGTGGGGTGGCGACGAAGGCACGACGCTGCTGCTGGCGGCCTGCTGCCTGAGCCTGGCCGCGAGCGGCGCGCGCGCCGGCGCGGATGCGGCCCGCTGGTCCGTCGCCGCGGCGATCGCCGCCTGGTATGCGCTGACCGCGGCGTGGCTGGCGCCGTTCGCGGCGACGCCGGCCGAATGGCTGGCGCAAGCGCCGTCGCAGGGCATGAACGCCCATCTGATGAAGATCTGGATGCTGTTCCATGCGCCGCTGGTGGTGCTGGCCTATGCGTGGACGCTGTCGCTGGCGGCGCCCGCGCTGGCCGCCCTGCGCGGCGCGCAGCCGGCCTGGCCGGGCCTCGCCCGCGCACGGGCGCGGCGGGCCTGGGCGGTGCTGACCGCCGGCATCGGCTTCGGCATGGTATGGGCCTTCGAGGACGCGATGTACGGTCAGGTGTGGCACTGGGATCCGGTGCAGACCGCGGCCTTCTGCCTGTGGTGCTTCCTCTGCGCGCATCTGCATGGCGTCGCCGGCTGGGCGCCCGGGCGCAAGCGCGGCTGGGCCGTGCCCTGGGCGGCCTTGCTTGCTGCGCTGATGGCGCCGCTGGCGATGGCGGTGACGCGCAATCCGATGCTCGCCAGTTCGCACCGCTACGTGGGGGCGGATTCGTGGATCGTCCATTTCGCGCTCGGCATCGTGTTGCTGCTGGCCGGGCTGGGGTGTGCGCTGGTACGGAGCGGCCGCGGCGGAAAGGATGCCTCGCCGCGAGCGGCGTCCGGCATCGGGCTGTGGCTGGCCCAGCTCGGCTTCCTGGCGGCGGGCGTCGCGGCGCTGGCGCAACTGGCTTTCGCCTTCGGCGCCCAGGCCGGGGGGATGCCGCGGCCGGAGGAGTACAAGCCTTTTCTCGCCATGCTGGTCAACCTGATGCCCAACGGCAGCGAGCTGGATGCCTTGCGCCAGGCCTTCGACCAATGGGACGTGGATGGCTACGTGCTGGCCCGCCTGCTGCTGGCACCGCTGGTGGTGCTCGGCGGCGTCGGCGGCTGGTATTTCTTCCGCCGGCTGTCCAAGCGCGCGGGCTGGGCGTCGCTGGCACTGGCGGCAGCGCTCGCGATGCTGGGGGCCGAGTTCGGCGGCCTGCTGACGCGCGGCTATGCGGGCATGGGCATCCTGTCGCAGAGCATCGTTGCGCTGCTGCCGCTGCTCGACGCCAGCCTGGTCGCAGGGGCCTACCTGGCGGCGGGCTGCCTGGCCTGGGCCGGCGTGACGGCATGGCGCCTGGGCTGGAAAGGCGTGTCGGTGTCGGCGCCGCTGGCGGCGATCCATGCCGGCGTGGTGCTGATGCTGTGGGGCGGCATGATGGCGATCGCGCTCAACAGCTATTCGCAGCACGAACTGTTGCCGGAGGGCGGGCTGGCCGAGGCGGCGACCGGCTGGGTGAAGGACAGGCATGGCTATACCTTCCGCCTGGCCGGGGTCCGCTTCGGCGATGCCGACGACGGCGCCCGGCGCGGCGAAAACGGCATTCGCGCAGTGACGACGGTGGAAGTGCGCGGCGCCCGCGGCGAGATCATGGACGGGCAGACGCTCTATCGCGACAGCCGCAGCCTGCCCGAGCGTTACGACGGCCCGATGCGGCAGGTCTGCGAGTTGCTGGACTACCGCTATGCCCGTCACGTCACGACGCCGGGCTATCTGCTCGACCCCCTGATCGACCACGGCTGGGGCCGCAGCGTGCAGTTCTGGATCTCGCCCGCGGCGCTGCTGGAAGCGGCGGCTGCAAATGGCGAGCCGCCGGTCGTGGTCGCGGTGGTGAAGGTCTTTCCGTTCGTGTCGCTGCTATGGACCGGCCTCGTGGTGGCGGCGCTGGGCGGCCTCTGGCTGGCCTTGCTGCCGCAGCGTGAGGTGAGCGCGGCGCGGGGCAGCCAAGCCGGATCTTTTCGCGCACCGTGAAAAGACGCCGTCCCCGGCGGGAATGAGCCCGGCTGCGGACGGCGGCGGACTGCCTTGCAGCTTCCGCTTCGCGGCCGGCATGACGAATTCGGCGCTGGTGCCGATGTGCTCCATCTAGCCGGATTGAGAGCCCCTGGCGTCCGCATCGCGGCGGACGCCGGGAGCTCTTGTTCCGGTAATCGGCCTTGAGCTGGGCCGGCCGGGCTCATGTGAACCGCAGCACCTGTGCCGCGCCGCGGGCCTTGGCGGCCTGCGGGTTGTCGAAGTCGGCCAGCAGTTGCGCCTGCCTGGCCTTGGCGAGCGCCATGTGGCGCTCCTTGACGTGGCCGTAGCCGCGTACCTCGTCCGGCAGGCTGGCGAGCTTGACCGCGATCGCGAGCTTGTCGCGATCGAGCTTGTCGCACAGTGTGTCGAGCAGGCGGTCGTAGTCCTCGATCGCCTGGCGCTCCATGCGGCGCTCTTCGGTCTTGCCGAAGATGTCCCACTTGCCGCCGCGCAGGTGCTTCATCTTCGCCAGGTGGCGGAAGGCCTTCAGCATCCAGGCGCCGTACTTCTGCTTGATCGGTTCGCCGGTCTGCGGGTCGCGCTTGGTCAGCAGCGGCGGGGCCAGGTTGTACTCGACCGTGTAGCCGTGCGGGAACTGCGCGTCCAGTTCGGCCAGGAAGGCCGGATCGGAATGCAGGCGGGCGACCTCGTACTCGTCCTTGTATGCCATCAGCTTGTAGAAGTGGCGCGCGGCGGCTTCGGCGAGCGCCGAGCTCTCCGGCGCAACGCGCTTCTCGGCTTCCATCACCTGCTTCACCTTGGCCGCGTAGCGGCGTGCATAGGCGGCATCCTGGTAGCCGATCAGGTCGGGCACGCGGATTTCGAGCAGGCGGCGTACTTCACCCGTGGCGCCGACCGAATCCACGATCTGGCGTGCCTCTGCGGTCATTTCGGGCAGCTTGGGCGCCTTGGCCTCGTGCTTGCGGATCTCGGCGTGGACGTAGTCGAGGTCGATCACCGCCATGCGGCCCCACTTGAAGGCGAGCAGGCTCATGTCCACACCGACGCCGGCCTGCTCGATCGCGGTCTCGAAGGCCTCGGCGCCGATCGGCAGTGCGCCGGCCTGGTAGGCCACGCCGACCATGAACATGTTGGTCGCCATGCTGTCGGCGAACAGGCCCTCGGCCAGCGTCTGCGCGTCGAGGTAGACGTTGTCGTTGCGGCGCGTGACGCGGTCGATGCCCTGGGTGAGGCGATCGACGTTGGGGAACTGCACCGACTTGTCCGACACCATGTAGCCGGTCGGTGCCTGGCCGGTGGACACAATCGCGATCGTGCGCCCGGGATGGCACTTGTCCAGGTTCTTGCCGTCGGTGGCGTTGAGGATGTCGAAGCCGAGGTAGAGGTCGGTGCTGCCGTCGGAGATCTTGTTGGCGCCATCGAAGGGCCGGGCGGTGATCTTGATGTCGGAGATTACCGCGCCGCCCTTCTGGGCGAGGCCGGTCTGGTCGAGCCCGACCGCCCATTTGCCGTCGAGGCGCGCGGCATTGGCGATGGTCGCCGCCACCGTGACCGAGCCGGTGCCGCCGATGCCCATGACGTGGGCGCCGAAGTCGTCCGGGTTCACCTTGAGGACGGGGTCGGGCAGCGTCCGCTCGAGCGCGGGCAGGCGGCCCTGCTTCTTTTTCTTGCCACCGTCGGCGCTCTCCGGCGCGGCCTTGGGCGTGATGGTCAGGAAGGACGGGCAGAAGCCCTTCACGCAGGAGTAGTCCTTGTTGCACGAGGGCTGGTGGATGCGCGTCTTGCGGCCGAACTCGGTCTGCACCGGCTCGACCGACATGCAGTTGGACTTCTCGCCGCAGTCGCCGCAGCCTTCGCACACGCGCTCGTTGATCACCATCACCGCTGCCGGCTCCCACGCCTTGCCGCGGCCACGCTGGCGGCGCAGTTCGGCGGCGCACTCCTGGTCGTGGATCAGCACGGTCGTGCCCGCCGTCCCGGCGAGCAGCTTCTGCGCTTCCATGATGCGGTCGCGGTGCCAGATTTCGGTGTTGCCCGCGAGATCGACCGCGTTGTAGCGCGACAGGTCCTCGGTGGTGACGATGATGCGCTTGACGCCGTTGGCGACCAGTTCGGCCACCAGGTTGCGCACCGGCTCGGCGCCCATGATCTGCTGGCCGCCGGTCATCGAGGTGTGGCTGTTGACCAGGATCTTGAAGGTGATGTCGGTGTCGGTCGCCGCACAGTAGCGCACCGCCAGGCTGCCGGAGTGGGCGTAGGTGCCGTCGCCCATGTTCTGGAAGATGTGCCGGGTGTCGGTGAAGGGCTGCATGCCGATCCACTGCGCGCCCTCGGCGCCCATGTGGGTGCCCATCACCACGCCGCGGTTCATCCACATCGCCATCGTGTGGCAGCCGATGCCGGCCGACACGATGCTGCCGTCGGGGGCCTTGGTCGAGGTGTTGTGCGGACAGCCCGAGCAGTACCAGGCCGAGCGCGTCAGCGTGGCCGGCGCGTGGCGGCCGTGGATCTCGTCCAGGCGGCGGATCCAGGCTTCGGCCGATTCCAGCTTCGTCTTGCGCGACAGGCGGGCGTGCAGCGCGCGGGCGATGATGTCGGACTCGAATTCGCCGTGGAAGGGCAGCAGGTCGCGGCCTTCCTCGTCGCGCTTGCCGACGATGCGCGGCGCGTTGGCGGTGCCGTAGAGGATTTCCTTGGCGAAGAGTTCGATGAAGGGGCGCTTCTCCTCGACGACGAGGATTTCCTCCAGGCCGCGCGCGAAGTCGCGGATGTCGTCCGGCTGCAGCGGGTTGAGCATGCCGATCTTGAGGATGCGCACGCCGGCGCGGCGCAGCGCGTCGTCGTCGAGGCCCATTTCCATGCAAGCCTGGCGCAGGTCGTGGTAGGTCTTGCCGGCGGCGACGATGCCCAGCCAGGCGCCGGGGTTGGGGAGCGTGAGCTTGTTGAGGCCGTTCGCGCGCGCGTACTGGCGGGCGAGTTCGAGGCGCGCGTAGTACAGGGTGCGCTCCATGTCGAGCGCGTCCTTGCGCACGTTCATGCCGAGGTTGACCCCGGGCGTGTAGGGGCGGCCGTCGAGCTCCACCACCGGGGTGACGAACTGCAGGCGGTCCGGGTCGACGAGCGCGCTGCCGCTGCCGTCGGCGACGTTGGTGACGATCTTGAGCCCCGCCCACAGGCCGCAGATGCGCGACAGGTAGTAGCCGTGCAGGCCGAAGTCGAGGATGTCCTGCACGTTGCCCGGGTACAGCGAGGGGATGCCGACGTGGTAGAACATGGCCTCCGACTGGCTCGGCAGCGAGGACGACTTGCAGCTCGGGTCGTCGCCGAAGATGGCGAGCACGCCGCCGTTCTTGAGCGTGCCGGTGTAGTTGGCGTGCTTGAGCGCGTCGCCCGAGCGGTCCACGCCGGGTGCCTTGCCGTACCAGGTGCCGACCACGCCGTCGAACTTCTGCCCGCCGACCGTGTGCATCATCTGGGTGCCCCACACGGCGGTGGCGGCGAGGTCCTCGTTGAGGCCGTCGACGAAGTGGATGTTGTGCTGCAGCAGCAGCTTCTGCTGCCTGATGAAGTTGGCGTCCAGCATGCCGACGGGCGAGCCGCGGTAGCCGGACACGAACATGGCGTTGTTCAGACCGCGGCGACGGTCGAAGCGGATCTGGTCCATCGTCAGGCGCACCAGCGCCTCGATGCCACCGATGTGGATGATGCCTTCTTCCGCGGTGAATTGCCGGGTCAGGTCCTGTTTGGACGACATCGTGGGTTCCTCTGTCTCTGTGCTGGCTTGGCGCCTGTCATGGGTCGGGGGGCGGGGGCCGGGGCACCTACTCTCGTGCGCCGCCGGCCTGGCCGTGCACCGTGTCCTTGTGCTCAGACGAAGCGCACCGAGCAGTCGCCGATGCCGGCGACGGTCATGCGCAGGTTGTCGCCGGCCTGGGCGGGCACCATCGCGCCGAGCGCGCCGGACAGCACGATCTCGCCCGCCTCGAGGCCGATCCCCAGGCGGCCGAGGGTGTTCGCCAGCCACACGACCGCATTGACGGGCGAGTTCATCGTCGCTGCGCCGGCGCCGGTGACGACGACCTCGCCGTTCTTTTCCAGCACCATGCCGCAGGTGACGAGATCGAGGTCGCGCACGTCGATCAGCCTGGAGCCGAGCACGAAGACGCCGCAGGAGGCGTTGTCGGCCACGGTGTCCTGGATGCGGATCTTCCAGTCGCGGATGCGTGAGTCGACGATCTCGAAGCAGGCCATCACGCCTTCGGTCGCCCGCAGCACGTCGGCTGCGGTCACGCCCGGACCCATCAGGTCGTGCTTGAGCACGAAGGCGATCTCACCCTCGGCCTTGGGCTGGATCAGCGACGACGCTGGAATCGGGTCGCCGGCGCCGTACACCATCGCGTCGGTGAGCATGCCGAAGTCCGGCTGGTCGACGCCGAGCATGTTCATCACCGCCTTGCTGGTGACGCCGATCTTCTTGCCGACGATGCGCTCTCCCGCCTCGATGCGGCGGGCGATCATGCGCTGCTGGATGCGGTAGGCATCCTCGATGCGGATGTCGGGATGGCGCTCGGTGAGCGGTGCGATCGGGCTGCGGTCCCGCAGTGCCGAGTACAGCTCGTCGCCGCAGTGCTTGATCGTGTTTTCGTCCATTTCTGACTCTTGTCCCAGTGTTTCGTGTGGAATGCGGCCGATGGCTGGCTCAGTGCGCCAGGAAGTCGAGCGTCATGCGGTTGAACTTGTCCGCATGCTCCCACTGGGCCCAGTGGCCGCAGCGGTTGAAGATGTGCAGCTCGGCGTTGGGCATGCCCCAGATCAGGCGCAGGCCGACGTCCATCGGCACGAAGCGGTCGTCGCGGCCCCAGATCACCAGCGTCGGCGCGGTGATCTCGCCCAGGCGCGAGCCCTGGTCGGGGAACTGCCTGGGGTTGGCGGCCAGGCTCTTGACGAAGTTCTCGAGGTGGTCCTTGCGCGCCAGCATGTTGTCCAGGCGGGCCTGGAACAGCGCCTCGGTCATGCTGCCCGGGTCGAAGACGAAGACGTTCATCATCTTCTTCAGGTTCTCGATCGTCGGCTCGCGGTACAGGCCCTGCAGCAGCTTGATGCCTTCGGTGGGCATGGGCACGAACTGGCTCGGGCCGCCGGTGCCGCCGCCCATCAGGATCAGCTTGCCGACGCGGGCCGGGTTGGAGAGCGCGAAGGCGACCGCACTGTGACCGCCCATCGAGTTGCCGACGATGTGCACCTTGTCCAGTTGCAGGGCGTCGAGCAGCGCCTTCAGGGTCTGGGCGTTGAGATCCGAGCGCGAGCCGGTGCACACGATCGGGTCGCTCTTGCCCCAGCCGAGGCAGTCCAGCAGCAGCACGCGGTAGCCGGCGCCGACAAAGGCGTCGACGTTGCGGTGGAAGTTCGCCCAGCCGGTGGCGCCGGGGCCCGAGCCGTGCAGCATGACGACGGTTTCCGCGCCGGCACCGCAGTCGTTGTAATGCACCTGCACGTCGAGTTCATTCACCTCGAGGCGGATGAGGTGGCTGGTGGCGGCTTCGGTCAGGGGGGCAGTCTGAATGGTCATCGTTGTCGGTCCTGTTGGTGTCGGGTGGGCGGCATGTGTCTGCCGTGGTGGTCGTGGGCGTTCAGCCCTTGTATGGTCCGGTTCCAAGCCCGATCGGCGCCGGCGCGGCGGCGACGAGCCTGGAGAAAATCTGTGCGAAGTCCTCTTCGCCGGTTTTTGCGCTCGCCCGCGTGCCGCTGAGCGGATCGTCGGCGACGAAGCCGGCGTTGGCCTTTTCCCAGTCCTCGGCGGTGAAGTGCTTGCGGATCAGCGGCAGC
>NZ_BCUG01000091.1 GCF_001591165.1 Thauera butanivorans NBRC 103042
CCAAAAAAGAGCGGCCCGAAGGCCGCTCAAGCTGCTGTCTGCATCCGTGGCGCCAGACGGCACCTCGACACAGTGAAACTCATTCGGTAAACGGCAGGGGCTGCATACCGAAACCTTCGTCCAGATCGCGAATCTGCAACAGGAGCCCGTCCAGCTCGTTCTGCAGGCGCTGCAGTTCTTCTTCATCGAGCAGGCGAAGCCCTTCGACCAGCACCCCTCTCGCCGGTGACGGCGCCCGCCCGAGCATGGCCTCGCCCTCGTCGGTCAGGTACAGCCTCACCACGCGCTGGTCGGCGCTGGTGCGCTCCTTGCGGATCAGGCCGCTGGTTTCGAGGCGATCCACCATGTTGGACGCGGTCGACTGATGCAGCGCCATCCGCTTGGCCAGTTCCCCAACGCGCAAACCCGGCGATTCGATCAGTTCCTGCAAGACCCACAATTGCGCCCCGGTCACTCCGCTCTGGCGCTCGATCCACTGGGAATGCCGCTGGGCGGTGCGGATGAGAACCCTGAAACGCTGAAGAACCGACAGCGGGGTCGCGGGCTTCCTTGTCTTGTGTTGCTGCGTTTCCGCCATTTGAATCTTGCTCCAACTATATTTGCCTGAATCAGTATTGTCAAAACTACTTCGCGACCACTCGCGCCTCGCATGGTAGCGATATCGTCCGCCTTCCGCAGGCGAGGATGTCGCATCTCCACACACATGCCCATTTCGGCTCGCCTGAAGCTCGCCGTCGCGCCGACGCGCATGGCCCGGGGTAAACGATGAGCGGGGCGGCTGCATGACGCAGCCGCCCCGCTCATCGTCGATATCAGCGTGGCTTGTTCCAGCCGGGAAAACCGATCAGCGGATACCCGCGCGCTGGATCAGCGCCTGCAGCTCGCCGACGATGCCGCGGCGGAACAGCAGCACGCAGACGACGAAGATCACACCCATGATGACGGTCACCCACGAGCCCACCGAATCGGCCAGCTCGGTCTGCAGCGAGACGATGGTGGCCGCGCCGACCAAGGGGCCCAGGATGGTGCCCAGGCCGCCGAGCAGGGTCATCAGCACCACCTCACCCGACATGTGCCAATGCACGTCGGTCAGCGACGCGAGCTGGAACACCAGGGTCTTGGTCGCGCCGGCCAGGCCGGCGAGCGAGGCCGACAGCACGAAGGCCAGCAGCTTGAACTTGGCCACGTCGTAGCCGAGCGACACCGCGCGCGGCTCGTTCTCGCGGATCGCCTTCAGGATCTGGCCGAAGGGCGAATGGATGGCGCGGTAGATGATCGCGAAGCCGATGCAGAACACCGCAAACACGAAGTAATACATGGCGATGTTGTTCGACAGGTCGATGATGCCGAACAGGTGGCCGCGCGGCACGCCCTGCAGGCCGTCCTCGCCGCCGGTCGCCTTCCACTGCAGCACGAAGAAATACACCATCTGCGACAGCGCCAGCGTGATCATGGCGAAATAGATGCCGGTGCGCCGGATCGCCAGCACGCCGAACACCCAGCCCAGTGCTCCTGCCGCCAGCGTGCCGCCGATGACGCCGACTTCCGGCGTCACACCGAGGTCGCGCACCAGCATGCCGCAGATGTAGCCCGCGCTGCCAAGAAAGGCCGCGTGGCCGAAGGACAGCAGGCCGACGAAGCCCAGCAGCAGGTTGAACGCGCAGGCGAACAGGCCGAAGCAGAGGATCTTCATCAGGAAGGTCGGATACATCGCGAACGGCGCAACCAGCCCGATCACGAACAGCACGCCGAACAGCAACGGCGTGGCGCGGGCGAACATCGAGTTCGTGTTGTTCATCTGTCTCTTTTCCCCTGTCTCTTTCCCTGTTCGCTCAAGCCTTGCCGAACAGGCCGGCCGGCCGCACCAGCAGCACGATCACCATGATCACGAACACCACCACCGCCGAGGCCTCGGGGTAGAACACCCGCGTCAGGCCTTCGATCAGGCCGAGGCCGAGGCCGGTCAGGATCGACCCCATGATCGAGCCCATGCCGCCGATCACCACCACGGCGAAGACGACGATGATCAGGTTCGCGCCCATCAGCGGATTCACCTGATAGACCGGCGCCGCCAGCACGCCGGCAAATGCCGCCAGCGCGACGCCGAAGCCGTAGGTGAAGGTGATCAGCAGCGGCACGTTGATGCCGAGCGCCTGCACGATCTGCGGGTTCTCGGTACCGGCGCGCAGGTAGGCGCCGAGCTTGGTCTTCTCGATGACGAACCAGGTGCCGAAGCACACCGTCAGCGCCGCCACCACGACCCAGCCGCGATAGATCGGCAGGAACATGAAGCCGAGGTTGATGCCCCCTTGCAGCAGTTCAGGCACCGGATAGGACTGGCCGGAGATGCCGTACTGGTCGCGGAACAGGCCTTCGAAGATCAGCGCCAGGCCGAAGGTCAGCAACAGGCCGTAGAGATGGTCCAGCTTGTACAGCTTGCGCAGCATCGTGCGCTCGATCACCACGCCCAGGGCGCCGATGATGATCGGCGACAGCAACAGCGCCACCCAGTAATTGACGCCGAACTTGGTCAGCGCGATCCAGGCGACGAACGCCCCCATCATGTACTGCGCGCCGTGGGCGAAGTTGATGATGTTGAGCAGGCCGAAGATGATCGCCAGGCCGAGGCTGAGGATGGCGTAGAACGAGCCGTTGATCAGCCCGACGAGCAACTGGCTGCCGAGCAGCGCGCTGGGGACACCGAATATTTCCATACGAGACTCCCGCACCGGAACGGCCAAGCCGTTCCGGTGCGCAGCGAAGTGCGGTTCTTTCCGCGATCAGATCACTTCTTAACCAGCGGGCAGACCGATTCGGACAAGGGCAGGAAGGCTTCCTCGGCCGGAATCGTCGCGCGGATGTGGTAGTAGTCCCACGGCCCCTTCGACTCGTCCGGCGTCTTGACCTGCGCCAGATACATGTCATGCACCATGCGGCCATCCTCGCGGATGCGGCCGTTCTTGGCGAAGAAATCGTTGATCGGCGTCTTCTTCATCTGCTCCATCACCTTGCCCGCGTCGTCCGAGCCGACGGCATTGACCGCGCGCAGGTAGTGCAGCACCGACGAGTACTGGCCCGCCTGCACCATCGTCGGCATCTTCTTGTGCTTGTCGAAGAAGCGCTTCGACCAGGCCCGGGTGTCATCGTCGAAATCCCAGTAGAAGCCGGTGGTCAGGTACATGGTCTGGGCGTTCTGCAAACCCAGCGAATGCACGTCGGAGATGAACATCAGCAGCCCGGCCAGTTGCTGCTTCGGCGTGATGCCGAATTCGGCGGCCTGCTTGATCGCATTGGTGGTGTCGGCACCGGCGTTGGCGAGGCCGATGATCTGCGCGCCCGAAGCCTGCGCCTGCAGCAGGAAAGACGAGAAATCCGACGCCGGGAAGGGATGGCGCACCGAACCCAGCACCTTGCCGCCGTTGGCGACGACGACTGCCGACGAATCCTTTTCCAGCGACTGGCCGAAGGCGTAGTCGGCGGTCAGGAAGAACCAGTTCTTGCCGCCCTGCTGCGTCACCGCCTTGGCCGTACCGTTGGCCAGCGAATAGGTGTCGTAGGTGTAATGCACGGTGCGGTCGTTGCACTGCTCGTTGGTGATCGGCGTGGACGCCGGGCCGCTCATCAGCGCGATGCGGTCCATTTCCTTGGCGATCTTCATCACAGCCAGCGCAGTGGAAGTCGTCACCAGCTCGGTCACGGTGTCGACGCCGTCGCGCTCGAACCACTGGCGCGCCCTGTTCGATGCGATGTCGGCCTTGTTCTGGTGGTCGGCGGACACCATCTCGACCTTGAACGCCGGCTTGGCCTCGGCGATGAAGTCGTCGATCGCCATCTGGGTGGCGAGCACCGCGCCCGGCCCGGCCACGTCGGAGTAAGTGCCCGACATGTCGGTCAGCACGGCGATCTTCACCGTGTTGCCGGAAATCTGCGCACTCGCGGCACCGGACAGCGTTGCAAAGGCGGCCGCGCAGGCCAGGGTCGTCAGCTTCTTCATCTGCATCATGATCTCCCGTCTCTTCCTTCTCGGTTGTGATACGCAGGGCTGTGCGGCATCCCGCTCAGACCCCAAGCGTCTGGTGCAGCCAGTCCATGCGGCCAGGCAGTTCCTCGGCGCTGATGGTGGCGATGATTTCCCCGTGCTCGAGCACGTAGTGGCGGTCGGCCAGCGGCGCGGCGAAGCGGAAGTTCTGCTCGACCAGCACGATGGTGAAGCCACGGGACTTTAGCTCGACGATGACTTCGCCCAGCTTCTTGACGATGACCGGCGCCAACCCTTCGGTGATCTCGTCGAGCAGCAGCAGCTTGGCCCCGGTGCGCAGCACCCGCGCCATCGCCAGCATCTGCTGCTCGCCGCCCGACAGCTTGGTGCCCGGGCTGTTGCGGCGCTCGAGCAGGTTGGGGAACATGCTGTAGATCTCGTCCACCGACATGCCGCCGCTGGCCACCTGCGGCGGCAGCATCAGGTTTTCCTCGCACGACAGCGAAGAAAAGATCGCCCGCTCCTCGGGCACGTAGCCGACACCGTAGCGCGCCATGCGATGCGTCGGCTCGGCAATGACTTCCTTGCCATTGACCATGATCGAGCCGCTGCGGCGTCCGACCAGGCCGAGGATGGACTTCAGCGTTGTCGACCGGCCCGAGCCGTTGCGCCCGAGCAGGGTCACGCATTCGCCGCGCGCCACCTGCAGGTCGATGCCGTGCAGGATGTGCGATTCGCCGTAGAAGGCATGCAGATCGTGGATCCGCAGCATTTCGGGGTGGGGATGGAAAGCGCTGGTCATGTCTGCGTTCGCAACGGATCAGTGGTGGGCGTCGTTGATGTCGTCGGAGCCGACGTAGGCTTCGAGCACCTTCGGGTTCTTCGACACCTCGGCATAAGGCCCTTCGGCCAGGATGCTGCCGCGGGTGAGCACGGTGATGCGGTCACACAGGTTGGCGACCACCGACAGGTTGTGCTCCACCATCAGGATGGTCCGGTTGGCCGACACCTTGCGGATCAGCTCCACCACGCGCGCGATGTCCTCGCTGCCCATGCCCTGGGTGGGTTCGTCGAGCAGCATCATCTTGGGCTCGAGCGCCAGCGTGGTGGCGATCTCCAGCGCACGCTTGCGGCCGTAGGGCATCTCGGCCGTGACCGTGTCGGCGAAGCCGGCCAGGTCGACCGATTCGAGCAGTTCCATCGCCCGATCGTCGAGCACGCTGAGCGACTTCTTCGAACGCCAGAAGTGGAACTCGGTGCCCAGCGAGCGCTGCAGGCCGATGCGCACGTTCTCGAGCACCGTCAGGTTGGGGAAGGTCGCCGAGATCTGGAACGAGCGCACCATGCCGCGCCGGGCGGTGGCGACCGGCGCCTCGCGGGTGATGTCCTGGCCCTCGAAGCGGATGGTGCCCGAAGTCGGCGGCAGGAACTTGGTCAGCAGATTGAAGACCGTGGTCTTGCCCGCGCCATTGGGGCCGATCAAGGCGTGGATATGTCCCTTCTGCACTTTCAGGTCGACATTCGACACGGCGACGAAGCCCTTGAACTCCTTCGTCAGACCGCTCGTTTCGAGGATGAACTCGCTCATGTTCCGTTCCGGAAGGCTGCCGCCGCGGGTGTCGCGGAGGCGTGATGGTTTTTGCGCATCAGCTTATATCTTTTTTTTATAGTCCGGCAATTTTCCGTCAGCCATCGTTCCGGACAAGCATCGTTTACCCCGATTGCGCACCTCCCGCACCGGACTGCAGCGCCTCCCTGGACGGTCTGAACAGATCAGTCCCTGTTTATCGTTTCCCGATTTTTGTCCGTCGGCCGCCACCGTCGAAACAGGGCTCCACAAAAGCAACGCGCCTTGCTGACGATGAACATCAGCAAGGCGCCATGGTTTCGAGCATCGCAGCCCGAACGCGCGTCAGTAGCGCTCCGGCACATACATGTCGTCGGGCACGGGATTGCGGATGTAGTCGGGGTTATAGACGCGCGGCGGCAGCCTGACCTCGGGATACGGGATGGCCTCGTAGGGAATCTGCCCCAGCAGATGGCTGATGCAGTTCAGCCGCGCCTTCTTCTTGTCCACCGCCTGCACCACCCACCACGGCGCCTCGGGGATGTGGGTGCGTTCCAGCATGACCTCCTTGGCCTTGGTGTAGGCCTCCCAGCGGCGGCGCGACTCCACGTCCATCGGGCTCAGCTTCCACTGCTTCAGCGGGTCGTGGATGCGGGCGAGGAAGCGCGCTTCCTGCTCGTCGTCGGTGATCGAGAACCAGTACTTGATCAGGCGGATGCCCGAGCGTACCAGCATGCGCTCGAACTCCGGCACCGAACGGAAGAACTCCTCGTACTGATCCTCGTCGCAGAAACCCATCACCCTCTCGACGCCGGCACGGTTGTACCAGCTGCGGTCGAACAGCACGATCTCGCCGCCCGCAGGCAAGTGCGTCACGTAGCGCTGGAAATACCATTGCGTGCGCTCGCGGTCGTTGGGTGCGGGCAGCGCCGCAACCCGGCACACGCGCGGATTCAGGCGCTGGGTGATGCGCTTGATGACACCGCCCTTGCCCGCCGAGTCGCGGCCTTCGAAGATCACGACCACCTTTTCCCCGCTGCGCTGCACCCAGTCCTGCAGCTTGACCAGTTCGCCTTGCAGCCGCAGCAGTTCACGGAAATAGGTACGCCGGCCCAGTTCGCCCGCCGGCGCATCGTCGTCGATGCCCAGGGCTTCGAGCACACTGGCGTCACCCAGGCGCATGTCGTCGATTTCCTGCTCGAGTTCCTCGTCGTAGCTGTCGATCACGTCGAGCCCGATGCTGCGAAGAACCTGTTCGTTGCGGTTGAAATCGGCGCGGTCTTCCATAGTTGGTGTCCGTATGCGGGAAGACAGCAGGCTACAAGTCGATTGTGTCGGTTGTGTGACGTAGCCCCGTCTGCCCTACCGCCAGAACCCCCGTAAAATCAGCAGCAAGAAAACCCTTACTCCGGCCCATGCCCATCAAATACGTAGCCGGAATGCTCAAGACACCCGAAACCGCATGAACCACCAAACCCTGTCATCCTTCATCTGGTCCGTCGCCGACCTGCTGCGCGGCGACTACAAGCAAAGCGAATACGGCCGCGTCATCCTACCCTTCACCGTGCTGCGGCGGCTGGACTGCGTGCTCGAAGCCACCAAACCCGCGGTACTGGCCGAGTTCGCGGCCAAGATCCGTGCCGGCCTGAACCCCGACCCCTTCCTGCTACGCAAGGCGGGCCAGAGCTTTTACAACACCTCGCCGCTGGATCTGGGCAAACTGCTCGGCGACCAAGACCACATCCGCCAGAATCTCTACGCCTCTATATCCAGACCTTCTCGCCGGCGGCACGCGACATCTCCGAGCGCTTCGACTTCCACACCCAGGTCGAGCGCCTGGCCAAGGCCAACCTGCTCTACCTCGTCACCGAGAAGTTCGCCAACATCGACCTCCACCCCGAAGTGGTCGACAACGCCAGCATGGGCCTGGTGTTCGAGGAACTGATCCGCAAGTTCGCCGAAATCTCCAACGAAACCGCCTGCGAGCATTTAACCCCGCGCGAAGTCATCCGCTTGATGGTGAACCTGCTGTTCATCGAGGACGACGACGTGCTCACCCCCGGCAACGCCGTGGTGCGCACCATCTACGACCCCACCGCGGGCACCGGCGGCATGCTGTCGGTAGCCAGCGAACATTTGCAGCAGCACAACCCGCAGGCGCGGCTGACGATGTACGGGCAGGAACTCAACGATGAGTCCTACGCCATCTGCAAGGCCGACATGCTGATCAAGGGCCAGGACGTGGCCAACATCGTCGCCGGCAATACCCTCAGCGACGACGGCCACGCCCGGCGCAAATTCGACTACATGCTGTCCAACCCGCCCTTCGGCGTGGAATGGAAGAAAGTCGAGAAAGCCGTGCGCCAGGAACACGAGCAGAAAGGCTTCGACGGCCGCTTCGGCCCTGGCCTGCCGCGTGTGTCCGACGGCTCGATGCTGTTCCTGATGCACCTGCTGTCCAAGATGCGTCCGGCGCAGGACGGCGGCAGCCGCTTCGGCATCGTGCTCAACGGTTCGCCGCTATTCACCGGCGGCGCCGGCAGCGGCGAAAGCGAAATCCGCCGCTACGTGCTGGAAAACGACCTGGTGGAAGCCATCATCGGCCTGCCCACCGACATGTTCTACAACACCGGCATCGCCACCTACGTCTGGATTCTGTCCAACAGGAAACCCGCAGCCCGCAGGGGCTACGTCCAGCTCATCGACGCCAGCGGCTTCTGGCAGAAGATGCGCAAGAGCCTCGGCTCCAAGCGCAAGGAAATGAGCGACGCGCATATTGCCACCGTGACGCGGCTGTTCGGCGACTTCACCGAAGCCGAATGGATCACCGTATTCGACGCCGCCGGCCAGCCTGTGGGCGAACCCCGGCTCGTCACCGAGTCCGACACCCCACCAACCGCCCCCGAAGGCGGCCGGCTCAAGCGCGTGCCGGTCGCACGCATCTTCCGCAACGAGGAATTCGGCTACACCACCCTCACCGTCGAACGCCCGCTGCGTGACGAAGCCGGCAACGCGGTGCTGGGCCTCAAGGGCAAGCAGAAAGGCAAGCCCCAGCCCGACAGCGCTCTGCGCGACACCGAGAACGTGCCGCTGACCGAAGACATCGGCGAATACTTCCGCCGCGAGGTGCTGCCGCACGCGCCCGACGCCTGGATCGACGAAGACAAGAGCAAGGTCGGCTACGAGATCCCGTTCAACCGCCACTTCTACATCTTCGAGCCGCCGCGCAGCCTGCGTGCGATCGACGAGGAACTGAAGGCTGTGTCGGCCAACATCATGCGGATGCTGGGGGAGTTGGCGGAATGAGCAAGACCATCATCCCCACCGGCCATCGAAATACGGATGAATTCGTCTCGCGGAACGGTACGGCCGTTCGAGCAAGGAGATTGCCTTCAGGTAACTTCTCGGGTATACTTCGCGGCAACACACCCGCCATGCCTCTCAACGATGCACACTCTGGCGGGTTTTTTACGTCCAGGGGTTGCCGATGAGTCTCTACGACAAACCCGCCGTCAGCCTCGACGAACATCTAAGCATTCTGCTCCAGCGCGGGCTCGCCATTCCCGACGAACAGCAGGCCAGACATTATCTGGCCAACATCAGCTACTACCGTTTGTCGGCCTATACCCGGCCGTTCTACCTGCCGAACCAGCAGAAGCACTCCTTCTTGCCGGGGACGAGCTTTGCCGACGTGCTCCACCTGTACATCTTCGACCGAGAGCTTCGTCTACACCTGCTCGATGCCATCGAACGGCTCGAAATTGCCTTGCGTACCCAACTCGCGAACACCTTGGGCGAACATCACGGCCCCCATGGTTATCTGGCCGCTACGGTGTTCGACTCCCGCTACCGGCATGACTGGTTGATCGAGAAACTGGAGTCGGAAGCACGCGCGCGAGATGTGGAAGCCTTTCTCGCGCACTACCGGAACAAATACCGCTCGGCACCACCGCAGCCACCCATCTGGATGGCTGTCGAATTGCTCACCTTCAAGGAGGTCTCGACGCTTTTTGCCAACCTGCGGCTGCCTCAGGATACGCAGCGCATTCAGGCGCATTTCGGCTGGCCTTACACCTTGCTCAAATCCTGGTTCCGCAGCCTCTCCGATCTGCGCAACCTCTGCGCCCACCACTCACGTGTATGGAACCGCGAGTTCGGCAGCCGTCCTGAGATTCCGAAGCGGCCGCCCGAATATTGGCCGGTAGTGCCGGAGCACATCGCGACGGGCGCTCACCTGCATCCGAAGCAAACACTCAGCCCACGCCGCCGCCTCTACCTGCAACTTGTCGTCATCGAATCGCTGATGAGACGGGTCTCCCCGGAAAGCCAGTGGGCCGAACGCCTCGTACAACTGCTCGACCGCTACT
>NZ_BCUG01000092.1 GCF_001591165.1 Thauera butanivorans NBRC 103042
AGGCACGGGGATAACAGCGGGACAAGCTGTGGATGGGGTCGTGCTATCAGGAGTAAGAGGTGTCGTGCTATCAGGAGTACGTCTATCGTGCTATCAGGAGTACGAAAACGCCGGAAAGTCAGTAACGGCGCGGGTTTGCGATCCCTCTAACATTACTAACTTAAATTCTCTAACTATTGATAGAGAAACAGCATTGCGGTGGACAACTGCCGCAGGCCGAAAAACCAGCCAGCAAAAACTCCAAAAACCACCCCGTTCGGCACGGCAGAAACAGGCCGGTCTTCCAAGCTGGAGGGCCGCACCATGATTGTCGCCTTGCTCAATCAGAAAGGCGGCGTCGGCAAGACCACGCTCGCCACGCACATCGCTGGCGAACTGGCGCTGCGCGGCCTGCACGTCGTCCTGCTGGATGCCGACCCGCAGGGTTCCTCACTGGACTGGACACAGCGCAGAAGCCAGCAGGGCTTGCCCCGGCTGTTCAGCGCCGTAGGCCTGGCGCGCGAAACACTGCACCAGGAAGCCCCAGAACTCGCCAGACGGGCCGATCACGTCATCATCGACGGGCCACCCAGGATCGCCGCCTTGGCGCGCTCTGCGCTGCTGGCGGCCGAACGGGTGCTGATCCCTGTACAACCCAGCCCCTATGACCTGTGGGCCAGCGCCGAGATGGTGGCGCTGATTCGTGAGGCTCAGGTGTTCCGGCCTGCGCTACGCGCGGCCTTCGTCATCAACCGGCGCGTCAGCACCACGGTGATCGGGCGCGAAGCGCGACAAGCCTTGGCCGAACAGCCGTTGCCAGCGCTGCGCAGCGAGGTGCGCCAGCGCATCGTCTTTGCCGACAGCGTAGCTGCGGGGCGATTGGCGCGGGAGACAGCCCCCGATAGCGCAGCGGCGCAGGAAATTACTGCGCTGGTCGATGAGCTGCTGCGGTGGCCGTCATGAGCGACAACCGCAACCCACCCAACGGCAAACGCCCGGCCAAGCGGGTCGGCATCGGCGCGCGTCCGCCCGCTAATCCGCACGCCGAGGCGTGGATTCGCCAGGGCGACGCGGATGCGTTCAACAAAGGCGACCTTTACACCGCTCGCCTGACCCTCGACATCACGCCTGCCATGCGGGCACGCATCAAGGTGTCGGCCTTCACGCAAGGCGTGACCGTGGCCGACTTGCTGCGCGGTTTGCTGGAGCGCGAGTTTCCAGAACACCGCAGGGAGAACACGCCATGACCACATCCGTATTGTCTGCTGCCGCAACTGCCGCCATCGCGGTCACGGCTGCGCACGCTGCACCTTGCAGCCAGCCGAGTAGCGCGCCGCTGACGCGCGTCGCGCTGGCTTACATCGAGCCGCGCTTCAAGCTCTACCTGCGCTTCGGCGAACCGGCGCGCACGCTTCAGCTCGACCGCTGGCGGCGCTGCGCCATGTTCATGCCGGGTGCAATGCTCTGCCGCGTTCGTTGGCAGGCCAACGACTACGGCACGATTCATTGGCAGCTCATGGTGATGCAGGCTGCTACACCGCTTGATGCCGTGCAGCGCATCCCCGGCGTGCAGCCAGGCGCGTGCCTGCTGCTGCATGCCGAAGGTGACGCCAATGTGCGCGCCGTGCTGGAACGCATCGACGGCATCGAGGCGCTGGGCATCGCTGCCATTGACGTATCGCCCGCGTACTGGCGCATGCTCGCCAACCGGCTCGCCGCGCATTTGCCGCTGCCCGAATACACCGCCGAGCGGCATGCCGCCTGGTTGGCCGGGAGGGCGCTGCCATGACGGCCCATCACACCGCCGCACGCACACCCAAAGCTGCGCCGCTTCCTCGCTCGCGCCTGCGCGCTCGCCTCGTGCTGGCGAGCATCGCCGCCGTCGGCCTCGCTGCGCTGGCCTGGGCGGCTTTCGTGCAGCCGTTGCCGCGCCTGATCTACAACCCGTCCGACAGCGTTCCGGTCGGCTGGTATCGCGTCGATCCGCAGCGCCACGGTGCCGATTCGCTGCCACGTCCCTTGTCCGTGGGCAGCGTCGTCCTGACCACATTGCCGCCAGAGGTAGCCGCGCTCGCTGCGCAGCGCGGCTACCTGCCGGCACACGTTCCGCTGCTCAAACGTGTGGGCGCGGTCGCGCCGCAACACGTCTGCATCGTCGCCGGTCAGGTACGCATCGACAGCGTGCCGATGGCCGCTGCGCTGCCTACCGACCGGCTGGGCCGAGCATTGCCATCCTTGCAGCTTTGCCGCCGCCTTGAACCGGGCGAACTGTTCCTGTTGAGCGTGACCAATCCTGCATCGTTCGACAGCCGGTATTTCGGCCCGGTCAGCGCATCCGCCGTGATCGGCGTCGCGCATCCGGTCTGGCTGGAGACACGCCCATGATGGCCGCCGATTCGCTGCACGCTGCCGTGCCTCTTGTCGTGCCATCGGGTGTGTCGGCCTGCTGTTCGTCAGCGTGTCGTCGCGCGTGCAGTGCGCGTGCATTCGCACCGCGCTTCGCGCTGCCTTCGGCGCAGCCGTCCAGCGTGCAGGCGTCTTGTCTCGAACGCGCTCGGCCTGCGGCCATTGGCGTGTTCGCCGGCGGGCTGGCTGCGGGTGCAGCAACGCCGCCGGGCCGCCGCTGCCCGGAGCGTCAGCGAGGGGCAAAGGCGGAAGGCAAGACAAAAGGGGGCGGCACCTGTCGGCCCGCAAAGCCTGTCTGCACATGGAGGTGGCGCGGCACGCAGCGGCTTCGCCACCGTGCCGCATGTAGCGCGAGGCCCGCGCCGATGCTGGCATGTCCGCGTGCTTCGCACGATAGGGCGCGCCACAGCTTGCAGGGAGAGTAGCCATGACCGACCGCCGCGACGACGATTTCCGCGTGCGCCCCAGCGCACCGAAGAACCGGGGCAAGGGCCAGGGCCAGAGCTTCGTTTCCAAGGTGCTCAAGCAGGCTGGCAAGGCCAGCGGCGGCAAGTCCTCGATGCGCCATTCCGCAGCCGGCGGCAGCGGCGCACGCGCCGGCCAGCGCCCCGGTTCAAGGCTTGGGCGCGGCCACACGGCGGCGCGTTTCGCGGGCGCGAAGCTGACGCCCATGTCGCGGCGCGTGACCATCAAGACCCTGCTGGTCAACCAGCGCAATGCCAGCCTGCAATCGCTCGCCAAGCATTTGCGCTACATCGAGCGCGACGGCGCCGGCCGCGATGGCGAACCGGGCCGGGCCTACGGGCCGCAGACCGACGAAGCCGACCTCGATGCCTTCAAGGAGCGGGCCGCCGACGACCGGCACCATTTCCGCTTCATCGTCTCGCCCGAGGACGGGGCCGAGCTGGACGACCTGCGCACCTACACCCGGCATCTGGTGAACCGGATGGAAGCCGATCTGGGGACGCGGCTGGATTGGGTGGCGGTGGATCACTGGAACACCGACAACCCGCACACCCACCTGATCGTGCTCGGGCGCGACGACACCGGAAAAGACCTCATCATCGCCGGCGACTACATCGCCCACGGCTTCCGCCATCGGGCCGCCGAACTGGCGACCGAATGGCTGGGGCCGCGCACCGAACTGGAGATTCAGCAGACCTTGCAGCGCGAGGTGGAGCAAGAGCGCTGGACGAGCCTTGACCGCACCTTGCAGCACGAAGCTGGCGAGGATGGCCGGGTGCAGATCGAACGCTTCAACGCACCGACGTTGCAACGCCAGCGCCTGTTGCTGATTGGCCGACTGCAACGCTTGCAGCGCCTGGGCCTGGCCGACGAGGTGCAGTCTGGCGCCTGGGCCGTCCATGCGGATGCGGAGAAAACGCTGCGCGCCCTGGGGGAGCGTGGCGACATCATCCGCACCATGCAGCGGGCCATGCGCGGCGAACCGCGCGAGCTGGCGGTGTTCGAGTCGGGCGAGGATGCCAATGGAAATAGCCGCAGCGTCATCGGCCGCGTGGCCGCCAAGGGCTTGGCCGACGAGCTGCATGACCGGGGCTATCTGGTTATCGACGGCGTGGATGGCAAGGCCCACTATGTTGCGTTGAACGCCCGCGATGAACTGGCGAACTATCCCACCGGCGCGGTGGTGGAAGTGCGCGGTTCCGCCGAGGTACGTGCAGCCGACAAGAACATCGCCGCGCTGGCGAGCGATGGCCTGTACCGCACCGATCATCACCTGGCCATCGAGCGGGGCCGAGCCACACCCGGACGCGACCCGCAGGAAGTCGTCGCAGCACATGTTCGCCGCCTGGAAGCCCTGCGCCGGGCTGGCATCGTGGAGCGCGTGGCCGAAGGGCTATGGAAGGTGCCGGACGACCTCGCCGAACGTGGCCGCCAGTACGACGCGCAGCGGCTGGGCGGTGTGGCGGTGGAGCTGAAATCGCACCTGCCCATCGAGCGGCAGGCGCGGTTGATCGGCGCGACCTGGCTGGATCAGCAGTTGATCGGTGGCGGCAAGGGATTGGGCGACCTGGGCTTTGGCGGCGAGGTGAAGAACACCCTGCAACAGCGCGGGGAGTTCCTCGCTGAGCAGGGGCTGGCCGAGCGGCGCGGGCAGCGCGTGATCCTCGCCCGTAACCTGTTGGGCACGCTGCGCAATCGGGAACTGGCGCAGGCTGCAAAGGACATTGCCGCCGATACCGGTTTGGAGCATCGGCCCGTCGCCGACGGTCAGCGTGTGGCCGGCATCTACCGGCGCTCGGTCATGCTTGCCAGCGGTCGCTACGCGATGCTCGATGACGGCATGGGGTTCAGCTTGGTGCCCTGGCGGCCGGTGATCGAACAGCGACTGGGGCAGCAACTCGCCGCGACGGTGTGCGGCGGTGGCGTGTCTTGGAACTTGGGCCGCAGCCCGAGTGTTTTGTAGAGCTGAACGTCAGCTTTTTGGTCGCCCGATTGTTCCAAGGTGAGTGAATCGGAAGCCGTTCTCGTACTTCAATCCATATCCAAGTGAGCGATCAAAGCCAATATGAGCGATCCAGATGATTCCTGATGAAACTGCCAATGGCTGAGAGAGATACACGCCTGCTACTACGCAAAGCAAAGCGCCAACGTAAGAGTGAGCAGTGTTGTATAGCACCGCACCGATCCGAGCACCCACGATATAGCCGAGCAAAGACAAATCCGGGAGAAGGAAGCAAAGTGCAAATAATCCCCAGCCCGAACCAAACTCAGAATATGCAAATAAACTGAGCAAAAAAACCGTCAACCCTTCAATTCTCAATAGATCTTTGATGCCACCTGATACTGAGCCTTTTTCCATCACAAAATTATCCTTTTAATCAAAATAAGCCAAAAATGCACCAGCACACCCCACCAGGGCCATATTGACTACCACAACGACAAGAGCGAAGCGCACCAGACGTTGTTCTTCTGGATTATTGATTTTTGCCAAGCCAGCAATCGTAGCAATCATGGGTAAAGAACCCAGTGCTGCATGGCCGGCCGCACTGTTCAGTGTGGCTGCCATGCTGGGAAGTAACGATGCGGGAAGGTCTGCGATGGCTGGCATCATGAGAACGTTGCCACCCACGTTTGACCCTGTGAGGTAGCCACCGATCCCCCCAAGTATGGCGCCCAGGAATGGCAGCAACTCACTATCCATGGCAGAGAGCCTGTCGCGCACACCTGAAAGAAAACCGGCCTTCACCATGACTTGTGACATGAACAAGAAACACAGAATCGTCAGTAACGGGCGCCGCGCTCGCTGGGATACCGATTGCCAGAACGTCTGAAACCTGAGGCGTTCATCTCGTCGAGCAAGCAGAACTAAGCACACGAGTAGTATCGGGACTCCCGGAGACGCCAGTGGTTTCCATGCAATGCTTGCCCCTTGTACCACCAGCCATATGTCAGCCTGAGTTACAACAACAAGTATCTTGAGTGCGATAACGCAGAAGAATAGCAGCATGTAAGGCCAAGCTGCTGCCGGCCAATGAATTGCGGAGGGCATTTTTGGACATGACTTCAGCAGCCCCACCAGCACGACAGCGAAACCTGCACTTACCCCCGCGATTTCCGGACCAAGCCAAGCCGAGGCGACATACAAAACCGACACAAACAGCAGCGCTATGGTCAGCATTGAGATATAGGCGGTCAGTTTGCGATAACCCGCAATCCAGGTAGCCGCCAAAGCCAAACCAACAAACACCGGCGCACTTGTGATTGCTGTTTGACTGGCCAATTCCGTTGGTGCCGCATCCAGCAGTGTGGCTCCTACCACCGTTGCCAGCCCCAAGGTTCCCCAGGGCATGATGACCATTCCAGCCAATGCAATGCG
Organism: Thauera butanivorans NBRC 103042; assembly: GCF_001591165.1. Taxonomy (GTDB): domain Bacteria; phylum Pseudomonadota; class Gammaproteobacteria; order Burkholderiales; family Rhodocyclaceae; genus Thauera; species Thauera butanivorans. Next base: position 6,227 of record NZ_BCUG01000092.1, read on the forward strand.
CAGTGCTTTGTCACGGTCAAAAAGTGCCAGCAATACAGGAATGACGGCAATCAGTGAAACACCGAATCCCGTCATGGATTCCAGCAAAGGGGCAAGCCCCAGCACGATGAAGCCCAACTGCTGAACGCCTTGCAGCTTTAGGTTGCCTACCCATGTGCTCAGCGCCTGGGTTGCGCCCGTACGCTCAATCAGGACGACCAACATCATTCCGGGGGCTAGTACGAACGCCACGCTGGCAAACAGAATCAGCGTGTCTTGAGCGATCCATTGCGAGAGTTCGCGTGAGAGCGGGTGCCCGGCGCCAAGGAGCATAAGTGCAACGGCAAGGGTGGCACCGACAAGAGCCGCCCTGACAGGCGGTTGTTTGAATACAAGAATCGCAGAGAGAACCAACAGAACAGGGGAGATATGAAGTAACGAAAGCATTGGGGCTACGAGGGCTGGCGCAATAACTCGATCATTTGACACCTTGACCTGAATACCTGCCAGCGACTTATACTGATCCTCTCCATAAGTCTATCTAATCAAGAACGGGTCATCTGTCATGAGACGCCTTCCCCCACTAACCGCATTGCGTGCTTTCGAGGCTGCAGCGAGGCACATGAGTTTTACCCGTGCGGCGGCGGAACTGTGCGTAACCCAGGCAGCCATCAGCCAGCAGGTACGGCAACTGGAAGAGTGGTTGGGTTCAGCGCTGTTCTTGCGTGCGGGACATGCGCTGCGCCTGACCGACAAGGGCCAGGCTTGGCTGCCGGAACTGACAGCCATGTTGGATCGGCTGTCCTTCGTCAGCAGTTCACTGCGTGAACGCGATGATGGGCCTTTGCGCATCACGGTGTTGCCGTCTTTCGCCACTTGCTGGCTGGTACCGCGTCTGGGCGCTTTTAGGGAAATGCACCCTGACATTGAGGTGAAGCTGACCAGCTCGGTCGAACTATGGGACGTGTCTGATGACCGCTTCGATGTAGGCATCCGCTCGGGGCTCGGACGTTGGCGAGGGCTGAAAGCTGATTTGATTGCGCGGGAAATGCTGTCACCGCTTTGCAGCCCCTCATTGCAGGCATCGGATCGTCCGTTGATGGAACCCGCAGACCTGCTTGCGAAATGTCTTTTGCACGACACCCCTAAGGACGCATGGCCTTACTGGTTTGCTCATGTGGGAGTCATGAATCCGAACGCTGGCAGCGGCCCCAAATTCGATGATCACAGCCATGTCCTTCAAGCGGCCATTGACGGTCAAGGTGTCGCACTCGGAAAGCTGCTGTTGGCTGGCGATGCACTTCGGGCAGGCCGTCTCGTTCAGCCTTTTTCGATTACCCAGCCTAACGATTACAGCTATTGGCTTGTATATCCTGCATCCGCTGTCTCCAGCAGGCCTGATGTAGCCGTGTTCCGTGCATGGTTGCTGAACGAAGCAAAGCGGTGTTCGAAAGAAATTGAGATTTAGGGCTTATGGGAAATTGGACTAGCGATACTGTCTGCTTCCAGATCGAGCAGCATGTTATGGGCATCGTTGAACTCCATCTCACTAAAAACGAAGATGCCAGATATTCTCAGCAACGTAGCCGTTACACCTTGCCCCGCAACCAGATGCCCCTTAAACGAGCCATCATAGACTTGGTGAGAGCCGCATGAAGGGCTGCCTTCTTTCAGTACAGCTATGTGAATCTCGTGTAAGCGCGCTATGCGAAGTGCATTTTGTGCGCCAACAATAAACGGGTGAGAAACATCAGCTCCGGATGAGTCCACAACGCTCGTTTGTCTTTGGAGAACTTTTTCTCCGCCCTCACCGGACGCTATTTCTGCCGGTAGACGTGGAACAGGCATGCCTCCTGATAACTCTGGACAGATGGAGATCACCCTGTTCTCTGCAACCCACTGTTGAAGAATCGGATGGCGAGATTGCTTGTGAGAACCGTCGTAGCGCACCTGCTCGCCCAGCAAGCACGCACTGACCAGAATCCGCTGCATGTGCTATTCCTTCAGATCAGCTTGGTATACGGCATCGTCAACTTCCTGGATATAGCCATTTTTTTCATAGAAGCGCGCCGCATGCCCGCCTCTTTGCGTGATGAGGTAGGAGCGAGAGACATCAAGAGAAACAAGCGCCGTATGGAGATACGCTATCAATTCCTTGCCAATGCCCCGACCCTGTTCAGTGGGGCAAACGCACATTTCGCGGAGATAAAAAGCATTTCCTCCTACAAAGGGCTCAGTGGTTCCCAGAACGAATCCTATGGTCTTGCCATCTTTTTCTGCCAAGAAACCAAAAAAACCTTTGCTATCCATTAAGTAGCGCAGACGATTGTCCGCTTCTTCATCAGTCCACGGTTCGCTCCAAGGTGGAGAGGAAAAAACCTGTGTGTATAAACTAGCGCATTTCTGGATATCTGATTTTTGGATGGGGAGAAACAATTGTTTTATCCTCAAAAAAATTTTTTTCAAAAATTTAGACAATCATTTGGTTCTTCAAAATAATGATTGATCTATTCTGCTGAGATTAGAAGTTGGCGCATGCTCTTCAGTGCCAAGGATTCTTTTCCCTCATGCCAAATCAAATGCGTTCTATTGGATGCCATGTGTGCGGGTAGCTCATGGGCACGCACCATTTGAGCCGCACGCAAACCAGCCAGAACGGATTTCGGAACAATTGCCACGCCAGTACCTGCCGCGACACATGCGACAATCGCTGGATACGATGAGAATTCCAAAACCCCGGAAACACTCACCTCATTTTCACTCTGCCATTGCTCCAGCAGACGACGATATGAGCAGCCGCTTGCAAAAGCAATAAGTGCAAAATTTCCCATAC
>NZ_BCUG01000093.1 GCF_001591165.1 Thauera butanivorans NBRC 103042
CTCTAACAACGTCGGCAAGAGCACCATTTGCGACGCGCTAGATCTTGTCTTGGGGCCAGATCGACTGAACCGATTCCCGCCAATTGACGAGTTTGACTTTTACAACGCCCAGTATCTTGCCTCGCCTGCGCAAGAGGGTGCCGAGCCTGAAGAAATTCCATTGCGCGTAGAAGTCATCCTGATCGAGCTGAGTGCTGAAATCGACGCCAAGTGCGGTGGCAACACAGAATTCTGGCACTTGGAAGAACAACGTCTTTTGGGCGAGGGCGAAGTTCAGGCTGCAAACCCACCACATGTGGTTCCTTGTCTTCGCCTGGAAACCATTGGTAAATACGATCTCGCGGAAGACGAATTCGAAGCTAGGACTTTCTTTTCCCACAGTCCCGACGCGCCTGAAGGCACACTGACGCCCGTATCCAAGCCAATCAAGCGGCAGTTCGGGTTTCTCTACCTGCGAGCTTTACGCACGGGATCGCGGGCGCTGAGCCTTGAGCGCGGTTCGCTTCTGGACATCATTCTACGCACCAAAGGCGTTCGCACGACTCTTTGGGAAAAGACCATCGAACGATTGCGCGGTCTCGACATTGAAGCTGACGCCGCCGAGATCGCTCCTGTCTTGCGTTCGGTCGAAAAGCGGCTTGCCCGCTACATTGCGCTAGATTCGCCCGGCAACGCGACGAAGCTGCACGTCTCGGAGCTCACGCGCGAGCATCTTCGCAAGACGATGTCGTTCTTCCTGTCCATCTCCGCCGACCAAGGCCCCGTCCCCTTTCCCCATGCGGGCACCGGTACTGTCAACACGCTCGTGCTCGCTCTGCTATCGTTCATCGCGGATCTCAAACCTGACACTGTTATCTTCGCCATGGAGGAGCCCGAGATCGCGGTCCCTCCGCACACCCAGCGCCGAATCGCCCAATATCTGCTGACGAAGACCACCCAGGCCTTTGTGACCTCCCACTCGCCCTTTGTGATCGAGAAATTCGAGCCGTCGAAAACACTGCTTCTCTCGCGTGACGGCGGTATTGTCAGCTCCCGTAAGGTCTCCGACGCAACGGGACTCAAAGACAACGACTACAAGCGCTTCTCTCGCTCGGGGTTGTCCGAATGCATGCTAGGACGAGCAGCAATTGTCGTCGAGGGCGTCACCGAACTGCATGCGATGCCCATAGTTGCGCGCCGCATGGAAGAAAACGACCCTAACTTGCAGCCCCTGGATATCGCCGGCGTGGCTTTCTTCGACGCAGACGGCGAATCGAACATGCCCAAGTTTGGTAAGTTCTTCAACACGCTTGGGCTGCGCACCTTTGCTTTCTACGATCTCGACCACAAGAAGAAGCGCAAGCCCGAGCAGGCTCAGGCTCTCGCGGAAAATTTCGAGATTAACGTCGAGCACGCCTACAAGGGCTTTGAAGATCTCCTGGTGGCTGAAGTGTCGGTGGATCGGCATTGGTCGTTTCTCTCAAGCCTCAAAGCAAATGGCGAACATGGCAATATCGCCATTCCCGACGCGCGCCCATCTGACGACGCTATCAAGGCTATCGCCAAGGAGGCTCTCGGCGGAAACAAAGGTGCGGGCTGGTCGGCCCGCCTTCTCGAAGAGTGCGAATTCAACGAGTTGCCGACTACCGTCACACAATTCCTCGCGTCTGTGTTCGCTCTGTTCCCGCCACCTCCGCCCATCGACGAGGGTGAAGGCGAAAACCCCGATCTGTTCGCCTGATCATGAACGAGCCTTGTCTGCTTCGCGACAGTATCCTTGCTTGCGAAGGGCACGCACTGGTGACAGGTGGCCCTGGCAGCGGCAAGACGACCATTGCATTGCGAAAGGCGGTCAAGCGTATTCAACAGGGAATGACGCCTGGGCAGTCCGCTCTCTTCCTGAGCTTCTCACGCGCTGCAGTGGCTCGCATCCTCGACGCGGCCAAGCTAGAAGCTACAGCGGCCGAGCAAGAGCAACTTTCGATTCAAACCTTCCACTCCTTCTTCTGGGACATCCTCAAGGCGCACGCGTACCTGCTCGGTGCTCCGCGCAAACTGTCGATTTTGCTGCCACAGGATGAGAAGGCTCTGAGCGGGGGCATCGACGACGAGGATGACGAATGGGATAAATGGCTGATTGAGCGCGAGCGGCTGTTCCGCGAAGAGGGCCGCATCGCGTTCGACCTGTTCGCTCCGAACGCGACCCGCCTACTAGCCACCAGCAGCCACTTGCTTTCGTCGCTCGCGCGGCGGCATCCCATCATCATCGTTGACGAGGCCCAGGACACCGGGCAATTCGCGTGGCAATGCATTGAGATGCTTGCTCCACACGCGCAGATCGTTTGCCTCGCCGACCTCGAACAACAAATCTTCGATTACCTACCTGGCGTTGGACCAGAACGGATCGCAGCGATTCGTGCTGCACTTCGTCCACTCGAAGTTGATCTGGGTACTCAGAACCATCGCAGCCCAGATTCTGAAATATTGATATTTGCCAACGACATTCTGGCCGGGCAGGCACGCGGTGCGCCCTACAAAGGGATTTCTTCCTTTTCCTATCGGCCTGAAAACCCAACGCCGAACTGGAACCATGTGCTACGACGCGCCATAGCTCAGTTGCTGTCGAAAATCCGCGCGGAGTCCGATAGCCGACCCCAAACGCTCGCAATATTGGTGTCAAACAACAGAAGTGCGCTACGCATGTCCAACGCGCTCAACGCAATCGAACCGAATGTAGGCAAGGCTGTGCGCCACAAGCTGTTGTTCGACGAGGCCGAGGCCCTACTATCGGCACGATTTGCGGCGTTTCTGCTTGAGCCCAAAGACCTTGCTCAGCTCGAGCTCGATGTGGCAGCCAGCATGGAGCTGATCGCCGCTGCGCGGCGGGCGACCGGACAAGCTAAGGCCGCCGTGAGCAAACTTTTGGAGCAAGCGGGAAAAATTCGAGGCGGCAAGACCCTCAACATCAACATCGTGAAAGCGTTGCGGAGCCTAATTTCAGGTCTTCACGCCGACGGCTTCACCGGAGACCCCGCCACCGACTGGCTTACCGTCAAATACGCTCTTCGAGCCACTGGCCAAAATGAGTTGCTGCGTGTGGCTTCCCAGCTTGACTTCCTAGTCGCCTTCCGACGCGGACATCGAATTTCAGCAGGCTTAGCCAACGAATGGCTGCGCGACGGTGCCTACACGAACGCTCGGTTAGCGTTAGATCAGGCCCTTGCACAAGAGCAAATTTTGGATGGTATCGAGGCTCCTGCCGGGCTCCAGGTGATGAACTTTCATAAGGCCAAGGGTAAGCAGTTCGATGGAGTTGTCATTGTCCGAGAAGCACGGCGCACGGCTGCCGGAGTACAGTCTTCCTTCGTTTGGCGAGGAGATGAGGCACCACATCCTAAAAGCCGCAAAGTCCTGCGCGTGGGGATCACCCGTGCTCGTATCCACACATTGATCGTCAATCCCATGTGGCCGGCCTGTCCAATCCTGCGAGGACATAAGTTGTAGGCGCAAGGTCTGCGAAGCTCTTCCACAGATAGCGCTGACGGACTTCAGTTCTACCGTAATCCGCAACCCTTACAGGAACGCTATAAATTCAATGACTAAATCTGCGCACGAGAAAAACGGGGAAAAAAAAGCCGACTACTTCTCCGCTGGCAAGCCAGTTCACCGGCTGTCGTATTGTGCTTTTCTGGATGTCTTGGGCTTTTCGGAGAGGATTCGCACCAGCTATAAGGATGGCACCGCGAACGCGCTATTGGAAAGTTTTCATAAAATCCTCGCCAAGAGCATTGCACGGCTTAAGGAGAATACCGACGAGTCGATGCTCTATTTCAAGTCGTTCACCGACAACGTGGTACTAGCCCATCCTCGATTCAGCGACGACATGGAATCGGAGTTCGGATTCACCCTCTGGTCCATCAGGGAATACCAGTTCCAGATGGCGCTCAAAGGCTTTTTCATTCGAGGGGGATTGGCGGTTGACCAGTTGTTCATGGATGGAAACAGCGTGTACGGCATGGCGTTGTTGACAGCCCATGACCTTGAAAGCAAAGTCGCCGTTAATCCCATCGTTGTGCTGTGCGACAACACCATGAAGCTGGTTGACAAGCACATCGGCTACTACTCCGGGGAGGCGGCCCCTCAAGTCCGGGATGTTCTGAAAGGCCCGGACGGCCGTTATTTCTTGAACTATCTGACGGAGTGCATTATTGAGGGTGATGATCGAGAGTATCTCGATGCCAAATCCCTTCGCCGGCACAAGAAGCAGGTCGAATCAGCGCTGAAAGCCTATGCCTCAATCCCTACAGTGTTCTCCAAATTCGCATGGCTCGCCGAGTATCACAACTATTTCTGCGACACGGTTTCAGGCTACCCGGAATACAACGAGGCAATGAAGGTGTCGGCGACAATCTGTGCTGTGCAGTTCCAGCGAATCACCAAGAAAAAGTAGGCCTTCGATCGCGGATCCCGCGGGTTGCACGCCGAGACACCCGGTTATTTCTTGCGTGTCTTGGGGATTAGCGTTCCACGAGATTCAAGCAGACGCCGCGTGTTCTCCAGCTCTTTTTGCAGCAATTCTGCATCTGGCAGTACGGTGCGGTAGTTCGCCGCCATCACCTTGGTCGGCAAGCCATCCAACGCATACCGCGCCAGGGCATTGCCCTTGTCCGCGCACAGAATCAGGCCCACTGGCGGGTTCTCGTCCGGGTAGGCCCAATGCTCCTTGGCATAGTTGCAGTACATGTGCATCTGCCCCACATCGGCATGGTTCAAGCTGCCCAGCTTCAGGTCGATGATGACCAAGCAGCGCAGCTTGCGATGGAAGAACAGCAGATCGACCCGATACCAGGTCTGGTCGATGCGCAGCCGACGTTGCCGCCCGACGAAGGTGAAGCTTTCGCCTAGTTCCAGCAGGAAGTCTTCCAGCCGCTGGATCAAGGCCGCTTCCAGGTCGGATTCCGAATACTCGTCCTTGAGGTCGAGGAACTCCAGCACATACGGGTCTTTGATCGCATCATTGGGCGTGACAGCATCCTCGGGCTTGGCCACGGAGCCCTTGAGCAGCATCGCAGCCTTGTCCTTGGACAAGGCCGTGCGTTCATAGAACTGGCTGCCGATCTGCCGGTCGAGCTGGCGCACGCTCCAGCCGCCGTGCAGCGCCTCGGTCTCGTAGAACTGGCGAGCATGGTCATCCTTGACCGACAACAACCGAACATAGGCCGACCACGGCAAGGTGAAGACCTGGGCCAGTTCGGCGAGGTCGAATTTCCGAGACACCGTCTCGGAATTCTCGATGGGCAGTCCTTCACCAGATTTCCGAGACAGTGTCTCGGAAATTGCCTCAAGGGGGTAAGCGGCGAAGAAGCGCCGCATGTTCTCCAGGTTGTCCGGGCTGAACCCGCGCCCGAATCGCGCCGTCAGATCGGCGGACAACCTCGCCATCAGCTGCTCGCCGTAGCCAGCCCGTCGTCTGCCTTTCTGCTCGGCTTCGACGATCCGGCGGCCAATCTCCCAATAGCTGGCCGTCATCAGCGCATTGACACTGCGCGCCGCTGCCTGGCGGGCTGCATCCAGCAGTTCCACGATGCCGCCGTGGATGCCGGCATAGCCAGCCGGTAAGGCCGCAGGTTTCCTCTTTGCCACGGGCGTCTTCCTTGTCATGCTGTCACCTCCATAGAACGGGACGCCCCGGTAATCGCCAGCCGCCGATTCGCCACCAGTTCGGCCGCATCCCGCACCGGCTTGTCCTCGGTATGAACATAGTGCATAAACATCGCCACGGTCTTGTGACCTGTGAGCTTCATGCCCACCTTGGTTGGCACGCCCGAGTTGGCAATATCGGTGGTCGCCCGGTGGCGGATGCCATGCGTGCCGACATGGGGCACGCCAGCGGCCTTGAGCGCGCGCGTCCAGCCGCCGTAGTGTTCACCGTGGGTCATGTGCCGAGTCGGATCGTTGGGCGACGGCAGGACATAGGGGCAGCCTTCCCGGCGCGGTGCGGTGGACAGCAGCCGATAGGCTTCCTCACTCATCGGCTTGGAGATGCCACCGGTCTTGCTGTCAGGCCAGACGACGCGGCGATGCTCCAGATCAACCCAGCCCCATTCCAGCGGGCAGATTTCGGAGCGCCTGGCGGCGAACTCGAATTGCAGGCGGATCGCCAGAGGGATGACATAGTTTTCCAGTCCTTCCGCCTCCAGGTGCTCCAGGTGACGGAAGATCCGCACCAGCTCATCGTCCACGATGAGCCGGGTTTCCTTGCCGGGTGGGTACATCGGGACGTGGCGGCACGGATTGGTGCCGTCAGGGCGCAGCCCCCACACTTCGGCCAGGTTGAACATCTTGCGCAGCACGCCGAAGGTGCGGTTGGCCTCGGCCTGCTTGTAGGCCAGCTTCTTCATCAGCGCGGCCACGTCCGGGCGCTTCACGTCCTGCACCTTCATCCGGCCCATGATCGGGATGATGCAGCGGTCAATCACGCCCTGATAGCCGCGCTGGGTGCTGGGCTTGTTGCGCTGTTTGGAGTAGTCCTCCATGAAGGTGTGGCAAAACTCCTTCATGGTCGGAGCCTTGCGGGCGGCGTTCTTGGCCGCGCTGGGGTCGCCGCCTTTGCGCACCTCGGCCAGCCACTCTTGCGCCATCGTGCGCGCCTGATCGACCGTCAGCTCCCCGTACTGGCCCAGAGCGGGCTTACGGCGCTCGCCGGCGTTCGTGCGGTACTGGAGCATGAACACCTTGCGGCCCGCTGGGGTGATCTTGCACAGGAAGCCGGGCACCACGGTATCCCGCAGTTCGATGGCCTTGTCTTGGGGTTGTGCCGCATCGACTGCGGACTTGGTGAGCTTGATCTTCGCCATGATGACTCCTCGGAAAACCCGGTTTCCAAGAGCCGCATGGGAGCCACGCGAGGAGAAGCCGGGTCAAGTTTCGGAAAGCACCGGCATATGTTGAACTCGCCTAAGTGATTGATAAACCTGCTGTATCGAGCCTTGGCGTAGTCCAGCGAATTGCCGAGCTAGAGTCATCGTGAAACAAAAAAGAAGAGGCGCGAGGGTATCACTCCCCGGAACATTTGGGGACGGGCTCAGGCCGCCTTGCCGAGCGGGGAAATCATGCCGGTGGCCGGCGACGATGCTTCCGCCATGTAGAGCTTGCGCGGCATGCGCCCGGCGAGGAAGGCCTCGCGCCCGGCGCGCACCGCATGGCGCATCGCGCTCGCCATCAGCACCGGATCGCGCGCATGGGCGATGGCGGAATTCATCAGCACCGCGTCGCAGCCCAGTTCCATCGCGATCGCGGCATCCGACGCGGTGCCGACGCCGGCATCGACCAGCACCGGCACCTTGGCGTTGTCGATGATCAGGCGCAGGTTCCACGGGTTCAGGATGCCCATGCCCGAGCCGATGATCGAGGCCAGCGGCATCACCGCGACGCAGCCGATGTCTTCGAGCATGCGGGCCTGGATCGGATCGTCGGAACAATAGACCATGACGTCGAAGCCTTCCTTCACCAGCGTCCGCGCCGCCTTCAGCGTCTCGGGCATGTTGGGGTAGAGGTTGTTCGGGTCGCCCAGCACTTCGAGCTTGACCAGCGCGTGGCCGTCGAGCAGTTCGCGCGCCAGGCGCAGCGTGCGCACCGCATCCTCGGCGGTGTAGCAGCCGGCGGTATTCGGCAGATAGGTGTAGCGCGCCGGCGGCAGGTAGTCGAGCAGGCTCGGCTCGCCCGCGCTCTGGCCGATGTTGGTGCGGCGGATGGCGACGGTGACGATCTCCGCCCCGCTCGCCTCCATCGCCCGCCGCGTTTCGTCGAAATCCTTGTACTTGCCGGTACCCACCAGCAGGCGGGACGTGTAGGGCCTGCCGGCGATGATCAAGGGATCCTTCATGTCTGTCTCCTCTTTCTGCTTGTCGTGCCGGCCCGCGAACTCAGGCCGACAGCAGGCGCATCAGCATCACGATGGCCATCATGTAGAAGGCGATGAACAGGGTTTCGCTCGACAGCAGCGCGATCGGCTTCCAGCCCAGCGCAGCCAGCTTCTCGAACGAAGTCTTGACGCCAAGCGCGGAAATCGAGATCACCAGGCACCAGCGCGACACGTCCGAACTCACTTCGACCACCTGGACCGGAATCCAGCCCAGGCTGTTGACCACCACCAGCGCGGCGAAGGCGATCAGGAAGAAGGGCAGCAGCGGCGCCTTCTTGCCGCCGGCCGCCTGGGCGGACTGGGCGCGGAAGCCGAACGCGAGCACCATCACCACCGGCACCAGCATGGCGACGCGGAACATCTTCGCCAGCGTCGCCGCATCGCCGACCGCCGGCGAGATCATGAAAGCGGCGCCGACCACCTGGGCGACATCGTGGATCGAGCCGCCGAGGAACATGCCGGCCTCGCCCACCGAAAGCCCGCCGGCGGACACCACCAGCGGATAGAGGATCATCGCCGCGGTCGAAAAGGTCGCCACGCCAATCGCGGTCAGCAGGGTGTAGTGCTCGTTCTCCCTGGTCTGCGGCAGCGTGGCGGAAATCGCCATCGCCGCCGAAATGCCGCAGATGCCGGTCGCGCCGCCCGAGATCAGGCCGAGCATCGAAGGCAGGCCGAGCATGCGCGCCATCAGCATGCCGAAGCCGATCGTCAGCACGACCGCGCCGGCCAGCGCGCCGACACCGGCCAGGCCGAGGTCGGCGACGTCGCTGAAGGCGATCCGCGCGCCCAGCAGCGCGACGCCGATGCGCACCAGCTTCTTCGCCGAGAACTCGACCCCGGGAATGCATTTGTCGTTGTCCGAGAGAAAATGGAAGGCGATGCCGAGCAGCAGCGCGTACAGGAATTTGGGGCCGCCGTAATGATCGGAGACGAAGGCGGCGGTGATCGCGATCACCGTGCACAGCATGAATCCGGGCAGCAGCTTGCGCGCGTCGGCGAACATCGAGGCAGGCATGGCATTGGTCTGGGCAGTCATGATGCAAAGGCGCGCGAGCGCGCTCGATCCCTCTGTGCGTGGTCCGGGGGGAAAAATGCCCCG
>NZ_BCUG01000094.1 GCF_001591165.1 Thauera butanivorans NBRC 103042
AGATTTTTCGTTGACGCCGGCATCCGCTCGCAACGGCCTGTACCTGCATCGAACGACATGGGAACATCACCCTCGCTGCGGATGTCATCACAGGGCTGCACACGAATCACACCCCCACGGATGGAGATGAAGATGGATGCACACGACACCTCGACGACCGAGTTCGACAGCCTGCTGCCTGCCGCGCGGGTGGACCGCCGCGGCTTCGTCACGACGATCGCCGCCACCGGCTTCGCCCTTGCCGTGCTCCCGGTCCAGGCAAGCACGGTGATCAGCACCGATGCACGAGGCCTGGACGCCGGCACGAGCACCGTCCAGACTGCCGACGGCAAATTGCCGGTGTACTTCGCCCGCGTCGCCGGGAGCGACAAACTGCCGGTGGTGCTGGTGATACAGGAAATCTTCGGCGTACACGAGCACATCCGCGACGTCTGCCGCCGCCTGGCCAAGCAAGGCTACCTGGCCATCGCGCCGGAGCTGTTCTTCCGCCAGGGCGACCCATCCAAGCTCGAAAACGTCGCCGACATCCTGTCGTCCATCGTGCCCAAGGTGTCGGACGCCCAGGTCATGGCCGATCTCGACGCCTGCGCCGAGTGGGCCGCGACGAAGGGCGGCGACGCGTCGCGGCTGGCGATCACGGGTTTCTGCTGGGGCGGGCGCATCACCTGGCTGTACGCCGCGCACAACCCGAAGCTCAAGGCCGGCGTCGCCTGGTATGGCCGGCTGGACGGCGCCCCTTCGGACAACCAACCGGCGCATCCGATCGACGTCGCCGCGCAGCTCCACGCGCCGGTGCTCGGCCTCTACGGCGGCCAGGACCAGGGCATCCCGCTCGACGACGTCGAAGCCATGCGCGCCGCCATCGATGCGGCCGGCAAGCCGAGCGAGATCATCGTCTATCCCGACGCGCCCCACGCCTTCCATGCCGACTATCGGCCGAGCTATCGCCAGACTGAAGCGGAAGACGGCTGGAAGCGCCTGCTGGAGTGGTTCTCGGCCAAGCTGTGATCGCCAGCGGGCGCCTCGGCCGCATGGGTGGCAGGGGCGCCCGCCGTCACACGGCCGGCCTCGGCGCGCGCCACGCCGAGGCCGGCAAACCAGCCGAAGGCAATGCCGCAGATCGCCGCCAGCAAGGCCGACAGGTATTTCCTCCAGCGCCCCTTCATGCTTCGCCCCACCCGCTCGCGGCACTTCGCAATGCGGATTGGACGCAGGCAGGCGCCCGGACGTTCCAGGGACCAGCGTTCCTCCTGCGGCCAGCACTCCAGCCGCCGGAGGAACGCCGGCTCCCGGCTCAAGCAGGCCGCACGGCCTCCTTGCCCTTGTCGTCTCCCGGCGTCCCGCCGCCAAGCTCTTCCAGCAGCCGTGCCGCCACCAGGCCGTTGACCAGGCCGAACACCACCGCGGCCAGCGCAAACACCGGCACGAGGTAGAACACCCCGTCGTGCGGCACCAGCCACAGCCGCGCCACCACCAGTTGCGCACCGATATGCGCGAATGCCGCCAGAATGCTGTGGCTGACCGGGCCGAACCAGTGCCGCGGCAGATGCATCGCCAGTCCCAGCACCACCAGGCTGGCGAGCGCGCCGGACAGGCTCAGGAAAAACCCCGGCGCAAGGAACTGGCCCAGCAGCAGGCTGCCGGCGAAGACCCGCAGCAAAGCCACCCATACGGCTTCGCGCCAGCCCCAGCGTGCCAGCACGATCAGGGTGACGATGTTCGCCAATCCGGGCTTGACCCCCGGCAGGGGCAGCGGAATCGCCGCCTCGGCCACGGTCAGCACGATCGCCGCCGCCGCATGGCGCGCGATGCGGCGGTCCTTCGGCGAAGGAAGGAGTTCAATAGTTGAGTGAGTCATAGTCGGCCCCACGGCCGGTCAGGCTGAGGCTGACTTCGTTCGGTGCGCAGATCGCCACCGCGCCGGCCTGGGTCAACCAGCCCTGGCGCACGCAATACTGCCGCGGGCCAGGGTCCGCGGCGACGCGCGCGCGGCCGGGCTGGATTTCGATGCGCGTGGTGCCGAGCGGCCCTGCCACTTCGACCACCCGCGGCGCCGACAGCGCGACCTCGGCCACGACCTTGCCGCCGGCACGCACCACCGCAGTTTCGGGCCGCCCGCCCTGCCACAGTACCGCCGCGGCATGGACGCACACGGCAAGGCCGGCAGCCGCGATCAGCACGTCGCCCGGCCGCAGCAGCGCCCGCCAGGCGGCAAGCGGGAAGCTCACGGCTGTTTTTCGGCCACCGGCGCATGCACTGCCGCGGCGCCGCGATCCGCCGCCCGCCGCGCTGCGGAGCGGTGGCGAACGATCACGCTGAGCTGGTCGCGGAAGCAGTCCGCCAGCCATTCGGCGATATAGACCGAGCGGTGCTGCCCACCGGTGCAACCGATCGCCACCGTCAGATAGCTGCGATTGTCACGCATGTAGGCCGGCAGCCAGTTGGCGATGAAGCGGCGGATGTCCTCGCTCATGCGGGTGACTTCGGGGATCTTGCGCAGGAACTCCTTGACCGGCTCGTCGCATCCGGTCAGCGGCCGCAGGCGCGGATCGTAGTACGGGTTGGGCAGGCAGCGGACGTCGAACACCAGGTCGGCATCCAGCGGGATGCCGTACTTGAAGCCGAAGGACTCGAACATCAGCGTCAGCCCCTGGCTTTCCTCGACCCGGATGAAATCCTTGACCCAGGCACGCAGCGTGTTCGGGTGCAGATCGCTGGTGTCGATGCGATGGGCCAGTTCGGCGATCTGCGCCAGCGCATCGCGCTCGCGCTTGATCGCCTCTTCCACGGTGACGCCGTCGCCCGCCAGCGGGTGGCGGCGGCGCGTCTCGGAAAAGCGCGCGATCAGCGTGTCGTCGCGCGCGTCGAGGAAGATGAAACGCAGGTCCGAGACCGTATCGCGCAGTTGCTCGACCTGGCTCGGCAAGGCCGCGATGCTCGCGCCCGAGCGCATGTCGACCGCGATCGCCGCGCGCGCCCAGCCTCCGCCACGCAGGTGCGTCACCAGTTGCGGCAGCAGCGCCGCCGGCAGGTTATCCACGACGTAGTAGCCGGCATCCTCCAGCACGTTGAGCGCAATGCTCTTGCCCGACCCCGACAAGCCGCTTATCAATACGATCTGCATGGTCCCTCTTCATCTGGAAACGGCGCGCAAGCCACGGGCGCGCTTCAGCCCCTTCGACCCGCGGATCGGCATTTCGATCCTCCGGCAGGCGCCAGTCGGAATGGGCGGCCTGCCGGCGTGAGCGAACTCCGTTCCGCGCGGATCTCTTCCGGCGCATTCTTGCGGGTCCGGGAACAGCGATTGTATCTGCTTGTTGCGGCCTAGCCTTCAACCTCCATATTCGCGCCACGCAGTTTCTGTTGGACGGCCCGATAGCCCCTTGGCGTCATGCCGGTCCAGTGGCGAAAGGCGCGGTGGAAAACGGCGGGAGAGCTGAACCCCAATGAGTAAGAAATCTCGGCCAGCGAGACGTCCTGGTGCGTGAGGTTCAGGATGGCCAGATCCCTGCGCAGCTCGTCCTTGATACCCTGAAACGACAGCCCTTCGTCCTGCAACCTGCGGATCACGGTGCGCGAGGACATGTGGAGCTTGCCCGGAACATCTTCCCGCGTTCGCCCAAGCTCCGCGTACAGCAATTCGCGTACCTTCAACCGCGTGGCGTGCTCGTGATAGGAGGTGAAAATCCAGTCGCGGGGGCACGCTGCAGGAATATGCGTACGTCGGCTGCATTGCGTTCCGCCCGGATTCTTCCGAGCTCCGCATCGAGAAAGAACACCACGTCCGGCAGGCCCTCGAAATCAGGCATCTCAGGTCAACAATTCGGCCCTGTGGTGCCTTGGTGAACCATTCGATCCAAGCCGAAGTGCGACCATCGGCGGGATTACGGGGCGGGACCGGGCTTGGCCATCTGCCAGGAAATCGCCTTGGCGCATGGCTGGCGCCTCATGCCTCCGGCTCGTTCAGCGCCGCTTCCAGATGGCGCGCCGACTCGACCAGCGCCGGCAGGTAGCGCGCGGCCGCCTCGGCATGCGAGACCGCGCGCACGAGGTAGATCACGTTGATGCTCGCGATCACCTTGCCGCTCTGGAACACCGGCACCGCGATCGCGCCGATCTTGCGTTCCGCGCTCCAGTCGCCCTCGTTCGAGCTGTAGCCGCGGCTGCGCGTCTGCTCGAGCAGGTTGGCGATGAACCTCTCGTCGCTGGCCAGCGCAGCCTGCACCGGGTCGCGGCGCAGCAGCACCAGCAGGGCCTCGCGCTCGGCGTCGGCGCAATAGCAGAAATAGGCGCGCCCGGCCGCGGTCAGCAGCATCGGCAGGCGCTCGCCCACCATCGCGCGGTTGAAGGACAGCGAGCTGAAGCGGTGCGTCGATTCGCGGATCAGCATCGAGCCGCCGTCGGGCGTGCATAGGTCCGACGGCCAGCGCACCTGCTGCAGCAACTGGGCGAGCACCGGGCCGGACACCATCGAGATGCGCTCCTCGTCCTTGAAGCCTTCCGACAAGGCGCGGACATTCAAGGTCAGCACGTAGCGGTCGTCCGACGCGCTGCGCTTCACATAGCCCTCTTCGATCAGCGTCTCCAGCAGCCGGCGCACCGTCGTGCGGTGCAGCCCGGTGCCGGCGGCAAGCTGCGCGAGCGAGGCGCGCCCCTTGTCGTGCCGGTTCAGCACTCGCAGCAGATCCAGCCCGCGGGCAAGGCTGCGCACGGCCCCATAGTCGGCGCCCGTATCAGGTCTCATGCGATAAAACCCTTTACAAACAATGTTGTGCGCCCTGTGGACGGTGATCGAAGTGTTTTTGTCCAGAGGTTCAAGAATTTTTAGACTCTGCCCAACTAATCGTAGCATAAAGAATATTTCTTACCCGAACCATCCGACGCGCATCGCCCGGAAAAACGGCGATCCAGCGCAGCCCCGCACCTCAGGAGTCTGCAACATGAACGAAAACACCCGCTTCGATGCCGACGTCGTCGTCGCCGGCGCCGGCCCGGTCGGCCTCGCCATCACCAGCATGCTCGGCCTGCACGGCGTCAAGGCCATCCTGCTCGAGCGCGGCGACGAGCTGATCGACTACCCGCGTGCCGTCGGCATGGACGACGAGTGCCTGCGCACGCTGCAGGGCATCGGCATGGCCGAGGCGGTGCTGCCGCATCTGACCCCCCACCACTGGATGCGCTTCGTCACCAAGAGCGGGCGCTGCTTCGCCTCGATCGAGCCGCGCACCGACGAATTCGGCTGGTCGCGCCGCAACGCCTTCAACCAGCCGCTGGTCGACCGCGTGCTGCTCGACGGCCTCGAGCGCTTCGACAACGTCGACGTACGCCTGGGTAGCGACGTGCTGCGCTTCGAACAGGATACCGACGGCGTCAGCCTCGACGTCAAGCGCAGCGACGGCACGGTCTACACCCTGCGCACGCGCTGGCTGGTCGGCAGCGACGGCGGCCGCAGCCCGATCCGCACCGCGCTCAACGTCGGCTTCGGCGGCTTCACCGACACTTCCAAGTGGCTGGTGGTGGACGTGCGCAACGACCCGCTCGGCATTCCCAACATCTACATGCACTGCGATCCCTCGCGTCCGTATGTGTCGGTCGCCCTGCCCGACTCGATCCGCCGCTTCGAGTTCATGATCTTCGAGAACGAAAACGAAGAGGAAATGACCCAGCCGCACAACATGGCGATGCTGATGGCGAAGGTGCTGCCGCCGGGCGTCGATGCCACCAGCCTGGACTACATCCGCAAGCGCGTCTACACCCACAACGCGCGCATCGCCGAGCGCTGGAAAGTGGGCCGCGTGATGCTCGCCGGCGACGCTGCGCACATCATGCCGGTGTGGCAGGGCCAGGGCTACAACACCGGCATGCGCGACGCCGCCAACCTGGGCTGGAAGCTGGCCTACGTGGTCAAGGGCATCGCCTCCGAGAAGCTGCTCGACACCTACCAGCTCGAGCGTCCGCCGCACGCCAAGGCGATGATCGACCTGTCGGTGACCGCCGGCCGCATCTTCTCGCCGCGCAACCCGGCGGTGGTCGCCGCGCGCGACTTCGCCACCTGGGTGCTCAACCTGGTGCCGCCGGCCAAGCGCTACTTTACCGAGATGCGCTTCAAGCCGATGCCCAGGTACGAGACCGGCCTGGTCGTCTCCGAAGCCGAGATCGACACCGAGCCCGGCGTCAAGCAGTTGCTCTGCCAACTGGCGCGCAAGACCCCGCTGCTCGGCCGCCTGATGCCGGCCACGCGCGTGGGCAGGAATTCGCCGGTCGGCAGGCTCTTCATCCAGCCCAAAGTGCGCACCCGCGACGGCGAGGTCAAGCTGCTCGACGACGTCATGGGCAGCGGCTTCGCGCTGGTGTGCTGGGGCGTGGATCCCAGCTTCTGGCTCAACCAGAAGAGCCGCGACATCCTGGCCGCGCTCGGCGGGCGCATCATCACCGTCAAACCGGTGGTGCAGATCCACCGCGAGCAGGCGATCGGCCCCGACGCCATCGTCGTCGGCGACGAGCAGATGCGCCTCAAGGAGTGGTTCGGCAGCCATCGGGGCGCGGTGGCGGTGATCCGCCCGGACCGCTTCGTCGCCGGCCTCGCCTACCCGGTCAGGATCAACGAGCTGCTCGCCCAGGTCGCCGACAAGATGGGCCTGAACGTGGGCAAGGGAGCCGCCTGATGCAAGCGCGCCTGCAGTGCCTCTCGCACACCCCGCTGAAAGGCTGCTTCGACCCCGAGGCCGCCATCGTCAAGGAAGTGGCCGGGCTGGTCGATACCCTGCGCGCGGAGGTCGAGGCCTTCGGCCCCGAGGTGATCTACCTGTTCTGGCCCGATCACCTCAACGGCTTCTTCCTCGACCTGATGCCGCAGTTCTGCATCGGCATGGCGGCCGAGTCGGTGGGTGACTACCAGTCCTCCGCCGGGCCGCTGAACGTGCCGCGCACGCTGGCCGAAGCCTGCGCCCAGGCGGTGGTCGATGCCGGCATCGACCTCGGCTTCTCGTACCGCATGCAGGTCGACCACGGCTGCGCCCAGCCGCTCGAAGAGCTCACCGGCGCGCTCGATCGCTACCCGGTGGTGCCGATCTTCATCAACTCGGTGGCGCCGCCGGTGGTGAGCTTCCAGCGCGCCCGCCTGCTCGGCGAGGCTGTCGGCCGCTTCGCCCGCGCGCGGGGCCAGCGCGCGCTGTTCATCGGCTCCGGCGGCCTGTCGCACAACCCGCCGGTGCCGCAGATGGCGACTGCGACCGATCCGGAAGTCATCGCCCGCCTGATCGACAACCGCAACCCTTCGCCCGAAGCCCGTGCCGCCCGCCAGGCGCGCACGATCGCCGCCGCCGAAGCCTTCACCGCCGGCACCAGCACCTTGCATCCGCTCAACGCCGAGTGGGACCGCAAGCTCATGGAACGGCTCGCCGCGCGCGACTGGGCGGCGATCGACGCCTACCGCAACGCCGACATCACCGCCGACGCCGGCGGCTCGGCGCACGAGGCCAAGACCTGGGTCGCGGCGGTGGCCGCGATGGACGCCGCCTGCGCCGGCGCCTGGCAGGCCGAGGAACGCTACTACCGCGAGATCCCGGAGTGGATCGCCGGCTTCGGCGCCCTCAGCGGCCGCTCCCGCTGAACCCCGAATCACCCACGACGCACCTTCGCCATACAACGCAACATCCTGACAATCAGAGAGACCAGGAGATGAAAATGAAGCTACGCATCAAGACCCAACTCGCTGCCATCGCCCTCGCCCTGTCGGCCGGCCACGCCGTCGCCGACATCAACGTCGGCGTCGTGTTCTCGCTCACCGGCCCGGCCGCCTCGCTCGGCGCCGAGACGCGCAAGGCGCTCGAACTCATGCCCGCCACCCTGGGCGGCGAAAAGATTAACTACGTCGTGCTGGACGACGCCACCGACCCGACCAACGCGGTCAAGAACACCCGCAAGCTGGTCGGCGAGAACAAGGTCGACGCCATCATCGGCCCCAACCTGATCACCAACGGCATGGCGATGGTCGACGTCGCCAACGAGACCAGGGTGCCGATGCTGTCGATCGCGCCGATCGACCCCGCCGCCGACAAGCGCGCCTGGGCCTTCCGCGTCGAACCCACCGCCGACATCATGGTCGGCCGCGTGGTCGAGGACATGAAGGCCAAGGGCGTCAAGACGGTCGGCTTCATCGGCTTCTCCGACTCCTGGGGCGAGCTGCTGCTGAAGGCGCTGACCGAGACCACCCAGGCTGCCGGCATCAAGATCGTCGCCACCGAGCGCTACGCCCGCACCGACACCTCGGTCACCGGCCAGACCCTCAAGGTGATGTCCGCCCGTCCGGACGCGGTCTTCGTCGGCGGCTCGGGCACCCCGGCGGCCCTGCCCCAGAGCACGCTGCGCGAGCGCGGCTACAAGGGCCCGATCTACCAGTCGCACGCGGTAGCGAACCGCGAGTTCCTGCGCCTGGGCGGCAAGAACGTCGAAGGCGCCCGCCTGCCGGTCGCGCCGGTGCTGGTGGCCGAACAGCTGGCCGACGGCCATCCCAACAAGGCCGCTGGCGTCGCCTTCCTGCAGCAACTCGAAGGCAAGCTCGGCGCCGACTCGCGCTCGACCTTCGCCGGCGCCGCCTGGGACGCCTGGCTGCTGCTCGAGAACGCCATGAAGGAAGCGGTCAAGACCGCCAAGCCGGGTACCCCGGAGTTCCGTGAAGGGATCCGCAACGCCCTCGAAAGCACCTCCGGCCTGGTTGGCGTCAATGGCACCTACACCTTGAGCGCCGAGGATCACGGTGGCTACGACCCGAAGGCGGTCGTGCTGATCGAGGTCGTCAACGGCAAGTGGTCGCTCGTCAAATAAGCGGTCGGACCCCAGTGCGCGCCGCCGATGCCCGTGTTCAGGGCCGGGCCGCGCTTTTCCACCACGCCCCCATCGGCAGCCGAAAGCATGCGGCGTGACGGAAGCGCCTGCGCGGTTCCGCCGCGCCGCATCGGGGGCGAGGAAAAGGAGGACGAGATGGATTCAACTG
>NZ_BCUG01000095.1 GCF_001591165.1 Thauera butanivorans NBRC 103042
GCTGTGATGTAGCTGGAAGCCGCCCGCGCTGCCCGGTCGGGGCGCGGGCGGGGCCGCTTGTCAGTGTGGCCGGGGCGGGAAGAACAGCGCCAGCCAGGCGGCGAGATCGAGCTCGGCTTCCTCGCGGATCGGGGCGATTGCGTCGGGGGCGATGTCGAGCAGTTTCCATACCGCGGGATCGACGCGCCCTGCCGTCTGCGCGCTCGATTCGCCCAGCGTGTCGGCTTCGACGATGGCGCGCGCCAGGTTCAGCGTGGCGGCGTCGCCCGCGTGTTCGCCGCCCAGCTTCGGCAGGGTCTGGGTGCCGATGGCGCCGGCAAAGGCGCCCGGAACCCGCCATTGGTCCATCAGCGCCGCGCCCACTTCGGCGAAGTCGCAGCCGACGATGCGGCGCTCGGCCAGATGCAGGGCCTCGCCCGTCTGCACCGCGCTCTGCCGGGCGGTGTCGGCGAGCAGCGGGGTGGTCTGGAACATGACCAGATGGCCGATGTCGGCCAGCAGGCCGATGACGAGCATCCTTTCCAGGCCGGGGCGCCCGCTGCGTCGCGTGATCGTGCGCGATGCCAGGGCGCACAGCACGCTGTCGCGCCAGAAGCGCTTCATGTCCAGCCGGGCCGGGCGGATGCCGGCGAAGACCGCATGCAGCGACATCGCCAGCACCAGGTCGTGTACCTGTTGCAGGCCGAGGATCTGAACGGCCTGCGCCACGTTGTCGACCTTGCCGCGGTAGCCGTACATCGCGCTGTTGACCAGTCGCAACAGGCGCGCGGTGAGCGCCGGGTCGGCCGACACCAGGCGCGAGACTTCGAACACCGACCCGGTGGGCGACTCCAATTGTTCGCGGACACGCTCATAGACGGTCGGCAGCGAGGTGAGGGCTTCGATCTGGCTGGCGAGTTCCTGTGCTGAATGCATGGGGGGGCTCCGTGATGCGAGCGGCCATTATCGGCGATTGCCGGCGATGAGGCGCCAAAGAACGGCTTGCACGGGGGAAGTATGCGGGCAAAATCGCCCTTTGCGCCCAGGAGGCGCGGACGATGTCGATGAGGTAGCGATATGAGAGCGTTGAGCTGGAACATACAGTGGGGCCGCGGCGCCGATGGCGTGGTCGATCTGGAGCGGACCGTGGCGGCGATCCGCGATGCGGGCCCGCTCGACGTGATCTGCCTGCAGGAGGTCGCACGCAACTTCGATGGCCTGCCGGGCGGCGCGGGCGAGGATGAGGTGGCCTTCCTTGCGGCCGCGTTCGAAGGGTATGCGCCGGTGTTCGGCGCGGCGGTGGATGTTCCGGGCCGCAGGGGCGGACGGGCGCTGTTCGGCAATCTGCTGCTGTCGCGGCTGCCGGTGGGGCAGGTGTTCCGCCACATGCTGCCGGCGCCGGCAGATGACAGCGTGCCGTCGATGCAGCGGGCCTGCGTGGAAGCGGTGGTGGGTACCGAGCGCGGGCCGCTGCGTTTCATGACGACGCATCTGGAGTACTACTCGCAGCGGCAGCGCCGGGCGCAGATCGCCGCACTGCGTGCGCTGCAGGCCGAGGCCGCCGGGCATGCGGCCGCACCGGCGCCGGCCAAGAATGGCGGCAGCGCCTGCTTTGCCGCCTGGCCGCGTCCGGCTTCGGCGATCCTGTGCGGCGACTTCAACTGCGAGCCGGGGTCGGAGGAACATGCCTCGCTGCAAGCGGCGATCGCCAAGGGCGTGCCCGCATGGTGCGACGCCTGGCCGCTCTGCCGGCCCGGCCTGCCGCACCCGCCGAGCGTGGGCCTGCACGGCGCGGACTGGCCCGATCATGCCTTCTGCTGCGACTTCTTCTTCGTCAGTGCCGATCTGGCTGCGCGCGTGCGCGCGGTCGAGGTCCTGGCGGGAACCGCGGCCTCGGACCACCAGCCGGTGGTGCTGGAGCTGGCGGACTGAGTTCCGCGCGGCCGTGCCGGCAGGGCATGCTCAGTCGGGCGTCTGCCGAGGGTCGATCAGATCGCGGTAGGCATGCCAGGTGGCATGGCCGAGGATGGGCATCATGACGATCAGGCCGACGTGGAAGAGCAGGAAACCGAACAGCGTCAGCAGCACGATCAGGAAAGCCCATACCAGCATCGTGCCGGGATTGCGCAGCAGCGCCGAGAAGCTGGCCAGCATCGAACTGATGGCGTCCTGGTTGCGGTCCAGCATCAGCGGAACGGCGACGACGCTGGCGGCAAAGGCAAGGAAGGCGAAGAGCATGCCGACGCCGAAGTACGCTGCGAGGAATTCGAGGTTCTCCAGGCGGAGCAGCTGGCTGACGAAGCTCGACAGGTCGGGCATTTCGTTGGTGTAGAACAGTGCGAAAACGACCATCGAGGCCCGGGCCCACAGCAGGAAGAGGACGCCCAGCACCACTGCGAACAAGCCGATGTTGCCCGCGTTGCGTCGCCAGACGGTGAGCGTCGGCCGCAGTTCGCAGGCTTCGCCGCGTTCCCGGCGGCGGCTGATCTCGTACAGGCCCATGGCGAGGAAGGGGCCGAGGATCAGGAAGCCCGACGTCAGCGCCGCGACGTATTCGTAGGCATGGCGAAGGGTGATGGTGAGCAGCAGGCCCATGCCGGCGAAGCAGAAACCGTAGAACAGGCTCGGAATCGCGCACGCCTTCAGGTCGTCGATACCTCGGGCGATCCAGCGCAGCGGCGCGCCGAGCGAAACCTCGCGTACGGCCGGAAAGGGAAGGGCGGGGTCGTCCTGCGTACCTGCGGGCAGGGGGTCGTTCTGTCGTGCCATGTGTCTCTCCTGTCGGGGGCGTCAGCGATGAGACGGGGGCGCGATATATATGTGTTGTCGTGCGTGGGCTACGCTCCCCGTAAAGCATCGACCAGGCCGTCGGGTGCTTCGTTCATCATGGAATGGCCGGCACCGGCAAGCACAATCATACGCGTGCTGCAGCCCATCTTTTCAAGCGAATCGGATAAGGGTTTTACCGCATCGGCAGGCGTCATGCGGTCGAATTCGCCGCTGACCAGCAAAGTGGGGCAGCTCACCCGGGTGGCGGCGGCCAGCCCGTCCTGCCAGGCGTTGCAGGCATTCAGGTCGCTGGCGAGCACGCGTGCGCCTTGCTGGTGCATGCGCTGCAGGTTGGCCGCTTCGAGTCCGGCACGGCGGCTTTCGCCAAGGACTTCGGCCGGCGCGAACGAGAACTTGTTG
Organism: Thauera butanivorans NBRC 103042; assembly: GCF_001591165.1. GTDB lineage: Bacteria > Pseudomonadota > Gammaproteobacteria > Burkholderiales > Rhodocyclaceae > Thauera > Thauera butanivorans. The sequence continues at coordinate 3,169 of NZ_BCUG01000095.1, forward strand.
ATCAGCGCGAAGGCGTTTTCGGGCTCGTTCTGCGCGGCGTCGAGCAGGAAGGGGGAAACCGGCATCGGCACGCTGCAGCCGACCAGCGCGAGCCGGTCGACGCGTGCCGGCGCCTGGCCGGCGGCGGCGAGTGCGACCAGCGAGCCCATGCTGTGGCCGCACAGCCGGATGCGCTCGTGTCCGAGCGCATCGGCGAGGGCGAGCACCCAGCGGGCCATGGCGTCGATGTCGGGCAACGGGCTGCCGCCGGAGCCGCCATGCCCGGGCAGATCGGGGATGAGCACGTGTTCGCCGTTCGCAGCGAGTCCGGCGGCGACTTCGTTCCATACCGCGTGGTCGTGGCCTGCGCCGTGGATGAGCAGCCAGGGCGGCGCATCCGAATCTGCGGCGGGCGTGTTTTCGTGGAGCGCGACGGGCTGGCCCTGGAGTTCGAGTTCTTTCATCGGCGATGTGTGTGGCAGGAGGGGGTAGTCGGGATGTGGCGACGCTTCAGGCGCGCTCGTCCGGTTCCAGCAGGCGTTCGATGGCACTCATGCGATCCTTGAGGATCAGCTTGCGCTTCTTCAGCCGGCGCAGCATCAGTTCGTCGCCCAGCGGCAACTGCGCCAGGCGATTGATCGCATCGTCCAGATCCTGGTGCTCGATGCGCAGTTCGTCAAGCCGGCGGTGCAGGCTGGTGACATCTTCGAAAGTTTCGTCGCTCATGGTCGATCCGCGGGAAGGGCATGGGTGGAGGATGGGAAAGGCCGGGCAGAGGCTGTGCCGATGGTATGCGCAGGGCTGTGTGCTGACAACCGTGCGCCCCGCCGGACTGCCTCTGCCGGCACAATTCATTATCATTCCCGGCTTGCCGGCTTCATGGGAGAAGGACGAGGTGAACAAGGCGTTCGTGAAGGAAAGCGACGGTGAGGACGACGAGGAGCAACTCGCGCCCGCGCTGCGCCTGCCGGCGGGCAGCAAGAACTACATGACGCGGCGCGGCTACGACGCGCTGCGGGCCGAACTCGACCAGCTCGTGCGCATCGAGCGGCCCAAGCTGGTCGAGACCGTCGCCTGGGCGGCGGGCAACGGCGATCGCTCGGAGAACGGCGACTACATCTACGGCAAGAAGCGGCTGCGCGAAATCGATCGCCGCATCCGTTTCCTGATCAAGCGCATCGAAAACGCCGAGGTGGTCGATCCGGAGCGGCAGCAGGACCTCGAACAGGTGTTCTTCGGTGCGACGGTGACGTTCTGCGATCTCGATACCGACGAGGAACAGACCTGGCAGATCGTCGGCGTGGATGAAGCCGACGCGGCGCGGGGCCGCATCAGTTGGATCGCGCCGCTGGCGCGCGCGGTGCTGAAGGCCCGGGTGGGAGACGTGGTGCGTTTCCAGAGCCCGGCCGGCATGCGCGAGATCGAAGTGGTGGAGATTCGCTATGTCTGAATGAGCGTTCGCTGCGGCGATGCGGCTTTTTTCCCGAGTCCGGCTCAAGGATTCCAGCGCAGTGCCGAAAATGCGGTCGTTGGCCTGCTGCGCTGCGCCCTGTTTCCATGTCCGATGCGTATTGCGCAGCCTGTCACCCATGCCTCGATGACGGTTTTCAGTGGAAGTTTGATTTTTCCGCTTACGGAGGCGGGCGAAAGCCCGCAATCTGATCGAGGTCATGGTGGTGCCGCGGTGTACCGTCGGTGCCGGATATTCGGAGGGAAAGGAATATGTCGTTCAAGTCGATACCGGTAGCACGCCGGCTGATGCTGGTGCTGGCGATTGCGCTTGTGGGTCTGGTCGTGTTGGTGCTGGATGCCTTGTACGAGGAGCGCGCCGCGCTGGAGGCGGGCTACCAGCGCTCGGTCAAGGGGGCGGTCGAGCTGGCGCACGGTATCGTGGTCCACTTCCATGGGCTGGAGCAGTCGCAGGCCATGAGCCGCGACCAGGCGCAGCGTGCGGCGAAGGCGGCACTCAAGGAACTGCGCTACGAGGGCAACGAGTATTTCTGGGTCAACGACAGCGCGACGGTGGTCGTCATCCACCCGATTCGTCCCGAGATGGAAGGGAAGAGCATGAGTGAGCAGCGCGATGCCGCCGGCAAATACATGTTCCGCGAGTTTGTGCGCGTGGCGACCGAGTCCGGCGAAGGCGCCGTCGACTATCTATGGCCGCGCCCGGGTTCGGATGTGCCCCAGCCCAAGGTCTCCTACGTGAAGATGTTCAAGCCCTGGGACTGGATCGTGGGGACGGGCGTTTACGTCGATGACATCGACGACGCGTTCAATGCCGCGATGCTGCGCATCGGCAGCATCGCGGCGGCCGTGCTGGCGCTGCTGGTCGTCGTCTCGTGGCGCGTCGTCCACAGCGTGACGGACCAGCTCGGCGGCGAGCCGGCGTATGCGAGCGAGATCATGCGCAAGGCCTCCGGCGGCGACCTGTGCGTGGATGTCGCGGTGAAGGGCGGAGGCGACAGCCTGCTAGGTTCCCTGTCCTCGATGCTGGGCAGGCTGCGCCACATGATGGGCGAGATCACCCAGAGTGCGCGGCAGGTGGCGGACCGTTCGCACGAGATTTCGGAAGTGTCGCGCGCAGTGTCGAAGGCGTCCGAAAGCCAGACCGATGCGACGGCGTCGATTGCCGCGGCGATCGAGGAGATGACTGTCAGCATCGGGCAAATCACCGAGAACGCAATGGGCGCCGAGCGCAATTCGGCCCATTCCGCCGAACTGGCGAACCAGGGGGCGGCGAAGGCGGAGCGTGCCGCAGGCGAGATGGAGGTGATTGCCGGGACCGTGGAGGAAGCCACGGGAAGAATCCAGCAACTGGTCAAGCGTGCCGACGAAGTGGGGGCCATCGCCGGCGTGATCAAGGAGATCGCGGCGCAGACCAACCTGCTGGCGCTGAACGCGGCGATCGAGGCCGCGCGCGCCGGCGAGCAGGGCCGCGGCTTTGCGGTGGTGGCCGACGAGGTGCGCAAGCTGGCCGAGCGCACCAGCACCGCGACGGTGCAGATCGAGCAGGACATCGCCGGCATCCAGACCGAGACGCATGGCACGGTGGACGCGATGTCGCGTGTCTCGGCGCAGGTGGGGAGCGGCATGGCGCTGGTACTCGATGTGACGGGCTCCTTGCGCGAGATCGCCGCCGGGGCGGTCGAAGCCCTGGAGCAGATCCGCAGCGTGGCCGGGGCCACGGCCGAGCAGCGCGCGGCGGCGACGGCGATCGCGCAGGAGGTCGAACAGATCGCGCAGATGGTCGAGGGTACCAACGTGTCGATGCGTTCGGCAGTGGCGGCCGTCGAGCAACTGGAGAAGCTGTCTGCCGGCCTGAGCGAACTGGTGGGGCGATTCAAGGTGTGATCCGCCGCGCGAATCCCGGGCAGACTTGAAATCCGGTCTGCCCATCCCCATTTGAGGCTGCGTCCGAACAACCCAGACGGAGCCTCAGCAAGATGTCCGAAGCGCAAACTGCCACCTCCCAGACCCTCAACTTTCAGGCCGAGGTGAAGCAACTGCTTCACCTGATGATCCATTCGCTGTATTCCAACCGCGAGATCTTCCTGCGCGAGCTGGTCTCGAACGCATCGGACGCCTGCGACAAGCTGCGTTTCGAGGCGCTCGACAATGGCGCGCTGTATGAGAACGACTCCGAACTGAAGATCCGCATCGGTTTCGACGCCGAAGCCAAGACCATCACCATCGCCGACAACGGCATCGGCATGAGCCGCGACGAAGCCATCGCCCACCTCGGCACCATCGCCAAGTCGGGCACGCGCGAATTCTTCGGCAAGCTCACCGGCGACCAGCAAAAGGACGCCAACCTGATCGGCCAGTTCGGCGTCGGCTTCTATTCCGCCTTCCTCGTCGCCGACCGCGTCACCGTGCTGACCCGCCGCGCCGGCCTGCCCGCCGGCGAAGGCGTCAAGTGGGAATGCTCGATGGCCGGCGACGAAGCCGGCGCCTACACCGTCGAGCAGATCGACAAGCCCGGCCGCGGCACCGAGATCACCCTGCACCTGCGCGAAGGCCAGGACGACCTGCTGTCGTCGTGGAAGCTCAAGAGCCTGATCCGCAAGTACTCCGACCACATCGTGCAACCGATCGTGATGAAGAAGGAGGAATGGAACGAAGAGCAGAGCAAGCAGGTGCCGACCGACGAGGACGAGACGGTCAACCAGGCCAGCGCACTGTGGAGCCGGTCGAAGAACGACATCACCGACGACGAGTACAAAGCCTTCTACAAGCACGTCGCGCACGATTTCGACGAGCCGCTGGCGTGGACCCATTCGCGCGTCGAAGGCCGCCACGAATACACCAACCTGCTCTACGTGCCGAAGAACGCGCCCTTCGACCTGTGGGACCGCAACGCCCGCCACGGCATCAAGCTGTACGTGAAGCGCGTCTTCATCATGGACGACGCCGAGAAGCTGATGCCGACCTACCTGCGCTTCATCCGCGGCGTGGTCGATTCGGCCGACCTGCCGCTCAACGTGTCGCGCGAGATCCTGCAGGAATCCAAGGACATCGACACCATCCGCGCCGGCTGCACCAAGAAGGTGCTGACCATGCTCGAAAGCCTCGCCAACAGCGAGGACGAAGCGGACAAGGAGAAGTACGCCATCTTCTGGAAGGCCTTCGGCAAGGTGCTGAAGGAAGGCGTGGGCGAGGACTTCGCCAACAAGGAGAAGATCGCCGGCCTGCTGCGCTTCGCCTCGACCCAGCTCGATAGCGCCGACGAAGTGGTGTCGCTCGCCGACTACATCGGCCGCATGAAGGAAGGCCAGGACAAGATCTACTACGTTACCGCCGAGACCTTCAACGCCGCCAAGAACAGCCCGCACCTGGAAGTCTTCCGCAAGAAGGGCGTCGAAGTGCTGCTGCTGTCCGACCGCGTCGATGAATGGGTGACGGGCAACCTGAGCGAGTTCGACGGCAAGCCACTGGTGTCGGTGGCCAAGGGCGGCCTGGACCTGGGCGCGCTGGAAGACGAGGCCGAGAAGAAGGAAGCCGAGAAGGCCGCCGACGAGTTCAAGGACCTGCTCGACCGGATGAAGGCGAGCCTGGGCGAGCGCGTCAAGGACGTGAAGGTGACGCTGCGCCTGACCGATTCGCCCGCCTGCCTGGTGGCCGACGAGCACGACCTGGGCATGAACCTGGCCCGCATCCTGAAGGCGGCCGGCCAGGAGGCACCGGTGTCGAAGCCGATCCTGGAAATCAACCCCAGCCATCCGGCGGTGCTGCGGCTGCAGTACGAAGACAAGAACTTCGACGACTGGGCCGCGGTGCTGTTCGACCAGGCGCTGCTGGCCGAAGGCGGCACGCTCGACGACCCGGCGACCTTTGTCAAGCGCATCAACCAGTTGATGATGGCGATGAGCGGCAACTGATCTCGGCTACGAGTCAAGGCTGAATGCAGAAGCGGCGGGGTTTGGGCCTCGCCGCTTTTTTTCGGACACGTATGGACGCGTCTAAGCTTGATTCGTAGGTGGTGGTGACAAAAGGATGTTATGCGCTTATT
>NZ_BCUG01000096.1 GCF_001591165.1 Thauera butanivorans NBRC 103042
AACTCGTTACGGCCGCATATCCGATCCGGGCAGGCCGCGGCACGGCAAAACGGGCACAATGCCGGCTGCCTTTCGGACTCTTGCCCGCTCGACTCCCTCGATGCATCGATGACCAGCCATCCGACTTTGCATTTCGCCCCCTCCGGCGCCTCCTCCACCTCGTCTGCGGCGTGGCAGGCCCTGCTTGCCCATCGCGACGGGATCGGCGAATGCCATCTCAAGCAACTGTTCGCTGCCGACCCCGAACGCGCCGCGCGCATGCAGGCCGAAGCCTGTGGCCTGTTCCTCGACTATTCGAAGAACCGTGTCAGCGATGAAACCCTGGCGCTGCTTTTCGCACTGGCGTGCGAGGCGCGGCTGGCCGAACGGCGCACCGCGATGTTCGGCGGCGAACGCATCAACCTCACCGAGAACCGTGCCGTGCTGCACACGGCCTTGCGCCGGCCGGCGGACCAGCCTTTGATCGTGGGTGGACGCGACGTCGTCGCCGACGTCGCCGCAGTACGCGAACGCATCTACCGTTTCGCCGAAGCCGTGCGCGGCGGCAACTGGCGCGGACACGACGGGCGCGCCATCACCGACGTCGTCAACATCGGCATCGGCGGCTCCGATCTCGGCCCGCTGATGGCGTGCGAAGCACTGAAAGCCTTTGCCCATCCGCGCCTGCGGATGCATTTCGTCTCGAACGTGGACGGCGTGCAGATCGGCGACGTGCTGCGTACCGTCGATCCCGCCACCACGCTGTTCATCGTCGCCTCCAAGACCTTCACCACCCAGGAAACGCTGACCAACGCCCATGCCGCACGCACCTGGCTGGTCGAACACACTGGCAGCGAAGCGGCGATCCCCCGCCACTTCGTCGCCGTGTCCACCCATGCCGACGCGGTCGCGCGCTTTGGCATCGACCCCGCCAACATGTTCGGCTTCTGGGATTGGGTCGGCGGCCGCTACTCGCTGTGGAGCGCAATCGGCCTGTCCATCGTACTGCAGATCGGCGCCGAGGGTTTCGACGAACTGCTGGCCGGCGCGCACGCCATGGACCGGCACTTCATCGACGCACCGTTCGAGCGCAACCTGCCCGTGATCATGGCGCTGCTCGGCATCTGGAACGTCGATTTCCTCGGCGCGCCCAGCCAGCTCATCGCCCCCTACCACCAGCGCCTGCACCGCCTGCCCGCCTTCCTGCAGCAGCTCGACATGGAGTCGAACGGCAAGTCGGTCAGAAGCGACGGCAGTCCGGTGGACTGCCAGACCAGTCCGGTGATCTGGGGCGAATCCGGCATCAACGGCCAGCATGCCTATTTCCAGATGCTGCACCAGGGCAGCCAGCTCGTCCCGGTCGATTTCATCGGCGTGCTGCAAGCCGAAGCCGGACTGGAGCAGCACCATCGCATCGCCTTCGCCAACATGGTCGCGCAGGCCGAAGCGCTGATGAGCGGCAAGCCGGCGGACGAAGTGGAGGCCGAGATGCGGGCGGCGGGCCTGGCCGAAGCGCAGATCCGCGCGCTGCTGCCGCACCGCGTCTTTGCCGGCAACCGCCCCAGCAACACCCTGCTGATGGAACGCCTCAGCCCCTTCGCGCTCGGTGCGCTGGTCGCCCTGTACGAACACCGCACTTTCGTGCAGGGCGTGGTGTGGGGGCTCAATTCCTTCGACCAGTGGGGCGTGGAACTCGGCAAGCAGCTCGCCGCCCGCGTGCTGGCCGATCTCGCCGCCCCCGCCGATCTCCACCCCCACGACGCCAGCACCGCGGGCCTCATCGCCCGTTATCGCGAGCACTTGGCAGAACGGCAGGACAGCGAGAAGCCGGCCGCAGGACACACGGAGCAGAACCAAGCCCGATGAACAGCACGGTTTCCATCAAGACTCCCGAAGAAATCGCCCTGTCGCGCGCGGCCGGCCGGCTGGCGGCGGAAGTGCTCAAGGTCGTGGCGCCTTACGTCAAGCCGGGTGTCAGTACCGACGAACTGGACCGCATCTGCCACGACCACATCGTCAACGTGCAGGACGCCATTCCCGCCAACATCGGCTACCACGGCTACCCCAAGACCGTCTGCGCCTCGGTCAACCACGTGGTCTGCCACGGCATCCCGTCGCCGGGCAAGACCCTCAAGAAAGGCGACATCATCAACATCGACGTCGCCGTGATCAAGGACGGCTGGTTCGGCGACACCAGCCGGATGTACTTCGTCGGCGAACCCGGGCCGCTGGCGCGCCGCCTGGTGCTCACCACCTATGAGGCGATGGTCGCCGGCATCCGCGCGGTGCGCCCAGGCGCCACGCTGGGCGACGTCGGCCATGCGATCCAGACCGTGGCGCACCGCGAACGCTTTTCCGTCGTGCGTGAATACTGCGGCCACGGCATCGGCAAGATCTACCACGACGCCCCGCAGGTCCTGCACTACGGCCGCCGCGGCGAAGGCCTGCGGCTGGAGCCGGGCATGGTGTTCACCATCGAACCGATGATCAATGCCGGCAAGCGCGAAACCCGAACCCTTGCCGACGGCTGGACCGTCGTCACCAAGGACCACTCGCTGTCGGCCCAGTGGGAACACATGGTGGCCGTCACGCCGGACGGTTTCGAAGTCCTGACCCCCTGGCCCGAAGGCACCGGCAGCTATCCGGCGATCCACCCTGCGGGCTGACACGCCCGGGCGTCCTGATAAGATGCAGCCCCGACGACCGGCGCCGGCCGTGGCGAAAGGCTCAGCCACGCCCGCGCCATCCTGCCGGCCGGCCATGGACGGCTCGCATGCCTGGGCTTGATAGGAAGAAATGCAAAAGACACCGCCGCTCACCGAAGCCGAGATCGCTGCTCATACGCCGATGATGCAGCAGTACATCCGCATAAAGCAGCAACACCCCGACACCTTGCTGTTCTACCGCATGGGCGATTTCTACGAGCTGTTCTTCGACGATGCGGAGAAGGCGGCGCGCCTGCTCGACATCACGCTGACCACCCGCGGACAGTCGGGTGGCCAGCCGATCAAGATGGCGGGCGTGCCCTTCCATGCCGTCGAGCAATACCTGGCGCGGCTGGTCAAGCTCGGCGAGGCGGTGGCCATTGCAGAGCAGGTCGGCGAACCCGGTGCCACCAAGGGGCCGATGGAGCGCGCCGTCAGCCGCATCGTCACCCCCGGCACGCTGACCGACGCCGCCCTGCTCGACGACCGCCGCGATGCATTGCTGCTGGCGGCCAACCTGCACCGGGGCGTGCTCGGCCTGGCCTGGCTGAACCTCGCCAACGGCGATTTCCGCCTGATGCAGTGCCCGTCCGAGGCCTTGCAGGCGCAGTTCGAGCGCCTGCGCCCGGCCGAAGTGCTGATCCCCGACGGTCTGGCGCTGCCCTTGCTCGACACCCTGGCCCCGGCGCTGCGCCGGCTGGCCGACTGGCAGTTCGACGCCGAGACCGGCACCCGACTGCTGACCACGCATTTCGGCACCCGTGACCTGGTCGGCTTCGGCGTCGAGGAGCTGCCGGTGGCGCTCGGCGCGGCGGCGGCGCTGTACGACTACGCCCAGGCCACCCAGCGCCAGACGCTCGCCCACGTCACCGGCCTCACCGTCGAACGGGAGTCCGAATACCTGCGGCTGGACGCCGCCACCCGACGCAACCTGGAGCTGACCGAGACCTTGCGCGGCGAAGCTTCGCCGACGCTGCTGTCGCTGCTCGACACTTGCGTCACCAGCATGGGCTCGCGCTGGCTGCGCCACGCCCTGCACCACCCGCTGCGCGACCGTGCCGTGCCGGCCACGCGCCAGGCCGCGGTGGCGGAACTGGTGGAAGGTTTTTCCACCAGCCTCGGCGACGAGCCCTCCAGCCGCGATGACGATCGCAGCGGACGCAACACCGCCGCCGTGCGCGCCGCGCTGCGCGGCGTGGCCGACGTCGATCGCATCACCGCCCGCATCGCGCTGCGCAGTGCCCGGCCGCGCGACCTGTCGGCGCTGCGCGAAAGCCTGGCCCGGCTGCCGGAACTGGGCGCCGTGTTGCACGGCTGCGGTACGCCGCTGTTGTGCGAGATCCGCGACGCGCTGCAAATCGCCCCTGACGCGCTCGAACTGCTGCAACGCGCGATCGCCGCCGAACCCGCCGCGATGGTGCGCGACGGCGGCGTGATCGCCGCCGGCTACGACGCCGAACTGGACGAGTTGCGCGACATCCAGAGCAACTGCGGCGAATTCCTGCTGGCGCTCGAGGCGCGCGAGCGCGAACGCAGCGGCATCCCCAACCTGAAGGTGGAGTTCAACCGAGTGCATGGCTTCTACATCGAAGTCAGCCGCGCCAACAGCGAAAAGGTGCCGGACGACTACCGCCGCCGCCAGACGCTGAAGAACGCCGAGCGCTACATCACACCCGAACTGAAGGCTTTCGAGGACAAGGCCTTGTCGGCGCAGGAGCGCGCCCTGGCGCGCGAGAAGCTGCTGTACGAAGCGATCCTCGACACCCTGGCCGGCCACATTCCGGCACTGCAGCGCATCGCCCGCGCGCTGGCGCTGCTCGACGGCCTCGCCGCCTTCGCCGAAGCCGCGCTGCGCTACGGCTACGTCCGCCCGCGTTTCCGCGACACGCCCGGCGTGGACATCGCCGGCGGCCGTCACCCGGTGGTCGAGCGCCAGGTCGAGAACTTCATCCGCAACGACGCGCGCCTGGCGGCCACCCGTCGCATGCTGATGATCACCGGCCCGAACATGGGTGGTAAATCGACCTTCATGCGCCAGGTGGCGCTGATCTGCCTGCTCGCCCACGTCGGCAGCTTCGTACCGGCGGATACCGCCGAACTCGGCCCGCTGGATGCGATCTTCACCCGCATCGGCGCCTCGGACGACCTCGCCTCGGGGCGTTCGACCTTCATGGTCGAGATGACCGAAGCCGCCGCCATCCTGCATGGCGCCACCGAGCACAGCCTGGTGCTGATGGACGAGATCGGCCGCGGCACCTCGACTTTCGACGGCCTCGCGCTGGCGGCCGCGATCGCCCGCCAGTTGCTGGAAAAGAACCGCAGCCTGACGCTGTTCGCCACCCACTATTTCGAGCTGACCCGGCTCAATACCGACTACCCCGAGTGCGCCAACGTGCACCTCGACGCCGTCGAGCACGGCCACCGCATCGTCTTCCTGCACGCGCTGGAGGAAGGCCCGGCAAGCCAGAGCTACGGGATCGAGGTCGCCGCGCTGGCCGGCATCCCGGCGCCGGTGATCCGCGACGCCCGCCGCCGCCTGCGTACGCTGGAGAACCGCGAGATCCACGCCGGGCCGCAGGCCGATCTCTTCGCCTCGCTGCCCGAGCCGGAAGCCGAACCGCTGTCGCACCCGGTGCTGACCGAGCTTGCCACCCTCGACCCCGATGCGCTGACGCCGCGCGAAGCGCTCGAACGCCTGTACGCGCTGAAGCGCCTGGCTTCCTGAGCCGAGCATGAATACACCGATCGACATTTCCGAAGAAGCCGGCGTGCGCTATCTGCACTTCGGCTCGGACTGGGTGCAGGGCGCGATGCGCATCCGCAAACCCGATGCGCTGGAGCTGGCCTACACCCGCGAGATGATGGCCGGCCTGCTGCTGCGCGACGGCCTCGCCGAGGACACCGGCCGGTGGCCGAAGAAAGTGCTGATCATCGGCCTCGGCGCTGCCTCGCTGGCGAAATTCGTCTACCGCCACTGTCCGCAGGCACGGATCAGGGTGGTCGAGATCGCGCCCACGGTGGTCGCCGCCGCGCGCCAGTTCTTCAAGCTGCCGGCCGAGGACGCGCGCTTCTCGATCCACGTCGGCTGCGGCGCGCAATACGTGCTGGAAAAGGACGAGACCTGGGACTACATCCTGGTCGACGGCTTCGACCGCAACGCGCGCGCCGGCGCCCTGGACACCCTGCCCTTCTACCAGGCGGTGCGTTCGCGCCTGTCCGGCCAGGGTCTGATGGCGGTCAACCTGTTCGGCCGCTCGCGCGGCTACAAGGCCAGCGTCGAGCGCCTGCTGAAAGCCTTCGACGACCGCGTCGTCGCCTTTCCTTCATGCGACAGCGGCAACGTCGTCGCCTTCGCCGCCGACGGCGAAGCGATCGAGCGCCCGCTGGCCGAACTGCGCGAGCGCGCCCGTCTGCTGAAGACCACCACCGGCCTCGACCTCGGGCCGACGATCACCCGCCTGGAGCAGTCGGGCAGCGTGCCGGGCGGCAGCCTGCGGCTGTAAGCCCGGCGCCGTGCTTCAAGCCGCCGCCGGCTCCTCGAGTGGCAGCCACAGGCACAAGCCCTTGTTGGCCTTGGCGATGTCGGCCAGCACGCTGTCGTGCGCCTGCAGTTCCTCGTCGGAAGCCCGCAGCACCTTCACCGCCACGCGCGCCCTCGGCACACCGCCGGCATCGGCCGTGTGCATCGCGGGCTCGTCGTCGAGCGCCATGATCAGGCTCTCCTGGCCGCGGGTCATCGCCAGATAGACTTCGGCCAGCAGTTCCGCATCGAGCAGTGCGCCGTGCAGCTCGCGGTGGCCGTTGTCGATCTCGTAGCGGTCGCACAAGGCGTCGAGCGAAGCCTTCTTGCCCGGATTCTGTTCCTTGGCGAGTTTCAGCGTATCGATGACGCCCGCGCACAGGCGTTTGAGCTTGTCGCGCCCGAGCAGGCTCAATTCGTTGTCGAGGAAGCCGACGTCGAAGCTGGCGTTGTGGATGACCAGCTCGGCATCGCGGACGAAATCCTCAAAGTCCGCAGCAACGTCGGCGAATTTCGGCTTGTCGGCGAGGAATTCCTCGGTGATGCCGTGCACCGCCACCGCTTCGGCGTCGATGCCGCGCTCCGGGTTCAGGTAGACGTGGAAATGGCGGCCGGTGAGGCTGCGGTTCAGCAGCTCGACGCAGCCGATTTCGATGACGCGATCACCGTTGCGCCAGTCCAGGCCGGTGGTTTCGGTATCGAGCACGATCTGTCGCATGTTCTTTCCTTTCCTTCGTCTCAGGGTTCGACCGTGGCGCCGGTCTTGCGCACCTCATCCACGCCGCGGCGGGCCAGCGCATCCGCGCGCTCGTTCTCCACATGACCGGCATGGCCCTTCACCCACAGCCATTTCACCTGGTGCCGGGCCTGCGCTTCATCCAGCGCACGCCACAGGTCGGCGTTCTTCACCGGCTCCTTCGAGGCCGTCTTCCAGCCGCGCGCCTTCCAGCCGTGGATCCATTCGGAAATGCCTTTCTGCACGTACTGGCTGTCGGTATGCACCCGAGCACTCACCGGCCGCTTCAGCGCTTCGAGCGCGCGGATCACGGCGAGCAGCTCCATGCGGTTGTTGGTCGTCACCGGTTCGCCGCCCCAGATTTCCTTCTCGTGCGCGCCCGAGCGCAGGATCGCGCCCCAGCCGCCGGGCCCCGGATTGCCGCTGCAGGCGCCGTCGGTGTAGATATCCACTTCTTCCACAAAAAATTCCTGCAAATGCCGCGCCATTGCTAGCGATTCGGTCATTAGATGTCCAATTCGAAACGCGCCAGACGGCGCGCTACAACCCGCGCGAATCCTAGAGGCTTTCGGCAGTTTTGGACAGCGTTTACGGGGCACACGTATCGGATAGCCTCCCTCCGACTGACCCGTCTGCCCCCGCCCCAGCCGACTCGCGAGGCATGATGGTCATGCATGCCCGACGCTCTATGGTCGAGATCAGATCTATCCGCCACCACCCCTTCCAGTCCCCCTGCTCGATCTGCTCTGCCATCGGCATCACCCGGCCTGGCGCACGATCGACATAGGCCACTCGATATTCTTGCTCGACCAGCAGCTGCACGATCAGCCGCATATGGCGGCGGCTGAGCTGGCCAGCAAAGGCATGGAGCTTGACGATACCATCGGCCAGATGCGTGACTTCGCCGACGGCGATGTAGGCGGGATGCTCGCCGGACGGTAGCCCCGGCAGCGCCCGAATCGTCCCGCCGCGGGGCTCGAACGTGATGGCCACACGCCCATCGTCGAGCACGCGGCGCGCGGGTACAGACGTCTGCATGCGGCTACACATCGATCGTCTCGACCGGCAGGGCCGGCGCAGGGCCTTCGATCACCCCATCCCGCACGAACACCGTATGCCCCACTTCCGCCTCGCCCACTGCGCGCATCGTGGCGCCGCCGGGCAATGCCACGACCACGGCGCCGGTGGTGGCATCGACGGATTGCACGGCGCCGTAGAGCCGTGGGGCGGTGGGGACGAGCGCACGCAGGCGTTTGTACAGATTAGAGCTCATGGGTTTCCACCGTGATGGTTTGCATGACTTTCGGGAACGCCGCCTGCACGTCGACGGCGCGCGTGATGCCGCGGTGGGCCTGGCCGGATTCGGTGTAGTCGATGATGCGGCCGGGGGCGATGATGCCGGTCTCGGGCAGCACGGGCAGCGACAGCCGGATATGTGCCTGGCGGCCGGTGTCGCTCAAGATGGCGCGGCCGCGCTGGCGGGCGGCGTCCGGATGGGTGATGAGCGGGTCGGTGACCATGGGGGCGAGATCGCCGCCGGCGGTGCC
>NZ_BCUG01000097.1 GCF_001591165.1 Thauera butanivorans NBRC 103042
GGCTCCAACACCTGCACCAAGCGCTCCCCCGGCAGCATTAACAGTTGCTCCTAGCCAATCAGGACCTTTGCCTTCTAACAAATCACCTGCCACTGAGGCGGTCCCACCGACCGCACCACCTGTAAGACTAGTGTAGCCGATGGCTCTGCTAGTGCTTATCGTTCCTCGATAAGCTGCCTGAGCAAGTCGCCCTGCAACGTTGCCGGTAATCATCGCCCCAGAGCCAGCCATTCCGGCATCCCACAGGCTCACCTGATCCCACGACTTTTCGTCAATGTACATCTGAGTAAAGACATCAATTCCTGCACCGACTATGAACATTCCCGCATGAACCCAGAATTCTCCAGTGGGATCATTGAAGTTGACCGGATTGTTCCGCACATACGCATACAGGTTCAGATCATCCGCCGTCCCAATCGGATCGGTCTGCAGGAAGCGGCCGATCGCCGGCGAGTAGAACCGCGCCTTGTAGTAATACAGGTTCAACCCACCCAGGTACTGCTGCCCCGTATAGCGGAAGCGCACCCCGGTCGTCGTGTCTGGCTCACCATACGGGCCATAACGGTAGATCGCCGTGCTGGTGCCCGCGCTGTTGGCCGCAGCCACGATGCTGCCCAGATGATCGGCATACAGCCACGTCTTGTCGGTCGTGGCCGTGCCCTCGTACCACACCAGCGCTTCATCCACCCCGGGGCCATGCACGTAGCGGCGCAGCACCGTGCCCGCGCTGTCGTACTCGGCCACCAAGTCCACACCGTCGTACATCAGGTCGGTCACCGTGCCCGCCAGCGTCGTGCGGCGCAGCCGGCCTTCCGCATCGTAGGCCAGCGTCGCCGCATAGCCGCTCTTGTTCGCCGTCTTGAGCTTGTTGTCGACATCGTAGACGTAGGTCCACACCCCGTCGCCCGTCAGGTTGCCCCGGTTGTCGTGGGTGATGCTGGCCCCTGCCGCTGCGGTGTACTGATTCCGGCCGTTGACCGTGTAGCTCTGGGTACCGTTGGCGTAGCCTGCCCATTGGTACAGGTCGTTCGTCCAGCTCTGGCTCACGATCTCCTGCACCTGATTGCGGGTGTAGCTGGTGGTCTGGTCCTGCGCCGTACCGGCCAGGTTGTGCGCCAAGCTGGAGAGCGTGCCCTGCGCACCGTAGCCGTAAGTGGTCGTGGTGCCGTTGCCCAGCGTCACCGTGGTGCGCCGGCTCAGGTCGTCGTAGGCGTAGCTGGCCAGGTTGACCGTACCGGTTTCCTTGATCGCCGTCGGGCGGTTCAGCGCGTCATAGGTCATAGTGACGTAGAACGCCGTCTCCGGCCACGTGGTGCGCGTGCGGTTGCCCGCCGGGTCGTACTGGTAGGCCAGCGTCTTGGCCCCGGCCGTGGTGCTGGTGAGCCGCCCCGCCGCATCCCACACATAGTCCACGGTGTGGCTGTTGTTGGCGAACTTCGTCTGCGTGCGCCGGCCCAGCAGGTCGTAGCTGATCGCCACATTGTCCGCCGCAGTCGGGTAAGTACGGCCGATCAGGCGGTGCAGGTCGTCATAGACGAGCGTGACGTTCTGGCCACTGCGCTTGCGGTGCTTGGTGACGTTGCCGACCGCATCGTAGGTGAATTGCTCGTAGTCGCTCGTCGACGAGGTGCCGACCGTGGTGGGGTGCGGGTAGCGCAGTTTCACCCGGCGATCGTGACCGTCATATTCGTAGGTCGTGCGATTGCCCTTGGCATCGGTCAGCGTCAGCGGCAGGCCGTTGTTGCTGTAGGTGTAGGCGGCATAGGTCTGCGCCAGCGCCGTGCCCACCGCGCGATTGACGCTTTGCACGCTGTCGTCGGCGTTGTACACCGTCTCGGTGACCCGGTTGCCGCCCTGGGCCGAGGTCAGGTTCTCGGTGACACGGATCAGGCGGTCGAGGTCGTCGTAAGCGTAGTCGGTGACCGCCACCGGGGCAGCGGCCGTCGGGCACGTGGTGGCCGCGGCGGTGAGCGCCGGGCCCCAGGCCTTGAGCAGCTTGCCGGTCGTGGTGTAGCTGGTGCAGCTCACCAGCCACTGGCTGCCGAGCTGGGCCGCGCTGCGGATCAGCCGGCCGTCGTTGTCGTAGCCGAAGCGCGTCTGCTTGCCCAGCGCGTCGGTCGTCTGCGTGACCCGGCGCTGGCCGTCATAGGCGTGCGTGGTGGTGTCGGTGACGTCGGTGCGCGGGCCGTTGACTTGCGTCAGGTTGCCCACCGCGTCGAAGCTGAAGGTGGTCGTGAGGTTCAGCTTGCCGGTGCCCGAATCGGCCACCACCGTCTGTGGCACATATTTGTTGGCCGCGTTGTAGGCGGTGGTGCTGACCACCGTGGCGCTGGCGTTGATCTTGCTGGTCTGCGAGGTCTGCAGGTAGAAGCTCGGGTAGCCGCTGGCCGTGTAGGCGGTGTAGCCGTAGGTGGTCTGCGGCTGCACGCCGGCCGCATCGGCCGGGGCCGTGACCGTCAGCGGATTGCCCTGCGCGGTATAGGTATAGGTCGTGACCTTGCCCAACGCGTCGGTGGCGCTGGCCACCTTGTTGAAGGCGCTCTCGTAGGTGAAGCTGCTGGTCAGCGTCGCCAGGCCCGAGCCGGGCTTGGGCAACTGCTTGACCTCGGTGACGTTGTGCGTGCAGCGCTTGTCGGCGGCGGCGCACGGCGCGTCGTCGTAGCTGTATTCCAGCGCGTTGCCTTCGGGGAAGGTCTTGCGCGTCAGCCGGCCCTGGCCGTCGTAGGTGTTGGTGGTGACGCGGCCGAGTGGATCGACCGACTTCAGCACCCGGCCGAAGGCATCCACATAGGACACCTTGCTGACCGAGCCCGGCCCGACTTCTTCCGAGCGCGAGCCAGCGAAGTAATAAGTGTAGAGCTTGCCGGCAGCGTTGGTTTGAGTCTGCACCCGGCCCAGGCTGTCGTAGACGTTGGTGGCGAAGGCGACCGACGGGTTGCTCGGGTAGAAGAACTTCGTCACCCGCCCCGGCAGATCGTACTGGAAGGTGGTGAGCTTGGCGGTGGCGTCGGTGGAGCTGACGAGGTTGCCGCTGCTGTCGTAAGCGTAGCCGATGCTGCGCGTGCCGTCGCTGACCGCGCTGATGCGCGCGCCGCTGTAGCTGAAGTTGAGCACCCGGCCCAGGCTGTTGGCGACCTTGGTGAGATTGGCACCGCTGTAGGTGAACTTGGCCTGCACGCCGCTCGGGTGCGTGTAGGTCGCCAGCTTGCCCGCGCTGTTGAAGACAAGCTTGGCACGGTTGACCGTTTCGTACTGGTAGGTACCGTCGCCCTGCTTGGTCAGCCGCGCCGCGTTGCCCGGCGGCGGGTTGTAGCTGCCGTCGGGCAGCTTGACGAACACTTCGCTGTTCAGGCCCTGGGCCACGACCACGGTGTTGTCGATCAACTGGTCGGCGAACCAGCGCTGGCCCACCGTGGCGACGACCATCTTGTCCAGCGGCTTGGCCGCGTCGCTGAGCAGGTCGAGCGACACCAGCTTCTCGACCAGCGTGGGCACCGCGTCGAGCGCGGAGTCCTCGCCCATGCCCTGGAAGCCGTCCGAACCCATGCGGACGGTCGCCGCCAGGCTGTGCGTCCAGCCCTTGCCCAGCGGGCCGTCCTGTGTGCGTGCACCCGAGCTGTAGAGCTTCTGGACACCCAGGCTCAGCGGGAATTCGCCCACGCCGGTCTGGATGTCCTGGTGAGCATAGACGAAGTGGCCCTTCGTCATGTCGATGGGGTCGCCGAAGTAGGAGCCCGTCGTCTGGGTCGCAAGATTCTGCGACAGCGACAGCGACAGCGACAGCGTGTTGCTGACGAACTGGTTCTGCGCCTGCAGATTCGTCGAGAAGCCGCCTGCGAGCCCGCCGCCGATGATGGCGCCGATGCTCGTGCCGGTGCTGTTGATGGTGAAGTAGCCGGTCCCCGTCCAGCTACCCTCGGTCAGGTTGCAGCTGTCGGGCAGGATCAGCCGGTTGCCGGCCGTGATCTGGCCCTGGAAGGTCGTCAGCCACGATGCGCATCCCACCAGGTTCGGCTGCACCGCCGAGGCGTAGTTCGCCGAGGTGGCGTTGTAGATCTTCTTGTTGCCGGCCACGGCCATGTCGATGAGCTTGACCGTCGACACCGCGCTGACGCCCGTGGTCTGCTGCACCGCGGCCGATTCGAAGATGCTGGAGTGCATCGACGAGCTGTAGAAGACCGCGCGTTCCTTGGCCGCGTCCGCGCTCTGGCTGACCACGCCCACCATATTGCCCGGCAAGTCGACATAGGAAGCGCCGCTGTAGCCAGCGATGCCGACCTGGTGGTGGAACAGGGTGTTGGTGGCGGCGAGCCGGTCGGTGATGTAGTCCGAGTGGTTCACCTGCGCGATCCAGCTCGCCGACAGTACCGCCAGCGACGAGCCGAGCACGACCTCGGAAGCGTCGGCACTGCCGGCCGCCTTGGCGGTGTCGAGCTGGCCGCGGTAGCGCTCGACGAGCCCACGCCCGGCCGGCCCCCAGCCGTTGCCGATCAGGTAGGTGCCGCCCGCCTTGATCTGCTGGGTGAAGTTCTGGTTCGCCCCGGTGCTGCCGTAGGCGCCGTGTGCGACGTTGAAGGTGACGGTGCCGACCGTGCCCGGCGTGACGGTGGTGCCGGTGGCCTGCGCCACGCCGTCAAGCATCAGTACCGGCTTGTTCGCGCTGTTGTAGGTGATCGTCAGCCGCTTGCCGTAGATCGCGTCGGAGCTGTAGGTCTTGTCGATGCCCTGGTAGACGACCCGTAGCGTCGGGCTGTAGCTGGCCGGAATGTTCACCCATTCGGTCAGCGCGACCGAGGTGTCCCGGTAGGGCAGCGCGGTCTGGCGCAGCGGAGCACCGGTGTACGGTGCCACTGTCTTGCCGCCGATGACGTCGTCGAGCGTGCCCGCCGGCAGATTGGTGCGCAGATAGGTGGCCAGCGTGCTCGAATAGCTGGCGAGGTTGTTGCGGATGTTGTTGCGGTTGATGCCCTGCACGTAGTTGGCATTGACCGTGGCGCCGCTCTTGGCCGAGGTCAGATAGCTGCTGGCGTTGTAGCCGCTGACGGTGGCGAGGTTGATGCCGGTCTTGTGGACATGGGACTTGAAGCTCGGATCGAAGTAGTAGTTGGTGCCGCCGATGTTGACCTTCACCCACACGTGGTCGAACTTCATGCTGTGCAGCGCGGCGGTCGAGCCCGGGCAACTGCCCGCGGCCGTCGCCGTGACCGAGGAGACCGGAATCTGTGCCTGGCCGAACAGGTTGAGCACCCCGCACACGTTGCTGGTGTCGACCCCCAGCCAATCCTGCACCTGCGCGGCGGTGAGGTTGATGCGCCCCTTGACGTGGTTGGCAGTGAAGCCTGCCTCGCGCAGCAACTGCACCATCAGCGTGGCCTGGTCGAAGGCCGTGCCTTGGTTGTCGAGCAAGGTGCCGATCGCGCCTTTCTGGATGCCCCAAGTGGGGTAGTAGGCGATGTTGTTGCGGACGTACTCGTAGATCAGGTCCGGGTCGTTCTTGAGCGCACGCGCCAGTTCCGCGATCGAGGCCGGCCCGGTCGGCGCGGTGTCGCCCGCAATCCGCATCGCCGACATCGCCGGTTCGCGGCCAGGGGCGGCGCTGCGCCCGGCTTCATGCGGCACGCCCTGGTTCAGCCCCTGGGGCAGTTCACGGGCGTGGATGGCTTGCTCCGACTCCTCGGGCGTGACCGGGGCCAGGATGGCACGGTTGACGCCGGGGCCGTGCTCGATGCGCTCGCGTTGCACGCCGCCCTTGGCCGTGCGGGCCGTGGCCGCCAGGGGCTGGGGCAGTTCCACCACCGCCGGCACGCCCTGGCCGAACTGGATGTTGCCCTCGGCCAGCGCCGAACCCGAGAACAGGCCGGCGACCACCACCGCCAGCATGCTCGCGCGCAGCGAACCTTTGTTGCGTTCTGACATGATCGAACTCTCCCGAACAAATACGAAATACGCAGCGAGGCCCGCCCACGACATGCGAACCGCATGCCCGAAAAGCGCACGACGCCCCACGGCCCGCCCGCGCGGGCCGATACAGAACTCAAGGGAAAAACAATGGAAAGGCGGCCATTGGCCGCCAGGGGATCAGGGCACGCCGGTGGTGACCTGGCTGACGCGGTTGCCGGCCGCGTCGTAGGTGTAGGTGATGACCACGCCGTTGCTGTAGGTGGCCGTCTTGACGCGGCCCAACTGGTCGTAGGTGTAGCTGACCGAGCCGGCCAGCACGGGCATGGACAAGCCCAGCAAGGTGGCCAGCACCAGGGTGCGCATGCTCGCACCCGACGCCGGCTTCAGGGTCCGACTCTCACTCATCACCACTCTCCCCTATTGAAATGGACTGCAGCCCTTCGCCTTCGCCCACAGTTTCGACTACACTCTGACGACATACCCCGACCGCATGCTCAAGCTGACTGACATCGTTCGAAACAAACATACCATTGTCAACAATAAACCCCAAATAAATATCCACACCCGATGATCAAAGGAAAAACCCGGCGCAATGGAATCCGCGCCACCCTGCCCTTGCCCGCCGGAATGGCCGATGCGCTCCGGCATGCGTGGCACTGGTGGCGCGAAGAAATGCACGGGCTCATCGCGCCGGCCACACAGCGCTTCACAGGCACCGGCACAACCGTCACCCTCGTCTCGGATGCACATGGCACGCCGCACCTGCACGAGCAGCACCGAGCGTCGGGCGGACTGCCCGACGACTGGCAAGCCGCATGCAGGGACAGGCCCGTCATCATGCTGATGGACTCCGCGCAGGTGATGCGGCTGCCACTGACCTTGCCCCGCGCGGCCCGCAGCAGCCTCAAGGACGCCGTCCGCTACCGCCTGGCAGCAGAAGCGCCGATCGACCCTGCGGCGCTGTATTTCGACATCGGCGGGGTATCGGCCGGAAGCAATCGAGATGAAATCAGAGTGGATGTCGCCCTGTGCACACGGGAGCAGGCCGCGAGGCTGGAGGCTGCCGCCGAACGGGCTGGCACAACGGGATGCGTGGTCGGTTTCTCGCCGGAGGGTCATCCATCCCCCACGTTCATCTTTTCGGTGTCGCGGGGCGCGCAGCATGCGCTCGCGACGACGCGCCTGAACCGATGGCTGTTCGCATCCGCTTGCGGCATCGTGCTTGCAATCGGGCCGGCGCTCCATGCAGGCGCATCGTGGCTCACCGCACGCACCCAGGCCGCCATCGACGAAAGCCGGGCGGTTCAAGGCAAGGCCATTCGCCTGGCCGAAGAACAGGCGCGGCTGTACGCCGTTCAGGATGCCGTCTCGGCTGTACGTGCGTCGCCGGGCCTGCTGCTCGTGCTCGAGGATGTTGCCGCCCATCTGCCGAAGCAGGCATGGGTCAGCCAGCTTCATTACGAACAGGGCGGCCTCCGGATCACCGGCCATGCCGCCGACCCGACAACGGCCGCCCGCGCACTGGAGCAGGCCGGCAGCTTGAGTGCCGTCCGGCTGGAATCGGTGTCGCGGCTGGATCCTGGCTCGGGCACGGCGGATGTGCCGCAGTTCGTGATGCAGGCAAGGCTCGCCCGGACAGGTGCCCGATGACACATCTTCCGCTGGCCGTACGGCGAACGCTTGCGATCGTGTTGGGCTGCGTCCCGCTGATCATGGCGTGGTCGCTTGTGATCCGTCCCCTGCACACGCTCACCACCGCTGCCATCGAGCGCCTGGACGACTCCCGTTTCGAACTGCAGCGCCTGCGGCTGCTGGTAGCCACAAACGATGTACTGGCACCCGATGAACTGGCACGCCAGTCGCACGAGGTTGCTGCGTGGGTTTTTCGGTCGCGCACGGACGGCGCAGCAGTCCTCAGTGCCGTGGATGAGCTGGTCCGTGGCGCCGGCGTCGAGCTGAATGAACTACGGGCTGCCGAGCCTCAAGCACAAGGGCCTCTGACCCGATTCTCGGTGGACTTGAAAGTGACTGCACCGGAAACCGAGCTGGTTCAGCTGCTGGCGGCCTTCGCCCATCACCGGCCGCTGCTGACGGTCGACCGCGCAGTGATCCTGTC
>NZ_BCUG01000098.1 GCF_001591165.1 Thauera butanivorans NBRC 103042
CGTTGTTGCCGATGATCCGCGCGCGACGCGTGTTGTAGAGCTGGATGCCGTTGCCGCGGCGGGGCGAATCGAAATCACGCTTGCCGGTGATCAGATTGTTCTCGATCAGCACGTCGTTGGCCTTCTCGATCCACAGCCCGAACAGCGTGTAGGAGAAATCGCAGTTGCGTACCACCGCCTTGTGCGAGCCGGGGTAGATGTAGACGCCGGCATGCTGGTACAGGGTGTCGCCGCCGGAGTTGGCGATGATCAGGCCTTCGATGGTGACGTCCTCGGCCTTCACGCTGATGGTGTTTTCCTTCAGCTCGCCGTCGATCGTCGGACGGTCGATGCCGCGCAGGGTCAGCGGCTTGTCGATCAGCAGGTGGCCGAAATAGCGCGCGCGCTCGACTTCGATGGTGTCGCCCGGTGAGGCGCGGTCGATCGCGGCCTGGATGGATTCGCCTGCCTTGACCCGCCACACTTCGGCCGCGGCCGCTGGCACAGCGAGCATCGCAAGCAGGCTGGCAGCGAGCAATGCCGCCATTGCGA
Organism: Thauera butanivorans NBRC 103042; assembly: GCF_001591165.1. Lineage (GTDB taxonomy): Bacteria > Pseudomonadota > Gammaproteobacteria > Burkholderiales > Rhodocyclaceae > Thauera > Thauera butanivorans. The sequence continues at coordinate 532 of NZ_BCUG01000098.1, forward strand.
TGTTCCGCAGGGCGGTGAGGGGCTTCATGATGCGCTCCATGTCGGGAAGTCGGCGGAGAAAAGCAATCGAGGGGCTTGCCGCCCCTCGGTTCAGGCCAGGCAGCGCTGATGGCGTGCCGCGTTCAGTGCTGCAGGATCACGGACGCACGATCATGCGTGTGCGCATCTCCAGGTGCAGGGCGTGGCAGAAGTGCGTGCAGTAGCACCAGAACACGCCCGGTTTGTCGGCTGTGAAGGTGACCGACTTGGTTTCCAGCGGATTGACGGTGAAGTTGATGTCGTATTTCGGCATCGCCCAGCCGTGCGTAAGATCCTCCACCTTGTCGAGGTTGGTCAAGATGATGGTGACCTCATCGCCGACCCTCACTTCGAACTCGCGCAAGGTGTAGGCTGGCGCCATCGAGGCAATCTTGACCGTGACCTTGTTGCCGTCACGGAACACGCCGGAATCCTTCGGATCCTTCACCGCGAGCGGATGGGCGTCCAGCACGCCGACCTGGCGGGTATTGATGATGTCGCGCCGGACGATGACGAAATCGTGGGGTTCCGGATGCACCGGGTGGTCGGCCAGCAACACCATCTTCTCGCCACGGATATCGATCAACTGCTCGTTTTCCGGGTGCATCGGGCCGACCGGCAGGAAGCGGTCCTTGGAGAACTTGCAGCCCACCGCGAGGAACTGGCCGTCGGCCTCGCGGGTTTCGCCCATCGAGGCGTTGATGTGGCCCGGCTGGTAATGCACGTCGATGCGGTCGACCACGGCCTGCACGGACTTGTCGCCGGCGTAGAACTGGATCGCCTTGTCGATGTTCCACTTGACGACCTGGCTGTCCAGGAACAGCGTGGTGAAGGCGTTGCCGCGACCGTCGAAAGTGGTGTGCAGGGGGCCGAGGCCGACTTCGACTTCGGCGACCACCGCCTTGCGGACGTCGTCGAGCTTGCCGTCGAGCCAGTCGGCGACCTTGCCCACCTCGATCACGGTGCAGGTAGGCGACAGCTTGCCAGAGCAGATGAAATACTTGCCGTCCGGGCTGGCATTGACACCGTGCGGATTCTTCGGCACCGGAACGTAGGCGGACAGCGCGGTGGCCGGGTCGGTGTTGGCAGCCCGGGTGCCGTCCACCACGGGCACCTTCGAGTCGCCGATGGTGGTGAACTTGCCGTCCTTGATCGCCTGTTCGACGCGGCCCACATCCAGGAACACGCAGGCGTCCATTTCGGCCGACATCATGTCTTCGTAATGTACGCCGCCTTCGGTGTTGTACTGGTTCGAGGCCGCGAAGCGGCCGTCGTACGAAGTCGCCACCAAGTCCATGTTGCCGTCGACCTTGGCCTGCCAGCGGACCTCCATGGTTTCCGCATCGACGCAGGTGAACAGGCAGAAGTACTTCGTCGGGTCGTCCAGGTCGCGGCCGTCGTTGGGTTGCGGAATGTGGAATTCATTGCCGCAGAACACGCGGGTGGTGTGGTTGATCGCAGGATCGACCGGATCGCGCTTGTCCGGGAAGATGCCGTGGAAGCCCTGGATGTTGGGCAGCTCGGTGATCGCGTCGCACTCGAAGACGTCGCCGCGGATACGGGCGAGGCGGCCGTGGATCTTGTCGTTGACCCAGAAGTACTTGCCGTTGAAGGTACCGTCGGTGTACGAGCCGTGGATGTGGTGCGTGTCGCCCGTCATGTACTTCAGGCGTCCGTCGGGGCGGGTGCCGATGACCTTCTTCGACTCGTTGGTGATGCCCCAGCCGCTCATGCAGTCGATGTTGAAAGTCGGGATGCGCTTGATTTCCCGGCCCGAGGGCAGGCCGAGAATGCGGCATTCGCCCGAGTGGCCGCCGGACCAGACACCGTAGTAGGTGTCGAGTTCTCCCGGCTGCATGTGCAGGTGCATGTCGCTTGCGGCGGCTGCCGGAGCGCCAGCGGCGGAGGGGGCTGTTCCAGATGAAGCAGCGGGCGCGGGAGCCGTTTCGTTGTTGCAGGCCGACAGGCCGACCGACAGGCCGGCACCGGCCAGGCCGGCGAAGGCAGCGGTGTTCAGGAACTTGCGGCGGCTCGGATCCGGCATCGCATCGGCCGGGTTCATCTTCATTTCTTCGTTCATGATCATCTCGCTCCCTTTCTGGCTTGATCGACGCTCGTCCAGGCATCCGGCTCATGGGCCTGGCTACTGCCCGCATGAATGTCCATGACAAACGTTTCGTGGCAGTTCCTGCGGATGCACTTTAGGCCCGCCAGGGAGGGGGGGACTTGATATATGTTAAAGGATGGTTATATTGCCATGAACGAATATTCATCGGTGCGGTGGAGCAGGGGACGGAACCCGGCATGCCGGACAGCTTGAACGGCAAAAGCGCATTCCCTCGGGCGACCATCCCGAAATCCACCTGCGCCATGCGTGCATCTTGCGCGAGGAGGTTCGGGCGCTACAATTCCCGTGGCTGCCGGACCCGGCTCGGCGTGCGGGCTGTTGCTGATCGGGCACGACCGGCCTTCTGCTCTTCGGCGCCTCGAAAGTGCCCATTCCATCGGGGCTGAATCCTCGTGTGCCTATCCGTTCCGGGCGCCGTACTGAAGGATGGCCATGATCCGGTTCATCGTTCTCGCCTGTCTGTGTTTCGTCGCGGCCTCGGTGCTTGCGACCTGGCTGTACGGCATCTTTGCAGCCCGCGTTCAGGGAGAGGTCTCCCACGCGCTGCCGGTCGAGGGCGGGCGGACGCTGCTCGACAGGCAGATCGGCGCCGCGACGGACGCCCACCCAGGCAAAAACGGCCTGATCCTGCTGGCCGAGAACCTCGATGCCTTTGCCGCGCGCGGCCTTTCGGCCCGCAAGGCCGAGCGTTCGCTCGATCTGATGTACTACATCTGGCATGAGGACCTGACCGGCCGGCTTCTCCTTGCCGAGGCACTTGCCGCAGCCGGGCGCGGCGTGCGGGTGCGGATCCTGATCGACGACATCGGCACCAGCCATACCTGGGACGCGATGATCGCGATGGCGCACCACCCGCAGATCGAGATCCGCATCTTCAACCCGACCCGGGCGCGGGAGGGCAGCCTGCGGCGTGGCATCGAAATGGCGCTGCGGGCATTCAGCGTGACGCGGCGGATGCACAACAAGGCCTGGATCGTCGATGGACGCATCGCGATCCTGGGCGGGCGCAACATCGGCGACGAGTATTTCGATGCGGCCGAAGAAACCAATTTCCGCGACATGGACGTACTGGTGATGGGGCCTGTCGTCGCACAGGCGGAAACGATCTTCGACGACTACTGGAACAGCGGCGTGGCGCTGCCGATCGACAGGCTCTCGCCCGTGCAAGACCCCAGGGCCGCACTGGAACGGATTGCCCCGGGATTGAGCGGCACCGCCGATGAGGCCACTGCCCGCCCATACCTGCAGCGCCTCGTCGAACGGCTCTCGCTGCTCGACCCCGGGGCGGAGCAGCCCCATTGGACGGCGAACGCACGGATCATCGCCGATCCGCCGCAGAAGGCGCTTGGCAGGGATGGCGAGAACTGGCTGATGCACGAGCTGCGGCCGGTGTTCGAGGGCGCGCGCGAACGGCTCGAGATCACCTCGCCCTATTTCATTCCCGGAGAGCAGGGCACGGCGATACTCGCCGCCATTGCCGCAAGAGGCGTTTCGGTTTCGGTCCTGACCAATTCCCTGGCCGCGACCGACGTGGCCGCGGTCCATGGCGGCTATGCGCGCTACCGTGTCCCGCTGCTCGAGGCGGGCATCAGGCTCTGGGAACTGCGCCCCGAGGATCAGGACAAGAATTTCTCCCTGCGCGGATCGAGCGGTGCAAGCCTGCATACCAAGGCCTTCAGCGCCGACGGGCGCGTGGGCTTCATCGGCTCGATGAATCTCGATCCGCGTTCGACTTCGCTCAACACCGAGATGGGGGTGCTCTTCGATTCCGGAACGCTGGTGGCAAGGATGGAGGCAGTCTGGCAGCGCGAAACCGCTCCTTCGCGCAGCTATGAGGTCCGTCTGACGCCGCAGGGCAGGCTGGAATGGAGCGCAAGCCGGAACGGGGAGCCCGTCCGCTACGACAGGGAACCCGAAACCTCGCTGCCGCGGCGGCTTGCCGCGCGAATCATCGGCATGCTGCCGCTGGAATCGCAGCTCTGAGCCGTGGATGATGGTCCATGGTGCGGCGCTCTGCTGCCTGAGTGATGACTGCCTGATCGTGGTGCCTATGGCATCGATAGAAACTATTAAATTTTGTTGTTTGAATAATTTCCATAAAATTCAAAAACCCATTCGAACAATGGGGCCTATCGACTAACCTGCGGCAGGAGTGCGCCATGAATGACGATACCAAGAAGTGTCCCGTGACCCAGCTGACGACCGATTTCGGTGCCCCGGTCGTCACCAACCGCGACAGCCTCACTGCCGGCCCACGTGGCCCGCTGCTTGCGCAGGACGTGTGGCTCAACGAAAAGCTCGCCAATTTCGTGCGCGAGATCGTTCCCGAGCGCCGCATGCACGCCAAGGGCTCGGGCGCCTTCGGCACTTTCACGGTGACCAAGGACATCACCAAGTACACCCGTGCCAAGATCTTCAGCGAAGTCGGCAAGAAGACCGAAATGTTCGCCCGCTTCACCACTGTGGCCGGCGAGCGCGGCGCCGCCGACGCCGAGCGCGACATTCGCGGCTTCGCCCTCAAGTTCTACACAGAGGAAGGCAACTGGGACATGGTCGGCAACAACACGCCGGTGTTCTTCATTCGCGATCCGCGCCAGTTCCCCGACCTGAACAAGGCCGTCAAGCGCGACCCGCGTACCAACATGCGCAGCGCCACCAACAACTGGGACTACTGGACGCTGCTGCCCGAGGCGCTGCACCAGGTCACGGTGGTGATGAGCGACCGCGGCATCCCCGCCAGCTACCGCCACATGCACGGCTTCAGCTCGCACGCCTACAGCTTCTGGAACGCGAAGGGCGAGCGCTTCTGGGTCAAGATGCACTTCAGGACCCAGCAGGGCATCAAGAACCTGACCGACGCTGAAGCCGAAGCGCTCGTCGGCAAGGACCGCGAAAGCCATCAGCGCGACCTGTACGAGGCCATCGAGCGCGGCGACTTCCCCAAGTGGACGATGTACATCCAGGTCATGCCCGAGGCCGATGCCGAGAAATACCGCCTGCACCCCTTCGACCTGACCAAGGTCTGGTACAAGGGCGACTATCCGCTGATCGAAGTGGGTGAGTTCGAGCTGAACAAGAACCCGGAAAACTTCTTCTCCGATGTCGAACAGAGCGCCTTCTCGCCGTCCAACCTGGTGCCCGGCATCGGCGCCAGCCCGGACCGGATGCTGCAGGCCCGCCTGTTCAACTACGCGGATGCGCAGCGCTACCGGCTGGGCGTGAATCACCACCAGATCCCGGTCAACCGGGCACGCTGTCCGGTGCATAGCAACCACCGCGACGGTGAAGGCCGGGTGGATGGCAACTACGGCGGCCTGCCGCACTACGAGCCCAACAGCTTCGGCCAATGGCAGGCGCAACCGGAGTTCGAGGAACCGCCGCTGCGTCTGACCGGCGAAGCCAAGCACTGGTCCTACCACCAGGACGACGACAACTACTTCGAGCAGCCGCGCAAACTGTTCCAGCTGATGACGCCGGCACAGCAGGAAGCCCTGTTCGGCAACACCGGCCGCGCCATGGGCGATGCGCCGGAATTCATCAAGTTCCGCCACATCCGCAACTGCCATGCGGCGGACCCGGCCTACGGTGCCGGCGTGGCCAAGGCGCTCGGCATCGACCTGGAGAAGGCGCTGGCCTCCAAGCAGGACGACCCGATGTACGGCAACCCGCTGGTGCCACTGCCCGCCTGACGTGAGGTTTTGCCCGGCGCCGAAGGGTGCCGGGCGGCAGTGTTGTTCTTCTTTCGACAGGCCGGTCCTATGCAGATAGGACCGGCCTGTTTTCATTGTGCTGCCGGCGGCATCCCATCTTCGGATGATGAGGGCCCTGGGGTGCCCGTCCATTTTGGCGGATAGGCTCCGATGGGGTCTTCCTGCTTGCTGTCCGGGCGGCAAAGGCGTGACGAGTCAGGGCGGCAGCCAGTCATCGTGCGGGCATCGAAACCGGACCCAGACGCGGCAGCAGCTTCACATAGAGCAGTTCACTGACGAGTTCCACCAGCGTCTGCGCGACGATCACCGCTGGTATCAGGGGAAGGGCGCCCGGAATCGCCAGGCCCAGCGGCAGCACGACCAGCGAGTTGCGGGTGGCGCTGCTGAAGGCGACCGCCCGAGCCTGATCCGCCGGCAGCCGCCAGCCGCGCGCCACCGCCCAGCCCAGCAGCGGCGAGACGACGGCAAAAGCGATGTAGACCGGCACGACCGTGCGGACCGCATCCAGCGCCAGGCCGAGCTGGGGCGTCACGGCCGCGACGACGACGAACAGCACCGCCGCGGTAGCGGGAACGGGGAACAGACCCAGCAGGGCTGCCGCTTTCGCGCCCGTTTTGGCGCGGGCGGCCCATGCCTGGCAGGCGGCCGCCAGTGCCAGCGGCACCGCGATCAGCCAAGTGAAGGCATGCAGGAAGGGCTCCCATTGCACGACCCGGGCTGCGCTGTCGCCGAGAAACAGTCCCAGGAAAACCGGCAGCAGCAGCATCTGCGCGGCCAGCAGCACCGGCGTGGAGGCCAGCAGCGCGCGGGCATCGGCACGGCCGAGATGGGCGAAGGTCACCACATAGTCGATGCACGGCGCCAGCAGTACCAGCAAGGCGCCGGTGCGCAACAGCGGATCGTCCGGCAGCCAGTTCATCAGCACCGCCACCAGTATCGGCACGACGATGAAGTTCGCCGTCAGCAAGGCGCCCAGGAAGCGCACGTTCGCCAGGGCCTGGCGCAGCTCGATCAAGGGCACTTGCAGGAAGGTGACGAACAGCATGAAGGCGAGCAGGGGATCGATCGCCGGTGCCAGTGCCGCCGTGCCCGGCAGCAGCCATGCCAGCGCGGCGGCGAGCAGCACGGCGAGGAAATAGATGGCAACCTGCCGGGATTCGAGTCGTTCCCGCAGCGCGGCAGCAGACATGTCGATCGGTCCTGAAGATCGGCGCCACGGCAGATCCCGCCATGGAGGTGGGCAGGCAGCCATGGGCGGACAGCGGCTGCCGGACGGGAAGGAGCCACGCCGAAGATGATGAAATCGCCGAGCGATTCTACCCGCGTCTTCTCCACTGGCCGATGGCCTTCCGGCACCAGGCCGGTCAGCAGGGCCGATACCGCATCGGCTTGGTCGATCATGGTCACGATGGCCTA
>NZ_BCUG01000099.1 GCF_001591165.1 Thauera butanivorans NBRC 103042
GATCGCTGCATGGCCCGGAAATATGATACAAATCATGTGCAAAATAGAGTAATTTGGTATCAAATAAATATCATCCTCCTCTTGCCGCGCCGACCATGACCAGCCCGCACGCTCTCAGCACCGCCTTCGATCCAGGCTCGATCGCCGTCATCGGCGCTTCCGACACGCCCGGCTCGGTGGGCCGGATCATCTTCCGCAACCTGCTCGACGGCGGCTACCGCGGCACGCTGCACGCCGTCAATCCGAAATACGACAGCCTGCAGGACCACCCCTGCCTGCGCTCGATCGAGGACATCGGCCGCCCGGTGGACCTCGCCATCATCGCCACGCCGGCGCGCATGCTGCACAACATCGTCGCGCAGTGCGGGCGCAGCGGCGTGCGCAACGCCGTCATCGTCGGTGCCGCCGGGCATGTGCTCGAGCGCCGCATCGTCGACACCGCGCGTGAAACCGGGCTGCGCCTGCTCGGCCCGGGCAGCCTGGGCATCGCCCGGCCGGGCAGCGGGCTCAATGCCGCGCTCACCCGCATCGCGGTCAAGCCGGGCGAAATCGCCCTCGTCTCGCAATCCGGCGCGATGTGCTCGGTGGTGCTGGACTGGGCGCTGACCAACGACGTCGGCTTCTCGTCGGTGATCTCGCTCGGCGGCACCGTCGACATCGACTTCGGCGAGACCCTGGAATACCTGATCCACGACTCCCGCACGCGCTACATCCTGTTGTACGTGGACCGCGTGCACGATGCCCGCCACTTCATGAGCGCGCTGCGCTCGGCCGCGCGCGTCAAGCCGATCATCCTGCTCAAGGCCGGCCGCCACGGCGACGGCGCCGACGGCACGCGCACGGTTTCAGCCGACCTCGTGTTCGACGCTGCCATGCGCCGTGCCGGCGTGGTACGGGTGCAGAACATCGACCAGCTCTTCTTCGCCACCAAGGCGCTGTCCTGCGGCTTCCAGCCGCGCACGGACAGCCTGGCGATCGTCTCCAACGGCAGCGGCCCGGCCGACCTCGCCGCCGACCGCGCCAAGGACCTGGGCACCGAGCTGGTCGGCCTCGGCTCGCCGACCATCGCCGCGCTCGAACGCCTGGGCGGACGCGAGCGCCGCTGCCACAACCCGCTGGACCTCGGCGGCGACGCCGGCCCGCTGCTGTACCGCGACGCCATCCTGGCGCTGGCCGACGACCCGGCGGTGTCCAACCTGCTGGTCATCCTGTCGCCGCATGCGCTGGTCGAGCCGGTCGACGTCGCGCAGGAGATCATCGAGCTCGCCGCCCGGCTGCGGCTCAAGCTGTGCTGCTGCTGGATGGGCGGCGGCCAGGTGGCCGAGGCGCGCGCGCTGCTGGCGCAGGCCGGCATTCCGGTGTTCAGTTCGCCCGAGACGGCGATCGAGCTGTTCCACGACATCTCGCGCTTCCACCGCAGCCAGGCGCTGCTGCTGCAGACCGCCGGCGGCGCCAGCAGCAGCGCCCAGCGCCGCACCGGCGGCGCCCGCGTGCTGGTCGAAGCCCTGCTCAACCAGCGCCGCCACACTTTGTCGGCGATGGAGTCGAAGGCGCTGTTGCGCAGCTTCGGCATTCCGGTCACGCCCACCACAGTCGCGCGCGACGCCACCGAAGCCCTGTTCGTCGCCGAGCAGACCGGCTTTCCGGTGGCGATGAAGGTCGACGCCGCCGACATCGCCAGCAAGTCCGACGCGGGCGGCGTGCGCCTGAACCTGAACACCGCCGAATCGGTGTGGAGCGCCTACCACGACATCGTCGACACGATTCACCTGCGCCACCCCGGCGCCCGCATCAACGGCGTCTCGATCGAACCCTACCTGTACCGCCCGCAGGCGCGCGAATTCAACATCCGCATCGACCGCGACGCCACCTTCGGTCCGGTCATCAGCCTGGGGCCGCAGGACGCCCCGGCGCTGCGCGCCTTCGCGCTGCCGCCGCTGAACGCGGTGCTGGCGCGCGACCTCATCGACTCGGCGATACCGACCGAGGCACAAGGGCCGCAGGGCACGGCCGGCGTGCTCAAGCGCAGCGCGATCGAGGAGATGCTGGTATCGGTGTCCGACCTGGCCTGCGAACTGCCCTGGGTGCGTGCGCTGGAGATCGGCCCGCTGATCGTCGATGCCGACGGCGCCATCGCCGCCGATGCCCGCGTCGCCATCGACCAGGGCCTGCCCGCCGGCAGCGACCGCTACGCCCACATGGCGATTCACCCCTATCCGCTGCACCTGGTGCAGGAGTGGCAGATCGGCAACGGCCGCAGCATCCGCACCCGCCCGGTCCGTCCCGAGGACGCCGGGCTGCTGCTCGCCTTCTTCGACACGCTCAGCACCGAGACCCGCTACCTGCGCTTCATGGAAACGATCGAGGAACTCAGCCCCGCGATGGTCGCGCGCTTCACGCAGATCGACTACGACCGCGAGATGGCGCTGATCGCCACCACCACCGACGAGGCCGGCGCCGAGCAGATGATCGGCAGCGCCCGCTACGCCCTCGCCACCGATGGCGAATCGGTCGAGTTCGCCCTGGTGGTCGGCGACGGCTGGCAGCGCCACGGCCTGGGCCGCCGCCTGATGGGCGCCCTCATCGAAGTCGCCCGCGCCCGGCGCTACCGCAACATCTTCGGCGACGTGCTGGGCAACAACGCCAAGATGCTGCGCCTGATGCACGGCCTCGGCTTCCTGGTCCAGCCCCACCCGGAAGAAAACACGCTGCGGCGGGTGGTGAAGGTGTTGCACGGGAAATAGGCGCAAGGAATCCTTTCGCCGTTCAGCCCGTTTCCTTCCGGCGGAACACGAGCGGGCGACCGTTGTGCGAACGCTTGACGAGCCAGGCGGCAAGCGCCGAATCCATGTAGTCGGCATGGCCCGGAAACCACTCGGCCAGCGCACGCCCATACGCGCGCGCAACGTCGACGTTGCCTTCGCCGACGAGGCGCTGGACGTCGCGGGCCGCCCTCAGGACCTTGTCGTGCTCCTCGATATGGCACTCGCCGCCGCCGGGGAAGTCGGGAGAGCCGAGCCAGTCGTCCTCCTGCTTGAAATGCGCTTCGGCATGGCGGACGAAGGCAGCCAGCGCTTCCGGCACTTGGGCATCGGTCGCCCTCAGCAGTGCATCGACACAGTCGACGAACTCACGGTGGGTATCGTCCATGACGGCCTGTCCGAGCAGGTAGCGATCACTCCAGCCGAAACCCTCGGCCTCGCTCATGTCGTGCCTGTGCATGTCGTCCCCTCACCCTGCCACCGGAGCCGTCCCGGCGAGCCGGCCTCCGACCCGGTGGTAATTGCGCTGAAAGTAGGCCAGCCCGGCTGTGCCATGCCCCAGGCTCACGGCCCTGACCTCGCAGATGAAGAGGTCGTGGGAACCCAGTCCGTGCTGCTGCACGATCGTGCAGTCGAAACTGGCCAGCGCCCCTTCCAGCGCGGGACTGCCCGTTGCCAGCGGATGCGCGGCGACACGCGACAAGCGTTCGGGCATCGTGATGCTGCGATCCGAGAACAGCCCGGCGACGTCCTGCTGGTCTTCCGCGAGTACATTGACGCACAACACGCCGTTTCCGCTGAAAACCGGATGCGCGAAGGAAGCGCGGTTGATGCAGGTAAGCAGGGTCGGCGGCTGATCGGTGACGCTGCTCACGGCCGTGGCCGTGATGCCCGCGAAACCCATGCGCCCATCCGTGGTGATGACGGTGACGGCGCCCGCCAGACGAGCCATGCCGTCGCGAAAAAGATCGATGCTGACCATCGCAGCCTCCCGGTTTGCTACCCGCTCCGACGCCCTGTCGAATGGCCGGAGCGGGATGATGGAATGAATATGCGCCCGATTCACGCCCGGTGCGCCGGTCACCACTTGAAGGCCAGCGATGCGCCGACCCAGTGCTGCGACATGTCCACCGCGATGCCCGAGCTGGGCCCGCTGCCCTTGACCTCGGAGCCGAAAGCGCGGGCGTACATGAACGACAGCTCGCTGTCCGTGCTCAGCGCATACGTGGCGCCGAGGGTGAAATGCTTCCGGGGCGTCACGGGCGCCAGGTAGTTCAGGGTGGCGTTCGCGCTGCTGACGATCTGCTGCCCGTGGCTGAAGCCGGTGCGCAGGGCCAATGACGGCGCCGCCTGCCACGACACGCCGACCCGGGCGAGGGTCTGGCTGCGCCAGCCAAAGCCGGGCTCGGCCGATATCAGGGCATTGGCCAGCGACTCCAGGTCACCCCATTTCACGCGCATCACATCGGCAGCGATGACGATGTCCGCCGTCGGACGCCAGGCCACGCCGATTCCGTAACGCTCCGGGATGTCGAACTCGCCGTGGTTGGCCAGCAGATTGCGGTATCGCTTCAGCTTGCCCATGCGAATGCGGGACGAATACATCGCGCCGAGGGTGATGCGCTCGGTCACCTGTCCCGACCACCCGAGCTTGAAGCCCAGGCCCGTGGATGAATCGCTCCCGGGGCTTTCGACGCCGAGCGCGTCGGGAACGCCCTCGACCTCGAAGCGCTGCCAGGCGAGATCGGCCGAGATACCGATCGCATGGCCCGGCGCGAGCTTGAAGGCGTAGGTCGGCGACGCGATGACCTGGGTCAGTTCAGCACTGTCCTTGTCGCGCCCGCCCAGCAGGGGCACGTCATATACGGTGCTCACGCCGTTGCCATAGACCGAGACGCCGATCGACTGCCGGTCGTCGATGACCCGGTTGTAGCCGAAATCGGGGACGGGAATGGCCTTGACGCCATCGCCGTCGAAGCGCGTGCCGCCAATACTGGATTCGGGGGAAACGATGACCGCCGACAGCCCGAGGTCGAGGCGGTCGCCCACGAAGGCCATGCCCGCCGGGTTGTTGGCTGCGGCAAGCGCATCCTGCGGCAAGGCGATGGACGCGCCGCCCATGCCCATGGCCTTGATGCCGTAGCCGTGGGGCATTGGGCCGTTGGTTGCGTGGGCGGGTGCGACGCAGGCCAGCGCGGCGGCGGCCGCGATGCACAGGCCGGCGGGACGAGACGAGAGTCTGCTTGGGGTATGGGACATTGTGATGCTCCGGAATGCGTTTTCTGTATTTTCGAAACGCCGGCCAGCGGGCGGACCACGGCACGGCCGGCGGCGTCATTGGATTCAGGCCATCTGCGCAGCCTCATCGATGAGGCGGCCGGTGGCTTCCGGATCGTAGAACCAGGCGGACAGGCTCCTTGGGTCGTTGAAGGCGTCGGCGAAGGTCTGCGCCAGCCCGGTGTTCTGCCCGCAGTGGCCGAAGAACTGCAGGACGTGGGGCGGCGGCGGCACCAGCATGCTGTTCGTGAAACGGGCCGACCATTGAGCGTAGTCCCAGTACCGTTCCGCCAGCGCTTCCATCCAGCCGCGGTCGAACGCCGCGCCACCCCGGGCGACGATGGCCTCCAGGTACATGCTGGCGCCCTTGGCGGCATTGTTCGAGCCCTGACCCGTCATCGGGTCGTTGAGCACCAGCACGTCCCCCATGCCCAGCACCGCCTTGCCCGACGGCAGCACGCCGACGGCCTTGCGCACGGTGGGCGTCACCCGGCCGAAGAGAATGCCGTTGTCGTCGGTCAGGCGAATGTTCTCGAAGCGCGGGGCCTCCCACGGGAAGAATTCGGAGATCAGCGCCTTGGTCATCGCGAGATGATCGGCCGGCGTCGCCACCGAATCCCAGCGGTCCATCGGGCCGCCGATGACGCATTCGATGTTGATGATGTCGCAGGCGCCGCTGTGGGTCTGGCCGGGGAAATGCACCAGTTCGCCGATGCCGGGATTGATGTTGATGTTCAAGGCCGAAAAATCATCACGCGGCACCATGCCGTGGACATAGGTAAGCGCGATCGCGCGCTGGGGGCGATCAAAAGCACAGCGCGCGGCGTCCCGCTCGAAGAGCTTGCCCAGGTCGCCCTTGCCGGTCGCCACGAGCACCAGGTCGGCGGCATCGGCCAGGCGTTCGAGCTCATCCATATCGACGTCGCCGATCAGCAGGCGCCCCCCGAGGCGCTGGAATTCATCCATCCAGCGGGGCATCTTGAGCCGCTGGTCCAGCGACTGCCCCCTGGCCGAAAGGCGCGAGCGGAAATCGATCATGGGTCCGGACTGCGCATTGCCCGCACGGATATGGACCCCTTCTATCGGCGGGCACGATGCGTCCCAGAAGGCGATTCCCAGTTCCCGCTCGTGGCTCAGGGCCATGTCGTACATGGACTGGCTGGAGAGGATCCGGCCTTTCGAGATTTCCTCTCCGGTGCGGTTGGATATGATCGTGACCGAATACCCTTTGCGGACAAGTCCGATTCCCAACTGGAGGCCTGCCTGGCCGGCTCCGACGATAGTGATGCTGCGCACGATTGAATTCTCCGAGTCCGAATGTTTGTCGAAATCCCTTGCTGCGGGAAACGTCAATTTCGGCCAAGCGCAACATGTGGGCTATGCATCTTCTGCAAATCGTGTGCAATGAGTGCATCCGGAAAAACAAAACGCCGCAAGCCATTCACCAGAAAGCGAGCGGCAAGATTCACGGATTATTCCTGAGCGTATCGCTTGGCGATTCTCCATAGCGTTTACGGTATTCGGCGGCAAAGCGGCCCAGCTCGAAGAACCCCCATCTGGTCGCGACCTGGGTCACATTCCTGCAGCGCCCGGCATCGAGCAATTCCTCCCGCACTTTTTCCATGCGCAGATCCTTCAGATAGCGCATCGGCCCCATGCCATGGAATCTCCTGAAACTGTTGTACAGCGTGCGCAGGCTGACACCGCCCAGGTCCGCCAGTTGCTCGTTGGTCATGGCGGCATCCGGATGGGCGTGCATGTAGTCCTCGACCACCTTGAGGTGCCGCGGCAGAATTCCGGGCTCCGGTCGCCGCAGACTGTCGCTGAGGCTGTTTTCCTGCCAAAGCAGCAGGCCGGACATGATGAATTGCTCGAACTGCGCCCGCATCAGCGGATGCGCCACGAGTTCGGGGCTCTGCTGAAAGCCGCGGAGGAATTGGCGGATGGACATTTCCCACGCCTTGCCCCCGCCTCTGCAGGTATCCAGCGCGGTATCGAAGCGCAGCGGACAGCGCAATGCCCTGCCCAGCAGGCTTGCCGCATGACGCTCGATGGCCTCGCGTTCGATGCGGACTGCCAGTTTCGAGCAGTCCACGCTCCAGTTCATCGAAAACGACTGGCCCGGACAATGGATCGTTCCATTGCCGGGCCGGCTCAATCGGAGCTCTTTCCCCGATTCGATGCGGCTCTCGCCTTTCAGAGGCAACTGCACCAGGAAGAAATCATCCAGTTCCCGGGGAGTAATGCGGACGTCCGCCCCATAGCCCATTACGCTGAAACTCACGACAGCGGTCCGTAAATAGCGGTGCTGATAGTTCAGCCTGCCATTCCGCTCCGTCAGATCGAGGCGGTGGTCGCAGAATATCCCCGCCACCATTGCCCGCGCCTCATCCGGATCTTCGGACCGCAACAGATCCAGTGTCGTAAGTCGATCGATCAGCATTGCACACCCCGGCCGATAGTGCTGCGGAAGATTTCAGTCGGCCGCCATTTCCACCCCGGCGCGGCCAGAGCGGAGAATCGCGGCCATCTCAGCTTGCGCCGGCCATGCCCTTCGCCTTC
>NZ_BCUG01000100.1 GCF_001591165.1 Thauera butanivorans NBRC 103042
CTTGGAGCGTGTCCTGGCGGAAAGTATTCCAAGTGGCGCCAGTGTCCGCGCCAGTGTCCGGGATGATCACTCGAAACTCACCTTCTTGACAGGCTCATCCGAGCGCGTGACCACCACGTCCTCATCGGTACCGTGCTTCTTCCAGAACTCAGCCAGCTCAAAGCCAATGCGCAAAGGCGGCTGAACGGCATCCTCCGCGATCTTCCGAGGTTCTGCCTCGATCGAGATGTTTCGCGGGTTCAAGGTTGGCATCGAACTCTCCAAAACGAATAGACGATGACATCATAGAGTGGCTGTATTGGATTACACAATCCAATACAGCCGCCGGGGTCTTGCGCACGTAATTGGTGTTAAGAGCGATGAGGCCGAGGCGGGCCGATACCGCATCGGGCGTGACCGTATAGACTGCCGCGTAGCGGGTATATCGCTCTCTGCCCGCTCCTACCAGGAACGCGAGCCCGCCTGCAGCGCGGATCATCGCGAAGACCTCGGCCGAGGTGCTGGCGACAGCACTTCTGGTCGGCGCTTTCTCCATGGTCAGCTTGAGTCTGGTACAGGCCGATGCGTAGCCCGGTATGGCCAACTGCGCATAGCGTATATACTTCGTTAGTACCGTAGCAGGTAACGAGGTGAATCATGCCCAAGCAAGCCGTTTTCACAATGAAGCTGGAACCAGAACTCCGCGACGAGTTCATGGCCGAAGCCGCAGGTGAGGATCGATCTGCCTCCCAGGTCGTGCGCGAACTGATGCGTCGCTACATCGACGAACGGCGCCAGACGCGCGGATACGACGAATTCTTGCGGCACAAGGTCGACATCGCTCGCCGGCAGAAGGATACCGGCCAGCACTTTTCCAATGAAGAGGTGGAAGCCGCCGCGGCCGTGCGTAGGGAGAAGCTGCTGACTCAGGCCGGTAAGGCTGGCCTGTGAAAGTCCGATGGACTGCCGCGGCACGGCAGGATCGTGATGAGATCGTCGAGTACATCGCCATCGAAAACCCGCTCGCGGCGCTCAAGATGGATGAGCTCTTCAGCGAGGCGGCCGGCAGGCTCAAAACCTTCCCCAAGCTCGGCCGCACAGGGCAGATTCCGGGCTCCCGCGAGCTGTATCCGCATGGCAGCTACCGCCTAGTGTATGAACCGTGTGGGTGCTGACGCTGGTTCATACCGCCCGCCAGTGGCCCCCTGCAGCAGAGTAGCGCCACCCTGCCCTCGAGGCCGCCTCGTGCCCTTCGTTACTCACCGTCCGGCCTGGTCCGATAGATCGTCGCTGTGAACTACCGTTGCAGATTTACCTGAAAAGGTATAATTTGGCTATATGACTGACAAGGAACGCCCCCTCGAGTGGATCGGGAGCAGCTACAAGGATCTGATGGCACTGCCGCCAGATATACGCCGGCGCTTCGGCTATGCATTGTCGTTGGCACAGATGGGCGACCAGGACGATGCAGCGAAGGTGCACAAGGGCTTCGGTGGTGCCGGCGTACTGGAAGTGGTCGAGGACGATGCCGGCGGCACCTACCGTGGGGTCTACACGGTGAAATTCGCGGAAGCCGTCTTTGTCTTACATTGCTTCCAGAAGAAGAGTAAGAGCGGAATCGCGACGCCGAAGGGGGACATGGACATCATTCGCGCTCGGTTGAAGGTTGCCGAGGCTTTTGTGCAGGAGCTACGAAATGCAAAGAAGGGTCATTGACGGCATCGAGGTTCAACGCAGCTCGGGCAATGTTTTTGCCGATTTGGCGTTGCCTGACGCCGAGAAACTCAAGATCAAGACCGACCTGGTGGTCGAGATCCGGAAAGCCATGCGTGCCCTCGGGCTGACCCAGCAGGAAGCAGCCAAGCGCATGGGCATCTCGCAGCCGAAGGTATCGGGCATGATGCGTGGCGATTTCACCAATCTGTCCGAGCGCAAGCTCATGGACTGCCTCAACCGTCTCGGGTACGACATCGAGATCGTCGTGAAACCCGCATCGGAGCGGGTCGGCCACCTGTCTGTCGCGATCGCGTAACCTGGTTTGTACAGGCTCATACGATGTCCAAAGGGGAAGCGTTTTGTGTCGAAGCCGGACGTAATATAACGATACTGGAAGCACGCACGCTTTATTTCGCGCAGGATGAACCGCGCCTCAAGCTGACGTTCCAGTGTGGGGATCCGCGATGCCGAGCGGTTTCGAAGGCTGCCATCGTAGGTGCGAACTACCACCGGGATGATGCGCTGGAAGATAAGAAGGTTTCTCCGTACTTCCGCGAAAATCCGCATCATGCCCACGTTGCAGGATGTACCTGGATCGGCGAAGCGCCTGTCTCTCCGGACGCCAGCGCTGAGAAGCAGGCCGGATATCACAATACGCGCACCAGCGCAGCAGCGGCCGAGTGCGGCATGAAATTCGTGATTCACGCCAAGACGGGAAAATCGAAGGGCATCGAGCCGCCGGTGCTATCCAAGGGTCTCGCCCCTGGCACCACACCGGCAATTTCGGCAGGGGAAGGCCGCGCTCAGCCCCGTCGCCCGGAAACGTCCCGGTTTCTCGCGGTTGTGGCAATGAATCACTTGAGGTTCACCGACGCCCAACGCAAGGCCGCACCCCTGTTCATCGGTGATATCGCGCGGGGAACGTTCTACACACTCTGCCTCCCGTTTTTCGCGTACCACCCCAAATATCAGAAAGAGCGCATCTATTTTGGCCGGTGCGGCATCGTCGCGCTCGACAATGTCTTCATGATCAAACTTCGAGCGAAAATCGCCCTGTCCGGGAAGAAAGAAGAGCGCACAGCCGAGCCCCAGATCGTCCTATCGAAAAAATGGCTTCGGGACAACGATGCTGAGCTAGCCGATGTTCTCGCGCAGCTCGTCGACGAAAAGGCGGTGGCTTGGTGCTATCTGTACGCCCCGGCTCCACCTGTCGATCCAGGCAAACCTGGTCGAACGATCGCGCGCTTTAACATCGAAAGCCCGCACTACATCGCTGTTGTGCCGGAAAACTCCTTGACTGAGGATGCGCCGGATGACGCCGATCAGGGGCACACCTGAACCTCGTCGTCCACCCAGACCCGCAAGACTCTATCGTCGATCGTGCCATAGCAGCACTCGGGCAGATAGCCCTCCCCATAGGCCCGGTGCGCATCCCGTAGCGTCCGGAAATCAGCCACACAATGCAGACCAGCACAAACCATCGCCTCGTCGCCGTCGAGCGTGATCTCCCGAAAGCAGGCCGGATACACGCCAGCCGCACTGATCTGCGCCTGGCCACCGAGCTTCCACACGCCATCGTTGCGCAGGCTCCGGCCATAACGGGTCCGCTCATGAGCGGAATCCGCCAGCCGCTTTCCGAAGATCACTGAGCCCTGTGGCACGTCGCCGCACAGCCAAAGGCAGCGGAACCACCGCCCTTGCCGCCCCAGCACCCATACGACGAAATCTGTGATGGAGAGCCCTGGATTTTCCTCGCCTGGGTAGTGCCTGCAGAGCCAGGCCTTTGCCCTCGCCTTGCGGGCGATGCGTTTGGCTTGGCGACGGCTCGATGCGATGCGCGGCTCCTGCCCGTCTGTCCAGACCGCCCAACGGTATCTGTGCGTCGCCCTCATGATTCCTGCTCCCGTCCCCGCTCCGTCCCATAAATCGCCCCCGTAATCCTCTGCTTCAGCCCCACCGGTCCGCTCACCCGCGCGAACACCACCTCCGGGTAGTTTGTGCCGGCGGATGCGAAGGCGATGTCGCCGAAGCCGAGCAGTCGCCCCAGTGCCGACTGGCGGACCTCGATGGTGCGGATGTGGTTTTTCCGGACGTAGTTGGTGTTGTGGGCAAATACGCCCAAGCGGGCTGACACCGCATCGGGGGTGACGGTGTAGACCGCCGCGTAGCGGACGTATAGCGCCCTCCCCACGCCAAGCAGCACGGCCGTGCCGCCTGCAGCGCGAATCATCGCGAAGACCTCGGCCGAGGCGCTGGCGCCGGCTAACCAGGCCACCCAGTAGCCGGGGAAGACCAGCGTGAAGAGTCCGATGGCGGCAAGCAGCCACCAACCTGCCAAGGCACGATTGGCGACATGCAGTTGCAGCGTCGGCGCCGCGGGTTCGGAACTGCGGCCTGGCGGCATCGGCTTCCTGCTGCCGGCGTGACGCTTCGGTTTACCGGCATCACGCCCGTTGTGTCGGTTCCTCATGGTCTTCAGCACTCTGAGTTGGGACGGTCCTTGTTGTACTCCGGCAGGGCGCATGGCCCGAAAACCGCCGGCCTCGATCGGACGAATTCGCCGTTGGATTGCCGGCCTCCGGTTTCCGGCCAGCAGCCATACACCAAGTGGTAGAGGCGCATCAGGTAATCATCCTGAATCTCCATATGTCCGACATGCCACCATCGCTCCTTGAGGAACATCGGCGCGCACGCTGTCAGCGACTCGACGAGCTCACGATGCTCGTCCAGGCGCTTTCCGATCGAGCGGGCGTAATTGAGTTGGTCGCGAAGCGTGGAAACACGAACGAGCCCGAGTCGGGCGAGCAATCGATCCATCATCTGACGCATGGTGATCTCCGAAGAACTGTGATCTGCGGGTCAACGCCGCCGGATCCCCTTGAAGCGGCTCGGCAGCAGATTACGGTTCGTGATGCGCTGTTCGGTCGGGTCATCGTGCTGGCCTTGAGGCATACCGACGATCTTGCGGATCACTTCCGCGATCGGCGATTCGGCGTCCGGCACGAGCGCCTGCTCGTTGAGCCAGCCGTGCTCTCCTTCACGGTGGGCCTTCAGCATCGCCTCGATCGCCCTGGCACGCACCGCATACGAAGGCGTGCGCCCCCGCTTCTGGCGCTGGATGGCGAGCAGCCCCTTCTCCTCGAGCCGCTGGAGCGCCTTTCGCACCTGCTGTGACGAACTCCAGCCGATGGCGGCCGCGAGCTGCTTTGCACTGGCCTGCACGGGCTCCTGGCGGTACTCGTCCATCTCGAAGACCTTGCGTGACAGGAAGGCGAGCAACTGCGCGTCCGGCGTGCGCATGTCGCACAGGATCATCATCACGCCCAGCTCCTCCGGCCCGGTGATGCGGCGCCTGACCATGTCCAGCTCCAGGCTCAATTCGTGGCGCTCGGCGCGCAGCGAGCGTTCCTCGCCTTCGAGTTCCTTCACACGCTCGATCAGGTCGAGGATGTAGCCGACCAGCTCGTCACGATCACCGTTCTCCTTGCGCAGGCGGGCAAGCTGCGCCTGCTCCATGCGGTTGAAGGCCGAGATGTAGGCTTCCTTCCAGGCCGCCGCCTTCTTGCCGGTGAAACCCATGGCCAGGAAGGCGAAGCCGTCGCGGGTCATGCGGTAGTAGGGAATGGATCTTCCGTTCGCTAACTCATTGGTTTTAAAGCAGAGCGCAAAATTGCGCTCTGTAAAATCATCTGAGCACTCCAGATTTTTAAGCGCTTTAAGTACGTCCTTGTGGAGCTTTCCAAAGTGCTCGGCCACCGCCATCGAGGTGGTCATCGCCTGCCCTTCGTGCAACACCAGGTGCGGCTTGAATACCGTCGGTTCGTTGGCTGGTTCATTCATCTTCCTGTCCTCCTGTGGTTTGGCTGTTGCGAGCAAACAAGGGGGTAGCTCCCTGCTCTCCCCGATATAAGCCATTGATTAAAAAACACTCCGTAAAATTGCGCCGTGTTACCGCTTCGCTGTCTCTACTGCTTGGGCCGCACTTATCGCCTTCTAACTCTTTGATATGAAAGCAGAGCTGAAAATTGCGCCATGTCGAATGGGATAGTCGTGGGGAGGCCTGCCCGTCGATGGGCATGCGACATGAGCCCGGTTTTCCCAATGAAATCAGCGGGCTCAAAATTGCGCCGTGCAGATCGGGCTGTGCGACAGCGCCGGCCGGCCGAAACCGGCCTGATAGAATGACGGGATACCCATCCCGCCGACCGCCCATGTCCGCCGACCTGCAGACCCTGCTCGACCCCAAGAACGACGCCGTCTTCAAGATGTTGTTCGCGCGCACGCCGCGGCTGCTCGCCGATCTCATCAATGCCGTGCGCGCCGATGCGCCGCCCATCGACGTGGTGGAGGTGATCAACCCTGGCATCACTCCGGAGGACCTGGCCGGCAAGTTCATCGTGCTCGACGTGCTCGCGCGGGATCCGGATGGCCTGACCTTCGAGGTCGAGATGCAGGTGCGGGCGCAGGAGTTCTGGTCGGCACGGGCGCTCTACTACCTTGCGCGCACCTTCGGCGACCAGCTCAAGCGAGGGGAGAACTACGAGGAATTGACACCGGTGATCGGCATCCACCTGCTGGATTTCGAGTGGTCCGATCTGCCCAAGGCGCGCTGGTGCTTCGCCATGCGCGACGACGAAGAGCGCGATGTGGTACTGACCTACGCCCTGCAACTCTACATGGTAGAGTTGTCCAAGGCAGAGAAGCTGCGTGCTGGCCAAGCCGGGCCGCGCAGTGCATTCGATGACTGGGTAGGCTTTTTCACCCACTGGAACAAGGAAGACATCATGGCCACGATCACGCATGAGCCGGTCAAGCAGGCCCTGGCCGAACTCCAGCGCCTGTCCGGCGACGAAGAAAGCCGCCGTGCGGCCTTCGTGCGCGAACGCGCGCTCCGCGATGAGCGCAGCGCATTGCAGGCGGCCAAGCAGGAAGGGCGGCAGGAAGGGCGGAGAGAGGCTAACGTCGAAATGGCGCTGAACCTGCTGCACATGACTCAACTCGACGATGCCACCATTGCCAAAGCTACGGCCTTGAGCGAAGACGAAGTACGGCGGTTGCGCGAGCAGGCGTGAGGCGGAACCTTGGCCGCTCAATTCTGGAATGAAGATGACGAGAAGGCTCATCGGGCCTTCATCCTCGAAAGCGCACGCATCGAGGAGCGCAGCGCGTTGCAGGCGGCCAAGAAGGAGGCTTACATCGAAACGGCGCTGAAAATGATCGCCGCGAACCGTTTCGACGATGCCACCATCGCGGAGTTTTCCGGGCTGACCGAAGACGAAGTGCGCCGGCTGCGCGAGCAGGCTTGAGGGGCGGCCATGAACGCGTTGCCGCCGTGGTATGAAGATGGGGAAGCTCGCCGCGCCTTCGTACTCGAACGTGCGGAACGCGATGAGCGCAGCGCTTTGCAGGCGGCCAAGCGCAGAGGGCGGCAGGAAGCCCGGGTCGAGATGGCCCTGAACCTGTTGCGCATGACGCAGCTCGACGATGCCACCATCGCCGAAGCGGTAACCCTGACCGAAGACGAAGTGCGCCGGCTTCGCACCCAAAACACTTGAACGGCGACCCATGACGCATTGAACAATCCACACTGCACAGATTGGGGACTGGACAGTAGGCTTTCGAGGGGCTGATGAGAGTTTTTTCAACATATTGCATTGCACTTTTTGCTCTGATCCTCAGTGGGATCAATGTCGCTATA
>NZ_BCUG01000101.1 GCF_001591165.1 Thauera butanivorans NBRC 103042
CGGGGGTGGATTTACCCTCCCTCAATTCCGACCCCTCTCCCCTGATCGGATTGAGATTGGCCGGCATCGCACGCTTGTGGGGCTGTGATGCCGGCTTTTTTTTGTGCCTTTTTCGATGTGCCGCCGGACACGGCGGCCATGAGGATGCCGAAACATGAAAGCGATCAACCGGATCATCGACCGTGCCCGCGCCAGGCCCGGGCGCGTCGTGCTGTGCGAGGGCGACGACCCGCGCGTGTTGCAGGCTGCGCTGCGCGCCACGCGCGAAGGCACGGCGCACATCCTGCTCGTCGGTGAGCGGCAGCGGATCACCCAGCTGGCCGAGGACGAGGCCATCGACCTCGGCGGCATGACGCTGATCGATCCGGCGGATTCGCCGCTTGCCGCCGGCTATGCCGAAATCCTGTTCCGCCTGCGCGAGAAGAAGGGCATGACGCTCGCCCAGGCCCAGCAGGAAGTGCTCAAGCCTCTGGTCTTCGCCAACATGATGGTGCGCGCCGGCGATGCCGACGGTTCGGTGGCCGGTGCGGTGCATACCACGGCCGACGTCGTGCGCACCGCGATCCAGGTGATCGGCACCGACCCGTCGTTCAAGCTGGTGTCGAGCTTCTTCCTGATGATGATGTGCGAGCCCTTCCACAGCCTGAAAGGCGGCCTGATCTTCTCCGACTGCGGCCTGGTGGTCGAGCCGAATGCGGAAGAGCTGTCCGAGATCGCGATGGCGGCGGCCGACAGTGCGCGCACCTTGCTGGGCGAGGAGCCGCGGGTGGCGATGCTGTCGTTCTCGACCAGCGGCAGCGCCAAGCATGCGGCGGTCGACAAGGTCACGGCCGCCGCCGAGCGGGTCAAGGCGATGCGCCCGGGGTTGGCCATCGACGGCGACGTGCAGCTCGATGCCGCGATCGTCGCCGAGATCGCCAATCGCAAGCTGCCCGAATCCCAGGTCAAGGGCAAGGCCAACGTACTCATCTTCCCCAACCTGGAAGCGGGTAACATCGGCTACAAGCTGGCCGAGCGCGTCGGCGGCGCGGTGGCGATCGGACCCTTGCTGCAAGGGCTCGCCAAGCCGGCCAACGACCTGTCGCGCGGCTGCAGTTCGGAGGACGTGTTCCACGTCATCGCCGTCACGGTGGTGCAGGCACACGAAGTTGCGGCGAAGGCCGGCGGCTGAGCGCGGCGCCGGGCGCCGGGACGCACTGACATGGACATCGAAACCACCGCCGCCCTGCTGGGCGTCATCGCCGTCGGCACCTATTTCCAGACCGTGACCGGATTCGGGCTGGGGATGATCGTCATGGGCATCACCAGCGGTTTCGGGCTGGCGCCGATCACCATGGTCGCCGTCCTCATCAGCCTGGTGACGCTGGTCAACAGTGCGGTGGCGCTGCCAGGCAAGCTGCACCACATCGACTGGCCGGCATCACGCGCCGTGCTGCTCGGCGTGGTGCCCTCGGTGGTCTGCGGGGTGCTGCTGCTCGAGTATCTGAGCGCGGCCGCGGCATTGCTGCTCGAACTCCTGCTCGGCATCACGATCATCTACAGCGGCATCGTCTTCATGCTGCGGCCCACGCCGCTGAGCGAGCGCTCGTCCAGGGGCAGTTTCTTCGTCAGCGGCTTTTTCTCCGGCCTGTTCGGTGGCCTGTTCGGCATGGCCGGCCCGCCGGTGATCTTCCACTTCTACCGCCAGCCCTTCAGCCTGGAGACGATCCGCAACATGCTGTTGCTGACCTTCGCCTTCACGTCCGGGGTGCGCACGATCTTCGCCGGCACCCAGGGCACCTTCACCCAGGAAGTCTGGGTGCTGGTCGCCTTCACCGTGCCGCTGGTGACCCTGGCGACGCTGGCCGGGCGCCGCTATCCGCCGCCGTTCTCGGCGATCACGATGCGGCGCATCGCCTTCGGCGTGCTGATCCTGATCGGCGGCGGCCTGGTCTTCAATGCCGTGAGCTCGATGCTGCGCTGACTGCGGCCACGGGCAGGGGGTCGTCGGCCCGGTGCTTTTTGCGCACCCGAGCTGCTTATAACTATTGGTTTTATCGATAGGGGTGTCAAAAAACATCGAGATCACTATTCTCTCGAAACATCGACGCATGTGCTGGCCGTCCGCCGGGGTTTTTGCCCGGTGCCGTTTTCGAGAGGAGATTCCGATGTCCGAGACCCTGTTCGCTTTCATCGCCCTGCTTGCGGTGCTGACGCTTGCCTGGTTCAGGGGGCGGGCCAAGAAGCAGGACGCCATGTCGCGCATCGAGTCCGCGCCGCAGGAGGTCGAGCGCCTGTACCTGCGGCACGCGCCGGACGTCGACGCCTACTGGTTGCACGTGCGCTTCAACGACGGCAAGAAGCGCGTGCTGGCCGCGCCGTGGGAAATCGAAGCCGTGCTGGCGCGGCTCGAAGCGCTCGGCCTGCGGCTTCGTGCCGAGGACGAGGCGCTGCTGGCGCAGCGGGCCGATGCCGCGGCACCGGCTGCGGTACGCACTGCGCAGCAGCGGCACAAGGCCGAGGGAAAGTTCGGGCTGTCGGCGCGGGTGGCCTGAACACCGGGCATTCGAACCCGGGCGCTCCCGGCCCGGGTTCGCCTCGGAATGGCGGCCTCAGCGTTCGGCAGCGGCACTGAGCCGCCAGGCGCCGGCTTCGATCGGCAGGAAGGCGGCAATCGCCGCGGTGGCGACGATGTGGGTGGTGCCGGCTTCGGGATCATGGACGTCGAGCCCGCCGAACACCGCCTTCACTTCGGCGCGGCCGCGCGGCAGCGTGGCGGCGACGGCGGCGGTATCGACCTTTTCCGGCGCCTGCACGCCGATCGTCACTTCGACGCGCATGTCGAGGTGGTCGTAGCCGAGCGATCGCAGCAGCACGAGCGAGGAATGGTGCAGGGCGTCCTGCACCGCGCGGCAGGCCGCCTTGGTGTAGTCGCCGCCGTAGAGATCGTTGCCGCTTCCCATTTCGAGGATGATGCGCTTTTCAGTCATTGGGCCTGCTCCATGTCGAAGTAGACGACCAGCGCCGCATTCACCATCACGGAGCTGCTGCTGCCATCGGGTTTGGCGACTTCCAGGCCGCCTCTGGAGACGCGGATCGTCGCCTGCCCATAGGGGAAAATCGGCAGCAGCGCGGCGCAATCCACCGCTTCCGGGCAGGGCACGCCCAGCTCCACGTCGATCTGCATCGCCTCGCGCGGAAAGCCGAAGGCGTCGGCGACGTTGAGCGAGTTGTGCCACAGCGCGTCGCGGATCGCGCGGGCCGCAGCCTGGGTGTAGTCCCGGCTGCGGATCGAGGTGCCCTGGCCGAACTGGACGGCCAGACGTTTCCTTGCCATGTGTTTTCTCCTGTCGAATGCCGCGCCGCCTGGCCGGCACGGAAAGCTGCGCGCGGGCCGGCGCGCTACGGGTTCCGGCGGGCGCCGTGCAGACGGCCGCCGAGCATCTGGGCAATCTCGAAGAACAGCGTGTTGTCCAGCGCCTGGCTCATGTCGGTGGCCAGGCAGCGGCGGTAGAAGGGGCTCAGGTCGAGGCCGACGCCCAGGCCGATGATCTCGACCGCGCCCTGCTGCGTGCGCCGCGCGACCACGTCCTTCAGGTGGTTGTCGAGGTAGAAGGCGTCGTTGGCGAGGCCGGTGGCGCTGTCGGCCGGGCAGCCGTCCGAGATCACCACCAGGATGCGGCGGCGCTCGCCGCGCGCCAGCAGGCGGTTGCAGGCCCAGTCCACCGCCTCGCCGTCGATGCCCTCGCGGAACAGGTCGGCCTTCAGCAGCGCGGCGACATCGGTGCGTGCCCGCCGCCAGTTGCGCTCGGCGTCCTTGAACACCATGTGGCAGACCTCGTTGAGCCGGCCGGGCCGCGGCGGACGGCCCTGGGCGAGCCATTCCCGCCAGGCGCGGCCGCCATTCCACGCAGAGGTGGTGAAGCCGAGCAGCTCGGTGCGCGCGCCGGTCATTTCCAGCGCGCGCAGCAGCACGTCCAGCATCACCGCCACCGCTTCGATGTGGGCCTTCATCGAGCCCGAGCAATCGACCAGGAAGGCGACCACGCAGTCGGCGTGTGGACGCAGGCGATCCTGGCGGAACAGGCGGCGCTCGGTGGGGGAACTGATCAACTGCGCCAGCCGGCGGCCATCGATCCGGCCTTCTTCCTCGCCGAACAGCCAGCCGTCGTGCCGGGGCTCGGCCAGTGCCGCGCCCAGCATGCGCGCCAGGCGGGCGAGGTTGAGGCCTTGCTCGGCAATGCGCTTGTCGAGCCGCTCGCGCAGTTCGCGCAGCAAGGCCTTGCGCACCAGGCTGGCGGCGGCGACTTCGCTGTCGAAGCGGGTGGTGAACACGCGATAGGCATGCCCGGTCTCGTCGAAGACCTTGCTGGTGCCGGTCGTGGCAGCGGCGATGCCGTCGTCGTCGCCGTCCTGGTCGAAATCGAGCAGCAGGGCGAATTCGCGCAGCGTCTCGTCGTCACTTCCGTCGCTGCCGTCGGTGTCCGCGGCGGCGGCCTGCTCGGCGCGCACGCGCTCGCCGACGGTGGCGGCGATGGCGAGCGCATGGACGGCGAACACGCGCTGCTCGGCCCGGCTGCGGCGCAGGCCCGCCAGGTGCGTGCCCAGCTCCCCGGCCAGCGAGAAGCGCATGCTCTCGATGTAGTCCTCGGTTTCCTCCAGCACGCGCAAGGTGGTCAGGCGCGACCAGCACATCTGCGCCACGGTGTACAGCAGCATGCCCAGCGTGCTGTCGGTGAGGCCGGAGCGGTAGAAGGCCAGCGACCAGTTCTCGAAGCGGCGATGCAGGTTGTCGGCCATGCCCGCCATGTCCGCGGGCACGAAAGTCTCGACCCGCAACTGCTCGAGCAGCTCGAACACCAGGCGTTCGACCGGGTCGGCGGGGCACAGGCTGCGATGCAGCGCGGGGTCGGAGTGGAGCAGGCGCAGCGCCATGCCGTCGGCCGCGGCGCGGCAGTCGCCGAAGCCGCTTTCGCCGGCATCGACGCGCAGGTGCGGTGCGTGCATGGCCAGCGGCCGGTCGCCGGCGTACAGGCGGCGGCCGCGGTAGTGCAGCCGGCGGTCGCCGGTCAGGGCGCGCAGCGTGGCGGCGCACAGTTCCTCGACGTGCTGCTGGCGCCTCGCCTTTTGCTGGGCGCTGGACATCACTGCGCTCCGGGCGCGCGCATCCAGGATTCGTCCAGTTCTGTACCGAAGCAGCGCTGATAGTACTCGGCCACGATCGGGCGCTCGGCCTCGTCGCACTTGTTGAGGAAGGACAGCCGGAAGGCCAGTGCCGGATCGCGGAAGATCTCGCAGTTCTCCGCCCAGGTGATCACGGTGCGCGGCGACATCAGCGTCGACAGGTCGCCGGCGGCGAAGCCCTTGCGGGTCAGTTCGGCGACCGTGACCATCGCCGAGATCAGCTTGCGGCCCCTGTCGTCGTTCTTGGCCGGCACGCGAGCCAGCACGATCGCCATCTCTTCGTCGTGCGGCAGGTAGTTCAGCGTGGCGACGATGTTCCAGCGGTCGATCTGGGCGTGGTTCAGTACCTGGGTGCCGTGGTACATGCCCGACAGGTTGCCCAGGCCGACGGTGTTGGAGGTGGCGAACAGGCGGAACCAGGGGTGGGGGTGGATCACCCGGTTCTGGTCGAGCAGCGTGAACTTGCCGTCGCGTTCCAGGATGCGCTGGATCACGAACATCACGTCCGGCCGGCCGGCGTCGTATTCGTCGAAGATCAGCGCCACCGGGCGCTGCAAGGCCCACGGCACGATGCCTTCCTGGAACTCGGTCACCTGCAGGCCGTCGCGCAGCACGATGGCGTCCTTGCCGACGAGGTCCAGGCGGCTGATGTGGCCGTCCAGGTTCACCCGCACGCAGGGCCAGTTGAGCCGTGCCGCGACCTGCTCGATGTGGGTGGATTTGCCGGTGCCGTGCAGGCCCTGCACCATCACCCGGCGGTCGCGGCTGAAGCCGGCCAGGATCGCCAGCGTGACGTCGGGGTTGAAGCGGTAGGCGTCGTCGATGTCCGGCACGTGGTCTTCGCGCTCGGCGAAGGCGGGCACCTTCAGATCGGTATCGATTCCGAACACCTCGCGCACCGACACCATGCGGTCGGGGCCTTGCAGGACGAATTCCGTCACCTCTGTCTCCTTGCTTCCTTTTTTGCACTTGCCGGTCCGGCTTGCCGTGCCGCGGGTCGGAGTGCGCATGTGTGGGGGTCAGGTAATCTTATTTTAGTTCCGAAAATTTGTACATAAAGTTCCGTTTTTTGTTTTTATTGCTTGACGTCATGCGCGCGCGGCACTAGAGTTCTGATCATGTTCTGTTTATCGGAACTTTTTGTATCGTTTTATTAATATTTCAATCGCACCGAGGAGACCCCCC
>NZ_BCUG01000102.1 GCF_001591165.1 Thauera butanivorans NBRC 103042
CGGTGAACCGGGTTTCAGCCGTGCCGAGGAAGTTGTGATAGCGCATCTTGTTGCAGTCGGCGAGTTGCCCACTCATTCGCTCGTCGCCGGTGATCGTGACGTAGGCCTCGCGCAACGAAACGATTTCGCCCGCACCTTTTCCGCTCAATACCCGATCCAGAATGTCATCCGCCGGGCAGCGCAGAGACTGCATATTCACTCGCTTTTTCATCAGTCACATCCCTTCCAGCTCAAAGCCGTCGCGCCGCAGCCGCTCCATCAGCGCATGCTGACGCTGCGCGACCGCTTCTGCGAAAGCCCGATCCCCCGGGCGCATCACCGGCGCCAGCGTCCTGCCATCGCCTGGCCTCACCTGCGGCAGCACGACGCCACCATCAAAGCCGTTCGAATTGCCCACACCGAGCCTGATCATCAGACCCTGCACCGCCCACAGTTCCAGCGCAGCCTCGGCAAGTTCATGAACGAACGTGTTGTAGTGCTCGGCGGCGGCTGCAAAGGCCTCATCCAACGCGCCCCCCAATTCCCGCTGCACGGCGTGCTCGAGGCGTCGCAATTGCAGCGCCTCGGCCTGGCGCCGGGCCGCCAGTTCCACGGCGACCGCCTCGGCGTCCTCGATCTCCTGCCGCATGGCGGCAATGCGTTGCACCACTCCCTGAATGTCGGCAACCTCCCCACCGAGTAGCGCATTTACGGCCACGGATGCCTTGGACCTCTCCAGCGCCCCCAACTCGCCCCGCAGCGAGCCCACCCGGGCACGCTCGCTGCGCGCGAGATCATCCATGTGCGCCACCTTGGCCCGATGGGCGCGCAGCGCCTCGCGCGGCGCGGTGTCCATCGGCGCGGAAGGCGACGTGTCGCCGCTGCCCCGCTCATGCTTCTTCATGAATTCCATCTGATGCCTCTCCACTGTTCCCGGTTGTCCGCGCTCACGCTCCTTTCCCTTTTCGTCTGCCCGTCCGGACTTCCTCGATGATCTGTCTCACGCGCATCACAGAAACCCCGTACTTCCTGGATAACTCCATCTGGTTCTCCCCATTGAATTCGGCATACATCCGGCTGTTGCGTTGGTCGTGCAAGCCATACGGACGCGATGGGATATAGACGCTCGCCCCCCCGAATGCCCCTCTGACTTTCCGCACGCACTCCTCCACGACCGCCCCCGCCGCGCCGTCATCGACTCCGCAAGCATTCAGGCCACGCCGCAGCGAGCATTCGAGGACTTCGAAGAACTCGTGGCCGCGCGCCCGCTTCCGATCTTTCACCCCACCCCCCCGTGCGCTACTTATCCTGATGCCGCACGGTAAAACCCTTTACTAAAACGCTTGGACTAAAACCCTTTAGGCTTTTTGCGCACGAGAAACAGGGAACACACAGAAGAAGGGGCAAAATCCGGCCCCGTAGGCGATTTCATGGGGCCCGCAATACGCAGGGCACTTCCGGCCCGGAAAGCGCCCGCGTAACACGCGTAACACGCGTTACACACGACTTTCAGCGGGAAGCCGGCCCGTAAACGACGAAGCGCCCCGAAGGGCGCCCCGTTTCCTGCTTCAACCGATCACCGCACCACCAGGGCAGTCCAGGCAATGGAGCCCAAAGTGGACGTTGACGTCCACTTCTCAAGCGATGCCGCGCACCACCAGGTAGTCCAAGCCATCCGCACCGCGGGCGCGCACCACACGAAAACCCGTCAGCTTTCGCAGGCCACCGCCGCGCCCCGAACGGCCCATGCGTACCTCGGCCGCAACAGTCGCCAGGCGATCAGCCCACGACTGGCGCGCTTCACGCTTCAGAAATGCGGCCCGCTCGGCCGCTGCAGCATCATTTGGCATCGTCCGCCTCCACCGTCTCCGCGGCCCAGCCCAGAGCATTCATGTACTCAGCCGCCATCCGCTGCGTGCGCCGATACTTCTTGAGCGCTTCCGCATCGAGCACACTTACCTCGGCCAGCGCTCCGCTAAGGCTCCGCTTCACTTCCACCTCCAACCCACGCGAGGTGACCAGCCCATTGAACGACTCCCACGCCTGCGCCAGGCCCTCGTTCCCATCCACCACCTCGGCCATCTGCTGCGCCAAGCGAGTCAGATCGGCCATTGAAGTATCCGCCCGTGACGCCGCTATCAGCGCCTCCAGCGCAACTTCGGTATGGTGCTGCCAGTACGCCCCCGCCTTGATCGCCCTGCGGATACTCGCATCCATCCCATCCACCGGGTCCGCCAAGTCATGATCATGATGCGGTAGCACCTCGATCGCGAGTTGAAGCATGTCTTCAATATCCGACATGTCACTGCCCGTCACTTTCGTAGGATGATGAGCACCCAAATCCCTCACCCGAAACAACATCATGCCGAGAAGCGCCCGTCCTTTACGCAACCGCTCCGATACATCGAGCACGTGATTATTGATTTCGCGCGAGATTGATTTCACGGCCTCGCCGAAACCCAGCTCATCCACCTGAATACCGTGCGTGCTCATTTCGCACCCCCCACTTGAATCTGACACATGGCCAGTTTCTCGTTCAGCCCGGGCTGGCCAAGCAGCACGATCGAAAGCAGTTTTCCGAGGCCGTCCCCTATCTCCAAAAGGCGATTTAGGTATTTCAGCGTATGAATGTTGAGCTCGTGCGCGTCATCGATCATCAGCACATGGGTTTGGCCGCTACGGCCCGACTCGATCAGCACCTTCTCGACCCGACGTGTCAGCTCATACAGGCTAGGATCGAACTCCTCGTCGAGGTACTTATCATTGGGTTTCACGTCGTGCAGAATTGCATAGCAAACGCAGGATTCCGTCATTTCCTCTTTGTCGAAGATCACGGGCCGGATGACAACGATCGGGGCACATTCGCGCTTGATGTGTTCGATGGTTTCGCGGAGCAGCGTAGTCTTGCCGCTCCACGATTCTCCCACCACAGCAATGAACCTTCCCCCCGACCTGGCAGCCAGGAACATAGCTTCACGAGCATGCCGGACGGCAAGCTCCTCATCCGCGCAAAGAGGCAAACGTGCGTCACGCGGGATCACATCGAGGCCAAACCGAGGTGCCGGCAGAGGATAGAGCAGCAGCTTGGAATGAGCATGCTCGCCAGTTTCAACCTCGCGGGGACCGGGCGTGACGAACACCGTCTCACCGGCCATGATTTCCGGTATCTCGCTCACATCGTATTCCACGCCTCGAAACGACACCGTGAGCCTGCGAGAGACCGTACGAACCTCGGCCTGGTCCGACTGCTTGGCAGTCGAGTAAATTCGGCGCAGCGATTCAGGCGGCACCCCCATCGACACATCTCCGCCGTCCCACGACACAGAAACAGAACCGTCCGGATACACCGACTGCACGATGCCCAGGCGGCCATCGCCGGTGTGAACCACGCGGTCCCCAGCCATCAACGGGGAGCACAGCAGCTCAGGCGCAGACGATGCCGCAGTCGGGGCAGGGCGCTCCACCAGGCGCAGCAGCTTGCGCGGCATGCGTTCATGGCCCATGCCCTCCGGCTGCGGCTCGCCATCGTCCCAGCACACGCACGCGCTGCCATCCGGGTAGACCTTCACCACGCGGCCTTGTCGCCCCGCATGGATGCTGCTGACCACATCGCCGGCCTGCAGCGGATCGGCGCAGGTACGGCCTTCAATGCCAGCCCGTACCGCTGCTCGCAATTTCGCCACGCTCATGCCGGCGATGTCCTCGACGGACAGCCCGCCCGTCTGACCCGTCAGCGCAAGCTCTTCGAACTGCTCGTCATCCAGTGTCAGCAGCTCGAAAAGCTTGGTCTGATTGCCGACCGCTTCAAGCAAACTTGCCGACGTCGGCAAATTTGAGAGCCTCCACGCGGACCGCATGAACTTGTGTGCAACATTCCGGTGAAGCCCGATAACTTTCAACCGGTTGATGAAATTCCCGTGGCCGCATACTTCCTTGAGTACGATCAGCGCACGCCCGACATGCAGGCAATCCTCCACCGTGCGGCGCAGGTGGGCGGCAATGTCACGCTGGATCGAATCGGGATCGAGGCGGGCTTCCGGCAGCGCGTACCCCAGCCGCATCGCCTCGGCGCGGACGCGGCTTTCTGTGCATGTCGGGATCAGGCCGATGTCGGCGGATAGGGCAGGGGAATGGAGCGCGCGTGCGCCCGGGTGATGGATGCTCATGGTGTATGCCTCATTCACGGTTTGTAACCGCCTGCCCGCTCTCAAACGGGTGGGCGACCGAAACGAAGGTTGAGAGACCGATGAGGCACCGGCGAGCCTTGCGGCTCCCTTCGCCCGGCCGCCCATAAGGGCACACCAAGCAGCAAAAAAGCCACCAGCATGGTTGCATAGTGGCTTGATCGCCACCTCATTCGGGCTCTCACCCCCGGCGCGGGTTGTTTGACCGCGCAGAGGCACTATAGCATGGCGAGGTTGGTGGGTCGCAAGGGCAAATGTGCCGACGTCGGCACATTTGGGAACTGGGGTCACACCATGCGCGCAGATCGCAGGTCAAATGCTGCGACGTCGCAGCATTTGCCTGAAGCGAAGCGCCCTTTTTACCACCCTATACCCCTTCGATCCCGTAACCGCGCTGCCCGCACCGCGCGCGCCGCCGACAGCTCCCCGCACAGCCACTTCAGCGTCCCCCGCGCCGCCTCGTCCAGCTCGGGCGCGCTCGGCCAGTGCTTCCGGCTCAGGGCCTGCTCCATCGGCGCCAGGTCCACCCCGCACTCCATCTCCAAGCTCGCCGCCAGATATAGCCAAGCCTGCGCCAGGGCGTTCATCTGCGCTTCCAGCTTCAACACTCGGGTTTCCGTCGAGTTCATGGCCCTTCTCCTGGTGGCGTTTCCGTGACTCCAGCTTAGGCGCGGAACCCGCCATTTCAGCACTTCCAAATGGGCATTTGATTCTCTGCGGCCCGCGTATGGCGCTTCCAGCGCAGGGGCTGCTTTCCACCCTTCGCCATGAGCAAACCACTAAAACAATTTAGCTTTAACCGGACTTTCCTTCCTTCCAGTATGCAGGCGCCCTTGATTCACCTGGAACACCTGCCGCCATGCCAACGACTGAAGAGGATGCACTCGATCTCCTGCAGTACCTTACCGAGGATGTATTGCGACCATTGGCCGGAATGGATGCCGCCGCACTTGCCGCCCGCATCAATGAGCACATTCGCCAGATCGCCGGCGGGCGCGAAGTGCGCATCCTGAGCCGTCGCCTCGCTCACCCCCGGCATGCCGACGAAGAGCCCCCCCGGCCAACACGCCCCCCGACCCTGCATAGCACTTCACCAGGCTCCAAGAATCCGGACCTGATCCGCCTCATTCTCGATTCTGTGGAATGGTTCGTCTCCCAACAGAATCCGGCGCTGCCGATGTCTCGTGTCGCAGCCATCGCCGACCAGGTTATCGACCGATGGCAGATCGATCGTAATGATCTGCGCTACATTCCGAAGGGCACCTGGCGCCGCCAACGGGCGAACGCCCGCAAGATCTACGACGAGTTCCGCACCAGCACCTACGCAGAACTCGCTGCCCGCTGGAACCTGTCGGAGATGCGCATCCGCCAGATCGTCAACAAGTTCCGCCGGGCCGAGGCTGCCGAACGCAAGGCGCAAACGCACAGCCTGATCTGACCCCGCCCCGACGCCGGGCTTCATCAGGCCGATCGTTCTCTATCGGAGCCGCACCTTGCCCAAACCGCCCTTGACCCTTCCGGCAGAACTTCAAACGGAGCTGGTCCTGCGCCTCGAAAGCGGTTGGACCCTTGATGACGCTGTTGAGTGGCTGGCAACCAAAGACATTCAGACGTCCCGTTCCGCACTCGGCAGACTCACCCACTCAGCACGCAAACTCCGCGCCTCTGCCGCCCGCTTGCAGACCCAGGGCTGCCGCAGCTACCCATTCGTCGTTGACCACCTCAAAAACT
>NZ_BCUG01000103.1 GCF_001591165.1 Thauera butanivorans NBRC 103042
CTCCAAGCCTGGGAAGCGTACCGCAGCACCGGACTGCACGTGACCGCTGGGGAGGCCGATGCCTGGCTGGCCCAGCTTGAGCAGGGCGATGACACCGAGCTTCCGGCATGCCACGTCTGATCCGGACGCAGCCGGCGCTGCTCGATGTGCAGCGCCTCTATCGCTTTCTGGCCTTCAAGATTGTGGATGTTGCGAAAACGTAGGTTTGTGACAAGCCCGCCAAGGCGACCGGCGCGGCATGCGAAATCAAGGCATTGCGATTCTCGAAAATGGTTCTTGAAATTCCATTCTTGATTGCATATCATTTCAACGAGTTTCGATAAGAAAGGATGCCCATGCGACCGTCTGTTGTGCTTGACATGAAACGAGGCGCTGTGCGGGAAGCGGTAGGACGCTTCCGCACAGCGAACCCGCGCGTCTTCGGTTCGGTGCTGCACGGCACCGATCGCGATGGCAGCGACATCGATCTGCTGGTCGATGCGCTGCCCGGTGCCACGTTACTGGACTTGGGCGGACTGCAAGACGAACTGGAGTCGCTGCTAGGTATAGGTGTTGACTTGTTGACACCCGGCGACCTGCCACCGAAATTCAGGGCCAAGGTGCTCGCGGAGGCGCAGCCGGTATGAGCGAGAACCGACTGCCTGATTACCTCGATCACATCCAACAAGCTGCGACCGATGCCCGCGGCTTCGTGGAAGGCTTGGGCAAGGATGACTTCCTGGCCGACAGGCGTACCCAGCAAGCCGTCATCATGAGCCTGATCATCATCGGCGAGGCCGCCACGAAAGTGATGGACGGCCACACCGCCTTCACCCAGGCGCACGCCGAATTACCGTGGCGCTACATGCGGGGGATGCGCAATCGCATGGCCCACGGCTATTTCGATATCAACCTCGATGTGGTGTGGGAGACGACGCAGCAATGGCTACCGGAATTGCTCCAGCAATTGCCCGCCGTGCGCCAGGATGCCGACGATGAAGACCGTAACGACAAAGGAATGGAACCATGACCAATAAAGGGAATGGCTTCGCATTGAGTGGCTATTCATGTTGATCGGCTATGCGCGCGTCTCGACGCAGGATCAGAACCTGGAGCTACAACGCGAAGCCTTGACTAAGGCCGGATGCAAGAAGGTCTTCGAGGACAAGGTGAGTGGCACGCGGGCAGACCGGCCCGGCTTGGCCAAGGCACTCGAAATGCTGCGCGAGAACGATACATTGGTCGTGTGGAAGCTCGACCGGCTGGGCCGCAGCGTCAAGCAACTGGTGAATCTGGTCGGCGAGTTGCACAAGCAAGGTGTCCAGCTCAAGAGCCTCACCGACGCCATCGACACCGGCACGCCGTCCGGCCGCTTCTTCTTCCACGTCATGGCGAGCCTCGCCGAGATGGAGCGCGAGTTGATCGTCGAGCGTACTCGCGCCGGGCTGGAAGTCGCCAAGCAGCTCGGCCGCAAGGGGGGGCGCAGGCCCAAGATGACCGACAGCAAGATTGAGTCGGCCAAGAAGCTGCTGGCCAGCGGCGTACCGCCAAAGGACGTGGCCAAGAACCTCGGTGTGTCCATTCCGACGCTGTACCGCTGGGTGCCAGCCTCCGCGCTCGCTTAGCGTGCTTTATTTTCCGTTTTCTGAGATGACCCCTTCATCGCTTGCAATGCACGAAATCGTCATTGATTACCTGAAAAGGTATAGAATTCCCAGACCATCATGAGGAAAGGATCCATCATGTCCACAGCCATCTATACCCACGCCGAGAACGCCGAGTTCCTGGCTGACCTTGCAGGGCAGTTGGCCAACACCGGCACCTGGCCGCAAGAGCAGATCGACCGCTTGAACGACCTGGCCGCGAATGAGGCCGAGCAGGATCCGGCCTACGTGTCCTACGTGAACGCCAAGGTGCGCGCAGCGCTGGCCAACCCGGGCCGGATGCTCACAGAGGCGGAGATGGACGCCCAGATCGCATCGTGGTGAAGTACGTCGTCTTGGTCCGAAGCTGCACGCGATGACCTGCGTGAGATTCACGATTACCTTTTGACAGTCACCAGCCGGGCGACCACAAAGAAGCTCGTCACGGACATCCGCAAGTCGCCCCGGCTCTTGCCGGAGTATCCACGCCTGTACCAGGTTTTCGAAGGCTCGGCCGAGCGCGCCCGTCATATCGTGGTGCGCTCCAACTGGCGAGTGCTCTACCGGGTGGATGATGCCTCGCGCTGCTGCACTGTCGTCGCTGTCGTTCATGCCCGCAGGTTGCCTGGTTCAGAAATGACGGAGGAAGCTCCATGAGCACGACACACACTCAGGAGATCAAGACCGGCTTGGCCAACGAGATCAGGAAGGCCATGCGTGCCTTGGGTCTCACCCAGCTCGAAGCGGCCAGGCGCATGGGCATTTCACAGGCCAAGGTGTCAGGCATGATGCGCGGCGATTTCACCAACCTGTCCGAGCGCAAGTTGATGAGCTGCCTGAACCGGCTGGGCTACGACATCGAGATCAAGGTGAGGCCCGCCACCGAAAACGTGGGACACCTTGCGCTTACGCTTGCGTGAGGCCGCCGGCTAGGCATCATGCCCGTACAACAGATGAATGCTCCTTGAGCAGGTGACTCACCGTGTTGATGTCCAGCATGTAGCGGCTCATTCGTGATGGTCCTTGAAGGGATCACGATCATGCGTTCTCTGATTACGTTCTTTCTCGTCCAGGAAATCGGCTGGCACATTGGCTCCTTGGAGAGAGGCGAAGAAATCGCCCCACGTTCGCCGGCGTTTTGGGTTCGTATGGTCCCCATCGACCGTCTAGCTTCGCTGTCATGGCCCGTCCAGTCGGTGCTTTTGGGTATAGGTCACACCTTCGCCGTGCCGCTGCTGATGGCGGCGGCCACGGCTGCGCCGGCACTGGCTGGCTCAACCGCGTTGAGGTCGAACAAGGTGGATTCGATTGTGGCGATCAGTTCTTGGGCCTGTTGGGCCGACATGGTAGCGTCGCGCGTCAGCGAGGCCACCAGGCCATCGAGGGCGCTGCGCCAGGTCTGTTCGTCCGTGGGTGCGCCCACGCCGGCGTGAAGAGCCTTGCCACCGTAGAAGGTCAAGGCGAATCCATGCAGACGCAGCAGGCGCAAGGTGTCGGTTGTCAGCATGTCAGCTCCTAGCTGTTATTTTGGGTATACCTAAATGATCCTACTGTAGAACAGTGGCGCATTAATCAATTCCCAATCTAAATGCACCATTCTATTTTTCCCCACTTAAATGAGCCAGCCACCCTCGCCGGAACCCTATTCAACGGCTTCGAACGCGGCAGCCTCGCATGCCGCTTCCCCACAACGTAGCTTCAGCGACGGTTTGCCCCAGACCTGGACGTGACAGGACGGGCACCGGTACTTGACCCGATTCGATCGGTTGGCCGGGCGAGGCGGGGCAAGTATCTCGAAGAACTCGCCGGAAACCTCAGTGCCGTTTTCGTAGTCATCACGTGCGATCTGCAATGCAAGTTTGAGCAGCATTTCCTGGACCGATTCCAGGACGATCTGTGCGACGCCGGTCGCGCCCGCTGCCAGCGCTGAAAGAGGGATGGTCAGTCTGGCGCCTTTCGCCCGGATCAATGCGACCAGGCGCTCTGCTTCCTGTACAGCCCGCATCGATGTCGGCAAGGGCCTCGCGAGTCAGCCTCTCGCGCTCTCCCTCTCGCTCGAGCCTGGCAAGCTGCGCCTGCCTCATGATCAAGGCTCTGTCCAGTCTTCTACATGCAGATCGGGCACTTGGCCGAAGGCTCGGTCGTTTGTCACCAACACAGCTCCAACACTCAGCGCATGGGTGGCAATCAGCAAATCGAGCGGCGCGAGAATCATGCCATGGCGTTCCATCCCAGCTCGTATAGTTCCATAGTGCTCCACAACGGTACTATCCCAAGGTAGTACGTCGACGCGCCGAAGGAACTCCGACACGGCGCGGTGGAGCCGTTTGGCATCCGGTCGTTTGGCCAGGCCAAAAAGTAATTCACCTTCGGTGATCGCCGAAATACAAAGAGCAGCCATCGGCGTGGCCACCACCTTTCGTACAACAGACGAATGCTCCTTGAGCAGGTGGCTCACCGTGTTGGTGTCCAGCATGTAGCGCCTCATTCGTGATGGCCCTCGAAGGGATCACGATCATGCGTTCTCTGATTGCGTTCTTTCTCGTCCAGGAAATCGGCCGGGACATTGGCTCCTTTGAGAGCGGCGAAGAAATCGTCCCACGTCGCCGGTTTGCGCGACAGAATCACGTCTCCGGTTTCCTCATCCTTTCGGATGAAAACCTCCTTGGTGTCGAAACGATAGAGGGCTGGGAGACGTACCGCCTGGCTACGGCCGTTGGTGAACAGCTTGGCTACTTGGCTCATGATTGAAGCTCCTTTTGCGGAGAGGCATATATCAAAGCATATCTCAGACAGTGGAATATACCAAGATATATCCTTGTTGACCAACAACGGCTACCCCATCCGTAGGCGTTACGCCTCGACCGCTTCGAACTCGGCCGAGTCGCAGCCCGGCTCCCCGCAGCGCAGCTTCAGTGAAGGCTTGCCCCAGGCCTGCGCTTGGCAGGATGGGCAGCGGTACTTGATACGGTTGGATCGGTTGGCCGGGCGGGGCGGGGCAAGTATCTCGAAGAACTCTCCGGAAACCTCAGTGCCGTTCTCATGCTGCCCCATGGGGACCGTCAAGGCGGCAGCGGGAAGTGTCGAGGTCTGCGGCAGAGCAGGGGAGGCTGGCGTGCCTGCGCTGGCCGCGGTGAGGACCGATGGCGTTCGGTCAGGGGCAGGGAAGCGGTCCAGCCAGGAAATACGAAACGCCTGGTCCAGCAACTGCTCGGTCGCACGCATGAAGGGGCCACCGGCAACGGGATAGTCCCCCATCTTTTCGCCTGTACGTGCGCCGCCAGGCTGCCCAGTCGCCGAGGGCATCAGCCCGACGGCTTCCATCTTCGCCGCCCATTCGTGATTGTGATAGCCACGACGGCCCGGCTTTCCGAAATGATGCTGCCAGGCGTGGACCATCTCGTGCACCAAGGTCTGCATCACTTCCACGAGCGGAACCACGGCGAAGTACGACGGGTTGATGGCGATCTCGTCGGTCGTGACCTTGTCGTGCCGGTGGACGAAGCGCTTCGCCGAAAAATAACCGTAGGTGCGCTTCTCCCGCTGCAGGGTGATCAGGCAGCTC
>NZ_BCUG01000104.1 GCF_001591165.1 Thauera butanivorans NBRC 103042
ATGCACAGCGTACAGCCGATGCAGGTCTGCTCGTCGATGACGGCGACGGCCCTGGGCTTCTCGGTGCCGTGTTCCTCGGACAGCGGCTTGAACTCGCGGCCGAGCAGGTCGGCCAGCTTGCGGACGCCTTCCTCGCCGCCCGGCGGGCACTGGTTGATGTCGGCCTCGCCGCCGGCGATCGCCTGGGCGTAGGGCTTGCAGCCGGGGTAGCCGCACTGGCCGCACTGCGTCTGCGGCAGGATGGCGTCGATCTTGTCGACCAGCGGGTCGCCTTCGACCTTGAAGCGCACCGCGGCGTAACCGAGCGCGGCGCCGAGCACCAGGGCGAGGGCTGTCATGGCGAGGATGGCGGTCAGCATCGGCGGTGCCTTTTCGTCACTGGAAGCGATCCAGGCCGGCGAAGCCCATGAAGGCCAGGCTCATCAGGCCGGCGGTGATCATCGCGATCGCCGTGCCCTTGAACGGCACCGGCACGTCGGCGCCGTCGAGGCGTTCGCGGATGCCGGCGAACAGCACCAGCGCCAGCGTGAAGCCGACCGAGGAGCCGAAGCCGAACAGCAGCGATTCGAGCAGGTCGTGGTTCATGCCGACGTTGAGCAGCGGCACGCCGAGCACCGCGCAGTTGGTGGTGATCAGCGGCAGGTAGATGCCGAGCACCTGGTGCAGCAGCGGGCTGGTCTTCTGGATCACCAGTTCGGTGAGCTGGACGATGGCGGCGATGACGACGATGAAGGACAGCGTGCGCAGATAGCCGAGGTCGAAGGGCTGCAGCAGGTAGTGGTCGATCAGGTAGCTCGAACCCGAGCCGAGCGTGAGCACGAACGTGGTCGCCGCGCCCATGCCGATCGCGGTGTCGAGCTTCTTCGATACGCCCATGAAGGGGCACAGGCCCAGGATGCGGACGAAGACGACGTTGTTCACCAGGACGGCGCCGATGACGACGAAGATGTAGCTGGCCATGATCCGCCGGGGAAAATAAACGGCGGATTATCGCCCGCGGGGCGAAGGCACTTCAAGCCTCGGAGCCCGGCCGGGCGCTCAGGCGGCCGGCGGGGGCGCCAGGCTGGCGCTGTGGAAGGACCAGTGGCCGCGGCGGCGGTCGTCGAAGAAGTGGCGCAGCGTCAGGCCGATGCTGCGAAAGGCGATCTGCTCCCACGGGATGTCTTCTTCGCGGAACAGGGCCACGTCGA
The DNA here is from genome assembly GCF_001591165.1 of Thauera butanivorans NBRC 103042. GTDB lineage: Bacteria > Pseudomonadota > Gammaproteobacteria > Burkholderiales > Rhodocyclaceae > Thauera > Thauera butanivorans. Next base: position 1,191 of record NZ_BCUG01000104.1, read on the forward strand.
GCGACTCCTCGCCGGCGCGGAAATCCAGGTCGAGCAGGCGGGCGCGGTAGATCAGATGGACCTGGCTGATATGCGGCACGTCGATCAGCGTATACAGTTCGCCCACCGCGATGCGCGCGCAGGCTTCTTCGGCGGTTTCGCGCGCGGCCGCCTCGGCGGTCGTCTCTTCGTTTTCCATGAAGCCGGCGGGCAGCGTCCAGTAGCCATGGCGCGGCTCGATCGCGCGGCGGCAGAGCAGGATCCGGTCTTCCCATTCGGCCAGCGCACCGACCACCAGCTTGGGGTTCTGGTAGTGGATCGTGCCGCACTGCGGACAGACGTGGCGTGGATGGCTGTTGCCCGCGGGGATGCGGATTTCGACCGGGGCGCCGCAGTTCGAGCAGAAGTTCATTGAATGGGCAAGGGGGGAGGCGTTTTTCAGGTTTGATTCTAGCGTGCTTTTCTGCACTGATCGGAACGGAAATACCGCGTATGCTTATAAGATCGGTCAAGATTTTTTCCGTGACCGTGGCGGTGACCTTGCAGAAAGGGAAGAATGGCGCTTTCGCGTCCCTGAACCGCGCCCTCGCAGTGACGACAAGATATGTCAGGAGAATCATTTCATGCGGCAGCCGATTGACATGAAGCGTTTCGAACAGCTCAAGGCGGCGGGAGATCTTCCGTCGCCGCGTGGCGTGGCGATCGCGATCATTCGGCTCACCCAGTCTCCGAACGTGTCGGCGGCCGAGTTGGCGCGGGCGATCAGGGGCGACCCGGCTTTCGTCGGGCGCCTGGTCAAGGCGGCCAACTCCTCGCTGGGTGCAGGCAAGCGCGCGGTGGTATCGGTGAAGGATGCGCTGATGGTGCTCGGCCTGCCCTCCGTGCGCACGATGGCGCTGGGCTTTTCGCTGCTGTCCAACTATCGCAAGGGCGCCTGCGGAGCTTTCGATTACGAGCATTTCTGGTCCTTTTCGCTGGTGATGGCGCTGTCGATGCAGGCGCTGGCGCTGCGCGTGCGCGTGTTCGCCGCGGACGAGGCCTTCAGTGTCGGCCTGCTCGCACGCGTCGGCGAACTGGCCCTGGCGACGCTGTATCCGGCCGAGTTCGGCGGCGTGCTGCGCGAAATCGCGGCGACGCCGGACTTGCACCAGCTCGAGCTCGAGGAGAAGGCCTTCGCCATGACGCATTGCGAACTCGGTGCCGCGATGCTGCTGGACTGGGGCTTGCCCGAAGTCATGGTCGCTCCGGTGCAGTGCTACGAAACGCCGGAGCAGGCCGGCTTCGCCGAGGCCAGCCGGGAAGCCGGCGTGCTGCAATGCTTGGTGCTCTCGCGGGCGATCGCCCGGCTATGCCTCTCGCCCGAGTCCGAGCATGCGAACCTGATGCCGCCGATGCTGCGGCTGGCGAACCGGCTCGGGATATCGCACGGCGATTTCATCGCATTGTGCGAGAACGTCGGGCGCGAATGGGGAGAATGGGGCAAATTGCTGCTGCTCGAGACCAGGCAGGCACCCGCGTTTTCCCGGCTGTCGTCCACGAAGGAAGCGCCCGTCGCCGAAGCTGCCCGGCGTCCGCCGGACGGTGCCGGCCAGGGCCCGGATGCAGGCGACGAGCTCAGGGACGACGAAGCGGTTCGCGTGCTCGTGATCGGCGCGAACGAGGACGAACGCGCGTGCATGCGTTCGACGCTGGACCCGGACACCTTCCTGATCACCGAAGAGGACGATTACGACCAGGGCATCGAGCGGGCGATCGACATACAGCCGCAGCTGATGGTCGTCGATTGGGGGCATGCGGGGTGCTGGGCCGACTGGATCCGGGCGCTGCGCGACACCCGTTTCGGCTGCTCGCTGTATCTGCTGGTGCTGCTCGACCACCTGGACGAAGAAACCCTCAGGAAGGCCACCGAAGCGGGGGCCGACGATTTTCTCGTGAGGCCGGTATGCCCGAGCGCGCTGGCGCTGCGGATGCAGGCGGGGCGCCGCACGATCCTGCTGCAGCTTCGGCTCGAACACGAGCGCGAGGAGCTTCGGCATTTCGCTGCCGAGCTGGCGATTTCGAACCGGCGCCTGCAGGAAGTGGCGATGACCGATGTGCTGACCGGCGTGCCGAACCGGCGCTATGCCATCGATCGCCTGTACATGGAGTGGGCCGCATGCGCCCGCCACCGCCGCCCCCTGACGGTGATGGTCGCGGACCTGGATGGTTTCAAGGAGATCAACGACGCGCACGGGCACGACGTCGGCGACATGGCCCTGCGCCAGGTATCGGAGGTGCTGCGCGGCGAACTGCGCGCGCAGGATGTCCTCTGCCGCATGGGCGGAGACGAGTTTCTCGTCATCTGCCCGGATGCCGATCTGAATGCGGCGCTCGCCTGCGCGGAGCGCCTGCGGGCGGCGGCGGCCAATCTGGAGATCGAAACGGGCGGCCCGCAGCTGCGCCTTTCGGTCAGCATCGGCCTGGCAGTGCGCGACGAATCGATGCCGGCGATGAAGGCGCTGATCAAGCTCGCCGACCGTGGGGCTTTCCTTGCCAAGGCGCGCGGGCGCAACTGCGTCGTGGCGCCGCAGCTGGCCGGCCGGGCTCCCTGAGCTGCCGGCCGTGACCCCCTGCTGTTGTTTCGGGGCAACGCCGATGCTATCCGATTGCGCGCCAGTGTGACTTTGTAACTTGCTGCAACCGATAATTTACTTTAACTTCGGCGCCGTTCGTCCCTGAAAGGGATTGGAAATTTTATGGACCGACCCGACTTCCAGGCCGAAATTCGTGAACTGAACCTCGCTTATCTGATGCTCGCCCAGCAGATGCTGCGCAGCGATCGGGCGACGGCGATGTTCCGGCTCGGCATCGGCGACGAACTGGCCGAGCTGATCGCGGCGATGAGTGCGGCCAAGCTGGTGAGAATGGCGGGAAGCCAGATGCTGGTGCCGTGCTTCCGCTTCGATGATGCCCGGCTTGCCCGGTTGATGGCGGGCGAGGGGCGTGATGCGGTGAGCGCCGGCCTGCACGCCGCGATCATCGCCGCAGGCAAGACGGCCGAAGGTGCGGCCTGAGGAACGGACATGAAGAACAAGAGCGTGCTCGACGAGGCGGACGACATCCGCCGTGCGGTGGAAATGGTGCAACTCGGCGCGCGCATGCAGATGCTCGAAGTCGAGACCAGGCTGAGCCGCGAGAAACTGTTGCGCATCTACAAGGAAGTGCGCGGTGTTTCGCCGCCGAAAGGGATGCTGCCGTTCTCGACCGACTGGTTCATGACCTGGCAGCCGAACGTGCATTCGTCGCTGTTCATGGCGCTGTACCGCTTCTACGTCGAGCGCGCCGCGCTGAGCGGCCTCGATGCGATCATCAAGGCCTACCACCTTTATCTGGACCATCTCGAAGCCAGCGCGCTGGAACCGGCACTGAGCCTGACGCGCGCCTGGACCCTGGTCCGTTTCTTCGATGCCGATCTGCTGCAGATGGCGGCATGCCGCTCGTGCGGCGGCGGTTTCGTCGCGCATGCGCACGACCCGGTGCATGACTACGTATGCGGCTTGTGCAACATGCCGTCGCGCGCAGGCAAGTCCGGCTCGACCAGGACCCGCGCGGCCAAGCCGAAGGCGGTGGCCAAGCGCAAGCCGGCGAACCGGGCCGTTGCCGAGACGGCCTGAAGCAGAGGATTCACCGCCCGCAGGGGCGGCATGGAAAAAGGGCTGCCCGCAGGCCGGGGCAGCCCTTTTTCGTGG
>NZ_BCUG01000105.1 GCF_001591165.1 Thauera butanivorans NBRC 103042
TCTTTCAAATCTCTCTTCAGTTGATCAATGAGCCTTCTGAAGCTTGCTGCATCAACCTGTCCGCCGCGCGAGGCGACCAAGGCATTGATCTGACGCTCCTCCGCCAGGCGTGCATGAGCACGGCACAGAATGTCGACCTGCTGAAGCGTGTAGCCCTGGATGTCCTGCAGGCTGTGGCCAGCCTCTACCAGCCGCGCAATTGAAAGCTGGATCGCATTACCCTGCGCTGCAATGTCCGCACCCCGCAGATCACGCGGCACTGCGCTCTGAACTCTCTCAAACAAGGTTGGATTCGCTTCAATCGCGGCTTTGACCACCCCCCGGAACTCGTCCTCCGCAAGAGCGTCCAGCCATCCGAGCGAACGCCCGGTCAGCATCTCGATCACCCTTGCGTTTGCATGGGCCACGTCAGGTAAAACTTCCCCCTCCCCGGAAAAGTCGCTGCGGCTGTACCACTGCATGAAAACCGGCAAATCACGCATGGTCAGCGGCTTGATCCGAATCATTTCATGTGTCAGCTGTACATCGACGCCCGCACCGAAAAGGGCGAGTATTTCTTGATATGGGCCGCACTCAGGCCGCTCCGCTCGAATCTGCTCTTTCATGGCATCACCTCATCCACGGCCTGGAACTATGTCACTCACAGCCCGCTCGTCATCGGGGTCGGCATCCAGCCCCTTCCAATACTGCGCATAGGGACTATCATCGGCCGGCACCATCACCATCACACAGCCGCAGTTGATCGTCTCGCCGATCGGCGCTGCCGGATCGTGCGGAGACATCATCTTCAAGGGCGCGCCCTTTTCGGTTGTCAGGTCGAAAGAATCTCCAATCTTTCGGACCTGGCCATGAATCACCCGATGATTTACGCGCGGTTCGGCGCGACCCTTCGAACGAATCCACTTCTTGCGCATCAGCCCCGGATAGACGGCTTCCACCTGCTCCATGCGCATGCGGGACGCATTGGCATAGATGCGGGCCGTCTCGTTGTAGAGCACCCCTTGCGCACGGCGCATCGTCATGCCCAAACGCTGCGCGATTTCACGACGTACAGTGCTGCGGTCGAGGACTCCCGTCACTACCAGCCCCAACCGCGTATTGATCGCATCGACAAGCTCCAGCGTGATGCCTTCGATCTTCGAGGTCATGAATTCGCGCATTGCCACCAGCAGCGGCATGTCGATCATCGGCGGCGGGGAGAGGCGCACTACGCGCAACCCGGTATCCACCAAATGCACACCCTCTGTCGTCATCTGCGCGCCGGCGATCGATGCCTGTACGCCGGCCGTCCTACCGGCCTCCTCAAGCGCGCGCCTCACCTCGGCCAAGATGGTCGAAAGCCGCCACCGCTCAGGCTCGGACGGCTGTCCATCCAAAATCCTTACGATGCGCTGCTCGGCCTCCTCGAGGATGCGCCGCACTTCAGCCACCGTATCCCGCACGATCCGCGATCGCGTTCGCAGTGCGTCCCCATAAATCCGCTGATCGTCAGCAGCACTCACATCGCCTCCCCGAATACACGCAACATGATGCGATCAAGTAGAGCGCGCACCGAACCTTCGATCGCGCCCTCGCTGGCCTCCAAGGCGTCGCCGAACATCCGCGTCGGTCTCGTACCCGGGTGATTCACCTCTTGCGCAAACACGGGACCGCCGACACCTGTAAAGGAAAGCACTCTCGCATTGCGCGGCCGGATCTTGTGCGGCTTCGTCCCCAGCTCCACCCAGGGCGCGTATTGCTCGTTACTACCGATGATCACAGACACCCCAAGGCTATCCGAGGCGGGCGCCGCCATCCCTAATCCCATCCCCGGCAATTGCTCCAGACCAAACGAGCCGAGCTGCTTTAAGCCGCCATGAGCCCCCAGTGGCTCCACATGCAGGCCCGACTGGATCGAGTTGCGCAACGATCCCGTGCGCACCGGCGTGCGCCGTAGAACCTGTTCTTGAAGGCGCGCCCCAGCCTCCCAGCCCCAGCGCATCATCTCGTCCTGGACAATCTCCGGCGCCTTCTCAATCGCCTGGCGCAACCGCCGCAGATCGTCCCCATCGAACTCGATACGAATCACAGCGTCACCTGCTTCGATCCACCAGGCTCAGCCGCCAGGTCTGGCTGCTGAAAGCCATCTGCCAGCACCAGGTTCTTTTTGCGCTCACGTGCCGCCGCCAGCTCCGCTTCCGGGTCCAACTCGTAGCCCAACCGGCCCGCCACCGTCGCCAGCAAACTTGTCGCCGCCACCTCACCAAGAATGCCGGCCTCCATGGCTGTAACGCAGGCGCCGGCCACCTGACCAAGCGCCGCCGCGTATTTGGTCGTATCGCTCGGGATCATCTCCGGAAACACCGCCTGTACCGCCACACGCGGATCATCCCAATCAGGTTCTCGACCTTCCCGCGCCATGATGGCCTGACGGATCACAAAGCGCCCGGCCTCCTCAAGCATGTAGCGCACTTCACGCTGGCGCATCGAAAACATCCTGTACGTCGGGCCACCCATCTCCGCGGCCGTGGCGAGGTTCACATCACCACCACCACCAAACCAGTGCTCTGGAATGCTTGCCGCACCCAGCACATGATTGCGAAAGAGCCGCGCGCCATGGCTGGTGTCAGACGCCTGCAAATTGGGCGCCTCGGCCTTCCAGGTAACGGATTCATTGTGCACGCGCACGCTGCCAGGCCCCGGAGCCCTGATTTCTTTGGCTAAAGCCTTGACGCGCTCCTCATCCGCGCCCGAGACCGTCACATCCCACACGAACGCACGCAGGAAGTTGTAGCGCTCCAGCTCGCCGAACAGGAACTGGTCATACGCATCCAGCCAATCCGCGGGAGCCCGCAGGTCCGAGCGCCCACGTCGTGTGTCCGAAAGTGTGTTCACGGTGAAATAGAAGACATCGCCATCGGCGAAAGTCTCGCGTAGCGCGCGCGTTCTCTCAGAAAAGAGAGTCTCAGGACCATTCACCACGACCCGATAGCGCCACCCCTTTTCCAGCGCCCCGCGGCCGACGATCAGGCCGATCGGCTGCTCCGGGTTGTCCGGGTCGACCACCACCTCTTTCAGAGCGGACGGATGGACATGGCCAAGCTGTACCGCACCCGATATTTCATTTACGAACACCCTCCATATTTGCTCCCCGAACAGCGAAAGCTCACGCACCCTCAGGGGAAGCTTCTTGTCCATCATGTTGATCGGGTGCCGCCAAAAGCTGTCGAGCACGGGCTGCCACGCTTCATCCGCTGCCACCAGCCTGACGCCATCACCAAGGATGTACGCGATCGGCAGTTCAACGATCCGGTTCGCAATCGCGTTTGCATCCCACAAATAGACGGCTGTCTCGCGCATCTTCTCCTGAGACAGCAAACCGAGATCGCGCTCGGCATTGGCAGTCAAACGCGACCACTGCTCATCATCAGCATCTACGGTCTGCCCCAGCGCCTCAGTGAGCCGCACCTTTTCCTCGGCAGGCGCCGCTCCAAACATCCGTTTCAACCCTGAGAAAACACCCACGTCTGCCTCCCTTTCCCGGTCAGGGCATGTTCTTGTAGAAAGATCGCCAATCGGCCACTGCCGCGCCGTAGATATGGCGAATCTTCAGCACCACCTGGTCATTGCTGAAGAGCGATCCCGCCGTGGCCCCATCCGAGACGAACAGCTCGGGATCCTCATTGCCCTCGAAAAAGGCCACGTCTATCGTCGGGTGTGCCGCGGGATCACCGATCAGGCACCAGTCGCTCGCGGCCTCCCATGAAGGTACGGACAGCACCTCGAGTTTGCGCGACTGGATGAAGCTGAAGTCCTGGTTCGTGGTCCGCTGAAGCAGGTTGAACGCTGTCTCTTCCAGCTCGAACGGCACGGCGATGAACTTCGGTCGAATGAAGTTGCGCCTTCTCAGGTCCGTATCGGCAAACGCACTTTGCGTGCGATAGGCGCCCGCCAGGCCCGCGGCAGACAGCGCCGCACTGCCGAGGTTGCCCCGCCCGATGCTGAACAGCGGCGCTCCGTCATGGATCGCCGGGTTGATCCGCATGAAATCGAACACGGTATCGAACAGCGTATGCGCGGCAGCCAGAGCCAGTTCGCGAATGATTTCGCGCACAAGGCCGATATCATCGTTTCGGATGGCTTCAAGGGTGATCGATTCCGTTCCGCCTCGCTTCGTCAATTGGAGCTGATAGGATCGTTCGCCCGGGCTCTGCAAGGGTGCGTAGCCTTCACCTTCTGCCACTTCGGCGAGGTTGCCATAGCCCCCGATCACACACTGGGCATGACTACGAAAATCCGACAACGGCCCGGTTCGCACGATCTTCTTCCAGGCTTCCAACTGCGGTAGATCGCCGTAGCTTCGCAGGAACTGGCGGTTGACTGAGCTGCCCCACGAATTTCGTCTTCCAGCGTAGTCGTCGTAGGATCGACACAACGAGAGGAAGAACGACGTGAAGCGCATCCCGAAACAGGAATACACGGCTGAGTTTTCAAAGGAGCAGGCCGTCAAAAGCGAAACTGACGAGGTCGGCAGCATTCGGCCGTGTTTGCCGAGGAAACTGGG
>NZ_BCUG01000106.1 GCF_001591165.1 Thauera butanivorans NBRC 103042
CCCTAACGGTCCAGCATCCTTCGATGAATGTAGGAAGGGAGATCCGCTTTCATCTAGCCCCCATTTCCTACCTGCGATCGGAATCAAGTGGTGTCTCCTTCGGCGAGAAATCCCACTCAGAGGGTCTGTTCGTGCTGGACCTCCCGAACCTTGGCGCGACGAGGTTTGTGGTGGAATGGGTAACGATTTACCACCGAGACGCGGAGATTCCAGGTGCGACAGTGATTGCCGGTTTTAGCGCGGTAGTGGGTTTGCCGCCGGACGGTCCAATCGACGCCGACCGGATAGTTGCGAAGTTCAGGAGCTCACTCGAGGTTCTATCGGTTCTGTTTCGGCAAGCTGTTTCCCTGCATGGCTGGACGTACTCCGACGATGAGACCGCCTCTACCTGGATCGAGCCCCTTGAGGCGAATGTAACGCCGTCTGCGCGCGAGGGCCGTGGTGACTTTGTCGCCCACCCTCAAGTCTTCGCGGAATGTGCTACGAACTTGGCTCACGCATATGAAAAGGCCGGCAAGGAAATCCGATCATTGATTCGTCACCTTTCAGTGGCGCTTAATCCTCATACCAACTCGAGGAGCGCGGATCGCTTCCTGTTCATGTTCTCCGTACTGGAAAGGGTGGTCGAATTCGCGTGGAAGCGGGACCAAACACCACAGAGCCCTACTGTCACAACCCACGCGGTGATTAAGCACCTCGAACAACTGAAAGAAGCTGTAGTCGCCGAGGATGGCGAGAACGCTCCAGAGATTTCAGCGCGACTGGGGGGGGCTCATCAATGTTGTTAATCGACCCAGTGTGCGAGATAAGTTCGAAGCATTCTTTCGCGTGTATCCAACGATGCCCGTCCATTGCGCGGACCTCTGGCCTATTCTGGGATCGGATAAAGAGCGCGGGCTGAGAGATATCCGCAATGCACTGGCACATGGACGCAGCTCTTTTATATCGCTCGATGTCGTGGGGGTTGCCGAGTGGCACTTAGCGATTTTGCTTGAGCGAGTGATTTTCGTGCTTCTCGGCATGACCTTGCCGGATGGAATATCCCCAGGGTCGAATCTGTTACGAAAGGGTGGAAAGGGATGGTACGAGAGGGATTGGTGGGAGCCCTTGCGCTCCAAACAGGACCATGCGATATGATTGGCATTGACTACGACCGAATGATCAATGTCTGGTCATTGCTTCTAGGCGGACCCTACAAGTTATCTACCTGACGACCTCTCCGGCCGACAAGTAGTTTAGTTGTCAGGATGAGCGGTGACTCCGACCATATAGCTGCCATTGAGCCTTCATGTCCGCGAAGAGGGCTCAGGGTCGGTAGCGGAAATCCGCGAGGCGGCCGCTTGGTTCGGTGCGCCGCGTGGTGCGCTCCAGCAGGCGCACGCCCAGGTTTTCCTCCAGCTCCTTGATGGCGCGCGACAACGGCGATTGCTCCATGTGCAGCTTCTCCGCCGCACGCGCAAAGTGCAGTTCCTCGGCCACGGCGATGAAGCAGCGCAGGTGTCGCAATTCCATTCACGAGCGCTCCCTGTGCGTGGGTTCAGGGGGGCCGCTGCCGGTCGCCACCAAGGCGAAAAGCTGCGGTCGATAGGTGAGCACGAGTGCCACCGCCGGCACAGTGGCGCTCAACAGCCCCAGCCACAACACGGCGCCAACGGCCCAGCCCGAATGCACGATGCAGGCTGCGAGCGACGCACCAAGCGCCGCCGCTCCGGCCACGCGCAGCAGCACGCCACGGCGGCCAGGGGCCGGGCGCTGCCATACCTGCCGGTGATGGCGATCCATCGCCAGTGCCAGCGCGGCAAAGCCGGCGCAGGCCAGTGCGAAGGCCAGCAGCGCCATCATTCGCCGGCCCTCGCGTGGCGGATCGTGGCCGAGGCACGCACGGGCAAGGGGCTGCCCACGCCCTGACTCTGGAGCTGGGGCTGTGCCCTGCGGGTCAGCCGCCAGGCCAGCGCCGCGAAGGCCAGGCCGAAGACGAGCATGGTCAGATCGAAGCCGGCCATCACCCAGTCGCCTTGCGGCAGCGATGCGCCCAGGTGGCGTTCGGTGGTCAGTGCATTCAGCACAGGCAGCAAGGCAAAAGCCGCAGCGGCCAGCCAGCCCTGCTCGATCCAGGCGCGTGCCGTCGGCCGCAGCGTCGCGTGCAGCAGCAGGAGCCCCCAGGCGATGAACATGGCATGGGCTTCCCATGCCGCGCGCGCCTCGAACGCGACCGGGATCAGCCGGTTGGCCCAGAAGTAAGCCGCAATGGCGATGGGCAGCCCGACGACGGTGCCGACGTTCAAGCGCTCCACCAGCACCAGCCCGCGATGATCCGCGTCGGCCTGCTTCTGCGCCCGCTGGCGGCGCTTGACCGTCCACAGCACCAGCCCGGTGGCGATCATCGCCGTGCCCAGCAGCCCGGAGAGGAAGTACAGCCAGCGCAATACCGGGCCGGCGAACAGCCCTTCGTGCAGGCCCAGCAGCACATCGTTGATCGCCTTGGGTGTGGAGCGAATGGCCGGCAGCACTTCGAGCAGTTCGCCACTCACTCCGTCGAACACCAGAGTCTCGGCACTGCGCAGCGGGCCAGACGTGGCCTGGCGGGCCGTCACTCGCGCCTGCGTGTCGCCGGGGTGGCGAATATCCAGGCTCTGCACCTGGCCCTCGCCCCAGCGTGCTTCGGCCTGGGCCAGCAGGGGCGACAGTGGGGTCAGGGTAGCCGCTACACCCGCAGGCTCGGCCAGTAGTGCTGCGCGACCATTCAGTTCATCGAAGTACAGCCGCCGGTTCTCCTCGCCTGTACCGTAATGCGCGGCGATCACCAGCGGCATATAGAGGGTGGCGAAGAACAGCAGCCCCGAATAGGTAATCATCAGGTGGAACGGCAGCGCCACCACGCTCAGTACATTGTGCGCATCCAGCCAGGAACGCTGGCCCTTAGCCGGGCGGAAGGTGAAGAAGTCGGCGAAGATCTTCTTGTGCACGATGATGCCGGTGACGATGGCCAGCAGCATGAACATGGTGGCCAGGCCCACCAGCCAGTCGGCCATGGCCGACGGCAGGTAGTACAGACGCCAGTGCATGCGGTACAGCAACTGCCCACCGCCGCTGGCCCGTGCCTCCAAAGGCTGGCCAGTTGCCTGGTTCAGCTGCTCACTGCCGTTTGGCCCATTGCCCCGCCAACTCACACGCAACCAGGGATTGTTCCGATCCACCGGCAAGTTGACGCTCCAACGCTCGGCCTGCGGTGCCCGTGCCAGCAAGCGCTGCTCCGCCATTGCCAGCACCTGGGCCGCAGGCACCTGTGGCGCGGCTGGCAACTCGGGCTGCATCCAGCGGTCGATCTCGGTGTCGAAATAGCCCGCCGTGCCGGTGAGGAACATGAAGAACAGCACCCAGCCCAGCAGCAGCCCGGCCCAGGTATGCAGGCCGGACATGGATTGGCGAAAGCCCTGTTTCATGCTGATGATGATCCTGTTTGAACGAATCGAACGATTCGCCTAAAATGATCGAAGTCTTTACCGCAGAGGACCGACCCATGCAGACCATGAGCGCCAACGAAGCCAAGACCCGCTTCGGCGAACTGCTCGACCGGGCGCAGCGCGAGCCCGTGCAGGTGGCCCGCCACAACCGCGTAGTGGGCGTGATGGTGTCCGCCGAAGACTATGCCGCCATGCGCGCCTTCTACGCCGACCGCCTGCGCCACACCCTGGAGCGCACCGCCCACGCAGCCGCCGAGCGGGGGCTGACCGAGGGCGAACTTGCCCGACTGCTGGCCGATGAAAGCTAAACGGGTCGTACTCGATACCAACGTATTGATCAGCGCGGCCCTGTCCGCCCGCTCCACGCCCGCCCGCATCACCTTCTGGGTGCTGGAGCATGGCCGCCTGCTGTTGTCGCCGGAGACCTTCGCCGAGTTGGAAACCCGTCTGTGGCGCCCCAAATTCGACCGGTATCTGAACCCGGAAACCCGGCGCCAACTGCTGCACGATTTCAATGCGGTGGCCGAGTGGGTGAAACTGCCCACACAGCCGGGTACGGCATACAGCCGCGACCCGGATGACGACAAGTTCGTCCACACCGCCCTGACCGGCGCCGCCGACTGGCTGATCAGCGGCGACAGCGACCTGCTGGAACTGCCCGCGATGGACGGGCTGAGCATCCTTTCCCCGGCACAGGCCCTGGCCCTGATCGACAACGACCTGCCAGCCGGATAGTGGCAGGCTGGCGGATCGTGAAAGCCCTGCTTCATGACCAGGCCCTCTGTACAGCCAGCAGCACGCCAGCCAGCACAGCCGGCACCAGTACTCCCGCCCAGGCCCACCCGGCGCTGCGCGCCGCGAAGGCCCAGAGAATGGCTGCGGTATAGACGGCAAAGCTGAGCAGCAGCGCAGCCATCACCGATTCGGCACGGCCAATAGGCAGTAATCCGGCCAAGGCGAGCGGCAGCAGATTGGCCAGTGCATAGCCGCCGAATACGGCTGCGACTACGCGTTGGCACACACTCAATGCAATTGACACGGCCATCGTCAGAAGTTGAACGTGGCCGACAGTTTGAACGTCCTGGGTTCCGGAAAATAGACGTTCGACCCTTG
>NZ_BCUG01000107.1 GCF_001591165.1 Thauera butanivorans NBRC 103042
GTTGCGCGTGACGTGGCCGAGGATGCTGCCGGCGAGATACACGGCGTCGTGGCGCGGCTTGTCCGCCCAGTCGATGCCTTCGACGGTGATCACGTTTTCCGGGATCGCGATATCGGACGTGAGGCTGGGCCATTCCCAGGGGGCAGCGGGGTAGCGCGGCAGCACGCGCAGGGTGTCGGCGGTGGCGTGCGGCTGGATGACGGCGCCGGCGGCCTCGGCGATGCGGACCGCGGCATCCATGTAGCTGCCGGTGTGCGACCAGGCGTGCGCATCGACCAGCCAGTCGGTGATCTGCCAGTCGAGCGTCCAGCCCAGCGGCACACCGTTGTCCGTCAGCGCATCATCCATCAGCTGCTGGGCGGTGCGGGCTTCGGTGTTGAGCCGGATGATGGTGGGCGAATACGGGCTGGCCAGCAGCGCGGCACGGCTGCGGCCGCCGATGCGCAGTTCGGCGCGGCCGAAGCGGCGCTCGCGCGACAGGGTCTCGACCAGCAGCCGGTGGGGCTGGCCATTGATCGTGGCGATGACTTCCCGGCAGCCGTCCTCCGGGTCGGGGCGCAGCAGGGCGAGGTAGCTGGCGGGCACCGTGGCCGACCAGCCCCAGGCCCAGGAGTCGATGTCCAGGCGCAGGGACAGGCCGGTGTGCTCGATGGGTTGGCCCGTGCCGGCGAGCGTGAGCGATACGGTGTTGAGCACGGTGTAGGTTCTCCTGACGGGGATGATGATGGGGCCGACGCCGGGCTGCCGACAGCCGAAGACCAGGTGCGCCGTGCCGTCGCGGACGTGGCAGAAGCGCAGGAGGACCACGCGATCCGGCCGCAGGTCCGGCCCGGTACCGGGTGCCGGGCGCCAGTACCCAGGCGGCGGATGGATGCCGTGCGTATGCGGCATCGCCAGCGCCACGCCGATTCGATCCCCCAGCAATCGGAATTCGGCATCAATGACCCGCGCCAGCGCCTCGGCGGATTGCTGACCGGCGGACAGGGGCCGTGCGCTGCGTGCCATCTCCCGCTGTTGCGCGTTCGAGCGGCCACCTACCGGTAGGGCCTGGGCGACGGGCAGCACGGCCCCTCGCCGGCTGCGCGCGGTGTCGCGCTGGGGTGCGGCGGTGCGCCCGGCGACGCGCAGGCCGTGCGCCCACCGTGCATCGAGGGGCCGTGCCACACGCTGCGTTTCCTGTTGCGGCAGACCGGCGCGGCTGGCCAGGACGGCCGCAGCGTGCATCCGGGCGCACAACGCAGTGGCGCTGGGGAGCATGGATTGCTGTGCCAGGGCGCTCGACGCGGCATGCTGCTCAGCCTGCCGCACCGGGGCGGCCAGGGCCGTTGGGGTGTCCGTGATCAGCGCCATGTCCTGCTCGGCATCGACGGTGGCAGCGGGAGCAGCCAGCATGACAGCCGGCAGCGAGGCAGCCAGGGCGAGGTTTTGCCCTTGATGCGCGACGGCGGACGGCGCAAAGGACAATGCTGCGGGCGGCAAGACGGCCAGCAAATGCGCGGGGCTGGCCATCGCGCCGGCCAGCGCTGGCACGAGTGCCAGGCCGGGCGCCGGGAGCGCGGCATCGAGCGCCCCCAGTACGGGCGGCAGACGGCCATCGGCCTCGAACGAGAGCTGCAGTGCCGGCGGCGGCAGTGCGGCCGACAACGCTCCATGCACGACGAAGGCCGCATCGCCGTGCGCGGCCAGGGCCAGCGGCGCCAGCGCGGGCGCGGGCAGCACGCACGCCAGCTCTCCGACCGCATCCTGCGCCTGCCCGCCGGCGCCGAAGCGCAGCCGCAGCAGCCCGGGCGTGGTCGATTGCGGTGCGACGAAGCGCAGGCGGATCGTCATGTGTCAGAGAGCCGGATCAGCCGGCAAACACGGCGGAGACCAGGCGCGCGAACGCGCCGTTGCGCAGCAACGTGGAAATCAGCTTGATCTCACCTGCGCCGCTGGCGTCGGACACGCTGCAATCGCCCCACCACTCACCGGCGCCGTCGGTGATGCGCGCCCATGCGGTGTCGGTGCCGTCATCGGGGTCCGCGCCGGTGATCTGGCCTTCGATCGGCACGGCCAGCTCGATCGTGTGGGCCGCTTCATTGATCGCGCCGGCCGGCTGCTGCAGCGCAATGACGACCAGTGCAGCGCCGGCGGGCGGCTCGCCCGGATCCGGGCGCGGCGCGGCGTAGAACGTGATGGATGCGGGGCCGGGTGCGGCATCGAGCCGTGCCAGACTGGCCTGCAGCGCAGGCACGCGGGCGGCCTCGGCACGGGCTGCGGCGTGGGCGGTGGAGATGTCCATGATCAGGGTACGCTCGGGACGAGATTGGTCTTGATGACAGGATCGAATTCGCCGGTGTGGTCGTAGGCGATGACGCCGTAGCGCAGGGCGGGGTCGAGATGCTCGAAGCGGCAGCGGCCGGCGGCATCTGTCACCTGCGTGGCAATCAGGGTCGCGGAGGGGAATGCCGTGCCGTGCGCATTGGGCGCGACGAAGAGCTGCACGCGGCGCGGCACGGGCTGGTCAGGCAGGCCGGCGACCACGGTGTCGACCTCGAGATAAGCGATCAGTCCGTCGTCGATGCGCGCGCTGGTGAGCAGTCGATCGATGATTACCGCGCTCATCGCCAGGGCCCTTCGATGTCGAAGGCCACGAAGCGTCTCTCTACGAAGCTGCCTGTATCTGTCGTACTGCCAACTCTGACACGCATCAAGAGCCGTTCGGAGATGCGCTCAATCCCAAAATTCGGCAAGGCGACAGGGGATTGTTCATGGGCGATGTAATAGCCTGGGACCTGCCCCCGCAAAGGTACAGCGGTACCGCGACCATCGGTGATAAACACGGGGCTGTAGTGCATCTTGCCGTCAATCGGAAGCAGACGCCCTGATTCTCCTGTTCCTGTCCCCCCGGCGTGCTCGACGGCACTCCTATGGCCCTGATCAATCACACCGCCCGATTGACCGGCGCCCCGCGCCAACCAGCATCCGCCCGCTGCTCCAAATAGGCCGTAAAAGGTAGATAACCCTGCTGACGGGTAGTTGCTGGCTGCTGGGGCTTGCATGCTTGCGATGATGCAGTGATAGGCATCACCGTCCAGATAGCTGATGGCATCCCCAAACCTGTAAATGGCCGCTTTGCCCGCCCACTGGGCACTGGTGTGCCAAGCAGGCGCATAGTGAAACAGCCTGCGGTCGCCGATCAATGACCACGGCGACGGAGTAGATCCCCCCGAACTACTGTTGTGTTTTGGCCAGTTGCTGGTAGTGGCACTCGCCGGGAACATCCCGGTACCCGTGTCGACATCGAACATCTGTTCATATCCGCGGACATCGACATTTGTGGTGCCGGCGTCATCCACACGTAGAAACAACTGCGTACCCGCCAGATCGGTGGACTGATACACCGCCTTGTTGGCACCGGCAAAAACCTTGGCCCAGCCGGCGGGCGCCATCTTGACGGTGATGGTGCCCGTGGCCGTGCCGTCGGGCAGATCGCAGTCGAAGCTGAACGTGTTGCCGGCGACCGATTTGATGCGCCATTCGTCGTTGAGCTCGGCCGGCGTGGCACCCGAGAGCGCGATCACCGCGTGCTGCAGGTAGGCGTGGCCGGCGCTGATCGTGGCCGTGGCCACGCCATCGGCGACCACCAGGCTGTTGATCACACGCACGTCGAAGCCGTTGACCAGCGTGGCATCGAGAATCTCGATCAGCGCGCCGGCCTGGCCGCGCAGCACCGGCGCGGCAGCCATGTCAGAATGGAACCATTTGACCGAGGTATCGGCTTTCATCGGGATCTCCAAAAATGGGTCAGGGGCGATCGACGTTGCCCAACGCGTACAGCTCGCAGCCGTCCGCGCCGTCGCCGGCCGGGGCGTCGGATTGCTGGATGCTCTGGGCGATCCAGACGTCTGCAATGGCGCCGACGGTGTTGATGCGCACGACGTTGCCGGTGGCCCAGCCGCCGCCGTTTGCCGCCGCGGGGATGAGCAGGTAGGGCACGCCGCCCTGGCCGTCGGGGCC
>NZ_BCUG01000108.1 GCF_001591165.1 Thauera butanivorans NBRC 103042
GGTGCGCGTGACGTGGCCGAGGATGCTGCCGGCCAGATACACGGCGTCGTGGCGCGGCTTGTCCGCCCAGTCGATGCCTTCGACGGTGATGACGTTTTCCGGGATGGCGATGTCGGGCGTCAGGCTGGCCCACTCCCAGGGCGCGGCGGGGTAGCGCGGCAGCACGCGCAGGATGTCGGCCGTGGCGTGCGGCTGGATGACGGCGCCGGCGGCCTCGGCGATGCGGATCGCGGCATCCATGTAGCTGCCGGTGTGCGACCAGGCGTGGGCATCGACCAGCCAGTCGGTGATCTGCCAGTCGAGCGTCCAGCCCAGCGGCACACCGTTGTCGGTCAGCGCATCATCCATCAGTTGCTGGGCGGTGCGGGCCTCGGTGTTGAGCCGGACGATGGTCGGCGAATACGGGCTGGCCAGCAGCGCGGCACGGCTGCGGCCGCCGATGCGCAGTTCGGCGCGGCCGAAGCGGCGCTCGCGCGACAGGGTCTCGACCAGCAGCCTGTGCGCCTGGCCGTTGATCGTGGCCATGACCTCCTTGCAGCCGTCTTCCGGGTCGGGGCGCAGTAGGTCGAGGTAGGTGGCCGGCACCGTGGCCGACCAGCCCCAGGCCCAGGAGTCGATGTCCAGGCGCAGGGAAAGACTGGTGTGCTCGATGGGCTCGCCCGTGCCGGCGAGCGTGAGCGAGACGGTGTTGAGCACGGTGTAGGTTCTCCGGATGGGGATGATGATGGGGCCGACGCCGGGCTGCCGGCAGCCGAAGACCAGGTGAGCCGTGCCATCGCGGACGTGGCAGAAGCGCAGGAGGACGACACGGGCCGGCCGCAGGTCCGGCCCGGTGCCGGGCTCGGGGCGCCAGTAGCCGGGCGGCGGATGGATGCCGTGCGTATGCGGCATCGCCAGCGCCACACCGAGTCGATCCCCCAGAAACCGGAATGCCGTACCAATGACCTGCGCCAACGCCTCGGCGGATTGCTGGCCGGCGGACAGGGGCCGCGCGCTGCGCGCCATCTCCTGCTGCTGCGCGTTCGAGCGGCCGCCGGCCGGCAGGGCCTGGGCGACGGGCAGCACAGCCCCCCGCCGGCTGCGCGCGGTGTCGCGCTGCGGTGCGGCGGCGCGCCCGCCAACGCGCAGGCCGTGCGCCCACCGCGCATCGAGGGACCGTGCCACACGCTGCGTTTCCTGATGCGGCAGGCCCGCGCGGCTGGCCAGGACGGCCGCAGTGTGCATCCGGGCGCACAACGCGGTGGCGCTGGGGAGCATGGATTGCTGTGCCAGGACGCTCGACGCGGCATGCTGCTCAGCCTGCTGCACCCGCGTGACCAAGGCCGTCGGGGTGTCCGTGATCAGCGCCATGTCCTGCTCGACATCGACGGCGGCATCGGGCGAGGCCAGCACGACAGCCGGCAACGAGGCAGCCAGGGCGAGGTTTTGCCCTTGATGCGCGACGGCGGACGGTGCCAAGGCGAGCGGCGCAGGGGGTAATGCAGCCAGCAGGTACGCAGGCGTCGCCGTCGCGCCGGCCAGCGCCGGCGCCAGTGCCAGGCCGGGCGCCGGGAGCGTGGCATCGAGCGCCCCCAGTACGGGCGGCAGACGCCCATCGGCCTCGAACGAGAGCTGCAGTCCCGGCGGCGGCAGTGCGGCCGACAACGCCCCATGCACGACGAAGGCCGCATCGCCGTGCGCAGCCAGGGCCAGCGGCGCCAGCGCGGGTGCGAGTAATGCGCACGCCAGCTCTCCGACCGCATCCTGCGCCTGCCCGCCGGCACCGAAGCGCAGCCGCGCCAGCCCGGGCGTGGCTGATTGCGGTGTGACGAAGCGCAGGCGGATCGTCATGCGTCAGAGAGCCAGATCAGCCCGCAAACACGGCGGAGACCAGGCGCGCGAACGCGCCGTTGCGCAGCAGTGTGGAGATCAACTTGATCTCGCCTGCGCCGCTGGCATCCGACACGCTGCAATCGCCCCACCAGGCGCCCGCGCCATCGGTGATGCGCGCCCAAACCGCGTCGGTGCCGTCGTCCGGGTCGGCGCCGGTGATCTGGCCTTCGATGGGCACGGCCAGCTCGATCGTGCGGGCCGCTTCGTTGATCGCGCCGGCCGGCTGCTGCAACGGGATGGTCACCAGCGCATCGCCGGCGGGCGGCTCGCCCGGATCGGGGCGCGGCGCGGCGTAGAACGTGATGGATGCGGGGCCGGGTACGGCATCGAGCCGCGCCAGACTGGCCTGCAGCGCGGGCACGCGGGCGGCCTCGGCGCGCGCCGCGGCGTGGGCGGTGGAAATGTCCATGATTGATCAGGGTACGCTCGGAATGAGGTTGGTCTTGATGACCGGGTCGTGCTCGCCGGTGTGGTCGTAGGCGATGACGCCATAACGCTGCGCGGGGTCGAGATGCTCGAAGCGGCAGCGGCCGTCGTCGCCGGTCACCTGGGTCGCGACCAGGGACGCCGTCGGGAACACCGTGCCGAGCGCATTGGCGGCGACGAAGAGCTGCACGCGGCGCGGCACGGGCTGGTCGGGCAGGCCGGCAATGACGGTGTCGACATCGAGATAGCCGATCAGGCCGGTGTCGATGCGTGCGCTGGTGAGCAGCCGGTCGATGATTACCGCGCTCATCTCCACGGCCCCTCGATGTCGAAGGCCACGAAGCGCCGCTCGACGTAAGCGCCTGAATCTGCCGTAGCACCAACCCTGACACGCATCAAGAGCCGCCCGGAGATGCGCTCAATCCCAAAATTCGGCAAGACGACAGGGGATTGTTCATGGGCGATGTAATAGCCAGGGACCTGCCCCCGCAAAGGTACGGAGCTACCACGACCATCGGTGATAAACACAGGGCTGTAGTGCATCTTGCCGTCAATCGGGAGCAGGCGGGCTGATTCTCCTGAGCCTGTCCCGCCCGCGTGCTCGACGGCGCTCTTATGGCTCTGCTCAATCACACCGCCTGATTGATCGAAACCCCGCGCCAACCAGCATCCGCCATTCGCCCCAAATAGGCCGTAAAAGGTAGATGACGCCACCGACGGGATGTTGCCGGAGGCTACGGCTTGCATGCTTGCGATGATGCAGTGATAGGCATCACCGTCCAGATAGCCGATGGCATCCCCAAACCTGTAAATGGCCGCTTTGCCTGCATACTGCGTACTGGTGTGCCAAGCGGGCGCATAGTGAAACAGCCTGCGGTCGCCGATCAATGACCACGGCAACGGAGTTGATCCCCCCGAATTGTTGTTGTGTTTTGGCCAGTTGCTGGTAGTGCCACTACTCGGGAACATCCCGGTACCCGTGTCGACATCGAACATCTGTTCATATCCGCGTACATCGACATTTGTGGTGCCGGCGTCATCCACCCTCAGAAACATCTGCGTACCCGCCAGATCGGTGGACTGATACACCGCCTTGTTGGCACCCGCGAACACCTTGGCCCAGCCGGCGGGCGCCATCTTGACGGTGATCGTGCCCGTGGCCGTGCCGTCGGGTAGATCGCAGTCGAAGCTGAACGTGTTGCCGGCGACCGACTTGATGCGCCATTCGTCGTTGAGCCCGGCCGGCGTGGCACCCGAGAGCGCGATCACCGCGTGCTGCAGATAGGCGTGGCCGGCGCTGATCGTGGCCGTGGCCACGCCATCGGCGACCACCAGGCTGTTGACGACACGCACGTCGAAGCCGTTGACCAGCGTGGCATCGAGCAGCTCGATCAGCGCGCCGGCCTGGCCGCGCAGCACCGGGGATGCAGCCATTTCGTGGTGAAACCATTTGACCGAGGTATCGGCTTTCATCGGGATCTCCTATGTCAGGGGCGGTCGACATTGCCCAGCGCGTACAGCTCGCAGCCGTCGGCGCCGTCGCCGGCCGGGGCGTCGGATTGCTGGATGCTCTGGGCGATCCAGACGTCTGCAATGGCGCCGACGGTGTTGATGCGCACGACGTTGCCGGTGATCCAGCCGCCGCCATTGGCCGCCGCGGGGATGAGCAGGTAGGGCACGCCGCCCGAACCGTCCGCCGC
>NZ_BCUG01000109.1 GCF_001591165.1 Thauera butanivorans NBRC 103042
GCATGCAGAACGTCGGCATGGTTTCGAATGTCAACGTCGGCCTCGTCCATGCGGAAAACGTTGGCCTGCTGCACAGTTCCATCGTCGCAGGCCAGCGCATCGAGATGAGCGGTGCGAACAAACGTGAGCAGGTCGGCGGCAGCCGAAACACCGAGATCGGGGAGGACGATACGCTGAAGGTCTCGGGAGAATGCAAGATCGATGCAAAGCGCATCGAACTCTCCGGCAGCGAAGAAATCGTGCTCAGTTGCGGCTCCAGCACCGTGCGCCTGACACCGCAACTGATCGAGATTCTGTCCTCGCTGGTCAAGATCAATTGTTGAAGGATGAGCAATGAGTGGCAAACCCGCGGCCCGCGTGTCGGACTCGGTCTCGAAGGGCGTCATCGTCAGCGGCTCGGCGACGGTGTTGATCGGCGACGCCGCCGAAGGCAAGGCGGATCGCTGCCCGGTGTGCGAGCCGGCGGTCGGCGCGCCGGTCAATCCGCTGCTGGGCGTCAAATTGCTGCCGGCCGAAACCGACTTCGCCCTGCCGGCGCCGCAACCCTTCGTGTTCGCACGCAGTTACGCTTCCAACGACATGCGCGTGGGCGTGCTCGGCCAGGGATGGTCGATTCCAGGCGAGGGTGTGGGCCTGGAGCTGTCGCCTGCAGCCACGGTCGTCATCGACGGCCAGGGGCGCCGCATCACCTTCGGTGCGCTCGAGCCCGGCGAAGCCCGCTTCTCGCCCAGTGAACGGCTGTGGATTCGGCGCGGCGAAACCGCATCCACGCCGTGGGAAGGCCGCTGGGCTGGCGTGCCCGAAGTCTTGCGCCGCAACTCAGAAACGGTTTTCGTGCTGGCGGGCGGGCAGTACTTCCATTTTGCACCGGTGGCGGGCACCTATCGCCTGCACACCCAGTTCGATCGCAACCACTATGCCACGCAGTTCGGCTGGCTTCCTGATGGCCTGCTGGCGGTCGTACGCGACAGCGCCGGCCGCCATTATCGTTTTGCCTACCGCCACTTTGGCAACGAAGTGCGCCTGGCCGGCGTAGCGCTGGCCGTGCCCGGCCAGCCTTGGCAAGGCTTGCTCGATGCCGATGCGCAAGCCGACTGGCTGGTACGTTACCAATACAGCGGTAAGGGCGAACTTCTCGCGGTCTTCGACCGTGCAGGGCAGCCCATGCGCAGTTTTGCATGGCGGCACGGTCGCCTCGTTGCCCACGGCCGTCCCGACGGGCTCGACGTGCAATACACCTGGGATGCGCAAGGTCGGGTCGTGCAGCAGCGCGAAGTGGATGGCCTGAGCCGCCAATACGCTTACCACGCCGATCACACCATCGTCACCGACAGCCTGGGACGCACCGAAACCTACCACTTCGAAGGCGAGGGGCCCGATACCCGCTGGACAGCGCATACCCGCGCCGACGGCAGCACGGTGCGCTTCGAGTACGACGGTTTTGGCCGCCGTGTAGCCAGCATCGATGCACTCGAGCGCGTCACCCGCGAACGGCTCGATGGCCAGGGCCGGCGCGTGGCCCGCATCCTCCCCGACGGCAGCGCCTGGCGTTACCGTCTCGACGAGGACAGCGGTGAAGTCCTCGCCATCGAAGGCCCGGAAGGCCTTGCCTGGCATATCGAGCGCGATGAACGCGCCAATCCGCTCGTCGTGCGTGGGCCTGGCGGACATGAAACTCGCTACCGCTATGAGGACCCACGCCTGCCCGACCGCCCCACCTCGATCATCTCCGACGGCCGTGAACGGCGGCTCGCATGGAATGCGCTGGGCCAGCTCACGACACACACCGACTGCTCTGGACACACCACCCGCTTCAGTCACGACGCAGAAGGGCGGCTTGTCAGCCAAACCAATGCCCTGGGCGAAACTACGGCCTACGCTTACGATTCGATCGGACGTCTCATCGTCCAGACAGACGCGGCCAGACAAAGCACGCGCTACAGCTACGATGCGCTCGGGCGCCTCATTGCCCTCGAACGCCCCGACGGCAAAGTGGAACGATTGGCCTGGGACCGCTTTGGCCGGCTGACCGCCTTCATGGATGCGGGGGGGCTCACCCAGCGCTATCGCTACGATGAGGCTGGGCGGCTCATCGAATTCCAGAACGAGAACGATGCGGTGAGCGGCTTCGCCTACGACGTGCTCGACCGTCTCGTCGCCGAGACGGGCTTCGACGGCCGCACCCAACGCTACCGTTACAACCTCGCCGGCGAACTCGTCGCCCGCTGCGAAGTGAGCCTGCCGGGCGAACCCGTCACCACCTACGAACATGACAAGGCGGGCCGGCTCACCCGCCGCCATTTGCCCGCCACCGCATACGCACCGGCCACCACCGAGACCTTCCACTGGCGTGCCGACGGACAACTGGCGGGCTTCGACAGCCCCACTGTGCAAGTGCGCCTCAGCTTCGACGCGGCCGGCCGCCTTAACCAAGAAACCCAAACCCATGGCGACGACTGGCGATACGCTTGCGTGCATCGCTTCGATGCCGCCGGCCGGCCCCACGCCACAACCTTGGGGACAGCCCCCGTCATCGAGTGGCTCACCTATGGTCCTGGCCACCTGCACGGTATCCGCCTGGCCGAATGGGGGCTCGATATCGAGCGCGACGCGCTGCACCGCGAGATCGAACGCAAAGCCCGCGCCGAATCCGGTACAGCCTCCATCTTCACCGAGGCCCGCCGCTACACCGAACGAGGGCAACTCAAGGCCAGCCGCTTTGCTCCCGCCCTCGGTACCCCTTGGGAACGCACCTATCAGTACGACGCCCTCGGGTTTCTCGTTGATCTCCACGACAACACCAGCGGCCCGATCGCCTATGCTTACGATGCCTCGGGCCGGCTCACCGCCAGCCGGCACAGGCACCTCGAACACCACTACCGGTTCGACCCTGCCGGCAACCGGCTCGACGCTGAACACGAATCAAGGCGCCGGCCCAGCGGCGAAGAATGGGCACGCATCGTGCGCGAACGCATCCATGATCCAGGGTTCAACCCCCTCATGGAGTTCGGCCCGGACGCGAGCGGCCCTTCTCGCTGCCTGGACAATCGCATCCACAGCCTGGCCGGTACGCGCAACCGCCATGATGGGGCGGGTAATCTCATCGAACAACTCCGGGCCGACGGCACCCATCTCGAGCTGGGTTACGATGGCGCACATCGCCTGGTTCAACTGAAACGAAGCGACGCAGACGGCACGATCACCACCGTCGGCTACGCCTATGATGCGCTGTCGCGGCGCATCGCCAAGACCGTCACCAGCCCCGACGGCACCACGGCCACCACCCGCTACGGCTGGGACGGTGAGCGGCTGGTGTGCGAGGACGACGGCGAGCGAACGCTCACCGTGCTGTATGAACCGGGCAGCTTCGTGCCTGTGCTCCGAATCGAACAAGGGCGCGGTGAATCCGCTGACGAGGATGAAGCGGCCACGCAGGCCGCACTCGATCAAGTCGTGCGCTTATGCGCTGCCGAGGGCATTGAGCTGCCCAAGGCGCTCCAACCACAGGCCTCAACGCGCATCAGCCTCTACGTGACCGATCATCTGGGCACGCCTCTGCGCCTGGTCGGGCAGGAGGGTGCCATCGAGTGGCAGGCCAGGCCCGATGACTGGGGCGCCGTGCGAGAACAACACGGTATTCGTCAACCCATCCGCTTCCAGGGGCAGTGGGAGGACGAGGAGTCCGGATTCTATTACAACCGCTATCGATACTATGATCCGGCAATGGGGCGGTATGTGACGCAGGATCCTATCGGATTAGAAGGCGGTTCAAACGTATTTAGCTATCCATATAATCCGACAAGCTCAATTGATCCTTTAGGTCTTCAGTCCTATATGTGTAGGAATGCTGGCCTA
>NZ_BCUG01000110.1 GCF_001591165.1 Thauera butanivorans NBRC 103042
ACTCGTCCTTGAGGTCGAGGAACTCCAGCACATACGGGTCTTTGATCGCGTCGTTGGGCGTGACGGCATCCTCGGGCTTGGCCACCGAACCTTTGACCAGCATCGCCACCTTGTCCTTGGACAAGGCCGTGCGTTCGTAGAACTGGCTTCCAATCTGTCGATCGAGCTGGCGCACGCTCCAGCCACCGCGCAGCGCCTCGGCCTCGTAGAACTGGCGGGCATGGTCATCCTTGACCGACAGCAGTCGGACATAGGCCGACCACGGCAAGGTGAAGACCTGGGCAAGTTCGGAGAGGTCGAATTTCCGAGACACTGTCTGGGATTTCTCGGTAGGCGACTCATTTCCCAATTTCCCAGACACTGTCTGGGAAATTGAGGGCTGGGGGTATGCGAGGAAGAAACGCCGCATGCTCTCCAGATTGTTGACACCGAACCCGCGCCCGAATCGGGCCGTCAAGTCGGCGGACAAGCGCTCCATCAACTGCTCGCCGTAACCGGCTCGTCGCCTGCCTTTCTGCTCGGCTTCGACGATCCGGCGGCCAATCTCCCAATAGCTGGCTGTCATCAGTGCATTGACACTGCGCGCCGCCGCCTGGCGCGCAGCATCCAGCAACTCGACGATGCCGCCGTGGATGCCAGCATAGCCAGCCGGTAAGGCGGCGGGCTTCCGCGTTGCCACGGGCGTCTTCCTTGTCATGCTGTCACCTCCATAGAACGGGATGCCCCGGTAATCGCCAGCCGCCGATTCGCCACCAGTTCGGCTGCATCCCGCACCGGCTTGTCCTCGGTATGAACATAGTGCATAAACATCGCCACGGTCTTGTGGCCTGTGAGCTTCATGCCCACCTTGGTGGGCACGCCCGAATTGGCAATGTCGGTCGTCGCTCGGTGACGGATACCGTGCGTGCCAACGTGCGGCACGCCAGCAGCCTTGAGCACGCGCGTCCAGCCGCCGTAGTGCTCACCGTGGGTCATGTGCCGGGTCGGGTCATTGGGCGACGGCAGGACATAGGGGCAGCCTTCCCGACGCGGTGCGGTGGACAGCAGCCGATAGGCTTCCTCACTCATGGGCTTGGAGATGCCGCCGGTCTTGCTGTCAGGCCAGACGACGCGGCGCTTTTCCAGATCAATCCAATCCCACTCCAACGGGCAGATTTCGGAGCGGCGGGCGGCGAACTCGAATTGAAGGCGAATCGCCAGCGGGATGACGTAGTTCTCCAGTCCCTCAGCTTCCAGATGCTCCAGGTGACGGAAGATCCGCACCAGTTCATCGTCCACGATGAGCCGGGTTTCCTTGCCGGGCGGGTACATCGGGACGTGGCGGCACGGATTGGTGCCGTCCGGGCGCAATCCCCACACTTCGGCCAAGTTAAACATCTTGCGCAGCACGCCGAAGGTACGATTCGCCTCGGCCTGCTTGTAAGCCAGCTTCTTCATCAGCGCGGCCACGTCCGGGCGCTTCACGTCCTGCACCTTCATCCGGCCCATGATCGGGATGATGCAACGGTCGATGACGCCCTGATAGCCGCGCTGCGTGCTGGGCTTGTTGCGCTGCTTGGAGTAGTCCTCCATGAAAGAGTGGCAAAACTCCTTCATGGTCGGAGCCTTGCGGGCGGCGTTCTTGGCCGCGCTGGGGTCGCCACCCTTGCGCACCTCGGCGAGCCACTCCTGCGCCATCATGCGCGCCTGATCGACCGTCAGTTCCCCGTACTGACCCAAAGCGGGCTTGCGGCGTTCGCCGGCGTTCGTGCGGTACTGGAGCATGAACACCTTGCGGCCCGCCGGGGTAATCTTGCACAGGAAGCCGGGCACCACGGTATCCCGCAGTTCGATGGCCTTGTCTTGAGGTTGTGCCGCATCGACTGCGGACTTGGTGAGCTTGATCTTCGCCATGATGACTCCTCGGAAAGCCCGGTTTCCAAGAGCCGCATGGGAGCCACGCGAGGGGAAGCCGGGTCAAGTTTCGGAAAGCACCGGCATATATTGAACTCGCCTAAGTGATTGATAAACCTGCTGTATCGAGCCTTGGCGTAGTCCAGCGAATTGCGGTACTGGAGTCATCGTGAAACAAAAAAACGGCCGCGGAGATCGACGATATCGGACGGGCAGCGAATGATGCCGCCGATGCACTGAACGGCATGAATGGCGCAGGGGCGGGCGGTGGTCAGGGCGCGCAAAGCTACAACAAGGTGTCGTTTTTCGGCGTCGAGCAGATGCTCGCCCGGGCTGAAAGCCTGGGCGGCCTGAAGCTGCGCAAGGAAATCGAAGCCGAAATCGACGCCCGCGCCAAAGTGCCGCGCGGCGGCTCCAGCGGTTTTGGCGGATATGCAGCAATCGTGCGCGATCTCGAACAGCGCCTCGATGCAATGCAGATCGCCCAGGAAGAGGCCTCCGGCAAGTACGAATCCAACAAACCCCAGGTCACCGGCACCTCGCAGCGCAACGCCACCACCGTCTACCGCGTCGAAATCGGCACCGGCGCCGGCCACAAGACCGCCATCAACACGGCGGACCAGAGCAGCGCCGACGCCCTGGTCGATCTGTTGCGCCAGCTCGAGGCTGACATGGCGAGGTCTTGATCATGGCCATCACACTCACCGACGGCACGACGCTGCTCGATATCGACCCCGATCTGTACTGGTCCGATGAGGACTGGAGCCCCGTTGCTGTGGAGTCTGACCGCAGTGTGACGGGGGCGATGATCGTCCATCACGGCATCAAGCAGGCCGGCCGACCAATAACGCTCCAGCCCGAAGACGATCGCAGCGGGCAGATGACGCGGGCGCTGCTGCGCCAGCTGCGTACCTGGGAGGCGATGCCCGGCCTGGTGATGACGCTCAACCTGCGCGGCGAAGCGTTCAGCGTCCGGTTTCGGCATGGCGCGGCGGACGGCAGCCCTGCCATCACGTCGCGGCCGATGGTCCATTACAGCGATGCGGCTGATGACGATCTGTACTTCGTCACGGTGCGTTTCGTGACTGTTTGATTCTTTCGGAGCAGGTATGCCCATCCACGAGCAAAACATCGTCTTCGTCGCCAGCCAGGTCATGGACGACGTGCCCGAGGGCGGCGGTGCCGCGACCGGCACCGTCATCGTCGACGGCCAGATGAACAACGTCTTCCCGGACATCTCCGACCTCGACCGCGCCTACGGCCGCTTTCGCCTGCGCAAGCTCTTCGTGGCCATCCGCTCGCTGTCGACCGACCTGTACGGCGGCGCCAAGGTCGTCATCACCGCACTGCCCACCGATTCCGCCCTCGGCTATGCGCTCTTCAGCAACGGCGACCCGTTCGACACCCGCGTCCAGGCCGCCGACCGTGTGTCCTCGTACCTGTTCGCCGGCAGCGAATGGCACGGCTACCTGCTGGAGAACCACGTCGCCGGCCAGCGCAGCATCGAGCTCTTCCAGCGCCCGAACACGCCGCTGCCGGCGATCGGCCGG
>NZ_BCUG01000111.1 GCF_001591165.1 Thauera butanivorans NBRC 103042
CTCCTGCATCACACTTCGGGTATCGAAGAAGCCACCGCTGAAGTTCTTCATTGCCAGAACTGTTTCAGCCTTCACCAACCCCGTCGGATCATTGAAGTTGACCGGATTGTTCCCCACATACGCATACAGATTCAGGTCATCTCGGGTCCCGATCGGATCGGTCTGCAGGAAGCGGCCCAGGCTCGGCGAGTAGAACCGTGCCTTGTAGTAATACAGGTTCAGCCCACCCAGGTACTGCTGCCCCGTGTAACGGAAACGCACCCCCGTGGTCGTGTCCGGCTCCCCATACGGGCCATAACGGTAGATCGCCGTGTTCGTGCCCCCGCTGTTGGCCGCAGCCACGATGCTGCCCAGATGATCAGCATACAACCACGTCTTGTCAGTCGTGGTCGTGCCTTCGTACCACACCAGCGCTTCATCCACCCCGGGGCCATGCACGTAGCGGCGCAGCAGCGTGCCCGCGCTGTCGTACTCGGCCACCAGATCGACACCGTCGTAGAGCAGGTCGGTCACCGTGCCCGCCAGCGTCGTGCGGCGCAGCCGACCTTCCGCGTCGTAGGCCAGCGTCGCGGCGTAGCCGCTCTTGTTGGCACTCTTCAGCTTGTTGTCGACATCGTAGACGTAGGTCCACACCCCGTCGCTCTTCAGGTTTCCCTTGTTGTCGTAGGTCAGCGTCGAACCCGCGGCTGCGGTGTACTGATTCCGGCCGTTGACCGTGTAGCTCTGGGTACCGTTGGCGTAGCCTGCCCATTGGTACAGGTCGTTCGTCCAGCTCTGGCCCACGATCTCCTGCACCTGGTTGCGGGTGTAGCTGGTGGTCTGGTCCTGCGCCGTACCGGCCAGGTTGTGCGCCAAGCTGGAGAGTGCGCCCTGCGCACCGTAGCCGTAAGTGGTCGTGGTGCCGTTGCCCAGCGTCACCGTGGTACGGCGCGACAGGTCGTCGTAGGCGTAGGTGGCCAGGTTGGTGCTGCCCAGCTCCTTGATCGCCGTCGGGCGGTTCAGCGCATCGTAGGTGGTGGTGACGTAGAACGCGGTCTCCGGCCACGTGGTGCGCGTGCGGTTACCGGCCGGGTCGTACTGGTAGGCCAGCGTCTTCGCCCCGGCCGTGGTGCTGGTGAGCCGCCCGGCCGCATCCCACACATAGTCCACGGTGTGGCTGTTGTTGGCGAACTTCGTCTGCGTGCGCCGGCCCAGCAGGTCGTAGGCGAAGGCAACGTTGTCCGCCGCAGTCGGGTAAGTACGGCTGATCAGGCGGTGCAGGTTGTCGTAGGCGAGCGTGACGTTCTGGCCGCTGCGCTTGCGGTGTTTGGTGACGTTGCCGACCGCATCGTAGGTGAATTGCTCGTAGTCGCTCGTCGACGAGGTGTTGACAGTGCTCGGGTGCGGGTAGCGCAGTTTCACGCGCCGGTCGTGGCCGTCGTATTCGTAGGTCGTCCGGTTGTTCTTGGCATCGGTCAGCGTCAGCGGCAGGCCGTTGTCGTTATAGGTGTAGGCCGCATAGGTCTGGGCGAGTGCCGAACCCACCGCGCGCTTGACGCTTTGCACGCTGTCGTCGGCGTTGTACACCGTCTCGGTGACCCGGTTGCCGCCCTGGGCCGAGGTCAGGTTCTCGGTGACGCGGATCAGGCGATCGAGGTCGTCGTAGGCGTAGTCGGTGACCGCCACCGGGGCAGCGGCCGTCGGGCACGTGGTCGCCGCACTGGTCAGCGCCGGCCCCCAGCTCTTGAGCAGCTTGCCGGTGGTGGTGTAGGTGCTGCAACTGACCAGCCACTGGCTGCCGAGCTGGGCTGCCGTGCGAATCAACCGGCCGTCGTTGTCATAAGCAAAGCGCGTCTGCTTGCCCAGCGCGTCGGTCGTCTGCGTGACCCGGCGCTGGGCATCAAAGGCGTGTGTGGTGGTGTCGGTGACGTCCGTGCGCGGGCCGTTGACCTGGGTCAGATTGCCCACCGCGTCGAAGGTGAAGGTGGTCGTGAGGTTGAGCTTGCCGGTGCCCGAATCGGCCACCACCGTCTGCGGCACGTACTTGTTGGCCGCGTTGTAGGCGGTGGTGCTGACCACCGTGGCGCTGGCGTTGATCTTGCTGGTCTGCGAGGTCTGCAGGTAGAAGCTGGGGTAGCCGCTGGCGCTGTAGGCGGTGTAGCCGTAGGTGGTCTGCGGCTGCACGCCGGCCGCGTCGGCCGGGGCCGTGACCGTGAGCGGGTTGCCTTGCGCGGTGTAGGAGTAGGTGGTGAGCTTGCCCAACGCGTCGGTGGCGCTGGCCACCTTGTTGAAGGCGCTCTCGTAGGTGAAGCTGCTGGTCAGCGTCGCCAAGGTCGAGCCGGGCTTGGGCAACTGCTTCACCTGGCTGACGTTGTGCGTGCAGCGCTTGTCGGCCGCGGCGCACAGCGCGTCATCATAGGTGTACTCGAGCGCGTTGCCTGCCGGGAACTCCTTGCGCGTCAGCCGGCCCTGGCCGTCGTAGGTGTTGAGGGTAATGCGGCCGAGCGGATCGACCGACTTCAGCACCCTGCCGAAGGCATCCACATAGGACACCTTGCTGACCGAGCCCGGCCCGACTTCTTCCGAGCGCGAGCCGGCGAAGTAGTAGGTGTAGAGTTTGCCGGCGGCGTTGGTCTGGGTCTGCACCCGGCCCAGGCTGTCATAGACGTTGGTGGCGAAGGCGACCGACGGGTTGCTCGGGTAGAAGAACTTGGTCACCCGCCCCGGCAGATCGTACTGGAAGGTGGTGACCTTGGCGGTGGCGTCGGTGGAGCTGACGAGGTTGCCGCTGCTGTCGTAGGCGTAGCCGATGCTGCGCGTGCCGTCGCTGACCCCGCTGATGCGCCCACCGGTGTACGGTCAGTAACACTCTTATCGGTCGGCAATTTTATTGGCTATCCAAATATAAATCCATCCTATGAAAATATAAGCAATGATCCCCAATATAAACGAAACTGGAGTGTTTGAAAAATAAACTACGTGATCAACTGAGCGCGAAGCGAGTCGAACCGATCCATTCACCAAAGAATAGGCTGCATACCCCCATATTCCATATGCAATTATTCTACATATCCACGCAACCACTTGGTGAAAAGTTTCGTTCAAAAACATAACCCACTTCGCCTCATATCGAATAATTAAATATTCGCCATATCCGCATGGCCATTTACTTCATACGTGATCCAAAATCAGTTCCAGCAAGCGGCGTTTCGGGTCGTCCAGAAAGTGCATTTTCTGAAAGA
>NZ_BCUG01000112.1 GCF_001591165.1 Thauera butanivorans NBRC 103042
ATCGCCCAGCGGCGTGTGGGCGACCAGAAGACGATTCATGGCCGTGGCTCCCGTATCGATCCATGAAAAGCGATAACGGTAACATATGAGAGATATATAGTAAAAGGTTACAGGCATACTCCGGGTGGGTCGCTCGGCACCGGCGGCGGCGGTGAAGTCGGTGGCCGAAAAGCGCGGCACGGCAAAGGCCGCCGAAGCCTACCTGGAGTTCCTGTTCTCGCCCGAAGGGCAGGCGATCATCGCCAAGCACAACTTCCGCCCGCGCGACGCCGCCGTGCTGGCGCAGAACGCGGACAAGTTCCCGCCGATCCGCACCTTCACCGTGGATGAAAAACTCGGCGGCTGGCCGGCAGTGCAGAAAACGCACTTCGCCGACGGCGGCATCTACGACCAGATCATCGAGAAGCGCTGAACGCCGGGCACTGAAACAGCCATGATTTCAGATCATGGTCTGCCGTGACAGCGGGCAACAGATGCAGGGAGTCGGTCCGGTGCGGCAAGATGTAGCGCGCCGCGATAAATGGCGCCGTTTTGCACGATAAATGAGGCTGCGTCGATTTTGATCGTGTAGAAAGGAATTGCGCCAGATAAAACGATGCGGCCGCCTATCAGCGCCGGCCACGTTGCAGCGCGGCCGTTTGAAACACCCGTACGACCTCTGCCGCCACATCCTGAGAGGCTTGCATGGGGAATGGGCCTCTGTCGCCGACATGCAAATTGATCGGGGTTCCTGCAGGTCGGTCGCTTGGGGTCAGTGAAGACATCGCGACGGACGCCGATGACACGAGGCCACCGGTGGCGAAGCGGGGAAGGCTGAGCCCATTGATGCTATCCAGCAGTGTCAGGCCATAGCGCCGAACAGCAGCTGCACGGACAACATACTCACCGTTCGACAACCGGGCAAGGATGCTATCGCTCGTGTCGCTGCCGGCGCCCAAGACCCTGCCGCCACGGGCATATCTTTCAGGGGTATTCTGGGATGAGTTGAAGGCACTTACCGGATCGGAGAAGGCCGGCACCCCATTGGCCTGAATGGTCTCAATGGTGATCTGCCTCTTATCCGGGATCGCATCGACTGCCCGGCGAACTTCCTCGAGTTCCTTTTTCGCTTGGTCAGTCTGCGCCTCCACATCGATCTCTTTGGCACCGCCACTCCCCTGAGCGCTGGAGCCCGCAGCGCCGACCTGGCCCGTGCCAAGCTGCCCGAGCTGTGCCTTCAGGGCTTGGATTTTTTGCTCAGCGGCCGTGATCTCGAGCTGGATGGAAACCGGCTTTCCCAGCTCGTTCTTCAGAGCGCTGATCCGCTGTTCAGCGGTCAGAATTTGCCCCTGAATCGATCTTGCAGCTGCATCCTGAGCTTCAGCCTCTTGCAGACGCTGCTTGCCCTGTGCCTGAAGCGCCTGCCTTTCGGCCTCGCCGATCTGGCGCAGCAACTGCGCTGCGCCTGGATCATCACCCAAACCCTGTACATAGCCTGCCGCTTCTTCCGCTAGTCGCAGCGCTTCCTCGGCATTTCGCTTAACCGCTTCTCCACGCCCATCGATTGCGGCATTCATTGCGAACAGGGAGGCACGCTCGGCTGCCTGAATCAGCGACTGGGGAGAGTTCGCGTTCGAGTGGCCGCGCAAACCTCCGGTCCGCTCCACATCCGAAGCTTCGATCCGATTCGCTTCGGCGTTCCGCCTACTGGCCGCGCTGTCGGCCTGGCGGAAAAACTCAGCCGCCTCACGCCGCGCCTCACGTGCCGCGTCCGCGCTTGTCTTCCACGCGTCACGCAAGGCATCTCGGAGCCGCTCCGCCCCCTTGATTTCCTCCTTTGTCGCATTGGCGGCGGCCGTCTCACGCAGCTTATCCAAGCGTGCGATCTCGCCACTCAGCTGCTGTTCGATCTGCAGCCGCTGCTGCGCCCGGTTTTTTTCTTCGGTCAGATCCGGGCCATCCTGTGCTGCTCTGACCTTGGATTCCCAATAGGCCAGCTCGCTTTGCCGCAACGCGATCTCTCTATCGATCAGCGGCAGGACGGCACTTGCTTCAGCACGCCCCCCCACGAAGCCCAGCGCATCTTGCCGCCGCTTCTCCAATTCGGCGAGCTTGTCCGTCAGCGAGCTGATTTGTTCTTCTGCCGTTTTGAACGGGTTTGACAAGCCAATGTTCAGCAGCGCCTGCCCGAAGGAAAGCCCTGCCTCTTTTGCGCGTAGAAAATCCTCTGCGAGCTGGTTGATCGACGGAATCAGCGCATTGCCGATCTGCATCACGACCCCGTTTGCCAGGCTCTGCAGCCGCTCCAGGTTCTGATTGAACTCGCGCGCTGCAGCTGCAGCCGATTCGCTGATCGTCTGGCCAAAGCGGTCGGACTCGTTCGCCAGCGCCTCTAGCCCTTGCCGTCCTTCGTTGATTGCCGGAATCAGCTTCTCGGCGGAGTTACCCAAGAGCGCAATCGCCGCTGTCGTTTTGGTCGTGCCGTTCGGCAACTCCGAAAGCCGCTGCGCCAGGTCAATGAATACTTCATCAACATTACGCAGCGACCCATCCGAGCGGAGCACCGCAATTCCAAGTTGTTCGAACATGGCTGCCGAAGCATTTCCGCCCTGAGCGGCCGACTGCATGTTCCCTGCAAGTGCTTGCAGACCGTTTTCCAGATCGCTGGTCGAACCTCCGGTAATCTTGACCGCATAGGCCAGTCTTGAAAGCGATTCCGTGCCAACGCCAGTTCTCTGAGACAGGGTGCTGATTTCCTGCGCGGCATTGGCCGATGCCTTCGCGATTGCCAACACTCCCGCAGCCAGGCCGCCGGCCCCGATTCCAGCCACCCCGGCGAAGCGGCTCAGCGCCGCCGGAATGCTTTGCAGCTTGGTCGCCAAGGCACCGAGCCCGTTGGTCGCCCGCGCAACGGATGCCGTAAACGGATCAAGCGAGGCCCGACCGGTAAATGCCCGATCGATCTCGGCGCCAGCGGCCCGTGCCTGTGCCGACATGCGTTTCATCGCCTGTTCGGCGCTGCTCATCCCGCCTTCAATCTGGCGGAAACCCTGAACCCCCTGGCGCGCATCGACGCTTACACCGATCGATACCCCCTCGTTCCTTGTGCAACCATGGCGCCCTCTGCTTACAAAT
>NZ_BCUG01000113.1 GCF_001591165.1 Thauera butanivorans NBRC 103042
GGGGCTCCCACTGTTTGTATGCATGCGGTTTCAGGATCTATTTCACTCCCCTCCCGGGGTTCTTTTCGCCTTTCCCTCACGGTACTGGTTCACTATCGGTCGATCACGAGTATTTAGCCTTGGAGGATGGTCCCCCCATCTTCAGACAGGATTTCTCGTGTCCCGCCCTACTTGTCGCACGCTCAGACCCGCCACCGGCTTTTCGCATACGGGACTATCACCCTGTATCGTCGGACTTTCCAGACCGTTTTGCTGAGCTGATGGTTTAGTCGTGCAGGCTACTCCGCGTTCGCTCGCCACTACTTGCGGAATCTCGGTTGATTTCTGTTCCTGCGGCTACTTAGATGTTTCAGTTCGCCGCGTTCGCCTCCTCTGGCCTATGTATTGAGCCAGGGATGACCCTTGCGGGCCGGGTTTCCCCATTCGGACATCGTGGGATCAAAGCTCTATTGCCAGCTCCCCCACGCTTTTCGCAGGCTTACACGTCCTTCATCGCCTGTGATCGCCAAGGCATCCACCACATGCACTTAGTCGCTTGATCCTATAACCTTGGTGCCTCCAAAGAAGCACCCCGTCACAGGTCGAACTCGTTTGTGCGGTCCAGACTGTGCTGACAACGCAGCCTGAACCAATGCAATCACACAACTGCAGTACGCACCGGCTACAGTACGCACTGCACTTCTTCCACTTTGTTAAAGAGCAAACCTCAAACCGGCTTCTCGCCGATCAAGAAGTCAGAGATGAGACCTGAGCCCAAACCCCATCTCTGACTTCCCGAAACACGCATGACCTGGTGGAGCTGGTCGGGATCGAACCGACGACCTACGGCTTGCAAAGCCGCCGCTCTCCCAGCTGAGCTACAGCCCCCTTGTCTTCATCAACCAAGCCATCAAGCAACCCTGACATCCTGGTGGGTCTGGTTGGGTTCGAACCAACGACCCCCGCCTTATCAAGACGGTGCTCTAACCAGCTGAGCTACAGACCCTCTTCTCATGCACCTTCGAGGCTCTTCGCCTGAACAACCGATAAGTTGTGGATACTTGGCCGCTGCGACCCTCTTCTCTTGAAAGGAGGTGATCCAGCCGCACCTTCCGATACGGCTACCTTGTTACGACTTCACCCCAGTCATGAATCTCACCGTGGTAAGCGCCCTCCCGAAGGTTAAGCTACCTACTTCTGGTGAAACCCACTCCCATGGTGTGACGGGCGGTGTGTACAAGACCCGGGAACGTATTCACCGCAGCATGCTGATCTGCGATTACTAGCGATTCCGACTTCACGTAGTCGAGTTGCAGACTACGATCCGGACTACGATCGGCTTTTTGGGATTGGCTCCACCTCGCGGCTTGGCAACCCTCTGTACCGACCATTGTATGACGTGTGAAGCCCTACCCATAAGGGCCATGAGGACTTGACGTCATCCCCACCTTCCTCCGGTTTGTCACCGGCAGTCTCACTAGAGTGCCCAACCAAATGATGGCAACTAGTGACAAGGGTTGCGCTCGTTGCGGGACTTAACCCAACATCTCACGACACGAGCTGACGACAGCCATGCAGCACCTGTGTCCAGGCTCCCGAAGGCACGCTCGCCTCTCAGCAAGCTTCCTGGCATGTCAAGGGTAGGTAAGGTTTTTCGCGTTGCATCGAATTAATCCACATCATCCACCGCTTGTGCGGGTCCCCGTCAATTCCTTTGAGTTTTAACCTTGCGGCCGTACTCCCCAGGCGGTCGACTTCACGCGTTAGCTGCGTCACTCAGTGCATTGCTGCTCCGAACGACTAGTCGACATCGTTTAGGGCGTGGACTACCAGGGTATCTAATCCTGTTTGCTCCCCACGCTTTCGTGCATGAGCGTCAGTACAGGCCCAGGGGGCTGCCTTCGCCATCGGTGTTCCTCCACATCTCTACGCATTTCACTGCTACACGTGGAATTCCACCCCCCTCTGCCGTACTCTAGCCTGCCAGTCACAAGCGCAGTTCCCAGGTTAAGCCCGGGGATTTCACGCCTGTCTTGGCAAACCGCCTGCGCACGCTTTACGCCCAGTAATTCCGATTAACGCTCGCACCCTACGTATTACCGCGGCTGCTGGCACGTAGTTAGCCGGTGCTTCTTAGTCCGGTACCGTCATCCACATCCTATGTTAGAGAATGCGATTTCTTCCCGGCCGAAAGAGCTTTACAACCCGAAGGCCTTCTTCACTCACGCGGCATGGCTGGATCAGGGTTGCCCCCATTGTCCAAAATTCCCCACTGCTGCCTCCCGTAGGAGTCTGGGCCGTGTCTCAGTCCCAGTGTGGCGGATCATCCTCTCAGACCCGCTACAGATCGTCGCCTAGGTGGGCCTTTACCCCACCTACTAGCTAATCTGACATCGGCCGCTCCAATCGCGCGAGGCCCGAAGGTCCCCCGCTTTCTCCCTCAGGACGTATGCGGTATTAGCACATCTTTCGATGTGTTATCCCCCACGACTGGGTACGTTCCGATGCATTACTCACCCGTTCGCCACTCGCCGCCAGGCCGAAGCCCGCGCTGCCGTTCGACTTGCATGTGTAAAGCATGCCGCCAGCGTTCAATCTGAGCCAGGATCAAACTCTTAAGTTCAATCCTACAAAGTACTCAAAATACTGACTTGCAGTATGAGCACCCAATCATTGTGAAACCGTGGCACAACGCCACTGGACCACAACCACCAAGCACCCACACTTATCGGTTGTTCAAGTTGTTAAAGATTCGTGCCGTCAGCACAGAAGCGAAATTATGATCAACAAACAAAACCTTGTCAACC
>NZ_BCUG01000114.1 GCF_001591165.1 Thauera butanivorans NBRC 103042
CGGGCGTTGTTGCGCATGGATTAGTCTGACGATGACCTACTTTCACGAGGGCGTGCCTCACTATCATCGGCGCGTTTGCGTTTCACGGTCCTGTTCGGGATGGGCAGGGGTGGTTCCACAAAGCTCTGGTCGTCAGACTGTGACTTGTTGCCTGCGCGTGCTGTCGGGCAGCGTGAGCGCGGGCCAAAGTGAGAAGAAGTGCGTGTGAGTTGTGTGATGTGCAACGAGTTCTAGTGTGCATTCAAGGTTATAGGATCAAGCCACACGGGCAATTAGTATCGGTTAGCTCAACGTGTTGCCACGCTTCCACACCCGACCTATCAACGTTGTGGTCTTCAACGACCCTTCAGGGGGCTCGGGGCCCCGGGGAAGTCTCATCTTGAGGCGAGTTTCCCGCTTAGATGCTTTCAGCGGTTATCTCTTCCGCACATAGCTACCCGGCGATGCGACTGGCGTCACAACCGGTACACCAGGGGTGCGTCCACTCCGGTCCTCTCGTACTAGGAGCAGGCCCTCTCAAACTTCCAGCGCCCACGGCAGATAGGGACCAAACTGTCTCACGACGTTTTAAACCCAGCTCACGTACCACTTTAAATGGCGAACAGCCATACCCTTGGGACCGACTACAGCCCCAGGATGTGATGAGCCGACATCGAGGTGCCAAACTCCGCCGTCGATGTGAACTCTTGGGCGGAATCAGCCTGTTATCCCCAGAGTACCTTTTATCCGTTGAGCGATGGCCCTTCCATACAGAACCACCGGATCACTATGACCTGCTTTCGCACCTGCTCGACGTGTGGGTCTCGCAGTCAAGCCACCTTTTGCCATTGCACTATCAGTACGATGTCCGACCGTACCTAGGTGACCTTCGTACTCCTCCGTTACCTTTTGGGAGGAGACCGCCCCAGTCAAACTGCCCACCATGCACGGTCCCCGACCTGGATTCACAGGCCTGGGTTAGAACCTCGACGACACCAGGGTGGTATTTCAAGGATGGCTCCACCGGAACTGGCGTCCCGGTTTCATAGCCTCCCACCTATCCTACACAAGTCCCGTCAAAGTCCAATGCAAAGCTACAGTAAAGGTTCATGGGGTCTTTCCGTCTAGCCGCGGGGAGATTGCATCTTCACAAACATTTCAACTTCGCTGAGTCTCAGGAGGAGACAGTGTGGCCATCGTTACGCCATTCGTGCAGGTCGGAACTTACCCGACAAGGAATTTCGCTACCTTAGGACCGTTATAGTTACGGCCGCCGTTTACCGGGGCTTCGATCAAGAGCTTGCACCCCATCACTTAACCTTCCGGCACCGGGCAGGCGTCACACCGTATACGTCCACTTTCGTGTTTGCACAGTGCTGTGTTTTTAATAAACAGTCGCAGCCACCGATTCTCTGCGGCCCCTTCGCCCTTCGGATGTGCTCCTACAAGCTAACGGGGCATACCTTCTCCCGAAGTTACGGTATCAATTTGCCGAGTTCCTTCTCCTGAGTTCTCTCAAGCGCCTGGGTATTCTCTACCAGCCCACCTGTGTCGGTTTGCGGTACGGTCGATTCTAGACTGAAGCTTAGAGGCTTTTCCTGGAAGCAGGGTATCAGTTGCTTCGGCTCCTAAGAGCCTCGTTATCACGCCTGAGCTCAGCCCGGCGGATTTGCCTACCGGGCACGCCTACACGCTTGAACCACCTATTCCAACAGATGGCCAACCTAACCTTCTCC
The DNA here is from genome assembly GCF_001591165.1 of Thauera butanivorans NBRC 103042. Lineage (GTDB taxonomy): Bacteria > Pseudomonadota > Gammaproteobacteria > Burkholderiales > Rhodocyclaceae > Thauera > Thauera butanivorans. The sequence goes on from NZ_BCUG01000114.1 coordinate 1,716, forward strand.
GTCCCCCCATCGCATCTAGAACCGGTACGGGAATATTGACCCGTTTCCCATCGACTACGCATTTCTGCCTCGCCTTAGGGGCCGACTCACCCTGCGCCGATGAACGTTGCGCAGGAAACCTTGGGCTTACGGCGAGGGTGCTTTTCACACCCTTTATCGCTACTCATGTCAGCATTCGCACTTCCGATACCTCCAGCATCCCTTACGAGACACCTTCGCAGGCCTACGGAACGCTCCCCTACCACGTGTCAAAGACACATCCGCAGCTTCGGTTCATGGCTTGAGCCCCGTTACATCTTCCGCGCAGGACGACTCGACTAGTGAGCTATTACGCTTTCTTTAAAGGGTGGCTGCTTCTAAGCCAACCTCCTAGCTGTCTATGCCTTCCCACCTCGTTTGCCACTTAGCCATGCATTTGGGACCTTAGCTGGCGGTCTGGGTTGTTTCCCTCTTGACACCGGACGTTAGCACCCGATGTCTGTCTGCCGTATATCACTTTGCGGTATTCGGAGTTTGCTATCGCGGGGTAGATCGCAGTGACCCCCCCAACGATTACAGTGCTCTACCCCCGCAAGTGTCCGTACGACGCACTACCTAAATAGTTTTCGGGGAGAACCAGCTATTTCCGGATTTGTTTAGCCTTTCACCCCTATCCACAGCTCATCCCCTAACTTTTCAACGTTAGTGGGTTCGGACCTCCAGTGCGTGTTACCGCACCTTCATCCTGGCCATGGATAGATCATCCGGTTTCGGGTCTACGCCCAGCAACTACGACGCCCTTATCAGACTCGCTTTCGCTACGCCTCCCCTATTCGGTTAAGCTCGCTACTGAACGTAAGTCGCTGACCCATTATACAAAAGGTACGCAGTCACCCC
>NZ_BCUG01000115.1 GCF_001591165.1 Thauera butanivorans NBRC 103042
TGGTGCACAAGAAGATCGACGCCGCCGCCGAGCCGCTGCCGCGGCGCACGCTGCCGGCCGCCGGCGAGCCGATCCTGGTGGCGAAGGACGTGACGCGCAAGTTCGGCGGCCTGGTGGCCAACAACAACATGAGCCTGGAAGTGCGCGCGGGCGAGATCCTCGCGCTGATCGGCCCCAACGGCGCCGGCAAGAGCACGATGTTCAACCAGATCTCGGGCGTCGACACGCCGACTTCGGGCGAAGTGCTGTTCCTCGGCAAGCCGGTGGCCGGCCACGACTCGCGCGAGATCGCCCGCATGGGCATGAGCCGCAGCTTCCAGCACGTCAAGCTGCTGCCGACGATGAGCGTGCTCGAGAACGTGGCCATCGGCGCGCACCTGCGCAGCGACAAGGGCGTGTTGAGTTCGGCCTGGCGCCTGGACCGTGCGGAAGAAGCGCGCATCCTCAAGGAGGCGGCGTACCAGATCGAGCGCGTGGGCCTGAAGGACTTCATGTACGAGGAGGCGGGCAGCCTCGCGCTGGGCCAGCAGCGCATCCTCGAAATCGCCCGCGCGCTGTGCGCCGACCCCTGCCTGCTGCTGCTCGACGAGCCTGCGGCCGGCCTGCGCTTCAAGGAAAAGCAGGCACTCGCCGAGCTGCTGAAGAAGCTGCGCGCCGAGGGCATGGCCACGCTGATCGTCGAGCACGACATGGACTTCGTCATGGGCCTGGTCGATCGCGTGGTGGTGATGGAGTTCGGCCAGAAGATCGCCGAGGGCCTGCCCGAGGAGATCCAGAAGAACCCGGCGGTGCTCGAAGCCTACCTGGGCGGTGTGGAATGAGCGAGGAGAACGCGATGACACAGCAGCAAACGCAGGCCGCCGCCTCGAACGCGGGCGCGAAGAACCCGGTGCTGGAAGTCCGGGACCTGTGCGTGTCCTACGGCAAGGTCGAGGCGCTCACCCACGCCAGCCTGACCGTGGGCGAAGGCCAGATCGTGACCGTGATCGGCCCCAACGGCGCGGGCAAGACGACGATGCTGTCGGCGATCATGGGCGTGCTCGGCTCCAAGGGGCAGGTCGCCTTCGACGGCACGCTCGAAGTGGTGCCCGAGGTCGAGCGCATGGTCGCGCGCGGCATGAACCTGGTGCCCGAGAAGCGCGAGCTGTTCGGCGAGATGAGCGTCGAGGACAACCTGGTGCTGGGCGCCTTCCAGCGCTACCGCATGGGCAAGCGCGACCACGCGCAGACGCTCGAAGAAGTCTATGCGCTGTTCCCGCGCCTGAAGGAGCGGCGCGACCAGGCGGCCGGCACGATGTCCGGCGGCGAACGCCAGATGCTGGCGGTGGGCCGCGCGCTGATGGCGAAACCGAAGCTGCTGATGCTCGACGAGCCCAGCCTGGGGCTGGCGCCGCTGATCGTGCGCGAGATCTTCCGCATCATCGCCGAGCTGCGCCGGCGCGGGGTGTCGATCCTGCTCGTGGAGCAGAACGCGCGCGCCGCGCTGCAGGTGGCCGACTACGCCTACGTGCTCGAGACCGGCCAGGTCGCCATGCAAGGCCCGGCGCACGAACTGGCCGACGATCCGCGCGTCATCGAGGCCTATCTGGGCTTCGGCAGCAAGCACCAGGCGATGCTGGTGAGCTGACAGACCCGAGCAAGGAGATTCCGATGGAAGCAATGCGCATATTGATGGATGAGCACCAGTCGCTGGCGGCGATCATCCACGCCATCCGCTACATGATCAAGGAGATCGGCGAGGGCCGGCTCGAGCCGGATCACAAGCTGCTGAAGGCGATGGTCGAATACCTCGACGCCTACCCCGAGAAGCGACACCACCCCAAGGAGGATGAATTCCTCTTCGGACCGCTGCGCGCGCGCACCCAGGAGGGGGCTGAAGTGCTGGCCCACCTGGAGCGGGAACACGCCGAAGCCGACGCCCGCATCAAGACGCTCGAAGCCGCGCTGGCGCGCTACCAGTCGGGCGAGGCGGGCGGCTTCGAGGCCTTCAGCGAGGCTTTCGATGCCTACGCCGAGTTCTACCGCCTGCACATGATGACCGAGGAGCGCGAGGT
>NZ_BCUG01000116.1 GCF_001591165.1 Thauera butanivorans NBRC 103042
TTTAAATGCAGAAAAATCATTGAAGCTGATGATTGAAGCGTCGAAATCGCTAGTAAATCAGCTTGTTGACCTATGGAATACAGAAAAAATTGGGCCCATCCTTCGATTTTGCGTTGAAAAGCAAATTATTCAACCATCCGAAAGACTTTGCGAAAATCTTGACCGCGATCCCAGGACAGAATCTTTCGATGAAGAGATTCACAGCCTAGATAAAGGAGACTGGCTTGCAGATTCTTTTTTTCAAATGATGCCTGCGCAGATTGGATGCTACTTTGAATTCATTGTCAATAACACTGCCTACAGTACTCAGCATGGAGTCAAAGGCGAAGAGTACTCAAAAGTCCTAGTGGTTTATGATGATATTGAGGCGGCGTGGAACCAATACAGTTTCAATAAAACATTAACGCCACTAACAGCCGGTGAACCCTCTGATCGGCAGCGCGACGTAACGCAAAAACTTGCATACGTGTCATTCTCGCGTGCGATGGAGGATTTGCGTGTTGTATTGTTCACAGCCAATCCGGAAGGTGCGCAAGCCGAACTCATTGACAAGAAGTTGCTGGAACCCAGTCAAATCCAGATCATGCCCTGATCGCTATTTTTCTAATATCAAAGGGACAAAAGGGGCCGAAGCCCCAGGCTTAGATCAGGCCACGTTCAGCGAAGGACGCAGTGTCGCTACCGGCGATAATGACATGATCCAGCGTGCGCACCTCCACCAGCCCCAGCGCTTCCTTGAGCCGCTGCGTCAGCACCTTATCGGCCTGCGACGGCTCAGGATTCCCGCTCGGATGGTTGTGCGAAAGGATCACTGCCGCAGCATTGAGCCGTAGCGCTTCCTTGACCACTTCGCGCGGATACACCGATGCACTGTCGATGGTGCCGTGGAACATCTCCCGGTACTCGATCAGCCGGTGGCGCGTATCCAGAAACAGCACCGCAAAGACTTCATGCTCGAAGCCTGCCAACTTGTTGCGCAGGTACTCCTTGACCAGCGCCGGCGAAGTGAACTCAGCACCACGCTGCATCTTCAGCTCGATGGCCTGGCGTGCCGCTTCAAGAATTTGATCCACCGATGCCGGCATGTAGCGCCCTTGGGCGTCACGCACCAGCAAAGCGTCATCGAACGAGGAAAAGGACAGTTGCGACATGATCGTGCTCCGGTTGCTCGGGCGGAATTGCCCGGAACCGTGGCCAGCACGGCGCAGCGCAAGCAGTCAGGGATCGAAGACGGCCGACAGGCCGCAAGCGTGCGAGCACGCGAAGTCATTGACGGCGAGAACGCCGTGATACGGTGAAGGGAACAGCAAGACCGCCTACACCCTACTCAGCCACACACCCGTCGTTGGCAAGTGCGAAGCACGCGCAGGCCCGGATCAACGATCCAGGCCGGAGGCGTCAGGGATCAGCGCCGAATGGCTGTGATTCGGCACGAAGCACGGGGAGCAGCCCGCGAGCCCGACGGCGGTACGCCGGGACACATGACTATGGCTTGTCGTCCTTGAGAGACAGCGTGCCGCGAGATTCGAGCAGACGCCGCGTATTCTCCAACTCTTTTTGCAACAGTTCGGCATCCGGCAACACCGTCCGGTAGTTCGCCGCCATCACCTTAGTCGGCAAGCCATCCAGCGCATATCGCGCCAGGGCATGGCCCTTGTCAGCACACAGGATCAGGCCCACCGGCGGATTCTCGTCCGCGTAGGCCCAATGCTCCTTGGCATAGTTGCAGTACATATGCATCTGCCCCACATCGGCATGGGTCAGGCTGCCCAGCTTCAGGTCGATGATGACCAGGCAGCGCAGCTTCCGATGAAAGAACAGCAGATCGACCCGATACCAGGTCTGGTCGATACGCAAGCGCCGCTGCCGCCCCACGAAGGTGAATCCTTCGCCCAGTTCCAGTAGGAAGTCTTCCAGTCGCTGGATCAAAGCCGCTTCCAGGTCGGATTCCGAATACTCGTCCTTGAGGTCGAGGAACTCCAGCACATACGGGTCTTTGATCGCGTCGTTGGGCGTGACGGCATCCTCGGGCTTGGCCACCGAACCTTTG
>NZ_BCUG01000117.1 GCF_001591165.1 Thauera butanivorans NBRC 103042
CGAAAACCTTGTACGACAGGACGGAAGAAGTGGAGAATCCATCATCTCCTTGCCGGCTGCGCGAAATGGCCGGCATGAACGGCAATCCGATGCGACGAGGACTCCGATGACCCCCGAAGAAACACGCGCCATTCTCACCGTCTGCCTGCTGGCCGCCTATGCCGACGGCGACAAGCACGATCGCGAGCGCGAGCAGATCCGCCAGGTGGCACAAGGGCTGGCCGAGGACCAGCAGATCAACCTGCCCGGCCTGTACCAGGAAGTGTTGATGCGCCGCGTGCAACTGGCCGACGTGGTGCCGAAACTGGCCAGCAAGGAAGCACGTCAATTGGCCTACGAGATGGCCGTGTGCGTATGCGAGGCCGACGGCCGGACCAGCACGCAGGAACAGGCCTTCCTCGAGCGGCTGGGCGAAGCGCTGGGCCAGGCTCCGGCCGAGTTCGCCACCCAGGCCGACACGCTGGCAAACGCGCCGCTGGCTACGGCTGCCGCAGAGCTACCGGAGATCATCGCGACGGGCGAAACCGCACCACACCCGGCCGCAGTCGATGCGCTGCCGGATACCACCGCACAGCGCCGCCCGGGAACGCTGTCCACGACCGACATGGACCGCAAGATCCTCAACGCAGCGATCCTCAACGGCGCCATCGAGCTACTGCCCGAAAACCTGTCCACGCTGGCAATCATTCCGCTGCAGATGCGGCTGGTCTACCAGATCGGCCAGAGCTACGGTTACGAACTGGACGGCGGCCACGTCAAGGATCTGCTGGCCACCCTGGGTGTGGGGCTGACGTCCCAGTACTTGGAGCAGGCCGGCCGCAAGCTGCTCGGCGGCCTGCTGGGCAAGGCGGGCAAGGGCATCCTCGGCGGGCTGGGCCGCCAAGCCGTGAGCAGCGGCATGAGCTTCGCCGCCACCTACGCGCTGGGCCACGTCGCCAACCAGTACTATGCCGGCGGCCGCAACCTGAACACGCAGATGCTGCGCGACGCCTACCAGCACGTGATGGCCGACGGCCGCCAGTTGCAGGCGCAGTACCTGCCGCAGATCCAGGAAACGGCCCGCGGATTGAATACCGCCCGGATTCTGCAGATGGTGCGCGGCGGCTGAAGCACACGTCCCGGCCCGCACGCCCGGACAAACTGGGAGCAGCCGTGGCCAAGCTGTCGGGTGCCCTCGGGGCCTGATCCGCGATGAACATTGAGTAGGGGACGGGGTCACCCCCGTCGCCCTCTCACACCGCGTCGTATCGAGTAGCAACACCAGCCCCAGACGATCAAAGAAGGACTTCCGGAAGGCCGCGTTCATGTGGCTGGCGCCACTGTTCCACCATGGCCCGCGTTGATTGAAGGCCGAGCGGAATGCCCGCTCCTGCGTCAGTCCCGCCTTCATCAGATTCTTGGCGCGCGTGTCCGGGCGCTTCCACTGCCGCCACAGGATGCAGCGCAGTTTGCGCCTGAGCCAGCCGTCGAGTTCTTCCAGTGCCCGTTTGGTTTCGGTCAGCTTGAAATACGCAGCCCAACCCCGCAGCACCGGATTCAAGTCGGCGATGGTCCCACTCAGACTGCGTCCCCTCGCGCCCCGCAGTCATGGGGTGTCTCCATCATTGGCATAAATCTATTGGAGGGCTTCGTTGCCCCGGCTGGCACAAAGGAACGCGGCGAGCCCGATTGGGACCATAGCGCATAGAATTATTGTGCTTGAGGGCAAATTGAATATCGTTGAGGATGCGACAAACGATGCCGCACTGGCTCTAAGGTCGGGGATGATGAAGTTCTATTTTGACGCCGAGTTGAGAAGTGCCGACGGGGCTGCGCTTCCAGTCTATTGCGAGGTCCAGCCACCATATGTGGGCGGCCAAAGATCGCAGATCCGAGTAGCGGTGCCTGCCCAACACATCACTGAAGACCCGCCAGGTAATCCGTGTGCGTTATCGGGAAAAAGTGGTGCCTTCACCATCATCATGCAGGGAGTTCATTGGCGCAGGTTTCCAACTTCGTCGAGAGGCACCCTCGGACTGGAAGCCATTGAGCTATTCCACATCGAAAGGC
>NZ_BCUG01000118.1 GCF_001591165.1 Thauera butanivorans NBRC 103042
CCGGCACCGGCACCCGCTTCTTCAGGATCGGCCACAGGCCTTCGCGCGCCCGGTGCAGCACCAGCACCATCAGGATGCCGAACACGATCATCTCGAAGTTGCCGCTGGCGCCGAGCAGCTGCGGCAGCCAGTCCTGCAGCCATTGCTTGAGCACGGTGATCACGCCGGCGCCGACGATCGCGCCCCAGACGTAGCCGGCGCCGCCGAGCACCGCCATGAACAGGTACTCGATGCCGATATGCACGCCGAACGGGGTCGGATTGACGAAGCGCTGCATGTGGGCGTACAGCCAGCCCGCGGCACAGGCGTGCAGCGCGGCGATGACGAAGATGATCATGCGCGCGCGCGAGGTATCCACGCCCATCGCCTCGGCCATCACCCGCCCGCCCTTGAGCGCGCGGATGGCACGGCCTTCGCGCGAATCGAGCAGGTTGTGGGTGGTGAGCATCGCCACCAGCAGGAAGGCCCAGATCAGGTAGTAGATCTCGCTGCCGTCGTCGAGCGTCCAGCCGAACAGTTCGATCGGCGGAATGCCGGTGATGCCGGTGTGCCCGCCCAGACTTTGCATGGTGCCGAACAGGAAGTACAGGCTGATGCCCCAGGCGATCGTGCCCAGCGGCAGGAAGTGGCCCGACAGCTTGAGCGTCAGCGAACCCAGGATCAGCGCCACGGTGGCGGTGATCAGCAGCCCGGCGACCAGCGTCAGCCACGGCGAGGCGCCCACCCAGGCGAGCCAGGCCGGCAGCTCGGTGGCGGTGGTCAGCGCCGCGGTGGTGTAGGCGCCCAGGCCGACGAAGGCGGCCTGGCCGAAGCTCGTGAGCCCGCCCACGCCGGTCAGCAGCACCAGGCCGAGGGCGACCATCGCATACAGGCCGATGTAGTTCAACAGCGTCACGTAGTACGGCGACAGGATCGCCGGCACGGCGAGCAGCAGGGCGAGGAAGGCCCCCAGCAGCAGACGGTCGGTTCTCATTCTTCTTCCTCCACGTGGTGGCTACGCAGCGAGCGCCACAGCAGCACGGGGATGATCAGGGTGAAGACGATGACTTCCTTGTAAGCGCTGGCCCAGAACGAAGCGAAGGCTTCGAGCAGCCCCACCGCCAGCGCGCCCAGCGCCGCCAGCGGGTAGCTGGCCAGGCCGCCGATGATGGCGGCGACGAAGCCCTTGAGCGCGATCAGGAAGCCGGTGTCGTAGTAGATGGTGGTGATCGGGGCGATCAGCACGCCCGACAGCGCGCCGATGAAGGCCGCCAGCAAGAAGGTGAGCTTGCCCGCGAGCGCCGGCGAGATGCCCATCAGCTGGGCGCCGACGCGGTTGATCGCGGTCGCGCGCAGCGCCTTGCCGTACAGCGTGCGCTCGAAGAACTGGTACAGCGCCACGATCAGCAGCGCCGACACCACCAGCACCCACAGCGTCTGGCCGGTGATCAGCAAGGGGCCGAGATCGAAGCTGGCGTCGCTGAAGGCGGGCGTGCGGTGGCCTTCGGCGCCGAAGAACAGCAGGCCGAGCCCGACCATGGCGATGTGCAGCGCTACCGACACGATCAGCAGGATCAGCACCGGCGCCGAGGCGATCGGCTGGTACATCAGCCGGTACATCATCGGCCCCATCGGCACGACGATGGCCAGCGTCAGCACGACGTGCGCGGCCAGCGGCAGCGAGGCCACCGGCGCCGCCGCGAACAGCCCGGCCAGCACCAGTGGATAGGCCAGATTCCAGCCCGCCACCGACGCGGCCTTGCGCGCCTGGCCGGCACGCAGCGCGGCGACGCCGTCGAACAGCGTGACCAGCACGCCCATCACCAGCAGCAGCCAGACGGTGGCCGGCACGCCGCCGCCCTGCATCATCGCCAGCGTCAGCGCGCCATAGGCGACGAACTCGCCCTGCTGGATGAAGATCACCCGCGTGACCGCGAATACCAGTACCAGCGCCAGCGCCAGCAGCGCATAGATCGCGCCGTTGGTGATGCCGTCCTGGCCCAGTATCAGTGCAA
>NZ_BCUG01000119.1 GCF_001591165.1 Thauera butanivorans NBRC 103042
TGCGCCCAGCATGGGCGCACTCCTGCGGGTGCAAGTCCCGCCGTAAGTTGATCACAGCGAACGAAGTGAAGCGCAACTGCGTGAGGGTGACCGATCGTGGGAAGGAAGCGTGGAGCATAAGCTGCGAGCCGATGGACAAGAATCGGATAGAAGGCGTTGCGGAGCAGGGCGAGCGGGCCAGAAACCGTGAAGCTCTCGTGATCGAGGCGAAGTGGCGTAAATCCGGCGGTTGTGCAGTGAAGGAGTGCGTTCTTACCTGGGGAGCTCTCGCCTTGTGCCTGAAAGGGCGACGGTGAAGAGCCGGAGCGAGAAGTCAGCCGAAGCCGTAGTACTTGGCGGTGGGGCCGGTGAGGCTGGAGACTGCTGAGGAAGGGCCGAACGAGTAGGAGGGCCGAAGGCCGTGTCGCTTGGAGGTGCAGAGCATCAGAAGCCCGCGCAGGCGGGGCGTATTGCGGGAGGGCGAGGTGAAGCCAAACCTGAAGCGGTGCGTGATGAAGCACGGACGGCGCGGCACGAAACCGGAAGCCCAGGGCGAGAGGGCCTGCTTTTGCAGGTGCTCGCGAGCGCGAACATGGAGTTGGCGTGGAAGCGCGTCAAATCCAATCGCGGCAGTGCTGGGGTGGATGGGTTGTCGATCGCCGAGACGGCGGCGTACCTGAGAGCGCACTGGTGCCGGATTCGGGCCTCGATTCTGGATGGCAGCTACCGGCCCGTGCCGGTACGCCGCGTCCAGATTCCGAAACCCGATGGCGGGGTGCGCGAATTGGGGATCCCGACGGTAACGGATCGGCTGATCCAGCAAGCCCTGCTGCAAGTCTTGCAGCCGATGATTGATCCGACGTTCTCTGAGCACAGTTACGGCTTTCGTCCGGGCCGCCGTGCGCACGACGCGGTGCTCGATGCCCAGCGCTGTGTGCAGGACGGCTATCGGGTGGTGGTCGATGTGGATCTGGAGAAGTTTTTCGACCGGGTCAATCACGACATCCTGATGGAGCGGTTGGCGAGGCGAATCGAGGACAAGGCCGTGCTGCGGCTGATCCGTCGTTACCTCGTGGCCGGAATCATGGATGGCGGTGTGGTCGTGGAGCGCTACGAGGGGACGCCGCAAGGCGGGCCGCTGTCGCCGCTTCTGGCCAATGTGCTGCTCGACGAGGTGGATCGGGAGTTGGAGCGGCGGGGCCACCGCTTCGTGCGTTACGCGGACGACTGCAATGTGTATGTGCGCAGCCGTCGAGCGGGCGAACGGGTGCTGGAAGGGCTGCGCCGGCTCTACGACCGACTCCATCTGAAGGTCAATGAGGCCAAGACGGCGGTGGCGCAGGCGACCGGTCGCAAGTTTCTGGGCTACGAGTTGTGGCGCAGTGCGGGGGACCGAATCAAATGCGCTGTGGCCCGAAAGGCGTTGGAGGCCTTCAAGCAACGCATCCGGCAGATCACGCGCCGCTCGGGCGGGCGTAGCCTGCCCGAGATCGCCGAACGGCTGCGGGCCTACATGCCGGGCTGGAAGGCATACTTCCAGCTTGCGCAGACCCCCAAGGTGTTCGGCGAACTCGACGAGTGGATTCGCCACCGGTTGCGTGCGGTGCAGCTCAAGCACTGGCGTCGGGGAACGACGATGTACCGGGCGTTGAAAGCGATGGGGGCTTCGGAGGCGGACGCCCGCAAGGTGGCCGCGAACAGTCGGTGCTGGTGGCGTAACAGCCGCATGCGACTGAACCGTGTGATGCCCATTGCCTACTTCGAGCGGCTCGGCGTGCCTCGGCTCTCATGACCTCAACTGCTCGAACCGCCCGGTGCGGACCCGCATGCCGGGTGGTGTGGGAGGGGATCGGTCAGACTCACTGACCGCCCCTATCCCGAT
>NZ_BCUG01000120.1 GCF_001591165.1 Thauera butanivorans NBRC 103042
CCCTTTCGGGCGGGGTTTGTTTCACGGCGCGTTGCCGCTCAGACGTAGTCCTTGTACTTGTCCAGGAAGCGCACCGGCTTGGAGAGCGCGTCGCGGCGGAACGGATCGCCCAGCTCGCGCGTGCACATGATCTCGATGATCGTCGTCTTGCCCTCGTTCATCTGCAGCTCGATCGCCTTCTTCAGCGCCGGACCCACGTCCTCCAGACGATCCACCGTGATCCCTTCCGCACCCATCGCCCGCGCGATCTCCGCAAAGCTCTGGTTGTCCAGCTCGCCCGCGACGAAGCGGCGGTTGTAGAAGTCCACCTGGTTCTTCTTCTCCGCGCCCCACTGACGGTTGTGGAACACCACCGCCGTCACCGGGATGTTGTGACGCACGCAGGTCATCGTCTCCATCAGGCTCATGCCCCACGCACCATCGCCCGCGTACGACACCGCCGGACGGTGCGGCGCCGCCACCTTCGCGCCGATGATCGTCGGGAACGCGTAGCCGCAGTTGCCGAAGCTCATCGCCGCGAAGAAGCTCCTCGGCTTCTCGAACCGAAGGTAGCTGTTGGCCACCGAGTTGATGTTGCCGATGTCCGTCGACACCATCACGTCTTCGGGCATCGCCTTTTCCAGCTCGCGCAGCACCTGGCGCGGGTGCAGGTATTCTCCGCCCGAGAACGGCTTTTCCTTCGCGTTCTCTTCGATCATGTCCAGGCTGAACGGGTCGCGCTCGTGCGTCCATTCGTCCAGTTCCTTTTCCCACGCCGCTTTCTCGGCCGCCACCTTGGCCGCGCGCTCGGCCTTGCTCGCATCGCACTCGAGCGTGCGGTTCGCCAGCCGCGACGTCAGCGCCACCGCCGCCGCCTTGGCGTCGCCGCAGATGCCCACCGAGATCTTCTTCACCAGGCCCAGCATCTTGTTGTCCGCGTCGATCTGGATGATCTTGGCGTTCTTCGGCCAGTAGTCCATGCCGTGCTGCGGCAGCGTGCCGAAGGGCCCCAGCCGCGAACCGAGCGCCACCACCACGTCGGCCTGGCTCATCAGCTTCATCGCCGCCTTCGAGCCCTGGTAGCCCAGCGGGCCGCACCACAGCGGGTGGCTCGCCGGGAACGAGTCGTTGTGCAGGTAGCTGTTGACCACCGGCGCGCCCAGACGCTCGGCCAGCGCCTTGCATTCCTCGACCGCGTCGGCCATCACCACGCCGCCGCCCGAGATGATCACCGGGAACTTCGCTTTCGCCAGCAGCTCGGCCGCTTCGTCCAGGCTGTGCTCGCCGCCCGCGCCGCGGTCCAGCCGCGCTGGCTTCGGAATCTCGCAGGTGATCTCGCCGTAGAAGTAGTCGCGCGGGATGTTCAACTGCGTCGGGCCCATTTCGCTCATCGCCCGGTCGAAGCAGCGACCGGTGTATTCGGCCATCCGCGCCGGGTGCGTGACGTGGCCCTGGTACTTCGTGAACTCCTGGAACATCGGCAGCTGCTTGCATTCCTGGAAGCCGCCCAGCCCCATCGTCATCGTCCCCGTCTCCGGCGTCACGATCACCACCGGGCTGTGCGCCCAGTACGCCGCGCCGATCGCCGTCACGCAGTTGCTGATCCCCGGGCCGTTCTGGCCGATCACCACGCCGTGCCGGCCCGACACCCGCGCGTAGCCGTCGGCCATGTGGCCCGCGCCCTGCTCGTGCACCACCGGGATCAGACGGATCCCCGCCGGCGCGAAAATGTCCATCGCGTCCATGAACGCCGAGCCCATGATCCCGAACATGTCGGTCACGCCGTTCGACACCAGCGTCTCGACGAACGCCTCCGACGGCGTCATCTTGGTCGGACCGCTCGGAATCGTGCGGCCATCGGAAAGGGATTGCGGCTGGCTCAT
>NZ_BCUG01000121.1 GCF_001591165.1 Thauera butanivorans NBRC 103042
CATGCCGGGGGCGAAATGGTTTCCGGATGCGCGGCTGAACTTTGCGCAGAACCTGCTGCGCTCGCGTGATGCCGGCGATGCCCTCGTGTTCTGGGGCGAGGACCGGGTGCAGAATCGCATGAGCCGCGGCGAGCTGTACCGCGCGGTGGCCCATTTCGCCGCCGCACTGCGCGAGCAGGGCGTGGTGGCGGGCGATCGCGTCGCCGCCTACATGCCCAACATGCCCGAGACGATCATCGTGATGCTGGCCGCGGCGAGCATCGGCGCGATCTTCACCTCGGCCTCGCCCGATTTCGGCGTGCAGGGCGTGCTCGACCGCTTCGGCCAGACCGAACCCAAGGTGCTGGTGGCCTGCGACGGCTATTACTACGGCGGCAAGACCATCGACGTGCTCGACAAGCTCGGCGAGATCGCCGGCCAGCTTCCCTCGCTGCAGCGCGTGGTGGTCGTGCCTTACGTGCATCGCGAACATGATCTGTCGCAGGTGGCGCATGCGCGCCTGTACGCCGACTTCATCGCGCCCTTCCATTTCGTCGACGACATCGCGTTCGCGCAGCTGCCTTTCGACCACCCGCTGTACATCATGTACTCCTCGGGCACCACCGGCGTGCCCAAGTGCATCGTGCATGGCGCCGGCGGCGCGCTGCTGCAGCACCTCAAGGAGCATCGCCTGCACTGCGACGTCAAGCCCGGCGACCGCGTGTTCTACTTCACCACCTGCGGCTGGATGATGTGGAACTGGCTGGTGTCCGGCCTGGCGGCCGGCGCCACGCTGCTGCTCTACGACGGCTCGCCCTTCGCCGGCGGCAATCATGTCCTTTTCGACTACGCCGACGCCGAAGGCATGACCCACTTCGGCACCTCGGCCAAGTTCATCGACGCCTGCGCCAAGTTCGGCCTCGAGCCGCGCGAAACGCACCGGCTCGAGACCCTGCGCGCGATGATGAGCACCGGCAGCCCGCTGGTGCCCGAAGGCTTCGACTACGTCTATCGCGAGATCAAGGCCGACTTGCAGCTGTCGTCCATCTCGGGCGGCACCGACATCATCTCCTGCTTCGTGCTGGGCAGCCCGGTATGGCCGGTGTGGCGCGGCGAGATCCAGTGCCGCGGCCTGGGCATGGCGGTGGACGTGTGGGACGACGACGGGCAGCCGGTGCGCGGCGAGAAAGGCGAGCTGGTGTGCACCAAGCCCTTCCCGGTGATGCCGCTGGGGTTCTGGAACGACGCCGACGGCAGCAAGTACCACGCGGCCTATTTCGATCGCTTCCCCAAGGTCTGGTGCCACGGCGACTTCTGCGAGATCACCGCCCACGGCGGCGTCGTCATCTACGGGCGTTCGGACGCCACGCTCAATCCGGGCGGGGTGCGCATCGGCACGGCGGAAATCTACCGCCAGGTCGAGAAGCTGGACGAAGTCGTCGAGAGCCTGGTGATCGGACAGGACTGGCCGCCGCAGAGTCCGGGCGACGTGCGCGTGGTGCTGTTCGTCAGGCTGCGCGAGGGCCTGGCGCTGGACGATGAACTGATCGGGCGCATCCGGCAGACGATCCGCGACAACACCACGCCGCGCCACGTGCCGGCCAAGGTGTTGCAGGTGAAGGACATTCCGCGCACCAAGAGCGGCAAGATCGTCGAGCTGGCGGTGCGCAACGTGGTGCATGGCCGCCCGGTGAAGAACCAGGAAGCGCTGGCCAACCCCGAGGCGCTGGCGCATTTCCGCGACCGGGACGAACTGG
>NZ_BCUG01000122.1 GCF_001591165.1 Thauera butanivorans NBRC 103042
TGAGCGCTTCGTTGCCATCGACCGTGCGGGTCCGGTTCTGGTGCACGGTCAGCGTCTCGTCCAGATCGACCGTCTCGGTGCGCCAGCCGTGGACGTCGATCTTCTCGTTGCGATCGACGACTTCGGTGCGGTCGCGGTGGATGGTGTTGAACTCGTCGCGGTCGATTTCCTTGCGCCGGTCGTTGCCGACCCACTTGGATTCGTCGTGCTCGACCTCGGTCAGAGCGTCCTTCTGGGCGTGGAACCAGACCTGTTCGGCGCCCTTCTTGTCCTCGAAGCGCAGCGCGTTGGCGTCGCCCGCGCCGTCGCGCAGGCCGGCGCCGGCCGCGCCGCCCTTGCTCGAGCGGGTCAGGATGCCCGACTGGGTGCGGTTGGCCGGCAGCGACCAGGGCGGCATCTGCTCGGCGTTATAGACGCGCCCGGTGATGATCGGGCGGTCCGGGTCGCCGTGCTCGAAGTCGACGATGACTTCCTGGCCGATGCGCGGGATGTGGATGGCGCCGAAGTTGCTGCCCGCCCAGGGCGAGGCGACCCGGATCCAGCAGGTGTCGGTGCCGTCCTTCTTGCCGTAGCGGTCCCAGTGGAAATGCACCTTGACGCGGCCGTATTCGTCGGTGTGGATCTCTTCGCCCGGCGGGCCGACCACCACCGCGGTCTCGACGCCGCGGGCGCGCGGCTTGGGCGTGGCCAGCGGCGGGCGGAAGGGGCGCTCGGCGGGCAGCGCCTCGACGTCGACGTGGAAGTGGCTGGCGGTGCTGCCGGCGGCGCCTTCGTAGTCGTTGTCGGCGATGTCGTAGGTGACGGCGACGAGCGTGAGTTCGCGGTTCTGGTCGGCGCGCGGGTGCCCGGTGAGCGTGAGCCGGTGGCCCGGGGCGGCGCCGCGCACGCGGCCCGACAGGTGAATGGTCTCTTGCTGGCGCTGCAGCCGCTCGAGGGTGTTGGCGGCGTACTGGGCGCCGTCGCCGGGGTCGAGGTAGTCGCCGGGGTAGTGATAGCGGGTGTAGTGGTCGAACAGGTGGCCGCGCGGGTCGGCGTGTTCGGTGGTCAGGTCCGACGAGGGGCGCTCGAAGTCGTAGTCGGCGTGGATGAGCCGGCCGGTCTCGACGCGCCGGGTCAGGCGCCAGGCGTCGAAGTGGTCGCGGTCCGGGCGGGTCTGCACGCCGCTGTAGTAGGGCACGGTGGCGTAGCCGGGGCAGTCCGGGTGGGCCGACAGGTGATCGGCCAGCACCAGGGTCTCGCCGTCGGCCGCGTGCTCGAACCAGAAGAAGATGCCTTCGTGTTCGAGCTGGCGGCAGATGAAGGACAGGTCCGTCTCGCGGTATTGGACCAGGTAGGTCCAGCGCTTGTAGCGCGCCTTGAGCCGCATGTCGAAGCGCACCGCGTTCTCGCCCAGTACCTGGTAGAGGATGTCGGGCACGCTCTGGTTCTGCCAGATGCGAAAGTCGGCGCGGCGCGAGGCGTGCCACAGCCGCGGGGCGAGGGTGGCTTCATAGACCCAGTGCCGGCCTTCGTGGCCGACCGCGGCGAAGTCGATCATCTGGCCCGACAGCCAGCGCCGGCCGCGGCGGTCGGTTTCGAGTTCGATGGCGCAGCGTTCGCCGATCATGGCCTGGCAGTCCA
>NZ_BCUG01000123.1 GCF_001591165.1 Thauera butanivorans NBRC 103042
GGAACGCGACTCGATGGAATTCGACGTGCTGGTGGTGGGCGGGGGGCCTGCCGGGCTGTCGGCGGCGATCCGCCTGAAGCAACTGGCGGCTGAGCGGGGCCGGGAACTGTCGGTGTGCCTGATCGAGAAGGCGGCCGAGCTCGGCGCCCACATCCTGTCGGGCGCGGTGATGGACCCGCGCGCGCTCACCGAACTGATTCCGGACTGGAAGGAACGGGGCGCACCGCTCAGGACGGCCGTCACCGAGGACAAGGTGCTGTTCCTGTCCGAGACCGGCGCCCGGCAGACGCCCAACGGGCTGCTGCCGGACTGTTTCGTCAATCACGGCAACTACATCGTGCGCCTGGGCAACGTGGTCAAGTGGCTGGGCGAGCAGGCCGAGGCGCTGGGGGTGGAAGTCTATCCGGGCTTCGCCGGCGCCGAGATCCTGTACGACGAGGCCGGTGCGGTCAAAGGCGTGGCCACCGGCGACATGGGCCTGAACCGCGACGGCACGCCCGGCCCGCAGCACCAGCCGGGCATGGAACTGCACGCCAGATACACCCTGTTCGCCGAAGGCTGTCGCGGCCACCTGGGCAAGCAGCTCGAAGCGAAGTACGCGCTGCGCGACGGCGCCGACCCGCAGACCTACGGCATCGGCATCAAGGAGCTGTGGGAAGTCAAACCCGAGCACCACCGCCCCGGCCTGGTCGTGCACACCGCCGGCTGGCCGATGGACAGCGCCACCTATGGCGGCGGCTTCGTCTATCACCTCGAGGACAACCTGGTCGCGGTCGGCTACGTCGTCGGCCTGGACTACAGCAACCCGCACCTGTCGCCGTTCGAGGAGATGCAGCGCTACAAGACCCACCCCGAGATCCGCAAATATCTCGAAGGCGGCAAGCGGCTGCAGTACGGTGCCCGCGCCATCGCCGCCGGCGGCCTGCAGAGCCTGCCGCGGCTGATCTTCCCGGGCGGCGCGCTGATCGGCGACGACGCCGGCTTCCTCAACGCGGCGCGCATCAAGGGCAGCCACGCGGCGATCAAGTCGGGCATGCTCGCGGCCGACGCGGCCTTCGACGCCCTGGCACAGGAACGCCAGCGCGACGCGCTGACCGCCTACCCGGCAGCCTTCCAGGACTCCTGGCTGCACGCCGAGCTGCACAAGACGCGCAACTTCAAGCCCTACATGAAGAAGGGCCTGGTCCTGGGCTCGCTGCTGTTCGGCATCGACCAGGTGCTGTTCAAGGGCAAGGTGCCGTGGACGCTGCACAACAGCGCCGACCACGACAAGCTCAAGCCGGCGGCCGAGTGCGCGAAGATCGACTACCCGAAGCCGGACGGCGTGCTGACCTTCGACCGGCTGTCCTCGGTGTTCCTGTCCAACACCAACCACGAGGAAGAGCAGCCCTGCCACCTGCGGCTGAAGGATGCCACGGTGCCGATCGCGATCAACCTGGCCCGCTACGACGCCCCCGAGCAGCGCTACTGCCCGGCCGGGGTGTATGAGATCGTGCAGGAAGCGGCCGGCCCGCGGCTGCAGATCAACGCGCAGAACTGCGTGCACTGCAAGACCTGCGACATCAAGGACCCGACCCAGAACATCGACTGGGTCG
>NZ_BCUG01000124.1 GCF_001591165.1 Thauera butanivorans NBRC 103042
GGAGCGTGGGCGGTAGAAGATTTCGACTCGATATTTCCGCCAAACCGAGGGGTCAATGACCACGTCCGGGGTCTGGCATGCGCTTGATGTGGCTCGCCGGTCACTTCGATACCGCCCCATGCACTCGCGCGGCGTTTCTGTGGGCTCCCCACGCGCCCTGATCAGGCCGCAACCCAGCCCAATCGATGCATTCGGCGCAGGTTCGACGCCAGACACACCAGGTTCCACTCACCATTGACCGGTGCCAGCCCGCGCACACTGAACTGCCTGAACCCCATCGCCTGCTTGATCCATCCGAACACCGGCTCGGGGATTACCTTGCGCCTTCGGTAGTGCGCCTGTCCTTGGTCGGTAGACATCCACTCGGCCATCCGCTGGGTGGCCGGATGCCGGGCCGGGTCGATCTTGCGCACCTTGCCGTCCTCACGTGCCAAGGCCACGCAGGCCGGGGCCTGCAACGCCTCCAGCGCCGCGAAGTTGGCCTCGCTGGCATAGCCGCTGTCGGCCAGGCTCATCCGCGGCATCGCACCCACATTCCTGTGCGTGGCCTGCACCATCGCCACCAGGTGATGGCTGTCGTTGCCCGCATCGATCACCTCGGTGGCCACGATCAGCCCACTCTCATCGACCGCCGCCTGTGCGTTGTAGCACTGCTCGAAGCCGTTGCCCGTCTTCATGATCCGCGACTGCGGGTCGGTGAAGTTGTCCTGCGCCTTGGCCTCGGGCTGCCCGAACGGGCGCTTGCAGACACCTCCGCCCGGACCACGCGTGTTGCCCTCATCGTCCTGACTGCGTCCATCCTGCCGATCCTGTTCGCGCTGGCGTTCTTCCAGCCGTGCCTTGGCCGCCTGGATCGCCTCCAGACGCTGCTCCCGTCGCGCCAGTTCCTGCGGCAACTCGTCGCCCCGGCGATCGGCGCCATGCTCGCGATCCTCGGCCGCATCCTGCTGTTCGGCCTGCCGGCTCAACGCCTCGATCTCGGCCTTGAGCTGCTGCTCGCGCTCACGCATGCGCCCGTAGCTCATCGCCTTGCGCTTGCTCGCGTTGGCCTTGACCTTGGTGCCGTCGATGCCGATGCGGCCCAGCTTCACCAGCCCCGCCTCGCGCGCCAACTGCACCACCTGCACGAACAGCGACGAGAACTCGGACAGGTGCAGTTGGCGAAACTCCCGGATCGTGCGGTGCGCCGGGAAGTTGTCCGCACCCAGCACCCGGAAGGCCACGTCCTGCTCCAGCGACCGGGCGATCTTGCGCGAAGAGAACACACCGCTGGCGTAGGCGTACACCAGCACCTTGACCATCATCGATGGATCGTAGGGCTGGCGACGCCGACCATCGCCTTCGTAGCGGGCATGAAATGCCTTCAGATCCAGCGCATCGATTGCATCACTGACAAACCACGCCAGATGCCCCTCGGGCAGCCAATCCTTGAGCGAGGAGGGCAACAGCAATAACTGGTCGGGATCGTACGGGCGGTAGGTCGTCGGCATGATGGCTATCCTACCGAAAAATCCACTTCTACCGCCCACGCTCCTA
>NZ_BCUG01000125.1 GCF_001591165.1 Thauera butanivorans NBRC 103042
CCATGTCGTTATACACAACTCCCGTCACGCGGCCTCCTCGCGTAGGGCCTGTATGGTGGCGGCGGCATCCATGACGCGCTGCAAGCCCAGCCAGATGGTCTTGACCCCCGGCTCACCGTCGCCCTTGCGTGCCAGGAAGCCGCCCAGGGTGGCAATCAGGCGCAGCACCTGGTTGACAGTGGGCGGGGTGGCGGGCGGTTTCTTCTTGGTCAGCAGATACGCCCCCCGGATCTCGTCGGGCTCGAAGAACAGCGCCGCATCCAAATCGGGACAGGTTCGCCCGGTGCGCATCAGGTGCGTGATGCGCCAGGCTACGACCATGAACAAGGCGATCGCGCGCTCCAGGCGCTCGACGGCGGACAGCTGCAGGGCCTCGATCCGGCAGCCGTTCTTGACCACATGAAAGAACATCTCGATCTCCCAGCGTGCCCGATACCAGTCGATCAGTTCGACCACGTCGGCCGCCGTCGGCGCCTCACGGTTGGTGAGCAGCCGCCACTCGATCGGCTTGGTGCCGCTCGGCGCGCCGATCTCGCGCGCCACGATGCAGGTGGCCGATACGGTGCCCGCCTTGCCTGCCGGCAGACTGACCCGCCGAGCCCACAGCTGCTGACGCACCTCGCGCGCCTTCTGGCCGTGGCGCGAACCCATCGTGAACTCGATCTCGCCCAGCGGCTCGCCCGCGCAGGTGTGCGACCACAGCTTCGCGCCCTCGGGCAGGCAGCGGTTGTGCTTGGCCCGCACCAGCCAGTCGGCGGGGGTCCCCAGCACCTGGGCGCGCAACATCATCGCCATCAGATCCGCCTCGCGGTCGGCCACGTACACCAGGCGGGTGGCCGCCATCCCCAGGGCCAACTCCGCCACCCGCTCGTAGCCTTCGATCCAGCGCGTGCTCTCCTTGATGCGGGTGCGCTCGCCTGGCGCATCGACCTCCTCGCGCGCCCACATCCACGCATCGAGCACGCCCAACGGTTCGCGCTCGACCGTCACCGCATAGGTCGGGTGCAGGTACATGCCGCGACGCGCCTCATAGTTCAGCCGCCCCAGACCCGCGATGCCCTGCCCGTTGAAGTCGAGCTCGGTCGTGTCCTGCAGGCACAGCACCACCGGATGGGCACGCATGCGCTCGCGGGTACGCGCCCAGTGCGGCGCCAGAATCGCCTGCCAGTCGACCTCGTCGTTGCCCAGAAAACGGTACGCCGCGACCGTCTCGCCCCAGCCCCGGCACGCCATCGGAAGGCTCGCCGTCGGCTTGGCCGACAAGCGTTCCATCAGCACCTTCGCGCGCTTGTTCAGCCGTTCATCGCCCAGCGCCATCCCCGAAAACTCCTCCGCCACCCAGCTCTTCGTCGCCAACCGGTCACCCAAATTGCAAGAGTAGACGCGTTTTTCTCAGGGTTTACAAGCACTTCGTGTAAGTCATTGAAGGTAAACGATTATTTCGGCCGGCGCTCGGGTGGGGCAAGCTTTGTGTATAACGGAATG
>NZ_BCUG01000126.1 GCF_001591165.1 Thauera butanivorans NBRC 103042
AAAGGGGAAGTCCAAATGAATGCTACGACGATCGGGGTGGATCTGGCAAAGAACGTGTTCGTGGCCTGCGTGGGCGACGGCATGGGGCGCGTGATCGAGACGCGCGAGTTCAATCGTTGCGGCTTTCTGGCGTGGCTGTCGTCGCTGCCGCGCGGCACGGTGATCGGCATGGAAGCGTGCAGCGGCGCGCACTGCTGGGGCCGCACGATGGCGGCGCTGGGCCTGGCGCCGCGGCTGATGGCGGCCGATTTCGTGCGCGCCTACCGCAAGCGCCAGGCGGTCAAGAACGACCGGGCCGATGCGGCGGCGATCCTGGCCGCGCTGCACGCGCCGGGCATGCGTTTCATCGCGGTCAAGACCGAAGCCCAGCAACAGCGGCTGGCCTGGCACAGCCTGCGTCTGGGCTGGATCGAGGAGAGAACGGCGCTGTTGAACCGCATCCGCGGTGTGCTCGCCGAGTTCGGCATGGTGGTCGAGCCCGGTGCCACGCGGCTGCGGCGCTGGCTGGCCGAACACGAGTTCGACACCGCCCAGCCCATGATCGTGCGCCACCTGATCCAGAGCGTGCGCGACCAACTCGATGCGCTCGATGCCCGCATCGGCGAGTGCGACCGGCAGATCGCCGCGCAGCAGGCTAAGGATGCCGCCGCCCGGCGGGTGCGCGAACTGCCCGGCGTGGGGCAACTCACCGCCGACGCGATCACGGCCAGCGTGGGCGATGCGAGAATGTTCAGCAATGGTCGCCAGTTCGCCGCCTGGCTGGGACTCACACCGAGCCAGTACTCCAGCGGTGGGAAGCCGAAGCTCGGACGCATCACCCGGCGCGGCGACAGCTACCTGCGAAGCTTGCTCGTGCAAGGGGCGCGCAGCGTGTTCGCGGCCACCTTGCGCAAGGCGCGCAGCGCACCGGACACGCTCACCCGGCTGCAGCAATGGATCGTGGGCCTGAACGCCCGGGTGGGTTACCACAAGACGCTGGTGGCCATCGCCAACAAACAGGCCCGCCAACTGTGGGCGGTGCTGGCCAAGGGCGAGGCGTACAGCCCTGAAGCCTGGCGCCAGTGGGGGCAGACGGCCGAGCAACCGGCGGCCTGAGTCCAGGGCAACAAAGGCAACGATGAAGCAATGACTGCGCGCAAGCGATAGGCAAAACAGGTCAGACCGACCGGCTGAGAACCTGGCTAACAAGATGGCCGACCAAACAGGGTGTCGCGGCTGATCCCCGCGCCCCGGTCGCGCCGATGAACGATTGAGGCCAGCCGGAGCGGTTAGTCGCATGGCCCCGGCACCACAGTGCCGAACAAGGCCGATTGGGGAAAGGCAGTCTGTTCTGTCCTTGTCCATTGCAATGCCGCCAGTCGAGAAGCGGTCACGCCCGAGCGTGATCAGCAGGAGAAGAAGATGCGTGCATGATCAACGGCTGCTGTCTGCAGAAAACAGTTGACGGGAAGTCCCTTGGGG
>NZ_BCUG01000127.1 GCF_001591165.1 Thauera butanivorans NBRC 103042
GAAGCGGCCCTGCACCTGATCGAGCTGGGTGCCGATGTGCACGCGAGAACCCGCATGCGACTGGGCGGGCCCTACGATTCCGAGGATGGCTGGATTTACATCAATGAAGGGGCGGCCGCACTCAACGGCATCGACCTGAAGGAGACGCGCAACGAAGGCCGCTGCTATGCCCGCCTCAAACGCGCGTTCATCGAGCGCGGGGTGCGTTTCCCGCAGTTCGACAAACGCTTCATCGGCCGCTGGCTGCGTGCCAAGACCGACATTACCGAACAACTGCTGCGCGAGCACGGCGCGGACGACGACACCGTGCGCCGCGTGCTCAAGTGGTATGACGAGGAAGTCCTGCCGCCGATGCCCGGCCGCCAGATCGGCCGCTGGCTCAACGATGGCGTGCCTTTCACCGAACAGATGCTGCGCGAGATCGGCGCCAATGACGAACAGGTCCTCCAGGCTCTGGACCGGCAGGAGATATGGAAACTGCCCGAGCATGGGCGTCGCAAGTACTGGAAGATCGACGACTGGCTGCGCGACGGGGTGCCGATCACCGAGCAGATGCTGCGCGAGATCGGCGCCGATCAGCAGCAGATCGACAACGCGCTGGCACGCCAGGAAATCCATCGGCGCTACCGGCCGTCTTCCCCGCAGGAATGAGCCTGTCCGTTTCCGTTCCGGCCATCGAAGCGCGCAAGGCCGCCGCGCTGGCCGTCATCGACCGGGAACTGGGCGCGGACCGGCCGGGCAGCCGGCTGCCGCCGCTTGGGGGCGGCCGATGAGCCTGCTCGCCCGCCTGCTCGCCGCCCTGCTGGCCCTGGGCCTCTTGACCGCCTGCGAACGCCCCGCCTGGGACAAGGACAGAAACATGGATACCGTCAATTTCGGCGCCTTCAGGGTCGAACTGCCCCTGGAGTTCCCCGACCCCGAACAGCGCGCCTTCGTGCTCGCCGTGCTCGAAGGGCGCGTCCACGTGCTCGCCCCCGATTCGGTTCGCCACCTGATCGACCGGCCCGGCGCCACCTACCACCTGACGCCGCTGATCCTTGCCGTCATAAACAGACAGCATCACGCGGCATGGTGGTTGCTGGAGCATGGGGCCAATCCCGATTATCGGCCGCCACGCTGGCCAAAGGGAATCAATCCGCTAGCAGAAGAATCTCCTTTGTACCACGCCGTCAATCTCGGCGACCTCAGAATGGCCACGCTGCTGTTCGACTTCGGTGCCGATCCCAACCAGAAGGGGCGAGTGGCGCCCGTCTTCTTCGAGACCATGGACCTGGGGCGGGGCGACGGGCCGCTGTTCCGCCTGTTCATCGAGCGCGGCGCGGACATCGATTTGCGCCAGAATCCCATGGACGTTCGTCCCATGGACACGCCTGTGCTGGCGTATGCCGTCACGCGCGGCCACTGC
>NZ_BCUG01000128.1 GCF_001591165.1 Thauera butanivorans NBRC 103042
GCCATCAGCACCGACTTGATCTCGGTGTACTGGTCGAATACCGCGCGCCCCATCTCGCGGCCGATGCCCGACTGCTTGAAGCCGCCGAACGGCATCGAGTTGTCCAGCACCGTGTGGCAGTTCACCCACACCGTGCCGGCCTTGATCCGCGGAATCAGCCGATGCACCCGCGTCAGGTCGTTCGACCAGATGCTCGCCGCCAGGCCGTAGGGCGTGTCGTTGGCGCGGCGCGCGACCTCGTCCAGATCGTCGTACGGCATCGCCACCACCACCGGGCCGAAGATTTCCTCGCGCACCACCCGCATGTCGTCGCGCGCATCGACCAGCACCGTCGGCTTGACGAAGTAGCCGCCGCCTTCGCCCGCTTCGCCGCCGACCGCGGCACGCGCGCCTTCTTCGAAGCCGCTGCGGATGTAGCCCATCACCCGTTCCTGCTGCACCGCCGAGACCAGCGGGCCGAGCTGGGTGTCGGGGTCGAGGCCGGCGCCGACCTTCATGCCGGCGGCAATGTTGGACAGGCCTTCGACCACCTGGTCGAACTTCTTCTTGTGCACGAACAGGCGCGAGCCGGCGGTGCAGACCTGGCCGGAGTTGAAGAAGATGCCGTGTGCGGCACCGGCGGCCACCGCGTCGACGTCGGCGTCGTCGAGCACGATCATCGGGCTCTTGCCGCCCAGCTCCAGCGAGATGCGCGTCATGTTGTCGAGCGCGGCCTTGCCCACCAGCTTGCCGATCTCGGTCGAGCCGGTGAAGGCGAGCTTGTCGATGCCCGGGTGCGAGGACAGCGCCGCGCCGGCGACATGGCCCAGGCCGGTGACGACGTTGAACACGCCGGCCGGGTAGCCGGCTTCCTGCACCAGTTCGGCCAGGCGCAGCGCGCTCAGCGGCGTTTCCTCGGCCGGCTTGAGCACCATCGTGCAGCCGCTGGCCAGCGCCGGCCCCATCTTCCACGCCGCCATCAGCAGCGGGAAGTTCCACGGGATGATGGCGCCGACCACGCCCACCGGCTCGCGCCGGGTGAAGCCCCAGAATTCGCGCTCGCGGATGATCGGCACCGAGGGCTGCATGGTCTCGCCGCCGAGCTTGGTCGCCCAGCCGGCCATGTAGCGCAGCGAGTCGACCACCAGCGCGACGTCGGCGAAGCGCGCCACCGTCACCGGCTTGCCGTTGTCCAGCGCTTCCAGTTCGGCCAGTTCCTGGGCGTTGGCTTCGACCAGGTCGGCCAGCTTCATCAGCAGGCGCTCGCGATCGACCGGGCGCATCGCCGCCCAGTCGCCGCCTTCGAAGGCCTGGCGCGCGGCGGCCACCGCACGGTCGATGTCGGCCTG
>NZ_BCUG01000129.1 GCF_001591165.1 Thauera butanivorans NBRC 103042
GCGCGTGCGCGGGTTGATGGGGGCGATGTCGGCGACGAACGCCCCGGAATACACCAGCCCTACCCGCTCGCCGATCAGCTCGACGTTCGAGTTGCTGGTCCAGCGCAGCAGCCAGCGCTCGGTTTCCGCCCCTTCGTTGGTGACCTGGATGGGGTGGGCGACGGTGTTGAGCGTGGCGGTGGCCGGCGTGCCGGTGAAGCTGTCTTCCCAGGTGCCGGTGACCCAGGTCTGTTGGTCCCACACGGCCGAGACGCGGGCGCGGCGGTCGCCGTGGATGAGGCAGGAGGCGACGATGGTGTCATCTGCCGGGAAGTCGTGGGTCAGCGCGCGGGACAGTTCGATGGCGCCGTTGATCTGCACGTCGGTGGCCAGGCGCAGGTCGGCGATGGTGTGCTGCACGGTGAGCGGCGTGGCCAGGCCGGCGAGCGAATCCCAGGCGAGCGTGCCTGCGGCACGATCCAGGGTGTAGCCGTCGGTGACCGGGGCGCCGGTGGCGTCGAGCACGCGCACCCAGGCGATGCGCGGCCGCCCGAGCGCGAGGCGGTATTGGCCGTCGGCGAGCGTGGGGGTGCCGGCCGTGGTGGCGGCATGCATCACCATCACCACCCCGCCGCGCCGAAACACCGGCACGCGGCCATCGGCCGGCAGGCGCACCGGGTCGATGCCCAGGATGTCGGCGTCGAGCGGCAGGTAGGTGTAGGCGATGGCGTTGTAGCGCAGCGTCTCGGGCAGCACGGGCCAGGGGCGCCAGATCTTGCCGTCGCTGCCGATGTCCTCGGCGTCGTACCACCATTCGGCGCGGGCCTCATCGGTGAGCGCGGCGGCGGTGACGAAATCGCCGAACTGCAGCTCGACCAGGCCGGACTCGTAGTCGATGCGGCCGTAGATGTGCGAGGCCAGCAGATTGCCGTCGAGGTCGGCGGTGGCGATCAGTTGATTGCCGGCGACATCGACCACCGACACCACCAGGCCGGTGGGCTTGATGGGCGCCAGCGCGGTGTTGAAGGTGATGGTGGCGATGGGTTCGTGGCGGCCGTTGCGCGTCCACAGGCTGTCGAGGCTGAAGGCGGTGGGGCTGCCGCTGGCGACGTAGTCCGTCATGGTGGCGATGCCGGATTCGTAGTCGATGGTGCCGGCGGCAAAGCCGGGATCGGTGTCGCTGCGGCCGCGGTACAGCACGCCCTCGAAATCGACATAGACGGTGCCCATCCAGGTGAACATGATCGAGCCGGGCACGACCTGGTCAGCGGTGTAGGGGCACAGATCGATCTGCACGGCGGGCGGCGACACCGTCAT
>NZ_BCUG01000130.1 GCF_001591165.1 Thauera butanivorans NBRC 103042
GAGGTGCCCTACGTTTTCCGCCTTCCAACTGACCGTCCTCATGCTGCCATTTTTTGCTGATTCTGTCTCTCGATCCAGTTCTGCAAGAACGTGGTCGGCGACAGATATCCCAGGCTGGAGTGGCGGCGGCTCCGGTTGTAGAACACGGCGATGTATTGGAACAGATCGCTCATGGCCTCGTTTCGGGTCGCGTAGCTCACGCCATGCACCCGCTCATTCTTGAGGCTGTTGAAGAAGCTCTCAGTCGGTGCGTTGTCCCAGCAGTTACCCTTGCGCGACATTGATCCGCGCATGGCGTACGTGGCCAGGCGGGCCTGGTAAGCCTGGCTGGCGTACTGACTTCCCCGGTCGGAGTGGAACAGCACGCCCGGTCCTGGCCGCCGGCGAAACCATGCCATCGACAACGCATCGATCACCAAGTCGGTCGTCATCCGTGGTTTGATGGACCAGCCGATCACTTCGCGGTTGAACAGGTCGATCACCACCGCCAGGTACAGCCAACCCTCGGCGGTGGCGATATAGGTGATGTCGCCTGTCCAGACGCGATTGGGCGCCTCAGGCGCGAACTGGCGCTCGAGCACATTGTCGGCCACCGGCAGGCGATGCCTGGAGTCGGTCGTCGCCTTGTAGCGCCGCTTGTGCCGTGCCCGGATGCCGTTCTCGCGCATCAATCGCTCGATGCGCGGCAAGCCGATCCGGTAGCCACGCCCACGCAACTCGGCGTGGATGCGTCGTGCCCCGTAGGCCTGCCGGACCTCCTGATGAACCGTGCGGATCAGCACCAGGGCCTGCGCATCGGTCAGTCGCTTGCGGTCCGGCGTTCCGCCGCCCCGCCAAGCCCGAAAGCCGCTCTGGCTCACCGATAAGGCCTCGCACAGCACAGGCAACGGAAAGGATCTGCGCTGCGTCTCGATCCAGGCATATTTCACAGCAGATCCTTCGCGAAATATGCCGCCGCTTTTTTTGTGATCTCCAGCTCCATCTCGAGCCGCGCGACCTGAGCGCGCAACCGCGACAGCTCCATCTGCTCGGTAGTGATCTGCTTGGCGCCGGCCGGATTCAGCTTGCCCGCCTTCGCCGCCTTGACCCAGTTGCGCAGCGTCTGCTCAACCAACCCCAGTTCCTCGGCAACACGGCCGATGCTGCCGACCTCGTCAGTTCGCTTGACGGCCTGCTCCTTGAACTCAGCCGTGTATTCCTGTTTCGGGATGCGCTTCACGTCGTTCTTCCTCTCGTTGTGTCGATCCTACGACGACTACGCTGGAAGACGAAATTCGTGGGGCAGCTC
>NZ_BCUG01000131.1 GCF_001591165.1 Thauera butanivorans NBRC 103042
GGGAAACACTGATTATTTCATCAGCATGCCTTCCTGATGGCAGCGCTGTTTGAGACACTGTAGCCTGCGCTGACTGGAGTAGTGAAGCGATGCAATCGAGCTTTTCCGACCTGGAGTATGCGTCCAAGAAGAAGCAGACACGTCGTGACCGCTTCCTTGCCGAGATCGATGCGGTGACGCCCTGGGCGGCGCTCGAGGCTGAGATCGAACCGTTTTACCCGAAGGGCGAAGGCCGTGGTCGCCGGCCGATCGGTCTGTCGCGGATGCTCCGGATGTACGTCGCGCAGCAATGCTTCGGGCTGTCGGACGAAGGGATCGAAGATGCGATCTATGACAGCCAGTCGATCCGCGGCTTCGTGGGCATCGATCTGGCTCGGGAAGCGGCCCCGGATGCGACCACGCTGTTGAAATTCCGTCGTTTGCTGGAAACGCACGGACTGACGAGCCGGATCTTCGAGGCGATCAAGGCTCATCTGGCGCACAAAGGCCTGATGATGCGCGAAGGCACGATCGTCGATGCCACGCTGATCGCAGCACCGCCTTCGACCAAGAACCGATCCAAGGCTCGTGACCCCGAGATGCACCAGACGAAGAAGGGGAATCAGTGGTATTTCGGGATGAAGGCGCACATTGGCGTCGATGCCGAATCGGGCCTGGTGCATGCGGTCGTGGGGACAGCGGCCAATGTGAGCGACATCAGCCAGGCGCACGCACTGCTGCATGGGCAGGAGACGGAAGTGTTCGGTGACTCGGCCTATCAGGGCGTGGGCAAGCGCAAGGAGAACCAGGGTAACAAGGCTGTCTGGCATGTGGCCATGAAGCGCAGCAAGCGCCGTGCGCTGCCGGCCGACCGGTTGGGCAAGTTGCTCGAGCAACTCGAACGCGCCAAGGCCAGTATCCGGGCCAAGGTCGAGCACCCGTTCCATATCGTGAAGAACCTGTTCAAACACAGGAAGACACGCTACCGCGGCCTGGCCAAGAACGAAGCGCAACTGTTCTCCTTGTTCGGCTTGGCCAATCTGATCATGGCGCGCCGACGCTTGTTGCCGCAACGTGCCCGAGGTGCGTCCTGATGGCGCTGCCAAGGCGCAAAAGCGGGGTGAAAGACCTACGCCGCGCCTTGCTTTGAATGAAAAGTGCCGACGTATCGATGAACCCGACGACGAAGCATGCTTATGAATGATTCAGCGCCGATGACTGCGATTTATTCAGCACTT
>NZ_BCUG01000132.1 GCF_001591165.1 Thauera butanivorans NBRC 103042
TTAAGGAATCGCTGATTTATTCCTCCGCCGGCGCCCCTGTACAGAGATGCGCTTGAGATAATGGAGGCTGTGTTCGAATGACAGGACGTGGGCCGATGCAATCGAGCTTTTCCGAGCTGGAGTACGCCGCCAAGAAGAAGCAGACGCGGCGCGACCGGTTCCTCGCAGGGATCGATGCGGTGACGCCGTGGTCGGCGCTGGTGGCCGAAATCGAGCCGTTCTACCCGAAGGGCGAAGGCCGCGGTCGTCCGCCGATCGGGGTGGGACGGATGCTGCGGATGTACGTCGCTCAGCAGTGCTTCGGGCTGTCGGACGAAGGGATCGAGGACGCCCTCTACGACAGCCAGGCGATCCGTGGCTTCGTCGGGGTCGATCTGGCCCGGGAAGCGGCGCCGGACGCGACCACGCTGTTGAAGTTTCGCCGCCTGCTGGAGACGCACGGGCTCACGTGCAAGATCTTCGAGGTGATCAAGGCGCACCTGGCCGAGAAAGGCTTGATGATGCGTGAAGGCACCATCGTCGATGCGACACTCATCGCGGCGCCCCCTTCGACCAAGAACCGCGCCAAGGCGCGTGATCCCGAGATGCACCAGACGAAGAAGGGTAACCAGTGGTACTTCGGGATGAAGGCACACATCGGCGTCGACGCTGAGTCGGGCTTGGTGCATGCGGTGGTGGCCACAGCGGCCAACACAAGCGACGTGAGCCAGACGCACAAGCTGCTGCATGGCGAGGAGACCGAGGTCCTTGGCGACGCGGGCTACCAGGGCGTCGAAAAGCGCAAAGAGAACCGGGACAACAAGGCGACTTGGCACATCGCCATGAAACGCAGCAAGCGCAAGGCGCTGCCGGCCAACCGGCTCGGCAAGCTCCTCGACGAGCTCGAGCGGGTGAAGGCGAGCATTCGCGCCAAGGTCGAGCATCCGTTCCACGTGGTCAAGAACCTCTTCAAACACAAGAAGACGCGCTACCGCGGGCTGGCGAAGAACGAAGCGCAACTGTTCACGCTCTTCGGGTTGGCCAACCTGTTCCTGGCGCGCCGACCGTTGTTGGCGCTCCAGGCCCGAGGTGCGTCCTGATGGGGCACCAAGGAGCAAAAACGGAGGGCAACAGCCCGAGGACGACCCGATCGGAAGCGAAAAACGCCATCAAAGTCGAAAGCCCGTCACTGATACGCGCTCGAAATCGGTCCGCGGGCATTTGTTCAGCACTT
>NZ_BCUG01000133.1 GCF_001591165.1 Thauera butanivorans NBRC 103042
TCGTTCACGATCAATCACTTGACATGCCCCTGTTCACAGTCGGTGTTTTTGTGTAGCTTCCTGTCTTTTTGGGCGACCGATGGACATAGGGAAGCTGGCCGACATGGTGGAGGTTTTCGAGGGCCTCGAGGACTGGCGCAATGCGCAACAGACGCGGCACCGCTTGAGCGAACTGCTCACCGTGGCGGTGTGCGCGGTGCTCAGCGGCGCCGACGACTTCGAGGAGATCTCGCAGTGGGGGCGCGCCAAAGTGCCGTGGCTGCAGGGCTTTCTGCGGCTCGACTACGGCGTGGCCTCGCCCGACACGTTCGAGCGCGTATTCGCGCTGCTCGATCCGAAGCAGTTTGAACAGGCCTTTCGCACCTGGGTCGGCGGCATCATCCCGGCGCTGGCCAAGGATCAGGTCATCGCCATTGATGGAAAGACGAGCCGACGCACGACGAGCAAGGCGGCCGCTGCGCCGCTGCATCTGGTCAGCGCATTTGCGGCCAACGTGGGCGTGGTGCTGGGTCAGACGGCCACAGCGGAGAAGTCCAACGAGATCACGGCGATTCCCGAACTGCTCAAGGTGCTCGACATCGAGGGCTGCATCGTCACCATCGATGCGATGGGTACGCAGACCAAGATCGCACGTGCCGTCCGTGAGCGAGGTGCCCACTACGTGCTGTGCGTAAAGGACAACCACCCGAAGCTGCTCGACTCGATCATGTTCGCCGACATCGATCCGCGCGGTCCGCTGACACCGAGTTCGACGCATGAAACCACGAGCACCGGCCATGGACGGATCGAGGTGCGACGCTGTACGGCGTTTGATGCGACCGATCGGCTCCACAAGGCCGAGGTCTGGAAGGACGTGGCCAGCTTTGCCGTGGTCGAGCGCGTGCGAACGGTGGGCGAGCGCACCAGTACCGAGCGCGTGTACTACATCAGCAGTCTGCCGGCTGACGCTGAGCGCATTGCGGTGGCGGTCAGAAGTCATTGGGAAGTGGAGAATCGGCTGCACTGGTGCCTGGATGTTCAGTTCGGCGACGACTACGCACGCGGACGCATCGGTCACATTGCCCACAACCTGGCGCTGGTGCGGCACATGGCGCTCAATCTCATCCGGCTCGATAAGTCCATCAAGACAAGCATCAAAACCAAGCGACTGCTGGCCGCGACGTCGGATGAGTTTCGCGCCGCGCTG
>NZ_BCUG01000134.1 GCF_001591165.1 Thauera butanivorans NBRC 103042
CCTGACGCCCGACATCGCCATCCCGGAAAACGTCATCACCGTCGAAGGCATCGACTGGGCGGACAAGCCGCGCCACGACGCCGTGTATCTGGCCGGCAGCATCCTCGGCCACGTCACGCGCACCGGCACCGCCGGCGGCGATCTCGCCCCCATGGTCACCGACCCGCTCATCACCCATCCGGACGCCGCCCGCCAGCGCGGCCGCGCCATCTTGAGCGACACCGGCCGCCAGGCACATATCCGGCTGTCGCTGCCCGTGCTGCCCGAGACCGGCATCATCGCCCCCGGCCGCATCATCGACTACACCGAATCCGGCCAGGCCCACCGCGGCATCACGCGCGCCGTCGACGTGCAGGCGGCGTTCCCGAAAGTCATGCAAACCATCACGGTGGAAACCCATGAGCGCTAACCTGTACAAGCGCCTGCGCGCGCTCACCCCCACTGTGCCCCGGCTCTACGGTGCCGTGCAGTCCGTCGATGCCGGCAGCGGTGCGGTGGTCGTGGCATTGCCCGGCGGTGCGACACTGCGCGCCCTGGGTGCAGCGGAAGTAGGGGATACGGTGTTCGTGCGCGACGGCGTGATCGAAGGGCCGGCGCCGGCGCTGCCGGTCGAGACGATCGAGGTGTAGCCGCATGCAGACGTCTGTACGGCATCAACAGTGCCGCGTGCTCGATGATGGGTGCGTGGCCATCACGTTCGAGCCCCGCGGCGGGACCATCCGAGCGCTGCCCATGCTTCCGGTCGGCGACCACCCTGCATACATCGCCGTCGGCGAGGTCACGCACCTAGCAGACGGCATCGTCAAGCTCCATGCTTTCGCTGGCCAGCTCGGCCGCCGGCATATGCGGCTGATCGTGCGGCTACTCGTCGAGCAAGGGTATCGCGTGGCCTATGTCGATCGTGCGGCGGGCCGGGCGATGCCGATGGCAGAGCAGATCGAGCAGGGGGACTGGAAGGGGTGGTGGCGGATCGACCTGCGTTCGATCATTGATGGTCTCGATACCCGGCCGGTTCGGTGAGGTAGTAAGAGTGGCATTTTGGTGTGGCAATATCTAGTAAAGTCAGTAATAGCGCAAATTATCGCGGCCTGCAAAGCCGTGTACCCCGGTTCGATTCCGAGTCGCGCCTCCATAAACAGCAGTTGATTCAAGCATATAGCCCGCCATGAGCGGGCTTTTTTTTGG
>NZ_BCUG01000135.1 GCF_001591165.1 Thauera butanivorans NBRC 103042
AAGCCGCACGTCAACGTTGGCACGATTGGTCACGTTGACCACGGCAAGACGACGCTGACGGCCGCGATCACGACGGTGCTGACGAAGAAGTTCGGCGGCGAGGCGAAGGACTACGCGTCGATCGACAGCGCGCCGGAAGAAAAGGCGCGCGGCATCACGATCAACACCTCGCACGTCGAGTACGAGACGGCCGACCGTCACTACGCGCACGTCGACTGCCCGGGTCACGCCGACTACGTCAAGAACATGATCACCGGTGCGGCGCAGATGGACGGTGCGATCCTGGTGTGCTCGGCCGCGGACGGCCCGATGCCGCAGACGCGCGAGCACATCCTGCTGGCGCGCCAGGTGGGCGTGCCCTACATCATCGTCTTCCTGAACAAGTGCGACATGGTCGACGACGAAGAGCTGCTCGAGCTGGTCGAGATGGAAGTGCGCGAACTGCTGTCGAAGTACGACTTCCCGGGCGACGACATTCCGATCATCAAGGGTTCGGCGCTGAAGGCGCTCGAAGGCGACCAGTCGGAGATCGGCGAGCCGGCGATCTTCCGTCTGGCCGAAGCGCTGGATACCTACATCCCGACGCCGGAACGTGCGATCGACAAGCCCTTCCTGCTGCCGATCGAAGACGTGTTCTCGATCTCGGGTCGTGGCACCGTGGTGACGGGCCGTGTCGAACGCGGCATCGTCAAGGTTGGCGAGGAAATCGAGATCGTCGGCATCAAGCCGACGGTCAAGACCACCTGCACCGGCGTGGAAATGTTCCGCAAGCTGCTGGATCAGGGCCAGGCGGGCGACAACGTCGGCGTGCTGCTGCGCGGCACCAAGCGTGAAGACGTCGAGCGTGGCCAGGTGCTGGCCAAGCCGGGTTCGATCACGCCGCACACCCACTTCACGGGTGAGGTGTATGTGCTGTCGAAGGAAGAGGGTGGTCGTCACACGCCGTTCTTCAACAACTACCGTCCGCAGTTCTACTTCCGTACGACGGACGTGACCGGCTCGATCGAGCTGCCGGAAGGCACCGAGATGGTGATGCCGGGCGACAACGTGTCGATCACGGTGAAGCTGATCGCGCCGATCGCGATGGAAGAAGGTCTGCGCTTCGCGATCCGCGAAGGCGGCCGCACCGTCGGCGCCGGCGTCGTCGCCAAGGTCATCGAGTAATAC
>NZ_BCUG01000136.1 GCF_001591165.1 Thauera butanivorans NBRC 103042
GCTCACCGTCGATCACTTCCGCTACTTCGCCGGCTGCCTGCGCGCGCAGGAAGGCAGCATCAGCGAGATCGACGAGAACACCGTCGCCTACCACCTGCACGAACCGCTGGGCGTGGTCGGGCAGATCATCCCGTGGAACTTCCCGATCCTGATGGCGGCCTGGAAGCTCGCGCCGGCGCTGGGCGCGGGCAACTGCGTGGTGTTGAAGCCCGCCGAATCGACGCCGGTCTCGATCATGGTGCTGGTCGAACTGATCGCCGACCTGCTGCCGCCGGGCGTGCTCAACATCGTCAACGGCTTCGGCCGCGAAGCCGGCATGCCGCTGGCCACCAGCAAGCGCATCGCCAAGATCGCCTTCACCGGCTCGACCTCGACCGGGCGGGTGATCGCCCAGGCCGCGGCCAACAACCTGATCCCGGCCACGCTGGAGCTGGGCGGCAAGTCGCCCAACATCTTCTTCGCCGACGTCATGGACCGCGACGACGCCTTCCTCGACAAGGCCATCGAAGGCATGGTGCTGTTCGCCTTCAACCAGGGCGAAGTGTGCACCTGCCCGAGCCGGGCGCTGATCCAGGAAAGCATCTACGAGCGCTTCATCGAGCGCGTGCTCGAGCGCGTGGCGGCGATCAAGCACGGCCACCCGCTCGACACCGAGTCGATGATGGGCGCGCAGGCCTCGCGCGAGCAAATGAGCAAGATCCAGTCCTACCTGGCGCTGGGCAAGGAAGAAGGGGCCGAAGTGCTGATCGGCGGCGACAAGGCGAATCTGGGCGGCGAACTGAGCGAGGGCTACTACATCCAGCCCACGCTGTTCAAGGGCCACAACAAGATGCGCATCTTCCAGGAAGAGATCTTCGGCCCGGTGCTGGCGGTGACCACCTTCAAGGACGAAGCCGAGGCGCTGGCGATCGCCAACGACACGCTGTACGGGCTGGGTGCGGGGGTGTGGAGCCGCAACGGCAACGTGGCCTACCGCATGGGCCGGGCGATCCAGGCCGGGCGGGTGTGGACCAACTGCTACCACGCCTATCCGGCGCATGCGGCCTTCGGCGGCTACAAGGAGTCGGGCATCGGGCGCGAGACCCACAAGATGATGCTCGACCACTACCAGCAGACCAAGAACCTGCTCGTCAGCTACAGCGAGAACAAGCTCGGGTTCTTCTGA
>NZ_BCUG01000137.1 GCF_001591165.1 Thauera butanivorans NBRC 103042
GCCGTCGAAGGCAGACACCATCGGCATCAGGTGCGGTTGCTCGTGTTCGAGCATCTCGGCCACCGACAACGCGTACTCGGGATGACGCACTTCCTGCCACAGGGCCTGGCAACGGGCCAGCAGCCAGGCGTTCAGGTCAGCAAAGCTGCCAAAGCGCAACGTGCCGGCCTCCTGCCAGATCCGCCGCCGGCTGTCCTGCACGTTCTTCTCGACGACGCCTTTCTCCCACCCCGAGGCGACGTTGCAGAAGTCCGGATCGAACAGATAGTGCGAGCACAGCGCCGAGAAGCGGGCATTGACCACCCGGCCCTTACCCTTCTTGACCTTGTCGACCGCCGTCTTCATGTTGTCGTAGATGCCGCGCCGGGGAATCCCGCCCAGCGCCTGGAAACTGCGCGTGTGGGCGTCGAACAGCATCTCGTGACTTTGGCTCGGGTAGGCGATCAGCACGAAGGCTCGGCTCGCACACAACTTCAGGTGCGCCACCAGAAGCTTGCGCCAGACCCCGCCGATCACCAGCCGCTCTTCGCTCCAGTCGAACTGGAACGCTTCGCCCAGCTCGAACCTCAGCGGCACAAAGGCGCGCGTCGGCGCGTTCGCGCCCGCCTGCTCACGCCAGTGGCGGATGAAATCGGTCAGGACCGTGTAACCGCCGGCATAGCCCTGCGATTTCAGTTCCGCGTGCAGCGCCTTCGCCGTACGCCGGTCGCGCTTCGGGCGCCGCGCATCGGCTTCCAGCGCCTGCAACAGCGCACCGTGGAAGGGGGCCAACTTGCCCGGTGCTTGCACGCGCCGATAACGCGGCTCGACGGCATCAGGGGCCGTCAGCCACTTCTTCACCGTGTTGCGCGACAGCCCCGTGCGCCGCGCAATCTCCGAACGGGACAGCCCGTCCCGGTAATGCATCCGTCTGACCTTCCCCAACAGTTCCATGGTGATCACCTCATGTCCTCTGCCTCAAAATGAGGCAGAGAGGTTAAACACCCTGGTCAGTCTTCAACCGGAATTCACCCCGTCAGATGGTCAGTTTTCGGCCGGCGCCAACA
>NZ_BCUG01000138.1 GCF_001591165.1 Thauera butanivorans NBRC 103042
ACCCTGGTCCTGACGCTCAACGAAGGCCAGCCGACCGCGGTGACCCAGTATGTGCGGGTGATCGGCGTCACCTCCGAGGTGCGCACCTTCACGTATTCCTCGGGCAGCGGCTACGTCGACTACCCGGCCGCGGTGGTCATCTGCGAGCTGTCCGACGCGCTGCGCACCGACTTCCCCGGCTCGCCACCCTCGCGCACCTTCGCACGCGCCGCGAACCGCACGCTCATCCGCGATACCCGCGTCGCCGACGCCGCACAGTACTACGGCGCCGCCCGCCTGGCCCAGCCGGCCGCGCTGGGCGATCGTGCGCTGCGGGTCGACAGCATCTATACCCAGCTCGTGCCCAGCTCGCAGTCCGAGCACCCCGTTGTCGATCAGAGCTACGCCATGGGCTTCAGCCACACCCTGGCCACTGCCCCGCGCGAAGTGGTCGTCGCCGGCTCGCCGATGGGGTTGCGCATCAAGATCGGGCAGGAGAACCGCGCCTACAACTACACCGCCATCCTCAAGCCGCTGCCCGCGCCCGGCAGCGTGCGCATCGTCTACCGCGCACTGGGCAACACCTACACGCTGGAAGACAACGGCACCGGCGTGCTCGAAGGCGCGGGCAGCGGCACGGTCAATTACCTCACCGGAAGCCTGCTCGCCACGCTCGATGCGCTGCCTGATGCCGGCAGTGCGCTGGTCATCTACTGGGGGCCGAACCGCGCCTTCACCAACCGCAGCGGCCAGGCCGGCTTTGCGCCGCCCACGCTGCGCCTGACGCTGGAGCACCCGCACATCGAGCCGGGCAGCCTGTCGGTGTCCTGGACATCGGGCGGTGTGGTGCGCACGGCCACGGACGACGGCTATGGCCAGTTGAGCGGCGCCGGTACCGGCGTGGTGGTCTATGGCACGGGCGAAGTGTTCCTCGCGCCGTCCTCGATGCCGGACGGCGGCAGCGAATACGCCATCAGCTACGACCACGCCCCGGTGGTCG
>NZ_BCUG01000139.1 GCF_001591165.1 Thauera butanivorans NBRC 103042
TTCAAAGGAGAACACCCCATGGCTAGTCACACTCCCGGCGCCCCCGTCTTCGCCGCCCCCGCCGAACTGCCCGACTGGGCACAGCGCTCGGTCGATCTCGCCAACCCGCGCCTGGGCGCCAAGGCGATCGCCGTCTCCGACGATTTCTTCGCCGAAGTCTCACGCATGCTCAACCCCGAACCCGCCCAGTTCGTCCCCGGCAAGTTCGATACCAACGGCAAGTGGATGGACGGCTGGGAGTCCCGCCGCAAGCGCGTCGCCGGCCATGACTGGGCCATCGTCCGGCTCGGCGTCAAGGGCCTCATCCGCGGCTTCGACATCGATACGTCGCACTTCACCGGCAACTATCCGCCCGCCGTCTCCATCGACGCTTGCGTGGCCGGGTCCGACGACGCCGAGACCCTCAAGGCCGCCGACTGGACCGAGATCCTGCCCGCCACCCCCTGCGGTCCGAACAGCCACCACATCGTCGAGTGCGCCAGCACCCAGGCCTGGACCCACCTGCGGGTGAACATGTATCCGGACGGCGGTATCGCCCGGCTGCGCGTCTATGGCCGCCCGGTGGGTTCGCTGGCCGCCGCGGCCGGCGAACTGGTCGATCTGGTGGCGATGGAGAATGGCGGACGCGCGGTGTCGTGGAACGATGCGAGTTTCGGTTCCTCGGCCGCCGCGCTGCTGCTGCCCGGCCGTGGCATGAACATGGGCGATGGCTGGGAGACCCGCCGCCGCCGCGAGCCGGGCAACGATTGGTGCGTGCTCGAGCTGGGCGCGCCCGGCACGGTCGAGAAGATCGAGGTCGATACCGCTTTCTTCAAGGGCAACTACCCGGATCGCTGCTCGGTCCAGGCCGCCTACGTCACCGGCGGGACCGACCGCTCGATCACCACCCAATCGATGTTCTGGCAGACCTTGCTGCCCGAGCAAAAACTCGAGATGGATGCGATCCATACTTTCACCGAGCAGCTCGCC
>NZ_BCUG01000140.1 GCF_001591165.1 Thauera butanivorans NBRC 103042
ATTCTGTTCTCCTGTTGCCGAAGGCATGGTTCTTGTTCAAGCTGCGAAATGGGTTCAAGGGGGTTCAGGGTTCAGCCCAAAGGCTTAGTCTAAACTCCTCGCGAAATGCAGGGTGCGGCTGCGCAAAACATACGGATGCGTATGCTACATTACCCGGTCGGGTCGAACAAATAACAGGAGACAGCAGCATGAAGGAAGGGGCAAAGCTCATCCATACCTCCCGTATTCCGGTGCGTTGGGGCGACATGGATGCCTATGGCCATGTCAACAACACGGTCTATTTCCGCTACTTCGAGCAGGCGCGCTGCGAGTGGATCGAGCAGATGGGTTTTCCGGTCAGCCCCAGGGAGGCAGCCGGGCCGGTGATCATCAATGCGAGCTGCACTTTTTTCGTGCCAGTCAATTATCCTGCCACTCTCGTCATCAGGATGCATGCGGGCGAACCGGGCCGCTCGAGCGTGATGACGTGGTATGAACTTTTCGTGGAAGGGCAGGACAAGCTTTACGCGGAAGGTGCGGCGAAGATCGTGTGGATGGACAACGCCACCGGCAGGTCCGTGCCCTTGCCCGAAGCGATCCGGGCGCTGTTCGACGCCGCCGCCGGCTGAAGCCGCAAGCGCAGGGCGTCGCGCGGCAGTATAGAACAACAAGCGGCGGCGCTTGCATGAATACTTGATCGGTGGTGAGGAGGCATCATGAATCCTGCAGACAACATGCCCTTGTGGGCACCTTCGCCGGAGCGCATCGCCTCGGCCAATGTCACCGCGTTCCGTGTTGCGGCGGAAAGGCGCTGGGGCGTTTCGCTGCCCGACTACGCTGCGCTTCATGACTGGTCGGTCGCGCATCCGGAGCAGTTCTGGGTCAGCGTCTGGGAAGACGGCGGCGTGATCGGCACGCGCGGCGAGCGGGTGCTGGTCGATGGCGAGCA
>NZ_BCUG01000141.1 GCF_001591165.1 Thauera butanivorans NBRC 103042
GGTACTCTTTCATCGTGAATCTCCTTCTCTTGGCAGAGATCAGAAATTCACGCCGACCGTCGTAAAGGTCAAACCTTGGTGAGTCCCCCGGCACAGCCGGGGGCTTACCTCTATGAGTTACAGTTTTCTATTCTTAAAAAATACAATGGCATTCGTAAAGATGCCCGTTACCAAGGCCGCTCCAGACAAAAAGGTTAAAGCATTTGCTGCTACTTTAAAGCTATAGCCACTTGCTACAACAAAATTGGCAAAAAGAATAATAAAAAATGCCGATATAATATAATTTATAGTGGCGCCTATCTTGCTGGATATTGAGTTAACTATGTTTGCAGCCAAAGAAAAAGCCATTGACAAAAAAAACAAATTCTTTTCTGTCATGTCTAACGAAAAAATAATAATTGTTCCTATTATTCCAATGAAAAGTATTGTGTTTCTATTGTCAATAATCGCGACCCAAAACTGACCTGGGTTATTAGAATTTAGGTTGTATTTACTCATGTTGTTCTCATTTTTCGCATGAGCCTTGGTCATGGTACACATTGCCGATTACAGTCTTATATCCATCAAGTGCTATATCTTTTACTACGCCGCCAGGAGATACTGTTCCTGCAGCGTCAAAAACGACATTGACAGTGGCAATTTCAGGCCGTCCTTTCAAAACCTCTGATCCGACTCCTGCAACAGAACTGACGCCCTGCAGTACCGGCGCTGCAGGAGCGGTGACAGTCCAAATAAGTGAGCCATATGCCGCCGCTGAAAATAATTCTGATTGCTGAGACAAATACTTGCTCCATTCACACTTTGTCTTTGGAACGGCATCCCATTCCTTTTTGAGCCAGTCTTTTACTTTGTCAGTAAAGCTAGTTTTACTGGCGTCGCCTGCTTGACACCAGGCTCC
>NZ_BCUG01000142.1 GCF_001591165.1 Thauera butanivorans NBRC 103042
ATGGTCAGCCCGATTTTCGCAAGGCAGAGGAGTTCAGGCGTAAATTGGGCTTGCGCAAATCTATTCGGAGTCGTGTTGGGGAGGGGACTCCCCGCTCCTTGATGAGAGCCGCGCCTGGCAATCCTCAAAAGCCCCTCAGCGTGTGATCGCTGTTTTTTATGTCAGGTTCGTTGCCAGGCCGTTGAGCCGTTTACGTCATCACGTGATCTACCGTCGCAAAACCCGGTGGGTGACTACAGGTTCATTGGTGGCGCGAGTCATCAGCCTGCTGCCACAGGCTGGCGACACTGATAGTGCGTTCCGTTGGCGAGGATGGCCCAGGCGATCCTCGCCAATTTATTGGCCAGTGCGCAGGCGACGACATTCGAGTGGCGTCGGGTGAGCATGGCGCGGGTCCATTGGCCCAAGGCGTCGGTGCGCTTCTGAATGCGTTGCATCAACGCGCGAGCGCACTGCACGAGGAGCCGTCGCAGGTTCTTGTCCCCGCGTTTGCTGATGCCCAACAGCGTGGGCTTGCCGCCGGTGCTGTACTGGCGCGGCACCAGCCCGACGGAGGCGGCGAACTGGCGCGCGTTGGCGAACTGCCTGGCATCGCCCAGCTCGGTGGCGAGCACGCTGGCCGTGATCGGCCCGATGCCGGGAATTTCCAGCAACCGCTGGCCGCGATCGTCCTCGCGCAGTTGTTGCGTCAGTTCCTGCTCGACCTGCTTGATCTGCTCGTCCAGATACTTGAAGTGGGCACGCAGCCGCTCGATGAGTGCGATCAGGCGCGGCGGCAGTTGTGTCTCGTGCTCGGCCAGCACCGCCGGCAGGCGCTTGATGATGGCTGCGCCCTTGGGCAAACCGATGCCGAACTCCAGC
>NZ_BCUG01000143.1 GCF_001591165.1 Thauera butanivorans NBRC 103042
TATGTCGAAGAGCCGGGCCGCGTGTCGAGCACCTGTCTGGTGACGGCCGCCCGCAACCACTACTCGGTGCCGTGCGAGCTGGCGGGCAAGCTGATCAGCAAGCGGTTCTATCCGGAGCGCATCGAGATCGTGTTCGACGAGGTCGTGATGGCAAGTCACCCGCGCCTGTTCGAGCGGGGGCAAACCCGCTACGACTGGCGCCACTACCTGCCGCTGGTGGAGCGCAAGCCCGGGGTGTTGAGGAACGGGGCGCCGTTTGCCGAGATGCCCGAGCCGCTGGTGCGGCTGCAACGCCTGCTGCTGCGGCGCGAAGGCGGTGACCGGGTGATGAGCCAGATGCTCGCGGTGGTGCCCAAGGCCGGGCTCGACACGGTGCTCGTCGCCGTCGAGTTGGTGCTCGAATCGGGCGTGGTCAGTGTGGAGCATGTGCTCAATGTCATCGCCCGGCTCAACCAGGCGCCGTTGCCCGAATCGGTGCCGACCACGCTGCAGGTCAAGGAGGCGCCGGTGGCCGACACCGGTCGCTACGACCGCCTGCGTACCCAGGAGGCTGATCATGCGTGAGCTCGGCGCCGAACTGAAAGCCTTGCGTCTGTATGGCATGGCCAGCACCTGGGCCGAGTTGAGCGCCAATGGCGGTGACGTCGGACTCCAGAGCGCGCGCTGGCTCATCGAGCGCCTGTTGGAGGCCGAATCCACCGACCGCGCCATGCGCTCGGTCCGCTACCAGATGTCGGCCGCCCGCTTCCCCGTTCATCGGGATCTGGCGGGTTTCGACTTCGGGCAGTCGTGC
>NZ_BCUG01000144.1 GCF_001591165.1 Thauera butanivorans NBRC 103042
ATCGAGCGCAAGCTCATCACAGCACTGGCCGATCTGTCGTTTACCGACCAGGCGCACAACGTCGTCTTCATCGGCGGGCCGGGCACGGGCAAGACCCATCTGGCAACGGCGCTGGGCGTCTCAGGGATTACGCGTCATGGCCGGCGAGTGCGCTTTTACTCGACGGTTGATCTGGTCAATGCGCTCGAACAGGAGAAGGCCGCTGGCAAAGCCGGGCGGCTTGCGCTGTCGCTGCGCAGCATGGACCTGGTCATCCTCGACGAGTTGGGCTATCTCCCCTTCAGCCAAGCCGGCGGCGCCTTGCTCTTCCACCTGCTCTCCAAGCTCTATGAACACACCAGCGTGATGATCACGACCAACCTGACCTTCGGGGAATGGGCCAGCGTGTTCGGCGACGCCAAGATGACGACGGCGCTGCTGGACCGGCTGACGCATCACTGCCACATCGTGGAGACCGGTAACGAGTCTTGGCGCTTCCAGCACAGCAGCGCGGCCGCCAAGTCCCGCATCCAGTCGAGGGAGAAGAGCAAGCGGGCCGCAGCGTCTGAAAGCGACGGGGCTGACCCGTTCTGAGTCGGCGCGACGTAGGGGAATCTGCTTCGGGCTACGCCCTTCGCAGATTCCCCTACGTCGCCCCCTCGTGCTCGACGACAAGCGCACAGGGGGGCAAACAGGACCGCCAATCCGATACACTTATCCACAGCTGCAGCAATGACGAGCAGCTATCGCCCCTGGTCAAAATTCAACCGGTACACCTGGTCAATATTGGACCGGCGCCGACA
>NZ_BCUG01000145.1 GCF_001591165.1 Thauera butanivorans NBRC 103042
TTTCGGCAGGCCGGCGGAATGCGAAATTTTAGCCTGCCTGTGCGGCGGCCTTTGCGCGCTTTCGATGGCCGGAAAACGGAAAACGGACAGGCTCATTCCCGCGGGGAAGGCGGCCGGTAGCGCCGATGGATTTCCTGGCGTGCCAGCGCGTTGTCGATCTGCTGCTGATCGGCGCCGATCTCGCGCAGCATCTGCTCGGTGATCGGCACCCCGTCGCGCAGCCAGTCGTCGATCTTCCAGTACTTGCGACGCCCATGCTCGGGCAGTTTCCATATCTCCTGCCGGTCCAGAGCCTGGAGGACCTGTTCGTCATTGGCGCCGATCTCGCGCAGCATCTGTTCGGTGAAAGGCACGCCATCGTTGAGCCAGCGGCCGATCTGGCGGCCGGGCATCGGCGGCAGGACTTCCTCGTCATACCACTTGAGCACGCGGCGCACGGTATCGTCGTCCGCGCCGTGCTCGCGCAGCAACGCTTCGGTGATGTCGGTCTTGGCGCGCAGCCAGCGGCTGAGAAGGC
Source organism: Thauera butanivorans NBRC 103042 (assembly GCF_001591165.1). Taxonomy (GTDB): domain Bacteria; phylum Pseudomonadota; class Gammaproteobacteria; order Burkholderiales; family Rhodocyclaceae; genus Thauera; species Thauera butanivorans. Next base: position 518 of record NZ_BCUG01000145.1, read on the forward strand.
GATCATCAAATTGAGGAAAGCGGATGCCGCGCTCGATGAACGCGCGTTTGAGGCGGGCATAGCAGCGGCCTTCGTTGCGCGTCTCCTTCAGGTCGATGCCGTTGAGTGCGGCCGCCCCTTCATTGATGTAAATCCAGTCATCCTTCTCCAGGACAGAAGGTCTGCCATCCAGACGCATGCCGGTTCTCGCGTGCACATCGGCACCCAGCTCGATCAGGTGCAGGGCCGCTTC
>NZ_BCUG01000146.1 GCF_001591165.1 Thauera butanivorans NBRC 103042
TTCAGATCACCTTGGCAACGTTCTTGAGTTTGTCGACCAGCTGGGCGACGTCGGCCACCCGCTCGCCCGCGCTGCGCTTGGGCGGCTCGGCCACTTTCAGCGTCTGCAGCCGCGGCGCCACATCCACGCCCAGCTCTGCGGGCTTGACCGTGTCGAGCGGCTTCTTCTTCGCCTTCATGATGTTGGGCAGCGTCGCGTAGCGCGGCTCGTTCAGCCGCAGGTCGGTGGTGACCACCGCCGGCAGCACGATCGACAGCGTCTCCAGACCGCCGTCGATCTCGCGCGTGACCTGCGCCTTGCCGTCGGCGATCACCAGCTTCGAGGCGAACGTCGCCTGCGCCCAGCCCGCCAGCGCCGCCAGCATCTGCCCGGTCTGGTTGGCGTCGTCGTCGATCGCCTGCTTGCCGCCGATCACCAGCGCCGGCTGCTCACGGTCGGCCACCGCCTTCAGCAGCTTGGCCACCGCCAGCGGCTGCAGCTCGGCATCGGTCTCGACCAGGATCGCGCGGTCCGCGCCGATCGCCAGCGCCGCGCGCAGCGTCTCCTGGCACGCCCCCACCCCGCAGCTCACCGCCACCACCTCGGTGGCCACGCCCGCTTCCTTCAGGCGCACCGCCTCTTCCACCGCAATCTCGTCGAACGGGTTCATGCTCATCTTGACGTTCGCAATATCCACGCCGCTGCCGTCAGCCTTGACGCGAACCTTCACGTTGTAGTCGACAACGCGTTTCACGGGTA
>NZ_BCUG01000147.1 GCF_001591165.1 Thauera butanivorans NBRC 103042
CGAAGAACTCGTCGCCGTGCGAGAAGCCCTGCGGCAGCGCGAAGCGCATGTCGTTGGTGTCGAGCGTGTAGGGCACGACCAGGTGGGGCACGGTGTCGCCGTCGGTCTTTTCGACTTCGGTCCAGAACGGCAGGTCGTCGCCGTAGTAGTCCGAGTCGTACAGGAAGCCGCCGTAGTCGGCCACCAGGCGGCGGGTGTTGGGCGAGTCGCGGCCGGTGTACCAGCCCAGCGCGCGCTCGCCGGTCAGGCGCTCGATGATCTCCATGCCGATGCGCATGTGCTCGCGCTCGATCTCCTCGGGGGTGTTCTGGTAGTGGATCCAGCGCCAGCCGTGGCAGGCGATCTCGTGGCCGAGCGCCTTGAAGGCGGCGGTGAGTTCGGGGTGGCGCTCGAGCGCCATCGACACGCCGAAGATCGTCATCGGCAGGCCGCGGCGCTCGAATTCGCGCAGGAAGCGCCACACGCCCACGCGCGAGCCGTACTCGTAGATGCCTTCCATGGACAGGTGGCGCTCGGGGTAGCTGGCGGCGTTGAACAGTTCGGACAGGAACTGCTCGCTGCCGGGGTCGCCGTGCAGCACGCAGTTCTCGCCGCCTTCCTCGTAGTTGAGCACGAACTGGACGGCGATGCGGGCGCGCCCGGGCCAGTTGGCGTGCGGCGGCTTCCTGCCGTAGCCGATCAGGTCGCGCGGATAGGG
>NZ_BCUG01000148.1 GCF_001591165.1 Thauera butanivorans NBRC 103042
GATCGGCCCGGGCAACATCGGCACCGATCTGCTGTACAAACTCAAGCGCAGCGCGGTGCTGGAACCGGTGTGGATGGTGGGCATCGACGCCGCCTCCGAAGGCCTGGCGCGCGCGCGCGAACTGGGCCTCAAGACCACCGCGGACGGCGTCGACGGCCTGCTGCCGCACGTGCGGGCCGACGGCGTGCAGATCGCCTTCGACGCCACCTCGGCCTACGTCCATGCCGAGAACAGCCGCAAGCTCAATGCGCTGGGCGTGCTGATGATCGACCTCACCCCGGCGGCGATCGGCCCGTTCTGCGTGCCGCCGGTCAATCTGGCCGAGCACGTCGGCAAAGGCGAAATGAACGTCAACATGGTCACCTGCGGCGGCCAGGCCACGATCCCGATGGTCGCCGCCGTGTCGCGCGTGCAGCCGGTGGCCTACGGCGAGATCGTCGCCACCGTGTCATCGAAATCCGCCGGCCCGGGCACGCGCAAGAACATCGACGAATTCACCCGCACCACCGCCGGCGCGGTCGAGAAAGTGGGCGGCGCCAGGCAGGGCAAGGCCATCATCATCCTGAACCCGGCCGAACCGCCGCTGATCATGCGCGACACGGTGCACTGCCTGACCGAGACCGAACCCGACCAGGAAAAGATCACCGCCTCGATCCACGCCATGATCGCCGAAGTGCAGAA
>NZ_BCUG01000149.1 GCF_001591165.1 Thauera butanivorans NBRC 103042
AGGAAGCCAAGCCCGGCCTGTCGCCGGACGGGGCCGGCTTCGTCGCCTTCACCCTGGCTGAGTCGCCCGTGCCCGGCTCGCTGGAGATCACCTGGGCTGTGTCGCGCGAGACCAGCGTCAGCAGCGGCACCAGCGCCACCTCGGCCGGCACTGCCTTCCTCGCCGCCACCGCCGCCAGCGCCCATGCGCAAAAGGTGCGTTATCCCGTCACGGTTGCAGGCTGATCAGGAGTAGAGCATGACTTACGTCGTCGTCAACAGAAACAAGGTTGCCTCGGTCGAGCGTTCGGGCACCTCCAGCGCCAGCGCCACGCACACGGCCGCGCAGTCCTCTCTCACGCAGCTCACCCTCACGCGCACGGTCACCGACCACAGCGACGGCAGCGGCAACCTGTTCGGCACCTACGGCACCGTGCTGTATCCCACCAAGACCGTTAACCTGAAGGTGGTCGGCGACTTCACGGAGAGCACCTACCAGACCGCCTACGAGACGGCCGACGCCTTCAGCCCCGCATCCGGCGCGGCCGGCAGCACATCCGGCAGCCAGAAGGGCGGCGAAACCGGTAGCCAGACCTTCAAGGAAGTCTACGCCGCCAATTCGCTCGTCGTGCGCTACAAGACCGGCGCCGGCGTCACCGAGTCGCACAGC
>NZ_BCUG01000150.1 GCF_001591165.1 Thauera butanivorans NBRC 103042
AAGAGGCCAAGCCCGGCCTGTCGCCCGACGGGGCCGGCTTCGTCGCCTTCACCCTGGCTGAGCCGCCCGTGCCCGGCTCGCTGGAGATCACCTGGGCCGTGTCGCGCGAGACCAGCGTCAGCAGCGGCACCAGCGCCACCTCGGCCGGCACGGCGTACAAAGCCACGGCTGCCGGCACGACCAAAGTGCGCTACCTCCCCACTGTGGCCGCTTGATAGGAGCAAGGCATATGGGCTACGTCATCAACACCCAACCCTCGGCAGTCACCTCGGTCGAGCGCTCGGGCACCTCGAGTGCCAGCGCCACGCACACGGCCGCGCAGTCCTCCCTCACCCAGCTCACCCTCACGCGCACGGTCACCGACCACAGTGACGGCAGCGGCAACTTGTTCGGTGCCTACGGCACGGTGCTGTACCCGACCAAGACGGTCAATCTGAAGGTGGTCGGCGACTTCACGGAGAGCACCTACCAGACCGCCTACGAGACCGCCGATGCCTTCAGCCCCGCATCCGGCGCGGCCGGCAGCACCTCCGGCAGCCAGAAGGGCGGTGAAACCGGCAGCCAGACCTTCAAGGAGGTCTACGCGGCCAATTCGCTCGTCGTGCGCTACAAGACCGGCGCCGGCGTCACCGAGTCGCACACC
>NZ_BCUG01000151.1 GCF_001591165.1 Thauera butanivorans NBRC 103042
ACGCGGGCGTGCCGCTGATCGAAGTCACCCACGGCGACGGCCTGGGCGGCAGCTCGGTCAACTACGGCTTCCCGGCCCACAGCGACGAGGACTACCTCGGCGCGGTGATTCCGCTGATGAAGCGGGCGAAAGTCTCGGCGCTGCTGCTGCCGGGCATCGGCACCGTCGACCATCTGAAGATGGCCCACGAACTCGGGGTCAGCACGATCCGCGTCGCCACCCACTGCACCGAGGCCGACGTCTCCGAGCAGCATATCGGCATGGCCCGCAAGCTCGGCCTGGACACCGTCGGCTTCCTGATGATGGCGCACATGAACAGCCCCGAAGGGCTGGTGCAGCAGGCGAAGCTGATGGAAGGCTACGGCGCCAACTGCATCTACATCACCGACTCGGCCGGGCACCTGCTGCCCGACACGGTGAAGTCGCGCCTGTCCGCGGTCAGGGATGCCCTGAAGCCCGAGACCGAACTGGGCTTCCACGGCCACCACAACCTGGCCATGGGCGTGGCCAACAGCCTGGCGGCGCTCGAAGCGGGCGCCACCCGCATCGACGCGGCCGCGGCCGGGCTGGGCGCGGGGGCGGGCAACACGCCGATGGAAGTGTTCATCGCGGTGTGCGAG
>NZ_BCUG01000152.1 GCF_001591165.1 Thauera butanivorans NBRC 103042
AAGCGGGCGTGCCGCTGATCGAAGTCACCCACGGCGACGGCCTGGGCGGCAGCTCGGTCAACTACGGCTTCCCGGCCCACAGCGACGAGGACTACCTCGGCGCGGTGATCCCGCTGATGAAGCGGGCGAAAGTCTCGGCGCTGCTGCTGCCGGGCATCGGCACCGTCGACCATCTGAAGATGGCCCACGAACTCGGGGTCAGCACGATCCGCGTCGCCACCCACTGCACCGAGGCCGACGTCTCCGAGCAGCACATCGGCATGGCCCGCAAGCTCGGCCTGGACACCGTCGGCTTCCTGATGATGGCGCACATGAACAGCCCCGAAGGGCTGGTGCAGCAGGCGAAGCTGATGGAAGGCTACGGCGCCAACTGCATCTACATCACCGACTCGGCCGGGCACCTGCTGCCCGACACGGTGAAGTCGCGCCTGTCCGCGGTCAGGGATGCCCTGAAGCCCGAGACCGAGCTGGGCTTCCACGGCCACCACAACCTGGCGATGGGCGTGGCCAACAGCCTGGCGGCGCTCGAAGCGGGCGCCACCCGCATCGACGCGGCCGCGGCCGGGCTGGGCGCGGGGGCGGGCAACACGCCGATGGAAGTGTTCATCGCGGTGTGCGAT
>NZ_BCUG01000153.1 GCF_001591165.1 Thauera butanivorans NBRC 103042
ATGGTGTGCGGTTTTTCCTGGGCTGGTGCGTGCGATGCGGTAGTATGAGAACTGGGGCCCTGTTGACAAGCGCATCATTTTCTTACAGTTCTTTGCTGCGCGATGTCTTGAAGGCGGTCTTCAACATGGGCGATCGCTTTATACTCGCAAGATTGAACAGGAGTAAGTCATGAGAAATATGCGCTCGAATGTTGCGTTGCGCTTGCTGCCCTTGATTGCCGTGATGGGCCTCGGGGTTGCTGCAGGTGCTACGCATGCGGCGACGACCTTGAACCAGATCAAGATTACCTCCGGGAGCGATCTGTATACCTGCATCCTCAACGGTTTTTCGGTCTCGAGCGGTGGTGTCGTTTCTGCGACGGTCGCGAGCTGCAACCCGGCCTTGGGCGGTAGCGGCGGTGGCGAAAACCCCGATCCTGGCGGTGGCGAGAACCCCGATCCTGGCGGTGGCGAGAACCCCGATCCTGGCGGCGGCGAGAACCCTGGCGGAAGCGTAGGCGGTGCCGATCCGGGCAGTGGCACATGGTCGCCCGATCTCAATGGATCCCCATTGATCGTGGTGGTTGACCAGTCTGGTGGGGCGGGAGCCACAATGACCGTGATTCCTGGCTGCG
>NZ_BCUG01000154.1 GCF_001591165.1 Thauera butanivorans NBRC 103042
CTCGTACATGTAGTCCTTCAGGCCCACGCGCTCGATCTGCCAGGCCGCTTCCTTGAGGATGCGCGCTTCCTCGGCGCGGTCCAGCCGCCAGGCCGAACTCAACACGCCCTTGCCGCTGCGCAGGTGGGCGCCGATGGCCACGTTCTCGAGCACGCTCATCGTCGGCAGCAGCTTGACGTGCTGGAAGCTGCGGCTCATGCCCATGCGGGCGATCTCGCGCGAGTCGTGGCCGGCCACCGGCTTGCCCAGGAACAGCACTTCGCCCGAAGTCGGCGTGTCGACGCCCGAGATCTGGTTGAACATCGTGCTCTTGCCCGCGCCGTTGGGGCCGATCAGGGCGAGGATCTCGCCTGCCTTCACCTCCAGGCTCATGTTGTTGTTGGCCACCAGGCCGCCGAACTTGCGCGTCACGTCCTTCACCACCAGGATCGGCTCGCCGGCGGCCGGCAGCGTGCGCCGCGGCAGCGGCTCGGCGGCGGCGTCGATCTTCTTGTGCACCG
>NZ_BCUG01000155.1 GCF_001591165.1 Thauera butanivorans NBRC 103042
ACCAGCGCCGCCACGCCCAGGTCGGCACCCGCGGCCAGCGCTTCGATCGGGGCGGCGCCGCCTTCTGCGGCCGCATCGAAGGCGGTGGTGCGCACCGTGATGACCTTGATCGCATCGGCGCTCTTGACCGTGGCCAGCGCGTTGCCGGCGTAGATCGGGCGCACGAAGGTGTCGGCGCTTTCGATGGCGACGATGTCGCTGATCTGCGCCACGTCCAGCAACGCCGCCACCCGCGGCAGCATGTTCTTGCCGTTCGGCGTCGCCGGCGCCAGCACGTGGCTGTAGTTCGGGGCGAGGCCCTTGAGCAGCTCGGCCACGTTCTCGGCCGTCTGCGCTTCGTAGTGCGGCGCGTCGCTCACCAGCACCTTGGCCACGCCGGCGATCTTCGCCGCCGCCTCGGCCGCCGCGCCGCAGCCGGCACCGGCCACCAGCACGTGGATGTCGCCGCCCAGTTTCGCCGCCGCGGTCACGGTGTTGAGCGTGGCGGCCTTGAGCGATTGGTTGTCGTGTTCGGCAATGACGAGAATGCTCATG
>NZ_BCUG01000156.1 GCF_001591165.1 Thauera butanivorans NBRC 103042
GGGGCTAATGAGATGGTCAGCCCGATCCCCGCTCAGCGGCTACGCTGAACGGGGATTGTTCTTTTCGGAGGCCATTATCATGAATGCGGTGACGTTGATCGGGATCGACCTGGGCAAGCACTGCTTCCACCTTCATGCTCAGGACGAGAAGGGGCGGATGGTATTCCGCAAGAAGGTGTCGCGCAGCCAGATGCTGACGATGCTGGGCAACTTTCCCGCCTGCCGCGTCGTGATGGAAGCGTGCGCCGGTGCGCACTGGATCGCGCGTCGGTTGGGCGGCATGGGACATGAGACGCGGCTGATCTCGCCGCAGTTCGTCAAGCCCTTCGTGCAAGGCAACAAGAATGACTTCGCCGACGCCCAGGCGATCTGCGAGGCGGCGAGTCGGCCGAGCATGCGCTTCGTGCGTCCGCGCACCGAGACCCAGCAGACCATCTCGGCGCTGCACCGGGTACGTGAAGCCCTGGTACGCGAACGCACGTCCACGACGAACCAGATTCACGCCTTCCT